>NZ_JAIVFS010000022.1 GCF_020829645.1 Nostoc mirabile CHAB5784 | reverse complement strand
GAGTTCACTGGCTTCGCTTTTCTTCAATCCATCTAACTCGATGGATTGGATCACCATAAGAGCGGAAATCGTAACTGTAAGGTTTAGCCATAGTAAATCAGGCGAGAGTCGGTCATGATAATACTTATAGTCTATGTCCTAATGGGCTAGACGGTTGCTATACTACTCAAAAATCACTCAAAATGGCTCACCACAGCGATTACTGTACTTGCGTGGGGAAAGCACCAGGTTGCACAGCTATGTTAAGACTTTGCCCATTGCGACGTAATTCCATGCGTAAATCGCCCCCGACTTGGCTATTTTCTACTGCCTTTTGAACACTGCTAGCATCTGTGACTGCTTGTCCGCCAAGCTTTTGGATCACATCCCCAGCACGTATCCCTGCTTTAGCAGCTGGTGAATTTGGCACAACTTTCACAACTAATACACCTTTATCTTCATTCACACTCAAACCGCTATTGGGATCTGAGTTGATATTTTGTTTTAGCTGAGGCGTTAACCCTACCATCTGAATTCCCAGATAAGGATGTTCTACTTTGCCTGTAGCTATTAGTTGATTGGAAATACGTTGTGCTGTGTTGATAGGAATAGCAAAGCCTAATCCTTGTGCCCCTTGGATAATTGCTGTATTCATGGCAATCACCTCGCCACGGGAATTTAGCAGGGGGCCGCCGGAGTTACCAGGATTAATGGCTGCGTCAGTTTGAATATACTCTACTCGCTTATCGGGAGCGCCGATTTGATTGCTGCTGCGTCCGGTAGCACTGATGATTCCGGTAGTTACTGTATTATCTAGTCCAAGGGGGTTGCCGATCGCGATCGCCCATTCTCCCGGTTGCAGTTGATCTGAGTTACCCAAAGCTACTGAAGGTAGATTCTCTGCCTGAACCTTGATAACAGCAACATCGGTTAATTCATCTTTTCCTAACACCTTACCTTGCAAGGTGCGCCCATCCTTGAGTGTCACTGTCACTGTATCAGCACCATCTACCACATGGGCATTAGTGAGAATCCGACCATCGGCACTAATGATAAAACCTGAACCAGTACCCCGTTCTACCCTTTCTCCTGATTGTGGCAGTTGGGAACCAAAAAAGCGGCGAAAAAACGGATCGTTAAATTCATCTGGTATCTGAGTTCTTACCGTTCGGGAAGAGTTAATCCGCACTACTGCTGGCCCGACCTTTTGTACCACCCGTGTTACAAAGTTAGGATCTGTGGCAGCTGGTAATGGAGGAGCAGCATTTACTCGATTAACTGCCAAATTAGATGCACTCTCAGACACCTGCCGAGAATGTCCAGCCATATAGCCGCCTGCTAATGTCATACCTGATCCCAGAAGCACCAGCGATAGAGAGGCGGCAGCCTTTTTCCAGGGCGCTCGATTACGGTATTTGGCTTCAGCAGTGTTATGTGAAATGCTATTTGATGGGTGTTCTCTGTCGCGAGATTCGTTTTGCATTGCTGTCTGGAAGGATATTTAGATGTATTACTAATGTAGATATGATTTGTGACAGTTTTGTTGCGGAGGTATTGCGTTGTTGTGAAAGCTTTAGTATTTTACTGAACCGTATTGGAATATAGTCATTCGTAGAGGCGCACAGCACTGCGTGTTCTATACTATGCCTGAAGGAATAAAAATGGCACAGGGGAAAATTTTACTTAAACCTGGCACTTTATGGACAAGTGTTAAAGAACGAACTGAACATGCTTTGCAATGCGGGGCGCTACTGTCGATTCCGACAGAATTTGAATTTGTAGAACAGGAGGGCGTGCGGTTTTTAGTGCGGATTTTGTCTAACCTGAGTCGCAAAAATGCAGCCAAGGAGAAACAGGAAAAACAATCTGCTACTTCTGGTCAAGAGTTTAATCCTTTTTTGCCTTACGAAGAGGATTTATTTGTGGCGGATATCTCCGAGACTCATGTATGTATTTTAAATAAATTCAATGTTGTTGATTATCACTTGCTAATCATCACCCGTGCCTTCGAGGAACAGGAAAGCTTACTCACCCTGGAAGATTTTACAGGTATGTGGGCATGTTTAGCTGATTTCGATGGTTTAGCATTTTACAACAGTGGTAAAACCGCAGGTGCTAGTCAGCGACATAAACATTTGCAATTAGTGCCGCTACCACTTGCACCTTCGGGGCCGCAGATACCTATTGAACCTCTGCTAACAGCAGCACAATTTCAAGAATCGATACCTTCTGGTGCATCCGCTACGCCAACGGTAGGCTTTACCAACGCAATACCAAAACTTCCTTTTGTACACGCTTTCGCACCATTAAATCCCCATTGGGTGCGATCGCCATTCGCAGGAGCACAAGCAACTTTGGAAGTTTATCATACATTGCTACATTCTGTGGGATCTGGTGCTTACAATCTGCTAGCAACACGAGAATGGATGTTGATTGTACCGCGATCGCAGGAGCATTTCCAATCTATCTCTGTGAATTCATTAGGATTCGCTGGTGCTTTACTAGTGCGAAATCCAGTAGAAATGGAGATTCTCAAAGCCCAAGGCCCGATGACTATCCTCAAGAGTGTTGCTGTATGCTAACTTGGTGCGATGTCTACAAGGGGCAAACGCAGATTTATCCACAACAACTCGTGATTCTTCTCTTTGCGTCCTTTGCGTCCTTGGCGGTAGCCTGCGGCAAGCCGATGCAGCGTCTACGTTAAAAAAATTGACTTTGACAAAGAGTTTTAGGCTTAACTATGGTAGGACTTACGCAAAGGCAACGTATTTTCGTCATTGCAAGCGTTGCGAACGCGAGTGCGTCTCTTAGAGTTGCAATCTCGTCAAGAGCAGGATTGCAACGCTTGACTGCGTTCCGCTCGCAATGACTAATTATCGCTGCGTAAGTCCTATATGGCTTCGGCATCGGATCAGTGCAAAAAGCTAATCTGCGTAACCGTTTGAGCAACATCAAAACATTTATAGGACGGACGACAAAATCATCAGTATCACTGAAGTTGCTTAGATTTGCCTAAGTATAGATGAAAAAGCGGCTGGGAACAACGAGGAGAATAATAACTCAGTACTTTTAACTCAGCACTGCCCCAATTATAGCTATCCAGTAACAGCACTTAGCACTTATGAATGCGGTTATGATTAATAAAGCTAGTATCTAGGCTGGGAGAATAACTTTTTAGCCAAGATACCTTTTGGATTGTAAGCTACTTTTTCAAACCACTTTTCTAATGGAAATTACTGAATTCTTTGAATTTTCAATTGGACGATCGCGATCGCACCATAGCGATCATTATCTAGCATTCGCTCACCTTGAACAAGTGCTTTCTAACACTGACATTGAGCCTCTATCCGTCGATGAGTCGGCGGTGGTAGTAGAAATCTATTTGGATAAATCTAGATAAAGGTATGGATATTGAAAGCCACAAGCAAATATTGGGGCCAACCTTTGGCCCTTTGCAGTTTGAAAAACGAGAAAGTTTTGCTGATGATTTATGTGCGGTGAGCGCTTTATGTCGATTCAGCTTGAATCTGTTAAATCTAAAATGTTACCTCTACAAGCTGAAAAAAAGATGCGCTGCTGGATTCGCAGTCGCCACTTGATTTGTTCGGGCAACTTTTTTATTTTCGAGACAGTAGAATATACCACCATTGAAAGATTCTCTCAATGTGTCGCTTCTTTAGGAGGAACAGTAATATCCGTTGAACCGATTAATAAAATTTGGATGGGTGATCATCGCCAAGTAATTTTATATCAGGCAAAAGCTAGTTTGCATACGCCTCATCATACTTTGAAACAATACTGGATAAAATCTGGTAGTGCATACACTAAATTTGATGAGCGTGTTTGAGAGTTACTATCCTGCGGAAATATTTCTGACAGGCGTCTACACTCCAATTCAAAATTAAGTTTTGAATTTTAAATACTCCCTAAGGGGGTTGACGGCTAATTGTTAATGTTTAATTGCTAATTGTTTACTATAATTAGCTATTACTTATTAACAGTTAGCCGTCTAAGTTTGTTAGAAAATGTAACTAAAAAACTCCCCAAAACTTGATAAATTAATCCTGACTGTAAAGGGAATTAAAATTTGTTAGTGCTTATATCGATTACCTATGAGGTTGCTCCAGAACAATTTGCTCAAGCCCCAAGTCTTATCAAACTTGGTTTTGTGCAGTTTCACAAAGAATTGGTATTAGCTGTACCACATAACCACTAACAAATATTTAGCTCCCATTACCTTTAAAAATATAGATTTTTAGCAAACGTCCTCAAAGCCATTAGTCACTCCTACCCACACTAACCAAGTATGCAAATCTTCTTAGACGAAGAAACCAGACGACGCCAATATCAAGCATTTCCCCAAACAGAACCCATTGAACTGTGGACTAATGCTTCAGTTGAAGAGATTGAAATTGTAATTCGGGCAGTTTATCGGCAAGTATTGGGTAATGCTTACATTATGGAAAGTGAGCGGCTCATCGTTCCAGAATCCCAACTCAAGCAAGGTATAATTGATGTCCGTGAGTTTGTGCGTCAGGTTGCCAAATCAGAGTTGTATCGCTCCAGATTTTTTGATAAAGTTTACCGCTACCGGGCGATTGAACTGAACTTCAAGCACCTGCTAGGTCGCGCTCCCGATGACTACTCCGAGACGAAATATCACAGCAACATTCTAGATGAGAAGGGTTTTGAGGCGGATATTGATTCTTATCTTGATAGCGACGAGTATCTAGATGCCTTTGGGGATAACATAGTACCATATTACCGGGGTTATAAAACTCAAACGGGCAAAAAGATATTGGAATTTACCAATATGCTGCAACTGCTGCGGAGCAATTCTAGCAGTGACAAGAACGTAGCAACGAATAATGAACCTCAGCTGGTGCGATCGCTAATTAACAACACTCCTTATGGTAGAGTGAAACTCACAGATGTTAGTGCAATACTTGCTGAAGTATTCAAGCCAAAGCCAGAAACTGCTGCTCCAGTTAATCCGTTTATTGCAGCTCAGACAGCAGCTCAAGAAGGCTTGCAGCAAAAGATTAAAGAGCAAGAAAGCCAGATTGCAACTTTGCAACAACAACTAGCAGACTTACAACCCTTTGCCAGCATCGGGACAACAAAATTCAGTAGTAGTTTGCAGTCTTCCAGTTCCGTTAGCAGCACTAAGGAATATACATCTTTGCAACAGCAAGCTGACGCGCAAGCAAAACAGATTGCAGCTTTGCAAGAGCAAATTGCTGATGCTCAACGGTATGCCACAATTGGAGAAGCCCGGTTGAATAAGTGGCGCAGTCGTGTTTTTAATGGCTAATTTCTCTACTGTTTAGTTTTGTAGTGGCGTGGCAAGGCTAAAATGTTGCAAAAATAATGTAGGTTGGGTGGAGGCTTTGCGTAACCCAACATCCTGATATATGTTGGGTTGCGCTCCGCTCCACCCAACCTACGTCTACGTTTAATGCACTATTTTAAGCTTGCCACGCTAGTAGTAGCGTGACAAGCCTTAAATAGTGCATACAATTTAACTCTTGTGGGGTGGGCATCTTGCCCGCCCGGACGGGCTTCTAGCCCGTCCCACAAGAAAACCATAATGCAACATTTTAGCCTTGTCACGCCAGTAGTAGCGTGTCAAGGCTAAAATGTTGCAATAAATTAGCGCTAAAAACATTGAATTTAAAAGTTCAAAGCCCATTTTATAATGCACAACTTTAGCCTTGACACGCTAGTAGTAGCGTGTCAAGGCTAAAATGTTGCAATAAATTAGCGCTAAAAACATTGAATTTAAAAGTTCAAAGCCCATTTTATAATGCACAACTTTAGCCTTGACACGCTAGTAGGGTGCGTTACGCCAAAGACTAACGCACCGCTTTTGCAAAAATTAAAGAGGTAGCGTAGTTTACCGCCGTAGGCATCGCATGAAATAATTCTAGAAAGTCCGTAGAGGCTGACTCGGCTTGTGTAAGACCTTGCCTCAAAGTTTCACTAGACCAAGGCTGATTTGAATAGCTCTATCTACCTGTGCGATCGCTTCTGGACGCAGAATTCCCAAACGTTTAATCAGCCTTTGCTTGTCAATTGAGCGAATCTGATTGAGAAGTACAACCGAATCATCTTTCAAACCACCTTCTGGTAGTCTAATCAGCACTTCAGTAGGATACAAAGGTTCTGTAAACTTTGAAGTGATGGCAGCTACAACTGTGATTGGACTATGTTCGTTAGAAACATCATTTTGCAAGATTAAAGCTGGGCGTGTTTTTTTTATCTCTGCACCAATAGTTGGATCGAAATTGACTAAGTATAATTCACCGCATTTGGGGTAGTTTACTTTTCGTTTTTGTGCCACAATTCTTCTTCCAAGTCAAACCATTCTTCTACTAACCCCAAATCGCGTTCTGCCCGTTGGATGGCTCCCTCTTTTAACTGTTCTCTAAGATTGACTAAGGCTTTTTGAGCAATATAGTATTGCACAGCTTCGTTAATGAATCGACTGCGATCGCCTTTTTCAATGACTTGATCAATTAGTTCAATTGTCTCATCTGGCAAAGTGATGTTAATCTGGCGATGCATGATTTATTACTTTATCTTGCACGGTAATTTTATTGTACACATCTAAAAGTATTGGGCAAGTAGAATTCGCTACTAAGCTAAACCACATCTAGTTTGCATATCCAAAATTCATATAACTCTTGTGGGGTGGGCATCTTGCCCGCCCTAATTATGCAAGTTAAATGCGGAACAACTTACACAAACTTAGTCTGTCAAGGAATAATTGCCGAGAACATTCTCTGTAGAGACGGCGATTTATCGCGTCTCTCTAACGTGCCAATCTTTCAGATGCGATAAATCGCGTCTCTACATGAGGGCTTTTGCCAACCATCTACTTAATGTCATCGCACAGACGCTTGTCGCTCTCATTCAAATTTGGGTTATTCTGCAAATAATCATGCAGCCAATTGCAACCCCGCACCAGCAATTGGTCTAAATTCTCCACAGGCCACAACCGCGCTGTGTTGTCATAAGAAGCCGTGGCGATAGTTTTGCCGTCCGGGCTGAAACTCACACTCCTCACCCAATCTTGATGCCCTTTGAATTCTTGCAGCAGTTGCCCGTTGAGCGTCCACAACCGTGCTGTGTTGTCAGCTGATGCCGTGGCGATAGTTTTGCCGTCCGGGCTGAAACTCACACTCCTCACCCAATCTTGATGCCCTTTGAATTCTTGCAGCAGTTGCCCGTTGAGCGTCCACAACCGTGCTGTGTTGTCAGCTGATGCTGTGGCGATGGTTTTGCCGTCCGGGCTGAAACTCACACTATTGACTTCGCCTTGATGCCCTTTAAATTCTTGTCGCAGTTGCCCGTTGAGCGTCCACAACCGCGCTGTCCTGTCTTCTGATGCCGTGGCGATAGTTTTGCCGTCCGGGCTGAAACTCACACTCCTCACCCAATCTTGATGCCCTTTGAATTCTTGCAGCAGTTGCCCGTTGAGCGTCCACAACCGTACTGTGTTGTCAGCTGATGCCGTGGCGATGGTTTTGCCGTCCGGGCTGAAACTCACACTATGGACATTGCTATGATGCCCTTTGAATTCTTGCAGCAGTTGCCCGTTGAGCCTCCACAACCGCGCTGTCCTGTCTTGTGATGCCGTGGCGATGGTTTTGCCGTCCGGGCTGAAACTCACACTTGAGACTGTGCTTTGATGCCCTTGGAATTCTTGCAGCAGTTGCCCGTTGAGCGTCCACAACCGTGCTGTGTTGTCAGCTGATGCCGTGGCGATGGTTTTGCCGTCCGGGCTGAAACTCACACTTGAGACTGTGCTTTGATGCCCTTGGAATTCTTGTCGCAGTTGCCCGTTGAGCTTCCACAACCGCGCTGTCCTGTCTTGTGATGCCGTGGCGATGGTTTTGCCGTCCGGGCTGAAATTCACACCCCAGACAGCGGCTTGATGCCCTTGGAATTCTTGTCGCAGTTGCCCGTTGAGCGTCCACAACCGTGCTGTGTTGTCAGCTGATGCCGTGGCGATGGTTTTGCCGTCCGAGCTGAAACTCACACTTAAGACTTCGCCCTGATGCCCTTGGAATTCTTGTCGCAGTTGCCCGTTGAGCGTCCACAACCGCGCTGTCCCGTCTTTTGATGCCGTGGCGATGGTTTTGCCATCCGGGCTGAAACTCACACCCCAGACAGAGGCTTGATGCCCTTTGAATTCTTGTCGCAGTTGCCCGTTGAGCGTCCACAACCGTGCTGTCCTGTCTTCTGATGCCGTGGCGATGGTTTTGCCGTCCGAGCTGAAACTCACACTTAAGACATAGCCATGATGCCCTTTGAATTCTTGCAGCAGTTGCCCGTTGAGCGTCCACAACCGTGCTGTGTTGTCAGCTGATGCCGTGGCGATGGTTTTGCCGTCCGGGCTGAAACTCACACTTAAGACACTGCCTTGACGCCCTTTGAATTCTTGCAGCAGTTGCCCGTTGAGCGTCCACAACCGCGCTGTCCCGTCTAATGATGCCGTGGCGATGGTTTTGCCGTCCGGGCTGAAACTCACACTTAAGACACTGCCTTGATGCCCTTTGAATTCTTGTAGCAGTTGCCCGTTGAGCGTCCACAACCGCGCTGTCTTGTCATCTGATGCTGTGGCGATAGTTTTGCCGTCCGGGCTGAAACTCACACTATGGACATTGCTATGATGCCCTTGAAACTGGTTACGTTCTTTAATTTTATCGAGAATACTATCCAAAGCAAAAATAGGACTGATAGCTGGATATTTTTCTAAAGGGCGACCATCTTTTACCAAAGTTTTTAACTCTTTCCCACTCTGCACTGTTGCCACCAGCGATTCTAACTCGGCATACTCAAATTGTCTTAAGGCATTAACACCTGCCCGTTCTAATTCCGTTCCTTGTTGTGCTTCTTGACGTGCTGCTTCTGCTGCTTCTGTTGCTTTCTGTGCTTGTGCAAGTCGTGCTTGCGCTTGGTTGAGCGTGGTTTCGGCTTGTTTAGCTTGAGATTCTGCTTGCTGTTGTTTTGTCGCTGCTTGTTGTAATTTTACTTCAGCAGTTTTTATTTTTTCGCTTGCCGTTTTAATGCTTTCCTGTGCTTGGGCATTTTTCTCTTGTAATTCTGAGGCTTTCTGGTTTACCTCTTCCAAGTCTGCTTTAGCAGCCAGTAAGTTTTGGTTTGCCTGTTGAGTTTTCTGTTTTGCTAATTTTGATTCTCTTTCTGCGGCTTGCTGATTCTTCTGCGCTTCTTGAAACTTTTGCTCTGCATCTTTCTTTTTAGTTTCTAATTCCTGCGCTTTATTCTGTATTGCTGCCTGTTCTTTTTGCGTAGCTTGCAAGCTTTGAGTTACTAATTGGTATTTATCTTCAGCCGTTTTAACTTTATTTTCTGCCTCTTGCTTTTTACCATCAGCATCCTTAGCAAATTGAATTTGATTCAATGCATATAAAGATGATATACCTGCAAATAATAATAGACATCCCGCTAAACCAGAACTCACTCTTAACTGCATCCGCCCTTGGCGAATTTGCCGCTTGGCTTCTTTTTGAGCATCAACTAATATCTGCTTTGCATCTTGTTCAAGCTTCAACTTCTCTTCTACTTGCAGCCGTTGTTCTCGCTCTCTAGCTAGTTCTGCTAATATTTCATTACCCTGTTGCTCACGAATGAACGACACAAGATAATCATGCACCAGTTGATAACGGTCAGCAGGGGATTCTGGTAAGAGCAATACTAACCTTGATGCCACAAAAATCTCTAAGACCAAATCTAGTTTATCAACTTCTGCTGGCAAATCTGCGGCTAACTCAGCACGAGTCTTGAGGGGACGAGTACCATTTTCATCTGTGAGTAAATATAAAACCAGTCGTGCAACTTGTTCATTCTCCGCACCACAATCTGTAATTACTTCTTCTAAAAATCGCTCAACCAGTTTTTCTTTAGTACCAAACTGACGATACTTGTCTAAAGTTGTAATTTTATCAGTTTGTAATTGCGTCCCCACAATTTGTAACTCAATTGGGCGAACCTCCCCCAATTCGCCTGCTAAATCCCGCACTAATTCATCAATCAGTGCAGGCTCTAGATAAAAGTGAGAGCGTTCTGTTAAACTTTGCACAACTGCCATAGCATCGGCTGGCGAAAAGTTCCCCAAATAATAGCGAATATTTTTATCGAGAATATTATTATTAATTGCAGTCAAATTAAACAGACGGTCTAACTCTAATAAATAATGTAAATAATCTTCCCGCAAAGACAGAATTACCTTGATAAAAGGAATATCTAGACAAACTCGCAAAAACTCATAAAATGCTCGTCGTTGACTTTGGTCTGGATAAACGAAGAAAAACTCCTCAAACTGGTCAAACATTAAAACCGTCAATAAATTTCTGTCAGCATTTTTCCGCAATTGTCCTAAAATAGCGGCTGAAGAATCAAGATTAACAGATAATGGATTACCTCTGACTTCCTCAAAAGCCTTAGCCAAAGACCGCCCCAACATTCCCACCCAATCTGTATACACTCGCAACAAAACAGGTAAAGCATCTCGCTCACCAATTGCTTGCTGTTGCAATGCTGGGATTAATCCACCCTGCAAAATCGAGCTTTTACCCACTCCTGACTGACCATGAATTACAGTCAATTTATGCTCAGTGCCGCCAATTCTTTCTCGCAACCGCTTCACATCTTGTCCCCGACCAGAAGCGGCAATTTCTTGAGCAATGGTTTCAGGATTTTCAACTTGCAACTGTGCAGAATTAATTGCTTGTCGCTGCGGGTTGAGATAAGATGCACCAACAAAAGCGCGGAAACCATACTGCTGTTCAATTTGTAATTGCTCTTGTTTAATATAAAAAGCCTTAAGATATTCACCTTGCTCAAAGTAGAGTAAGCTTAACCTTTCTAATATAGATATATATAATTGTGGGTTGTACTGATGATTACTTTCAATTTTCGCAGTTTCTAAATTACTAATTGCTGCTTGAACTTGACCTAAACCCTGTTGCGATTTAGCTAAAAGAAACCGATATGATCCAAATTCATCTGGTTGTAAATTAGGTAAATGGGCTAATATTTGCAATGCTTGCCCTGCGAGTTGATTAGCTTCATCCCAGCGTGACTGCTCTAAAGCTACTTCTGCCAAAAAACCATAATCTTTAGCCAATTGCAACGGTGTGCCATAATTTTGATGTAGCGACAGAGATTTTTCCACAAGGCTTTGCAACTCTGACCATGCTTGTAAATGTCGCAGCACTTCACCCAGTTTAGTAATATGTTTTGCAACTAAATCTGAACGTTGTGCTTGTTCAAAAATCTCAATAGCTTGCTGAAGAGAATTTTTAGCTTCTTGCCAATATCTGATATTCTCTGCTTGATTTTTTTCAGCTTGGCGCTCATCCGCTAAAGCAATATTAACAAGTAATATACCTTGTCGTTCTAAATCATTACTTTGTTGCCAAAAACTCAAACTCTGTTGATAGTGTTCTGTAGCAGCATCTATCCGGTCATGTAGATAATCATTGAAGCCAAGCACAAATTCTAAACTTGCTTGAAGTGCTGGTTCTAATACTTCTCCTCGATTTTGCAAATCTTGACGAGCGGTTTCTAGTTCCCGGCACATTTGGGGATTGGGCGTGATATCACCTGCAAAAATTTCATCAGTTTTTTGCTGAAAGAAGTTGATTAACTCATCGGTAGGGTTTTCAAACTCAATGATAGTTGCCCAATTTTCTAAATCAGTTGCTAATCGAATAAATTTTTGCAGAACTGAATCATTAACCCACAACAATATCGGCAACAGGAAGTTCTTTCTAAACTCCTCCCGTACTTGGTTAGCTGAAGTCAGAACTGTATCAATATCTTTAACCGACTCCAAACCAAAAATCATCAATGCAGGTGGCTGTTCATCTAAGAGTTGTTCGCGTATATTTGTGTAAAGCGTTTTGACTGATGCAGGTAAGGTAATTTGGCAAATCTGTACAGCAGATAATTGGTGCAGACGTTCTACCATACACTGACGTAAAGCAGCATAGTTACAACGCAGCAAAATCAGCGAAAATCCTCCCTGAGAAAGGGTAATTGTTCGCACCAGAGTTTGCAATGATAGCTCATTGTCAGGGGCTAAATTCTCTGGCTCTTGCTGATTACTCATAACATAAATAATTTATTTTATACTACAATCCGCTTGGGTTAAGAAAAATAGAAACCCAACAAATGGTTAATAATGTTGGGTTTCACTTCGTTCAACCCAACCTACACCTAGAACCGCTTCCATTAAAGTTGGAACCGCTCCCGTTAGAGTTGGAACCGCTCCCGTTAGAGTTGGAACCGCTCTCGTTAAAGTTGGAACCGCTCCCGTTAGAGTTGGAACCGCTCCCGTTAGAGTTGGAACCGCTCCCGTTAAAGCTGGAACCGCTCCCGTTAAAGCTGGAACCGCTCCCGTTAGAGTTGGAACCGCTCCCGTTAGAGTTGGAACCGCTCCCGTTAAAGCTGGAACCGCTCCCGTTAGAGTTGGAACCGCTCCCGTTAGAGTTGGAACCGCTCCATTTTAATAATGATACAAATACGTTGGTAGAGGCACAGCAATGCTATGTCTTAACGTTAAAAGGGCGGTTAGAAACCAATACGCTTGGGTTAAGGATAATCGTAGGTTGGGTGGAACGTAGTGAAACCCAACAAACCCGCGAAAATGTTGGGTTTCGTTCCTCCACCCAACCTACGCAGTTTATGGTTTTTGCGCTAACTGAACTGTATTGGGTTAGATAATCGTAGGTTGGGTGGAACGTAGTGAAACCCAACAAACCCGCGAAAATGTTGGGTTTCGTTCCTCCACCCAACCTACGCAGTTTATGGTTTTTGGCGCTAACTGAACTGTATTGGGTTAGAAACCGCACGCCAGTTGCTTCAAGTCGGCAGAGCCGCCCAACACACTGGCTCGTCTACACAAGCAAAACCCACCTCCGTGGGTTTCAAACCCTCAATTTTTCTTTAGTCCGCGGAGGCGGACTTTGTTTGTGTAGCCGCGAATTCCATTCGCTCTGGCTCTAAGTTGACAAGCATAAGCATTACTACGTCTCTACATTGATTCATAACCTAAATTCTTTGGCTTCAGCCAAAATCGGATTGATATCAAACCAAGAACCATCTTCATTCCGGTATTCAAATACAAACATACTGCGGAGCAAAAGTTCGTATCTTTCATGACCTCTTAAGCTTTTCTCTTGCGCCACCTCACGCAGTAATTCCCATTCATCGGGCGTAATTGCCAAAGTTAGCTCATTGCGGCGTTGTTTAATCACTCTATTTACGCACTCTTGTGACAAAGGTGGGTCTTCTTGCTGAAGACAGCGAAATAATAACATTAACAAGTTACGCAAATGACCGCCGCTAACTAAGCACAGCCTTTCTAAACTATCAGGACTATCAAAAACTTCAGTAATTAAATTCTGACTTTGTTCCCAACTAACACCAGGAAAAGCCCTGGTCATAACCATCTGTTGCAGCAGCGTGATTCCTTGTGAAAATTGCGAACCATCTTGTAGTTGCACCGGAACCATTGGTAAAACCTTGGGGTCTGCGCCAAAGCGATTTGTTAACCTGCCTAAAGCGTTGGAAAAAATCAACACTAACGGAATTGTATAAACAACATGACAATTTAGCTGGTTTAACTGTTCACCCCGTTCAACAAAGAGATATTCTGGCTGGTAATGACCGGAAGGCTTTAAAGAATTATCCACTCGGTCGAGATTATCTATAATTACCACCAGTCCTTTTTTACCTTGCTGCTTCAGTTTTTCTCTAGCAGGCTTGAGCAATTCTTTGTTGATTGATTCTAAAATGCCATTGGTACGCGGTTCTAGATATTGCCGTAACTGTCCGCGAAGTTTAGGACTGTCTTTAGTTTTGGCGGTAATCTTGGCAATACCTACAGATAATTCAGCCTCAACCCCAATGTCTAGCGGCGTTTGCAAAAACTCTGAAATTTCCGTAAATAGATTTTTAAAGTATCCTGGTTTAAGATTAATTTTTATTGCTTCTAGACTTTGACTCACCTCACGAGCTACCGCCAGTAAAATATCTGTAACATCAATATCAGCCATATCTAGGCTTTGGCTAGACTCGAAATAAACCACATGAAATCCCTGCTGCTCTAACTCTGCCTTTAACCGCAGTAATTCAGTGGATTTGCCACAACCGATATGTCCGGTAAATAATTGACAAGTAGGTTGCTCTGGTGCAAGGCGGGTGATAGTTCGCCCAAGTTCTTCAATAATCTTGGCACCACGCACTTTAGAAAAATCAATATAATATTGTCTATCCTCCGGTTTGCTGACAACCAGAGTTTTACTGGGGTTGCAAGCTTGAAAAAACCTGACTAAATCTAGTTTCATCACAAATCACCCGAAATTAGGCTGACACTCTTGCTCATTTCAGTGATTATACAGACGATAAAGCCGCTATTTCGGAAAGACCTTTTTTAGATTGACTGATTATTTATGTCTGCTCAATTAACCAGAATTAAGAAGAACCCAACCCCGCAAGCGAGGCTACGGTGTACACACAAGTCGAAAAATTCTCTACCCACATTTTTGTCAGAGTGAAACTGTCACACTTACCGACATCCCGCCCAGAACTGAAGTTCAGGGCTGATAACTGAAGTCCACTCAAGTGGACTGAATTAATCATTTAGTCCACTTGAGTGGACTTTAGCTATGAGACTCGGAATTCATTCCGAGGCGGGATAGAAACGCAGTGCCAGATTTATTAATAAAGATATAACTGCGGCAAGACTTGTGTGTACACCGTAGCCAAGCGAGGAGGGGAGCAAAAACGTAGCTTCGACTCTTTGCTTTAAAATCAATGATAAGATGTCTACCCGACAAAAAATGTCTACAATTTCAACTTTTCACCGCGAATCGAATAATCTAACAACTCCATCGGGTGAATAACTGAAATCTTCTTACCTTGCAACTGCAAATGCTTCGTAATTTGCAAAGTACACCCCGGATTAGCAGAAGCAATTAACTCAGCACCAGTATTCAACAAATTCTGCACTTTTTGCCGACCTAATTCTTCAGAAACTTCTGGTTGCAGCATATTATAAACCCCAGCACTGCCACAACATAAAGCCGCATCTATTGGTTCTCTCAACTTCACCCCTGGAATTTGCCGCAATACCTGACGCGGTTGCACACTAATCTTTTGTCCATGCAATAAATGACAAGCATCTTGATAAACTAAATTCAAGGGTTTATCAGTCAGTGGGGAAAGTTTAGCTGTTAACCCAATAGTTGCCAAAAACTCTTGAGCATCTTTAACTTTAGCTGCAAAATCCTTTGCTTTTTCCCGATATTCTGGGTCACTTTCTAAAATGTGACCGTATTCTTTCAAAGTATGACCGCAACCAGCAGCATTGATAATTACAAAATCGACATCAGTCTTAGCAAAACTATCAATCATCTGCCTTGCTAAAGCTTTTGCTTGTTCTGTTTGTCCTTGGTGTTCGGGAAGCGCTGCACAACAACCTTGAGATTTCGGAATCACAACTTCACAACCATTCGCTGTTAAAACCCGCACTGTTGCTTCATTCACTGGGGAGAAAAACAGCCGTTGCACGCAACCCAAAATCATCCCAACTCGGTAGCGCTTCTCACCTTGGGCGCGAATAACAGTAGGCAAATTATCCTGAAAAGATTTGAGAGTAATTTCTGGCAGAATTGATTCCATTGCTGCCAAACGGGGCGATATTCTATTGAGTAAACCCGTAGCACGAAAGAATTTAGCAAATCCCAACTTTTGATAAACCAACAACGGAACTAATAAAACCCGTAAAAGGTTAGGATAAGGAAACAAAGAAAATATCAGTTGACGAAATAACTTGTCTGGTAAACTGCGAGGATAATTTCGTTCAACTTGATGACGAGTTGCAGAAATTAACTTGTCATACTGCACACCAGAAGGACAAGTACTCACACAAGCAAGACACCCCAAACAAGAATCAAAATGTTCTACAGTTGCCGTATTTAGAGCAATCTCACCCTCATTAATTGCATCCATTAAATAGATGCGTCCTCTAGGAGAATCCATCTCCTTACCCAGCACCCGATAACTCGGACAAGTCGAGAGACAAAATCCACAATGTACACAACTATCAATCAACTTTGGGTCAGGCGGATGATTAACATCAAACCCCTTCAAATTCTTTAAACTAGCCGTATTATTAACAGAATTTTCTGAAACTTGCATATTTCTTCCTTTCCCCTCTCTATCTCAGCGTTCTCTGTGTCTCTGCGGTTCGTTTTCTTAAAACTAAATTCCACCCACAAACCGCCCAGGACTTAAAATATTCTTACTATCAAACTGTTCCTTAATACGGCGCATCAACGGCAAAGCATTGCCCGTATAACCCCAAACATCTATTTGTTCTTTAACCGCCACTGGTGCTGACAGAATTGTTAAAAAACCACTACTCGCTTGAGTGCGTAGGCGCAGCCCGCCGTAGGCATCGCTCCCAGCAAAGCGTAGCTCATCGCGCACTTTCAAAACTTGATTTTTATCCTTTAATTGTAACAAACCCAAACCACTACTTATATGAATTAAACCCAACTCCACCTGATTTAAAATCTCCACGGCAGCAGTAGGTAACACTCCTATTTTGCAAGTAATTACAGATTCTGTGGCACTAGTATGGATTCGTTCTTGCAATCTCTGCCATAGATTAGCCTCATCACCCTCGGCAAAAATTGCCCCATCTAAACCTAACTTTTGCCCAACTTCCAAAACTCGGTTTGACTGTTCCTTAACACTCTCACTAATACTTTGAAAGCGGGCAATTAATCCCAGTCCTTGGCCCAAACCTAAGCTGGAAACCAGTTTAGTTGATAGCAAATCAGCCTGAACTGGTGTTAACGCCGAACCTCGAAGGATATCAGCCGCTTGAGATACAGCCTCTGCATTACCCGTTAGTACCACCGTCCCCGATGCCTCTGGTAGCGGATACACGCGGAAAGTTAGTTGACTAATAAAGGCTAATGTGCCATAAGACCCAGTAAGCAACTTCATCAAGTCATATCCGGCAACATTTTTGACTACTCTTCCCCCAGCTTTAGCGACTTGGCCATCAGCACGTACAAAGGTAATACCTAGTAGCTGGTCGCGCACACTACCATAACGTTGCCGCAGAGAACCTGTATCACCTGTGGCAACAATACCGCCAATGGTTGCTGACTCTGGTGTTGTGGGGTCAAGAGCGAGAAATTGCCGCGATTTTGCCAAAAGTGCTTGCAAATTAGAGAACTTCATCCCAGCTTCTACCGTGACAGTCAAATCACCAACAGCGTGTTCAATCAGTTGGTTCATGCGTTCTGTACTAACTACAACATCAACGCCCTTAGCTAAACCGCCCCAGCTAAGTTTACTGCCACTACCACAGGGGAGGACACGCCAGTTGTTAGTGTGAGCTGTAGCGATGACTGCGGCTAACTGTTGTTGAGTGCGGGGATAGACGATACAACTGGGAGAATTTCCAGAAGCGTAGACGCCTTGCGGTGAGCCAGCGCGGTCTTGGGGGTTTCCCCCATGAGCGACTGCGAACCCGAAGGGCTTCTCCTTAGAGATCGCCTGTTGGATAAGTTTTTGCTGCCCTAGTTCGATATTTTCCCAAAGGCAAACAGCATTTTCTTCACCGACAATAGATGCAAAATAAGAAGCGTAGACGCCTTGCGGCAAGTCGTTAGACATCGCTTTGATTCAGTTTATTTTTTTACGCCTTATATCTAAAATACTTGCTAAATTGACCAAAAAAGCGGATTGCCATCAATACACAATGGCTAATTCAGTAGCGGGTTCCGCTTCCATAGGTCTTTTTGATCGGTAGTTGGAAGTTTTACTACGCAAAACCTGTCCCTCTTTGACGGGCCAGAGAAACTTGAATGTAGGGAATCCCGTACTAGAGTTGATTGCCCACTTAACCGGAAAATAGAAAATAATAGATATATGGACAAACGGTATTTTTTACAGGCTAGTGCGGTAATAGTCGGCACAGCATTGTTATCAAGGTATATCAAATGGGGGCCAGAAGAGATGACAACTTCTAAAAGTGGATTTGAAATTACTAAACCTGAAGAGGAATGGCGCACGATTTTAACGCCAGAACAGTTTAATGTATTGCGTAAACACGGGACTGAACGCCCTCACACCAGCCCATTGGATAAAGAATACGACAATGGTACTTATTATTGTGCTGCGTGTGAACAGCCACTGTTTACCTCTGATACTAAATTTAACAGTGGTACTGGCTGGCCTAGCTTCTTTAACCCGATTGAAGGTGCGATCGCGGTTACTGTAGATCGGTCGTTGTTTATGACCAGAACTGAAGTGCATTGTAGTCGCTGTGGTGGTCATCTGGGTCATGTTTTTGATGACGGCCCTGCACCCACAGGCAAGCGCTACTGCATGAACGGTGTTTCGTTAAAGTTTACGCCTGCCTAATTAAGTTGCAATCGCACGCACTAACCTAAATTATTAGATTTTGAGGCTTGACCAAGGGTGAATAAATTTTTGACAATAACTTCTCCTATTCAATGCTAGTAGGCTAAGTATTGTCAATTTAAAGAAATGCAACTCTTGGTCTTAGCTAGAGCTATTTACCTAAATCGTCCTATTTATTTGGGTCGTTTTTCTCCTTTTTGTCTTTGGGATCTTTTTTAGGTTTTTTAACTTCTTTATTACTTTTTCTTTCTTTCGACATCAGCGTTCTCCAACTAGGTTAATCAGTCAAAGCTTCCATATTCTGCCGTCAGGAAATCAGAAGATGATTTACCTGATATTTTTTTAAGGCAAAAAAGAAAGCATCAGACATAGATGCTACTAACTACCATGATACGGTGTTGTTTGATTGAATGTAGCTTGAATCCATATTGCCAGAGATTGGCCAAATTCTATAAAGATGTAGGTTACAGCGTAGAGACGATAATTTCATTTACTCTCACCTGTAACCTATCCCCTTCCTAACTTCTAGCTCCCTTTCCTATTGTTCCAGCAATTTCATCCCCTGCCACCAACGATTTAGCGGATAATACACCACAGGTGCCCACAGACTACTAAGAATGGCAGAGGCTAAGGCGACACGCTGGTAATATGTCCAAATATCTGTTACCTTGCGCTCATTTCCCATCAAAGTTAATTGCAACCCAAAAATAGTTTCTGCCAAAACTGCCATAACAAAGACAATTACAGCAATCGAAATAAAATCTTCTTCGATAAAACGCTGCTTCTGGAGGAGACTAGTTAAAATTCCCACTATACCTAAACTAAGAGCATGAGTAGGGTTAGGTGATGTCATTGAATCTTGAAGTAGCCCCAGAACTATACCTGCCAATGCTCCGGCAAACACCGTGCGCTTCACACTCCAAGCTACTACCCAAATTAACAGCCAGTTAGGGGCAATTCCTAATAATTCCATACCCGGCAGGCGCGTTGGCAATAACAGTAAACATAACAGTACAGAACTAGCCGTCACTATCCAACTCAACAACTGACGTACACCGGGATGCCAACGAGAAAGTGGCTGGATTCGGAATTTCGATTTTCGCTCTGACAATTTTGGCTTTTTCGGCCTGCTACCACCAAATGCAGGAATCTTCATTTTTCTATGGATTTTTTTGAAGAATTTACTTAGACTTTTGGGTTTCCGACTCTTGGTTTTCTAGCTTTGGATAAACAGCTACCCAATCGAGAGAGCGAATTGGCGGAAAAAGCTCAATTTTCGCTACTGATGCGGGAAGTTTTTTTAAATCCAGCGACTTGATTCGTCCTACTGCCAAACCAGATGGAAATTTCTGACTATAAGTAGATGTGGAAACTAAATCTCCTACTTTGACATTTGGGACTTTTTCGTAAAATTCCAGCACAGCTTCTGCTGAAGAATCCCCACGCAAAACGCCTTTAGCTGCTGTGCGGCTAACTGATACACCCACTTGACTCTTAAGATCACTGATTAACAACACGCGGCTAGTATTGGGAGTTACACTTTCCACCAAACCCACCAATCCGCCTTCTGCTTTGACTATGAAGCCTTCCTGAATCCCTGCATTCGCACCGCGATTCAGGGTAACTTGTTGCCACCACTGGTCAGCACTACGTCCTACTACCCGTGCTGGAATTGGCCGTGATGCCAATGGCTCTTTTTCCACATAGCCTAATAAATCTTGTAGCTTTGTCTTTTGACTTTCCAAATCTACTATACGGGTTTGCAATTCTAATATCCGAGCATCTCTAAGACGTTCTTCTGGAGTTGGCCCTGACTGCAACATCTCTAACGGACGGGTAATTGCCTGGTATGTCTCAAGCACCAGTGCACCTTGAGTTTGTCGCAATATCCAAGCACTACCAACTACTAGAGCTATCAACCCGATTTGTAACCCTTTATGATCCCACCAACGTTGTATCGTAACCATATATACCTTTATATACTTAAACAATTAAGTTCTACTTGGATTCTATTTATATAAAACCCAAATAGAACTCAGATAGAACTCAAATCTGATATTTTTGCTACATATTGCGAGAGCTTTCGGTGACAACTCGTTCCAACTGTTTAAAGTTTTCTAACACACGACCTGTTCCCAGCACAACACAGCAGAGAGGATCGGCGGCAATGTGGGTCACAATCCCCGTTTCATGGCTAATTAAGCTATCTATGCCTTTGAGCAAAGCACCACCACCAGCTAACATAATACCTCTGTCAATAATGTCTGCTGCCAGTTCTGGAGGTGTACGTTCTAGTGTCCGCTTCACAGCTTCTATAATTACTGATAGCGGTTCCAACATACTTTCACGGATTTCTGCGCCTTTGATTGTTACAGTTCGCGGAAGACCAGAAAGCAGGTGTAAACCTCGGACTTCCATAATCGCGTCATTATCATCATTAGTAGGATAGGCAGAACCAATCCGAATCTTGATGTCCTCGGCAGTACGTTCACCAATGACTAAGTTATGAACTTTTTTAATATACTGAATGATCGATTCAGTCAGTTCATCCCCAGCAATGCGTACTGATTCGCTAATCACTGTACCCTGAAGACTCAGCACCGCAACTTCTGTTGTACCACCACCAATATCAATAATCATGTTGCCAGTGGGTTCGGCAACAGGTAATCCTGCACCAATGGCCGCAGCTACAGGTTCATCGATTAAATAAACTTTTCTTGCTCCTGCTTGATGAGCTGCATCCATTACAGCTCGCCTTTCTACTCCTGTGACACCACTGGGAATACCAATGACAATCCGGGGTAAAATCAAAGACCTACCTTCATTTACACGCCCAATAAAGCTTTTCAGCATCAGCTCGGCGATATCAAAGTCAGCAATTACACCATCCCGCAAAGGGCGGAGGGCAATCACATTTCCAGGTGTGCGACCGAGCATTTTTTTGGCTTCTTCTCCTACTGCTAGTGCAACCTTTTCGTTGACATCGATAGCAACTACAGAAGGCTCTTGCAGTACAATACCTTTACCAGATACATAAACTAGGGTGTTAGCGGTACCGAGGTCGATACCCATGTCCCATGATGTGCGAAAGTTCCTAAAAATACCCACGCGTCTCTAAGCCCCCTATGTGCGATACTTCTTGACTACAACGGTAAGAGTTGATTCGATTATGTTTATATCCTGAGTTCAATAAACTAGACTATATTTTTATATGATTCCCAGGAATATTTACTATGTCTCACGTCTCTATTTATTGATATTTTATGGTTAGCTTAAGTATATTCCTATACTTTTATGTGTTTCTCCAAGTAGTATGTATACTTTTTCAAGTCAACTATATTGTTAACTGTTTAACACATTATTTTCAAGTGTTTCACAATTCGCTATGATGAAAGTCTAAATTACTAAGTACGCATGTACTAAAAGGTAACGCACATGAGTATCAATATTGTCACTCTTGTTGGTCGTGTAGGTAGCGACCCTGATATAAAATATTTTGAATCTGGTAGTGTTAAGTGTAGATTGACACTAGCTGTAAAAAGACGATCGCGCAACAGCGATGAACCCGACTGGTTCACGCTGGAATTATGGGATAAGACGGCTGAGGTAGCAGGTAATTATGTGCGTAAGGGAAGCCTAATTGGCATAAAAGGTTCCTTAAAGTTTGACACATGGAGCGATCGCCAAACGGGGGCAAACCGTTCTACACCCATTATTAGAGTAGATCAACTGGATTTATTAGGCTCTAAGCGCGATGGAGAAGGCGGTACAGGAGATATGTCTTCAGAGCATTTTTAATTAGGCATTGAACATTGATTATTAGTCCTTTGCCCTCACAAATGACAAAGGACTAATGACTAATGACTAATGACTAATAACTAATTTGCAATGTCACCGATGCTTCTACTTGCTGTTCACCACCAACGATAGGGGTGGAAGCATCGGCGTTGGCTAACTTTGAAGCCTCAGCCCTTAAAAACATTGGTGGTGGAGGCGCACTGGCATTATTAACTTGAATGCTCACTACTTCTTTGGATTTGAAACCCAAGGCACTGAAAACAGCATCAGCTTGCTGCTGGGCATCTTGGGTAGCTTCTTTTAATGCTTGTTTTTGAGCAGCCGCGATCGCTTCATCATTAGCAACAAAACTAATACCGTTAATTTGTGTCGCACCCGCTTTCACTGCATTATCCAATAATGTACCAGCTTTTTCGGTAGGAATCCTAAAACTTACGGTGTTATTGGCAGCATAGCCTGTAATTCGCTGCACATTATTGGTGTAGCTGTAAACTGGATTAAGCTGGATACCAGTAGTTTGTAATTTTTCGACATTTTGGCTCTTGAGAAACGCAACTACAGCCGATGACCTCCGGGCGGCTTCTTGCTGTACCTCCTGAGCTGTTTTCCCCTGAATCTCCACTCCTAAACTTACTTGCGCCAGGGTTGTAGGAATTGTTTCAACTCCACGACCACTGACACTAAGGGTTCGCCACAATTTCTCTTTTTCTTGTGCCAAGGCAGGCAGTGTAATATTTAAACATAATAGCAAAGCTAAAGGCAGTATTTTCCACAATTTAGTATTGGGAAACTGAGAACCAGATAAAGCGGCTCTAGTCATAAGATTTGCACTCCTCAAAGTATCCACAGATGTTTTTAATCAACGTATGTAGCAATCTTCTGGTGGCTGTTAAGAGTCAACAGTAACCACAAGTTTTTCACAACTCAAGTGCGATGGCTAGATACGATTTGTATGTTCTTACTTTGACACTGCCATAGTCAAAAGCTGAAATGGTTACATTTTTGGAAACTAAAAAAATTACACTAACCTTTTTGGAGATTAGGAAGAGTACAGCAAACCGTCACACTAGCCCAAATAAAACATCCTCTTAACAATTCAAAAATAAATTCATAGACTATGACTTCCTAGACTTTCTGTAGTCCCGGTTTGAGAAGTTTTCTGGCAGCGCTTGATTGAGTTGACAAATGGCACAAATTAAGTTTTAGAAGTTGCCAATAACGTCTCCATAGATAGACGTTTTTCAGAAACGCGTCAAAATCAAAGAGAAGGATTTTCAGAGAACCCATGCATTTGTTAGATCCAATCAACTTCTCTTTTCCTCTGCTGGCTACCGCAACAGAAGCCGCAGACAGTTCAATGGTAGTAGCAGCAGTGTTACTAAGCTTAGTAGTCGTTTATCTCGCCAGCAAAGTTGGTGGAGAGTTGTCAAACCAAGTGGGTTTACCGCCTGTCTTAGGCGAACTCGTAGGTGGTGTGGTAGTTGGCATCTCTGTTTTTCACCTTTTGGTATTTCCAGAAGGCGGCACAGGCAGTTCTAACTCTTTGATCATGTCCTTCCTTCAAATCACTGCTGGTTTAACGCCTGAAGCTACTCCAGCCGTGTTTGCAGCGCAGTCTGAGGTCATTTCGGTTTTGGCAGAATTGGGTGTGATCATCCTACTGTTTGAAATCGGCTTGGAATCGAACTTAAAAGACTTAATGGCAGTTGGTATCCAAGCCACCGTCGTAGCAGTAGTGGGGGTAGTAGTACCCTTTGCAGCTGGTACTGTCGGACTGATGACTTTGTTTGGTATTGCTGCTATACCCGCAATTTTTGCAGGGGCGGCTTTGACTGCCACTAGTATTGGGATTACTTCTAAGGTGCTGTCAGAATTGGGGCGACTCAATTCTAAAGAAGGGCAAATTATTTTGGGTGCTGCCGTAATTGACGACGTTTTGGGAATCATCGTTTTAGCAGTAGTTGCTAGCCTAGCTAAAGATGGCGTGGTGGATGTAAGCAAAGTCATTTATTTGATTATCAGCGCCACTGGTTTTATTTTGGGAGCAATCCTACTAGGCAATGTTTTCAACAAGTCCTTTGTAGCGATCGCTGATAGACTCAAAACACGCGGTGGATTGGTAATACCAGCATTCATCTTCGCTTTTGCTATGGCATACCTTGCGGCCGTCATCCACTTAGAAGCAATTCTAGGAGCTTTTGCGGCGGGTTTAGTTCTAGAAGAGACAGAGAAGCGCAAAGAACTGCAAACGCAAGTCTGTCCGATTGCCGATATGTTAGTGCCAATTTTCTTTGTGACTGTTGGGGCAAAAACCGATTTGGGAGTTTTAAACCCAGCAATTCCCGATAATCGGGAAGGTCTAATTATGGCAACTTTCCTGATCACAGTAGCCATTCTCGGTAAAGTAATCACAGGCTTAAGCGTGTTTGGTCAACCGGAAATCAACCGTTTAGCGATCGGTGTGGGGATGATTCCCAGAGGGGAAGTTGGATTAGTGTTTGCTGGTGTCGGCGCAGCCAGTGGCGCTCTCTCGAAACCGTTAGGGGCAGCAATCATCATGATGGTTATCTTGACAACCTTTTTAGCTCCTCCTTTGTTACGATTTGTATTTCCAGATCCAAAAACTGTGGATTCAGGCTCAGACCAACTGATTTTAGATGGTTCCTCTGGAACTTCGTTGGTAATTGAACCACCTCAGTCAAGAGTGCCAGCATCAAATGACAGTGGCAATTTGGAAGTAACCCCAGAATCTAGCGATCGCTAATCTTTGGGAATGGGGAATGGGGAATGGGAAGAAACTTGTTCAATAACTCTCCCTCATCTCCCTCATCCCCCTCATCTCCCAATTATGCAGTGGAAACTTCTCTCCTTAAATTTCCGTCCCGTGTGATTGTAGAATAATCCTCTGTTTATAATTTCTACCAGCATTCGGAATGTTATTTATTTCCAATCTTCCTTGGCTTGTGAGCCTTTATTTGAATATTTTCCAAGTAATTGGGGAGCAACACCCATAAATTTTGCTAGATCATCTGACAGGAATGGGAACTATCTATTTAGTACATTGATGGCGAAAAACAAAAAACAGTTATCAGTGAACGGTTATCAGTTATTAGTTTTCTAGCTTCCTTGGGAGTCAAAGTTCCTACCTCTAAAGGTGGAAAACTTCACATGGGGATTTAGTCCCAATATGAAACCTGATAACTGATCTAAGCACGTCTTTATACCAGCTTAAAAAATCAAAAAAGGCATCAGAGGTCAAGTTTAGGTGGTGACGGTGTGATGATTTACCAATGAGTTGAGATATTGAACAAGAGGCAAGGGAGCAGGGAGCAGGGAGCAAGGGAGATGGAAAAGAAGAATTGGGGCAGGGTACAGCTTTGCTGGGGGAAGAGGAATTGGGGACAAGGGGGAAGACTTGTTGCAAGTTCTCACCTCTTGTCACCTTGTCACCTTGTCTCCCCTGCTCCCTGCCCCCTTCCCCCTGCCTCTTCGTTGACGGCTCCCATGAACCTGAATTAGGAGAAACGACTGTGAAATTACACTGGTTACTACCCAGCACTATTGGAACTATCTTCATGCTATCGTCGCCGGCAATGGCCGCGAGACTTGAATCTTGGCGCTTTGATGCCAATCAAAATAGGTTGGAAATTAATACTCTGGGAGCAGTTCAGCCCCAAGCACAACTAATTTTCAACCCGACTCGGCTGGTAATTGATTTGCCAGGAACTACATTTGGGCGTCCGCAGCTAACCCAACAGGTGGGCGGTGGAATTCGCTCGATCCGGGTTGGGCAGTTTGATACAGAAACAACTCGTATAGTTGTCGAACTGACTCCTGGCTATACTTTAGACCCCAAACGAGTGCAATTTGTTGGTACAACTGGCGATCGCTGGACGGTGCAATTACCTAGACCAGAAGTGGATAGAGTAGCCTCATCTCCTACTTTATCTCCCAGAAGTGCCTACACTGTTGTTACCCCAGACTCTGAGCCACAACCTAGTATTTCAAGGGTTGCCACTACTACACGAGGGGCGACTCAAATTGAGAGCTTACAAGTAACAGGCGATGGGTTGTTCATTCGCACCAGTGGTGGTAATCCTCCGATTCAGGTAATTCGGAGCCGCGATCGCGCTACCATCTTCATGGACATCTCTGACGCATCTTTATCACCACGTCTGACGCAACAGAATAATATCCCCGTTAACAAACATGGTATTAGCCGCGTCGAATTCATCCGGCTACAAACCCAACCTCCTGGCGTTCGCCTGACTTTACGGGTAGACAAAAATAGCCCCGACTGGGGAGCAAGTAATAGTAACGGTGCTGGATTAGTAGTTCTTCCAAGTCGTATTGTCAGATTGCCTGGAAATAATAATTCTGACAATCAGTCACAACCACCCTCCTTTCCCAGCAGACCATCTGCTAACAACTCCCCAGCAACAATAGAGTCTGTACAACTGGCTGATAATGGCACACAACTGCTAATTAGAGGCGACCAAACTTTATCTGCCACCGGAACCTGGGATAGATCCTCAGGTCTGTTCCGTGTCACAATTACCAATGCCAAGTTAGCTCCCAGAGTCACAGGCCCTACTTTTGTTGCCAATAGCCCCATTCTCCGGGTACGTCTGCAACCCCAAGAACCCAACACAGTCGTTGTTTTAGTTCAACCAGCAGCCGGAGTCCAACTTGGGCAACCCAGACAAATTGGTGACCAGCTTTTGGTACCAATACAAGGCTCTCGGCGAATTGTCGCCCTCCCCGGAAGACCCGCCTTTGCTTTACCTGGGCTACCACCGCCAAACCGGGGGTCATTCCCAGACCCAAACAATCCCAATCCCCAGCCCCTAATACAACCACAACGCCCGCTTACCAATGGACGAGTAGTAGTCCTCATTGACCCAGGACATGGCGGTAAAGACCCTGGAGCAGTAGGTCTTGGGGGATTACGCGAAAAGGATATTATTTTGTCTATTGGCAAAAGAATAGCTCAGGTTTTGCAGCAAAATGGCGTACAAGTAGTTATGACGCGGGATTCTGACTATTTCGTTACCCTTCCGGGACGGGTGCAATTAGCAGAACGAGCGAATGCTGATGTCTTTGTTAGCATTCATGCTAATGCAGTTGGGCCAGGTCGTTCCGATGTCAGTGGCTTAGAAACGTATTATTACGGCAGTGGTTTGGGTCTAGCTCGCACTGTCCATAACAGTATTCTTCAAAATGTAAATGTCAGAGATAGGGGAGTGCGGCGAGCCAGATTTTTTGTCCTCAGAAAAAGTTCCATGCCTTCTATTCTTGTAGAAACAGGTTATTTGACTGGTCGAGATGATAACGCTAAACTCAGAACCTCAGCTTATCAAAATCAAATGGCAGATGCGATCGCTCGTGGCATCCTTCAGTATCTAAAGAGACAATAAGTAATTTAGTCGAAATTATTGAGTAAATATATCTAATCTTTACCATTTTTATCCAAATTTAGTAGTAAAACAATTTAAGTATTCTTGCGGCGCGACAGGAGTAGCTTCTTTGTTATTGTCATCTGATGCTTTCCCAGTCAAATTTATATGGACTAATGGATGGCATGGCAAAATCAGAGGAGCATGCTATATTTTACGCCATTAGCTGTGTCTTAATACCAGCGCAAAACTCAAGTGTGCGCGGTGACGGTGTGAGGATTTGCCAATATGTTGAGATGTTGACGGCTCCCATGAATGTGAATTAGGAGAAACGACTGTGAAATTACACTGGTTACTATCCAGTACTATTGGAACTATCTTCATGCTGTCGTCGCCGGCAATGGCCGCGAGACTCCAATCTTGGCGTTTTGATACCAACCAAAATCGTCTGGAAATTAATACTTTGGGGGATGTGCAACCCCAAGCACAATTAATTTTTAACCCCACTCGTTTAGTAATTGATTTGCCAGGAACCACATTTGGGCGTCCGCAGTTAACCCAACAGGTGGGCGGAGGAATTCGTGCTATCCGTGTTGGGCAGTTTGACGAACAAACAACGCGCATAGTCGTGGAATTGACTCCTGGTTATACTCTTGACCCCAAGGCAGTACAATTTGTTGGCAGAACTGGCGAATCCCCTGCGGGGACACTTCGTGAACGCTGGATGGTGCAATTACCTACGCCAGTAGCTGAAAATGTACCCTCAAATACTGGGGGGCAACAAGAACAAGCTATAGCAACAGAGACTTCACCGAGAACATCTCCAACAGTGTTCCCCCCAAGAAATATTTACAACGTGGTGACGGCAAGCCCTGTCAATCCGCCTAAAAACGGAATGCTTGCCGCCAGAGTTACTCAAATTGAGAATTTACAAGTCACAGGCGATGGTTTTTTCATCCGTACCAATGGTGGTAATCCTCAGATTCAGGTAAATCGTAGTAACGATCAGAGGGCAATTAACATTGATATTGCTGGCGCTACTTTATCACCAAATCTAGGGCAGCGCGATTTACCGATTAATCGCTATGGTGTCAGCCGCATTCAGTTCAGCCAACTACAAACAAGCCCATCTGTTGTTCGCATGACTTTAGAGGTGGATGAAAATAGTCAAAATTGGCGAACAACCACTAGCAGTGTTGGTGGTTTTGTGGTTCTGCCCAGTCGTGGCGTTGCCCAATTGCCTGGAGGTAATAGTCCACCCCCTATACCATCTACTAACACCTCACCTGCTACAATTGAGTCTGTGCAATTGGCTGGTAATGGTACACAACTACTGATTAGAGGCGACCAAGCTTTATCTGCTACAGGAGGCTGGGATAGAACTTCTGGTCTGTTCCGCATCACCATCAACAATGCTCGGTTAGCTCCCAAGGTTACAGGCCCGACTTTTGATGCTAATAGTCCTATCCTGCGAATCCGCCTGCAACCACAAGAATCCAATACTGTCGTCGTCTTGGTTCAACCAGCAGCCGGAGTACAAATTGGGGAACTCAATCAAGTTGGCGACCAGCTTTTGGCTTTAGAATTACAACGTTCTGGTAGCGTCACACCCCCTATTACTTTACCTCCTCTGCCATCGCCAAACCAAAGTCAATTCCCAAACCCCACAGATAATCCCCGTCCTATCTCCCAGCCACAGCCGCGCCCCTCGGTCAAGAAAGGGAAATTACTAGTAGTGATTGACCCAGGACATGGTGGAAAAGACTCAGGTGCCCCAGGTCTGGGCGGACTTTTAGAAAAGGATGTAATACTGCCTATTGGTAAAAGGGTAGCAGCAATTTTAGAGCAAAATGGTGTACAAGCGGTGCTAACGCGGGATGCTGACTTTTTCGTAGAACTTCAGGGACGGGTAGAAATTGCCGAGCGAGTTAATGCGACTGCGTTTGTCAGCATTCACGCTAATTCGGTTGATAATCGTCCTAATGTCAATGGGTTAGAAGTATATTATTATGATAGTGGTTATGCTTTAGCTGAAGTAGTTCGCAATTCCATTCTCCAAAACATCCCTACCATTAAAGACCGAGGAACCCGCAAAGCTAGATTCTACGTTCTCAGGAAAAGCTCTATGCCCTCGATTTTAGTGGAAACAGGCTATATGACTGGTTACGAAGATAACCCTAGATTGGGAACACCAGAGTATCAAAATCAGATGGCAGAAGCGATCGCTCAAGGCATCCTAAAATACTTACAGCGCTAATTGATATAGTACAAATTACTCATTAAAAGGTGGTATTTAGACTTTTTTGGCATCCAGAATTTAGTAGTCAAATTGTAGATTGTCTGCTAAATTCTGTATTTTAAATCCCAAAACCTAAATTAATATCTGCCTGTGTATTCATCTTCGATCTTTGAAGCGAATCTTGACAATTTTTCTGCTCAAGAACCCCAACGTGCCCCAATTGGCATCTTTGACAGTGGTGTAGGTGGACTGACGGTACTGCGACAACTATATCGGCAACTCCCCAATGAATCAATTATTTACTTTGGGGATACAGCTCGACTTCCTTACGGAATTCGTTCACAAGCAGAAATTTTACAATTTACGCGCGAAATTCTTACCTGGCTACAACAGCAACAGGTAAAAATGGTAATTATGGCTTGCAACACCAGTTCTGCCCTGGCCCTTGAAACTGTGCGTCAAGAATTCAACATACCCATTTTGGGAGTAATTCTACCAGGTGCAAAAGCTGCCGTGCAGCAAGGAAAGCGGATTGGTGTAATTGCCACTCCAGCTACGGCTAAAAGTAATGCTTATAAGCACGCCATACTCGAAATTGCCCCCGATGTCCAAGTCTGGCAAGTTGGATGTCCAGAGTTTGTGCCACTCATCGAGCAAAACCGGATTCACGACCCCTACACTGCTGAAGTAGCACGAGCCTACCTAGAGCCTTTATTAGAGCAGGAAATTGACACCTTAGTTCACGGCTGTACCCACTATCCCCACCTTACACCAGTATTGCGATCGCTCCTCCCCGCTCAAGTCCAACTGGTTGACCCAGCTGTTCATGTTGTGGCAGCTTGTGCCCAAGAGCTAGACTTACTAGGCTTAAAAAATACCCACCTACCACTGCCAACTCGCTTCGCCGTTAGCGGTTGTCCGAAACAGTTTTCCCAGTCAGGAGTGCAGTGGCTAGGCTATACCCCAATGGTTGAAGAGGTTTGCTTCACTGATACCGCTATTTCCCAACTCCAATAAAGCTAATTTGTCCTTAGTCATTGGTCATTGGTCATTTGCCAATGCCCAATGCCTATTGACTATTGACTGCTTCAGTCACCTTTGCCCTTACTGATATCTCCTGCTTGTGTTTTCCTTCGGTAGATGAAGGGAAACTTGTCGGAACAGTCTTTGTACCCGTTCGCTTCGCTAGTGCTAATAACAGGTAGACTGTGAACAAATATCCAGACGCTAAAATAAAAATCATCATAGGTATACTTCCGTAAATCATTGTTCTACTAGCACTTTTCTAAACGAATATAAAATTCCATAAAATTAGTAGAACCTCAGCCAAGCAAGTACTTTCTTGATGGCTGTAGTTTCCTATGGTAAAATTACCTATAGATATAAAACTCTCTACAGACAAATAATTTATTGTCTAATACCACTTCTTGCAGACCATAGATCCCACAGCAGTTAGGTTGCTAAAAGGCAATCTAAAACTATGATTCTTTGCGGTCTACTTGATCTGCTTTATTTTGGCTCACATTGCTGTGAAAGGAGCAATGCTTGCGCTCAACGTGCGCTGAAGACGTGTAGCGGCTTCCCATAGGGATATCGCATAGCTCCAAACCAGCAGTTTCGCGGATCGTAGGAAAAATAAAAGGAATTATTTCCTTAATTTTAAGCTACGACTAATTATTTGAGACTTACATCACCGATCCAGTAAAATCAACTACTAGGTGACTTACTTTTGGGGTGTAAATATCTGAAAAATTTAAAATTCCTATATTTTAGCGTAACACAACGACCTGAAATTTTGAGCTTACTCGACTACTAAATTTCAAATTTTTTGAATAGCTACACTCCCAATACTGCTCGGTTAAGAGTCGATCCCCCCAACCCCCCGATAAATTGGGGGGCTTATTTTCCCCCTTTTTAAGGGGGACTAAGGGGGATCTTCAATGACTATGCACCAAAACCCGAGCAGTATTGGCTACACTCCAGTCCTGAAGAAATTTAGTCTTACTCGTTGGCGACCTATTTAAATCACATCTATTATGTCAATAGGCAATATTGCTTAAATTATCCTTGGAACTGTGGCGGGAAACGTGTACAGGAAACTACTTAATATAATTTTATCTGAGATTCATTGTCATATACTTATAACTCAGGTTTTAAAGTAACTTAAAACATGAGTTACCAGCAATTAAGTATAATTATCTATTGACAAACACATCAGTAACTTTAATTATCTCCGATAGACTCATGAAAATGGGATTACCTTATGAAAACTTTGCGCCGGCACAGGGTTATCTTAAAATGAGTGTAGGATATGTAAACTTTCGTAACCTAAGTCAGAGTCCGCCCATCCATGACCCCAGCCACCTCCCTGTTTACCCCTGTGGAAGCAGACCTGCGACTACTAGCAGATAACCTAAAACAGCTAGTTGGAAATCGCCACCCCATTCTGTTTGCAGCAGCCGAACATTTATTCGGTGCTGGGGGAAAGCGTATCAGACCAGCAATTGTCCTGCTAATATCGCGGGCAACAATGTTAGATCAAGACATTACACCGCGTCATCGCCGCCTAGCTGAGATTACAGAAATGATTCACACAGCTAGCTTGGTACATGACGATGTGGTTGATGAATCAGACGTGCGGCGAGGCGTTCCTACCGTTCATAGTTTGTTCGGTAATCGCATTGCCATATTAGCAGGAGATTTTCTTTTTGCCCAATCGTCCTGGTATTTAGCAAACTTGGACAATTTGGAGGTGGTGAAACTCCTCTCAGAAGTCATTATGGATCTGGCTACTGGGGAGATCCAGCAGGGACTGAATCGTTTTGATGCTGGTATCTCTATTGAAACTTACCTCCAGAAGAGTTATTACAAAACAGCTTCGTTAATCGCCAACAGTTCTAAAGCTGCTGGGTTACTCAGTCAAGTTTCGCGAGAAACTGTTGAGCATCTATATAGCTACGGTCGTCATTTTGGTATAGCATTTCAAATTGTTGACGACATTCTAGATTTCACCAGTACAACAGATACCTTGGGTAAACCAGTGGGGTCGGATCTTAAAAGTGGTAATCTGACTGCACCTGTTTTATTTGCTTTAGCCCAAAAACCATCCTTAGAAGTGCTGATTGAGCGAGAGTTTGCTCAAGAAGGGGATTTAGAGCAAGCACTAGCACTAATTCAAGATAGTCAAGGCATACAGCAGGCGCGAGAGTTAGCTGCTCACCATGCTAAGTTAGCAATTGAACATCTTGAAGTTCTCCCACCCTCAGAATCCCACCAGGCATTGATTAACATAGCTGAGTACACACTGAGCCGCCTTTATTAAATCATTTACCAGTTAACAGGTACTTTAGGGGACTTTAGACCCCAAGCGAAGCCTTCCACCTGTTCTTAGGTGGGGAAATTTTGCTTAATGGTCAGCTAAATTTGGAAAAATGTTCACTGAAAACTGTTTGTTAACCAATTTTAGATTAGGCGGAAAATTAAGCGATCGCTTGGTTCTTTAAAGAACTAGAAGGTTAGTAACTGGCATTAATTTATTTTCATCAAAAACTTTTTCAAACAAATTTGAGATTTAAAATTTTGGATGTGGGATTGTATCTAAAAAATCCCACATCCAAGTTTTTTCTATGCAATATCAGGGGGTATCTGTTTAGGCGATCGCTGTTGTCGTAGCTGTTTCTGCATGAGTTTTTCTAGATCAGTTCGTCTAACTTCAACGGTATGAGTGGTCTTACCCGGCGTCTCCAAAAAAATGATGCTATCTACGGGTTCTAATGCCACCAATTGGAACAAAATATGGGTGACAGGGATAATTTTAGCTAGCATTTGAGGGTCAAGCCCAGCAGGGGAAATTAGAGAGACATCCTGTATGGTAGGGAAAGCGTAAACAACACGCTTTTCCAATCCTGGATTAGTAAGATTGCTCAATGTAGTTAAAACCCAGCTTTCTTCCGAATTTTGGAGAATATAGTATTGGGAGTAACGTAATTTTTGAGCGATCGCTCTAAGGGCAGGAGCAATTGCTGCAATCAGATTTGGTGTCATACCATCGCGGGGTGCATTGTTAATCAGCAATTGAATTTGTGCTTCTAAATCCATAATGACTTGTATACGGCTCCTGGGTAATGGCAATAACATCTATCAAAGTGTGAACAATCCCATCGAAGTTGGGAATAATAAAATCAGCCACATTCTGAATGTAGGATTGGTCTGCGTTTAGCTTATACGTAAAATCAAAAAAGCCAATACCCACAGTCGTACAGGTTGTATTTAAATACTTAGGGTCTTTTGAAAACTGAGACTATGAATTCAGCCGCAACCGCAACTATTCCATCTGTAAATATTCTGGGAGAAAATTCTAAAGGCGTGGAGGTGATCTTTCAACTCCTGTCCAGGGAGTTTCAACAATCAACCAAAGCTTCGGAGCAGAATTGCCACGATGTAGCAAGACGTATTACCACCGAAGTATATCGGATTTGCCATGAAAGCAAACGTATTCAAGCTTCTGGGTCTGTAGAAAGCTCGGCGATGACCCTAGCTCGGCATCGGCTACAACAATGTCTCAGGTACTATCAGTTGGGTTCAAATCGGGGCAGGGTAGAATTACACAGTACTCTGAGTGCAATTATTTATCGATACATTAATCCGCCTCAGAAGCAATTGAGTTATCAAGGGCGACTGACTATAATTGAAGATTTTTTACAGAGTTTTTATCTAGAGGCATTAAACGCTTTCCGACGAGAAAATCAACTTGGTGCTACTTATCGGCCTCAGACGCTTCTAGAATTGTCCGAGTACATGGCATTTACCGAGCGCTACGGCAAGCGACGCATTCCCTTACCAGGCCGTCAGCAGCAGCTAATTATTTTGCGGGCGCAAACTTTTTCTCAACAGCAGCCCCCAGAAACCAGTGTAGATATAGAACAAGCCGCAGAAGGCAGCAATAGTGAAGCCGATGGTTGTTGGGAAGAACCAGCAGTGCATCAATTACGCTCCACAATGGCAACGCAAGCCGAACCTGAACCCGAAGAAGATACTTTGCGTTCCGTTGTGGTTACAGAATTAATGAATTATCTCGAAGAACGGCAACAATCTGACTGTGCTGATTACTTTTCCCTCCGCCTCCAGGATTTATCAGCACAAGAAATTGAGTCGATTTTAGGTTTAACCCCTCGTCAGAGAGATTACTTACAGCAGCGCTTCAAGTATCATTTGATTCGGTTTGCCTTGTTACATCGTTGGGAATTAGTTCACGAATGGCTGGAAGCTTCTTTGCACACCAATTTGGGCTTAACTCCCCAGCAATGGCAAGTATACACAGCACAACTGGACAATAAGCAACGGTCTTTACTAGAGTTGAAGCAACAAGGACAACCCGATGAAAAAATCGCAAAAACTTTAGGGCTGTCAATGGCACAACTTCAAAAACGATGGTTTAAGATTCTTGAGCAAGCTTGGGAAATTCGTAACTCATTAGTGTCCGGATCAGGTGCATCTACTCATGAATAGTGACTCAGAATCCTTACAATCTCAGTGTCTCGGTTGGTTATTGACAGATGATGTCAAAAATAACGACCAATCTGTAGAATGTAAGGAAAATGACGGGGTAAAAAACCTCTACAATGAAGCCACTGCTTCAAAAAGCAGTGAGCCAAAATTGGGAGGAACGCCCCAGACCTTTCAATTGGGAGAAATTCCTACTGTGCTAGATCGTTTCCAATCCGTCCTTAAGCATCGCTTACAAATCGAAGCCCAAGACCACCCACCTTTATTTCCTTGGGAAACACAATTAATCGACTATCCCGATTTTGTTGATGAGCCGTCAATGACGCTCGTTCCTACCTGGGGGTGGATGGTACAACAGTCGAAGCTGAACCTGCCGCGTCCCTTACCAGAGAGAGTTTTCCAGCAATTGCTGGAACAATGTCAGGCGTTGGTGACATCTTCAATGCCTCTGGGAGCAAAATTAGTTCAAGTGGTGGAGAACTTTTTTCCCAACGAGTCTCAAGCACTAAACGATATTGCAGGATTGGTGCTAAGAAGCACCTATCGGTCTGTAAGTACTCTGGATACAATGCCCAATATTCAGAGCGATTATTCAGATTTACAACCGCGTCAACAAATGGCTTTGTCATTGCTGGCGGCTAAACAACTGCTGGAAAATCTGACTCTACCACTTTCAGCAACTAGTCCAGTGGTAGAAAGACAATGGCTAACCACTGTTGGTAATTTGAACATCAGAGTAGAGTATCAGTCTGTAGGTATTACGAAGTTACTTGTTCAGGCTGAGTTACCCGTTAAAGGAACTTTGACACTTCGCGGAAGTGGAACTTTAGCAATGGCAACATCTTCGACTCCGGGATACTTAAGTGTAGAGTTAGGTTGCGAGCAACTTAACCCAACTTATACTCTGGAAGTTGAGTTTCCAGAAATAGACGAACAGCCGCTTTTGTTTGTCATTAATCCCACTGTGTAACCTTAATTGCCACCGCTAGTACGTAATGCCGAATATCTTAAGGTAACTATTGCCTTGGGGCTTTTTCTGTCTCTAGATACTACTAGCAACAGGGTGCTTACTTATACGTAAAGCGTGGTTACAGTTAACCAGTGGGTGTAGAGTCAGCCTCCACCCCATAATTGATTTTTTGTAGGTACTCGTCAGTCTACTGGGTTATTAGTAAAGCCTGGGGAACGAGTTAGTTTGTTGTGTTGTGCTGATTTCGCCTTTATTTTACCAAGCCACCAATTTTTCACAACGAATTTATTAGGTTGTGTTGCTTTTTTTATACAAAATTATGTTCACGCTTGGCGTTACAGTTCGCGGTAACGTTATATCATTGCTTGATTACTTATTAAATCCTAAGAACCCCACCCCCAACCCCCTCCCCGCAAGCGAGGAGGGGGCTATGATGGTATCTTATGAACCTATCCCACTAATAATATTTGTGCTATAAAGCTTAAGCTTATTGAGAACTGAAAACGAAAAATTAAGGTTTTCAAGCACATTTTACGAAAAGAAGTAGGGATTTTGAGAATAGTGGGATAGGTTCATGTAATTAGGAAACGCTATAAAGTCAATTTTTTTAACATTTGAAACTCCTGCCAGGATTGGATTTTAACTTTTAAAATACGCGCTAAACGTTCATAGATGCGTGAAGGCAGGATAAGAAAGCTTCTTCTAAGGGGAATACTTTAAAGTAGGGCGAACAGTTTTGTCCTCAGCATTGTTTCCGTGGAATTTTCACTTAGACTCGAAATGCTTAACTTATCCAGGATGAATCGGTTTTGGCGTGTAGGTAATTTCTGGCGGCAAAATCCGCAGCGATCGCCTTTGATAGAGGTGGAAGATTCAATTTCCTTGCGGGTGCTGGTGCTAGCGTTGGTTGTTTTGGGAATTGTGGCGACGGATATCGCTGCCGAAACTTCATTCAGTTTTTGGGCGTTACCCTTGAGTGTATTAGGTGCGATTTGGAGTTACTATCGTCGCCGCGATCGCAATGTTGCAGTTAAGTTTTGTATCGCTATCGGAATGTTAGTGGCACTGGGTGCTTTCTTTGGGCGGTTAGTGGGAGAGTTGAATGATACACGGTTGGGTTTGGCGGAGTTATTAATTCAACTCCAGGTGTTGCATAGCTTTGATACACCCCGCCGGAAAAATTTGGGCTATTCGATTGTTATAGGACTGATTTTATTGGGTGTGGCGGCAACGTTAAGTCAGACTTTAGCATTTGCACCTGTGTTGCTGTTATTTTTAGCGATCGCTCTCCCAACTTTAGTATTAGATTATCGTTCACGCTTGGGTTTGCAGCCATTAAAAATAAAAAATGAAAAATTAAATCAGAAGAATTCCTCAACTCTTAATTTTAAATTTTTAATTCTGAATTTTTTCTTAATTGTCGGTCTGGGACTGGCAATTTTTGCTGTTTTACCCAGATTTCCTGGCTATCAATTACGCAATTTTCCTGTAAGTTCTGCTATTCCAGTAAAAGGTAATTTCACCGGACGTAGTATCATTAATCCCGGTTATGTCCGCCAAGGTAAAGGTGATAATCAAGGCAGTGGTACGGGACAAAATCAAACTGGTCAACCAGGTAAAGTAGATAATAACTTTTATTACGGTTTTAATAGCCAAATTAACCAAAATCTGCGGGGCGAGATGAAACCGAAAGTTGTGATGCGGGTGCGATCGCAAGCTGAGGGTTTTTGGCGAGTTCTAGGATTTGACCGTTATACGGGTAAGGGATGGGAAGTTTCCCGTAATGAAGATGTTACAACCATCAAGCGATCGCCTTGGTCTTACCAAATCTTCTTAAACCGACCTCTGATTACTGGTAAAACTCAAGAGATAGTACAAACTTATACAGTGTTGGCGGATTTGCCTAACCTAATTCCGGCGATGGCTTATCCCAAAGAGATTTACTTTCCAACACCAATGATCGCGGTTGATAAAGAAAATGGATTGCGATCGCCTGTGGAATTATCAGAAGGACTCACCTACACAGTAATTTCTGAAGTGCCATACCGCGATCGCACTAAATTAGGTGAAGCTTCTACTAAATATCCACGAGATATTAAACAGCATTATCTGCAAATTCCTCCCGAAATTGCCGAAAAAGTCCGGCAACGTACCGAAGAAATTCTTGCTAACTACAATCAAGAACGAGTTGCAAAGTCTTCTAAAAGTCTAGATTCACCCTATGAAAAAGCTCTCTACTTAGCTCAATATTTAAAACAACGTTACTCTCTTCCCCAAAATCCCTTAGATTTGCCTTATTTGGGAGAAAAAGATGACTTAGTAGAAGCTTTTTTATTCAAATATAAAGGCGGTTATCCAGACCACTTCTCAACAGTTCTCACGGTAATGCTACGTTCCATTGGTATCCCAGCCCGGTTGGTAGCAGGGTTTAGTGCAGGAGAATTTAATCCCTTTACAGGGCTATATGTTGTCCGTAATACTGATGCTTATGCGATGACGGAAGTATATTTTCCTAAATATGGCTGGTTTGCCTTTGACCCGATTCCCAATCATCCCCTCATACCTCCATCAGTGGAAGATACTCAGACTTTTAGTGTGTTGCGCCAGTTGTGGCATTGGGTTGCTGGATGGCTACCATCTCCAGTGACAGGTTTGTTGAATAATGTATTTGAGACAATATTTAAGTGGGTGATTAGAGCGATCGCTTGGTTTTTAGCTTTATTCTCTCAAGGTTGGTTTGGCGTATTGACTGGCTTAATCTTGGCAACTACAGCAGCTTTCTTTGGTTGGCTGGGTTGGGGACAATGGCGAGAGTGGCGCAATCGTCGATGGTTAAAGAAATTGCCAGCAATGGAGAGCCTTTATCAACAAATGCTGCAATGGACAACTCAAAAAGGTTTAGGTAAGCATCCAGCACAAACACCTTTAGAGTATGCCAGAGGATCATACCAGCATCATGCCCCGGCAACTGCTGAGGTAATAGATGAGATTAGCCAAGCTTATGTTAGTTGGCGTTATGGTGGTCATGCTCCTAACTTGAAGCGACTGCGAGAAAGCTGGCAAGGTATCAAAAAGACTGCTAGGTAGATTAGACTTCGCATAAATTACTGGCGTTGCTGAATCTAGGAATGAATCTTGTGGGGTGGGTATCTTACCTGCCCCAAAATACAAAGGACGGACGAGACGCCCATCCCATAAAACCATTAAAATCATTCGGCAAATATGCAACGCAAAATTACTTACTACATCCGTTATGAGGTAAGAATACCTAAATTTTTTACCTCTATATTTTCTGGACTTTTGCGTGAGTGACACTTTGAGGCTCTTTAGAACATTCAATTTATTGGTGCTTTACCTGCCAATGTATTTAGACGAACAGTAGGAGTATTCAACAGGTAAAATACTAGTTGAGGATCATCTACAATAAGGGCACATAACTCTTTATCATATAGCAAGTATTTACTACTCTCAGGACACCTTTGATACAATATTTTAATGTAATCATTCGCTATAAATTGATTAATTCCTTGGCTTATTTCAGGTCTAGAATCTCTTATGTGTTTAAGCGATAGAAATCCGTCTGAACTACGAGCTAGCTCTTTTAAAAGCTCAATGCAAGTTCTTTCATTGTAGTCATCTAAAGAGGCAAAGCATCTTACAGCATCTTCAAACTTTAAAGATAGCTCATTACTCATAATTTCCGAAATTACAATTTCAAGGTTGTTAGTGATGATCTCAGTACTGTGTTGAGTCTCAGCAATACCTTTTCCTGCTGCTAGGTGATAACACAAAAATTGAGCTATATTCAGACTTCCATTTGCGGAACGAGCAATATCCGTTCTATGGTCAAAAACTATATTTAAGGCTGCTTCTCCTCTTCTGATCATTTTAAGGATCATTTCATCTGCCACTCTTCCAAGTTTAAAGAATTTGACTCTTGTTGCGACATCAAAAGACAAATTTACAAGACGCTTACCCGTACTTGGTATGCCAACAATAACCAATTTTTTAGGAAGTTCATTGTCAGCAAGATACTTGAGATAGTCAACTAATTTCTCTTGCAAGCTCGCTTCTAATCGATGAAAGTCATCTATAATAGCTATTCCGTTGTGCCACTGTTGTATTGTTCCAATATTAGATAAATCTTGCGGTTTACGGGCGTTCAAAGTTCTAACCTGAAGTCCTTTATCTTCTGGATTAACTTCTTCAAGAGCTTTTCTCAGAGCTGTTGTCTTTCCAATACCAGAAGGTCCTTCAATAACAACACCAACTCCAGGCTGCATCAAGGCAAGTTTAATCAAATGAAAGTTCTGGGGTTCCACAAAAGTTACTGTTGGAACTCCAGAAGTTTTAAATACTTCAAATATTTGGAATGACTTTTTGAGAAATTCAGAGTTTTGTACAGTTAATTCCGGAGCGACCATTCCTGTTTCTCGAATGGCTTCTATAACTTGTTTTTCTCTGAGTAGTTCCTCGCAAACTAAACGGATACCTTTAACAACATTTGCAAATGCTAAATCCCGGTTTTCCCAAATAGTTATAGGTTTTGCATTATTAGGTAATGCTTGTAACTTTCCAAATGGCGCATCAAGCCAATCAACTGGTCGTAAAATAACTGGAATAACACGAGCTTCCCCTGATTCATGTCGTTCCATTGCTCGTGACAACTCAATGTCATAACAATAGTCAGAGGCGATAAAATCAGGGCTGATTAGCAGCAGAATTACCTTAGCTGTTTCAAAGTGTTTACTGATTTGACCAGCCCATTCTGTGCCTGCACTAATATCTCGGTCATGCCAAGCAGAAATTACTTGCTGTTTTTCTAGCAACTTGAGATGTTTAGCTAGTTCATCTCTCAATATTTCATCTCTGTGTGAATATGAGATAAAAAGTTCTATTTTCTGATTTCTACGTTGCTGTTCCGATTGAGGTGTTGTATTAGACATAAAAGGCTTTATGCTATTAGTCTTTTGTATCAAAACTGGTGTTAAATTTTTCGGAATTCCTGCCAATGCGATTGCGCTACAGCCAAGTTTATAAGCAAAATCAACTGGACGACCTGCTCCTAAAGCATCATAAAAGCCTACTGAAAATTCAATTGAAGCTTCATCTCCAATTGCTTGTGTCATACCGATGACACTTTTAATGTATTGAGCAATTGATCGTGCTTGCACCTCGGAATAGCAACCATTCAGGACAACACACTCTACTCTGTCAGAAAACAGATCAAATAGCCTAGCCAAAGCTTGCCCTTCAACCAATTTTGGTTGTCCAGTTTCATCCTCGAATACTAAACCTTCGTCTCCGGCACCATGTCCAGAAAAATGCACGATGTGCGGACTAATATCCAACATCGCTCGTTGAATATCTCTTGGTCGTACCGCCCACTTTTGAGTCAATACAAACTGATCACGATTTTTGGAGCGTTGCAGCCCTGCCTCAATATCTCGAACTTCTTCATCCAATCGCAATCTTGAAGTGTCTTTTGGATTCGCTGCTAAAACCAAAATTCTTTTGACCGAACTTGTATCGTTCATAATGAATCTGCAACAGAAGTATTCTCAGCCATTAGTATAACTTTGCTCTTACTGTCGCTGAAAAATACAAACCAATTTATTTTACCAACGACAACTTCTTGGAATGTTGAAGGTTTGCCAACATTCAACCTAACCTCACATCTGCATCAAATTTTCTGAGGAGTAGCGACGCAAACCGTGGTAGAACACACCTGCACCAACCAATAGCACGGTAGTTGACCCAGCCACTGCTAGCACAGCATGAATCAAAGATAGTGATCGCAATTAGTGGACTGAAATTTTCTCTTTCACAGAATCTAGTCGTCTACATCGCTTAAAATCTTGTATTTAGTCCTCTTGAGAGGACTTTAGCTATTAACTTTGGAATTTCTTCCCAAGCGGCATAGGAACGAAGCAAGTAATTGAAAAGATGTTCGCAATAACAACCCTTAAAAAGAGGGAATTAAGGATTAGCTATTATTTTGGATTTCGTCTAACTTGGCACGCACTGCTTGGATATCCTGCCACATCAACCATTTAGGCGCACCTCTTTCTTTAGAAGGGTTACGCAGCAAGTAGGAAGGATGAAAAATTGGCATACATAAACGCCCTTCCCACTCTAGCCACTGTCCGCGAATTTTCGTAATCCCCCGCTTATCGCCTGTGATGCCTTTGACAGCAGTTGCACCTGTTAACAGAATTATTTTAGGGTCAACTAGGCGAATTTGTTCCAATAAGTAGGGTAGACAAGCCGCCACTTCTACAGGTGTAGGAACTCTATTATCTGGTGGACGACATTTATTTATATTGGCAATATATACATCTTGCTCTGTAGTGAGATTTACGGATGCCAAAATTTTCTCTAGCAACTGCCCTGATCTGCCTACAAATGGTAAGCCGGTTTCGTCTTCATTTTGACCAGGCGCTTCTCCTATAACCATAATTGGGGCTTTGAGATTACCGCGTCCGACAACAGCATGAGTTCGAGTGTCTCCCAATGGACAACGATGGCAGCGATCGCAATGCTGTGCCAACTCCGTCATGTCAGAATAAGTTCCCGGAGCGATCGCAATTTTAGCGTCTGTGGGAATCAGTTCTCGTTGGTTAAGGGTTGAGTCGTCGAAGAGGCTGAGTTGGGTTTCGCTGCTCATGAAAATTAGGATTTTGGCATCAGCACCATCTGTCTTATCTGAGTTAAATACTGCTTTGGTTGGAGATTTATCAGAATAAATAGACTTTTGCTGAATACTTAATTATTTATACAAATCTTATTGTATCAGTTAATTTGAGACAAAATTCAGTCATCATAAAAGCAGTACCGTCCTAAAATGCTGGGGGAAACCATGTCACATACCCCGCTTTTCGCCGATCGCACCCATGCGGGTGAGTTATTGGCGCGAGTGATTCATGATGTTTTGACTCAGCAAACTATTGATTCTGGGGTTAAGCCTGTACCAATTGTTTATGCTTTGCCAAGAGGAGGTGTACCAGTAGCAGCACCAATAGCACGTCTTTTGGATTGTCCGTTGACAATTGTTGTGGCGAAAAAGATTAGCCATCCAGAAAACCCAGAGTTAGCAATTGGTGCAGTCACGACTTTTGGAAATGTTCTTTGGACGGATCAAAAGCTATTTCGCCTTAAACATGATGCGCGGTGGCGGGAAGTAGTTTTAAATAAAGCGATAAACCTTGCTAAGTCTCTTGAGGCTTTATTAATTCCTGCTTGTGGGCAGGTGAATGCAGAGGATGCGACGCTCATCTTAGTTGATGATGGCATTGCTACAGGTATGACAATAGCGGTAGCAGCAACTGCTCTGAAAACGCTTTCTCCAGCAGCAGTTTGGCTATGTACTCCAGTAGCACCACCAAAATTGCTATCTTGGTTAGAACAGTGGGGCGATCGCACCATTGTCTTGGAAACACCGGAACCCTTTCGGAGTGTGAGTAATTTTTATGCCCAATTTCCCCAAGTAGATACATTAGAAGTTCTCGCATATCTCCAGCAACAAAAGACAATGGAAGAAATTGACCTATGCGAGTAATTTTAAATTATTAACTAATTATTAACTCTTAATTATTCCTTTCCCTCTCTTGCTTTTTAACGATTTTTGGGCGTTTTTGTCAAGAGAGCTAATGGCATCAGCAAGTTTTGTGACTCTTGTCTTTATCCCCATTACAAAACTGAATTACGAATTACGAATTACGAATTACGAATTATTTGAAGATGTTCCTTGCTGGTATTGCATAGCTTTGGCATAATCACCCAAGGCGTAGCAAGCAGCTTTGAGACGATCAAGAGCTTCTTCTTCACTGCGCCGATCTTTGATACTTCTAGCTAACAGCAAACGTTCTTCATAATACTTAATGGCTTTGTTATAGTCACCCAAAGCTTCACAAGCAACTCCTAAATTACCTAAAGACTGTTCCTCGCTACGCTTGTCTTGAATTTCTCTAGCTAATTGCAGGCGTTCTTCATAATACTTAATGGCTTTAGCATAATCACCTAAGGCATAACAAGCATTCCCTAGATTCTTTAGCACCTGAGAGGCACTGCGAACATGTTTTAAGGAGCGTGCTAGTACTACACACTGCTCATAATAGGCGATCGCTTTTGGGTAATTGTCCAAAGCATACCAAGCATTACCCAAATTTTTGAGTACCTGTTCCTCGCCCCAGTTATCTTTGAGTTCCCGGACAATTTCTAGGCTTTGCTGCTGATACTCGATTGCCTGCGTAAAGTTTCCCGAAGCTTTATACACCAATCCCAAATTATTCAGTGCTGCTACTTGACTACGTTTGTCTTGCAGCTGTTGCGTTATTTTTAAGCATTTTTCCAAAAATTCAATAGCCTTGTTATGGTCATTTAGATGACGGTATGCATTCCCTACATGGGAAAGTGCTTGCATCTGCAATGCTAAATCTGAGTTCTTATTCAGCAAAGACAAACACTGTTGGGAGTAAGAGATAGCACCTTTGTAGTCTCCAGCGCTGTAAGTTACCAATCCTAAAAAAGAAAGTGCCTGTGCCTGTTTTTGCAAATCCCCAACGGACTGAAACAACCCCAAGGATTGTTGTAAGGACTTCAAAGCCGCTATTAATTCACCAGCTTGCTGCTGTTGAATTCCTTGCTTTAGTAGCTTGGATGCTTCCGATAAATTGTTGTCACTTTCCTGTATAGGTAGTATTTCTGCTTGTGAACCAGAGTCAAATTCATGGGTAATTGTATTACGCTTCACTGATTTTAAGTATGTTATGGGTAATTGTAGGGGAACTGTATTTTTCGATCTGTTATTCCATTCGCCTTTAGACATCAGCCCTTTCCTGTTCAGTCTGGTGCTAAATCTAGTGTTCCCAAAACCACAAGGTATCTTTCATCAGGTTGGTTTGGTTTAGCACAGCGTAGGTTAAGTAGGCGTGATACCATTTCACTTTAATAATAAAATGATACAAATACGCTGGTAGGGGCTTGTCTTTGCCATGCCCTACGAGAAATCTATATGTATCAAGATTTTTGCGAATTGGTATGAGAGTCTATCAATGAAGCGATCGCTTCGCTATTGAATCGTTGATCGAGGCTTTCAGATTACCACTCATGAAGAGTAATAACTATAGTTGTTACTTAGGCAATAGGAAACTTTAAAATATAAATACGTTTTTAGAGCGTAGAGTGTCAATCCTGTGAAGAATTGCTGCTTTTAAGCTACTCAACAAGAATGTAAATTTCAGAAGTTTAGGCGAGTGTGTCTTTAGTGTCTGTAAAACTATAAAATATAAAAATATTTTTTCAAGGTAATGTATTACTAGAAGTTTGAGTCTAGTAATCTTAGTTTCACGCCTTTAATTGCCTATCTGTCCTTCAATTTCGATTATAAAAGTTCATATTGGAGCAAACATTCATAGCAAGAATGTTATTTAACATTTCTATTATCAACATCTGCGCTGTATGTATGTTGCAGGATCTCTCGCACCTGCATTAAAATTTTTCCTAGCATGTTTTTACCACTACCATCGGCTCCGCAGCCCCAGTAAAAATCGATGGGCGAGTTTTCAACAATTTCTGCATTGCCTGTGGAAAGTAAGATATTCCTGATATCTGTATGAGTTTGAAATTTAGATAGCACACCTTGCCGCATGATGTGGGAGCATCCCAAATGTGTAAAAACATATTTTGTCATTGCGAGCGTAATGAAATGAAGCGTTCGCGGAGCGTCTCTTAGAGTTGCAATCGTAAAGTCTAGATGCTGCGATTGCTTCATTCCGCTTCGCTCCATTCGCAATGACTACCTGCTAACTTGAAAGTAGTGTTCGCTAGTTGACCAATAGAATCCATCTAATTCAAAGCCGTAGGGCGAAAAGTTAGAGAAACAGCCATATTCTTCACGAGTGTTATAAAAGTAGATTGTCATAGATGTCACACAGAATTAAATTCTGAATTCTGGCTCCTGACTCCTGAATTCTGTTTTGTTAATAATAAATCCCCCCTTTCCTCGTGAAAATGCGGGGCTATGTCCGCTATTTCTAAGAGTACTTGGGAGGAGATTCAAGAAATAAATGTCACTAATCTACAAATATTAATTATTGGCTCAATTTAAACGCACCTGGTAAAAGTTAGGTGTTGATTCAACCAACAGCTACAGACATATTTGCCACAGAGCCATTATTTAGGATAGGCTGGCGGGTTTTTAAGTCAAATTTGAAGCCATGTGGCAAAATATGAAGCTTTGCTCCGCAAATCGCCAAAGACTCATCCTTCAAAATTTCGTCCATATTGTTGTACGTAGCCTCTGATTCATCAACAATCGTAACCGCACCTGCACCAATAATTTCAATTTGGTTATCTGTCACGACCATAGCGGTATTCTCGTCAATACCGAATCCCAAAACAGCAGGCTGTAGTATCAAAGCTGAAATTAAGCGTCCCAAGCGTCCGCGTTGGGAAAAATGCTGGTCAATTACCACTCCTGGTAGAAAACCAAGACCGGGGCCCATTTCAACAGTTTCAATCCGAGGATGTGTTTCTGAGTCGCCTTCTACAATCATTACGTCTGGCATCACGGCAGCTCCGGCACTTGTGCCTGCGATAACTACACCTTCAGAGAACCGTTGATGAATCGCCGTATCTATTTCGGTGCCCTTGAGAATGTTAGTTATGCGAGCTTGATCTCCTCCGGTAAAAAAGACCCCAGTTGCTTTATGAATTGCTTCTAATGCAGTAGATGAAGATGCATCTTCGCGGGTTTCTGTATCAATAATGCGAGCATTTTCGGCTCCCAGTCGCTCAAATACTCTAATATAGTTTTCTCCCACTTCTCTTGGTAATTCTGTCGCCGCTGTCAGAATTACAATATACGCCTTCGTACCCCCAGCGCGTCGCACAAAGTCCCGCAGAATTTGGCAATCTCCTTCCTTGTCTTCGGCTCCCCCTATAATTACCAACTGCCGTTTGGGATTACTTTCTACCATGATGCCCCCTGATTTGAGTTAATAAATTTTACTAAACCATGACAATTCCAACTATCAAATCATCCCTTTGGTAGATCACTTGATAGAAGGTAGTATTACAGTTTGCGTAGACGCATTCGCAAAGCGTTTCCAAGAGTTGCCGTTTGTCGTTAGACATCGCAGCGAAACCAAAAGATTTTTCCAAAAAATAAAATTACATAAAAAATAACTATCCTTATTAACGTTTGTTGACTTAATAAAACCCACAGCAGCAACTGCCTCTAGAGTGATTTTCTAGAGGCATTGCTAATTGCCGATTGAAAATTTCTTGGGCAATTATTAAATAATTGGTATTAACTCTCGCTGGGTGCAATTAGATATCTGATGGTAAGTCCTAATGAATGCGACTTCTGTAAAGCAAGTTAGTTAAGAAAAAACGTGCTTGTTCTAGTGGGAGATGCCTGGGTTTGCCTTGGTAGACAATTTGATACTCATTCATATCCGGGCCATCACCATGCCCAGAGATCAGCTTTTGGTGAAAAGCTTCCTCAGCAAGTTCTCGAATTTCGTCTCTTAGAGCAGCTTGTGTGCTATTCATACTTTGCTGTCTTTTGAATACCGCATACTTATTTATACAAGTTATTGGCTGGGTTTGCACCTTTCAAAGGTTATATATTTGACTATTCATGAGGATGAATTGACTGTACTTTTTTCTTTACTGAGGTTGGGAGGTTTAATTATGCCTTGAGATAGTTGAAAATGCTTACTAATAGGTTTAATGTGGGTTCTGATTAGATCAATGGCTTTGCCATCACTCTCCACAATTAATGTGAATCAATTTACAATCAATAAGTCTGAGTAACCAGAACTCAGCATCTAAATTTCAGGGTGTTTAGCCAAAGGTTCGTAATCAATGGTTCTACAAAAAAGCAGTGATTTAGTCCGCATTAATGCTAGAAGAACGGATGTATTCGATATTTTCAACTTCAAGCATTATATTGGGCCCAACCTCTATTTAGATATAGGGGCGCTAGTATTTGACTTTGCTCTAGTTGAGTCTAGAGAGCCTTTGCCCATTGAAGATTATATTGCAAAGATTGGCGATCGCTATCCAAATCTGGGCAGCCAAAGCTACGAATCTTATGCTCATCTATTTGCCCAAGTTGTGTCCGAAGTCGGAAAACTGGACATGGATTTGCACCTTAACCGTTGGAGTGTCAAGCCATATCCAGGTTTCGTGCGGATTAGCATTCAATCATTACATGAACGCACAACTAGAGAGGTAGCTTATTTTGTTTGGGATTGGTTTGAAGCTATTACCCAAGACGAAGACTTTACCTTTGACGAACAATTGGTGAGGCTGCAAAATAAATTCCGCGCCTCTGTCTATGGTGGCCCCACGGTTTACGCCTTATTGCGAACAGCCTACGAAAAAGGTATTCCCGCCTTTTATTTGTGGGAAGAAGGATTAATGCAATACGGCTTTGGAAAAAAACATGTCCGGGGGGTAGCAACAACATTTAACTGTGATAGCCATCTAGATTCGGAATTCACCACCCGCAAAGATGACTGTAAGGCATTTTTAAAAACGTTAGGTTTCCCAGTCCCTGAAGGCGATATTGTCTTTACTGAAAAGGAAGCCTTAGCGGCAGCAAGACAAATTGGTTACCCAGTGGCAGTTAAGCCAGTGGTAGGCCACAAAGGAATTGGCGTTACGGCTGACGTGCAGGACTCAAAAGAACTTGCAGCTGCTTATAATAGGGCACTGGCAGCGATTCCCGAAGATCAGCTAACTCGGATAATTGTTGAGAAAAGTATTTCCGGCTCAGATTTTCGTTTGTTGTGTGTCAATGGCAGATTTGTCGCCGCCACAGAACGCCGTCCAGCATCGGTTGTTGGTGATGGCTATTTAACGCTTGCAGAGTTAATTCGCCAAGAGAACCGCAAACCTGCACGTTTAGACTCACCCACCTCGCCGATGAGTAAAATTCAGATAGATGAAGCGATGGAACTCTACCTAGAGGAACAGCGCTTATCATTGGACAGTGTTATTGAGAAGGGACGCACTGTTTACCTGCGTAAAGTCGCCAATCTTTCAGCTGGAGGTATGAGCATCGATGCAACCCAGACAGTTCATGATGACAATATTATCTTGGCGCAAGATATTGCCCAACACTTCCAGTTGACTTGCCTTGGTATTGATGTCATTACCAAAAGTCTCTCGGAATCTTGGAAATCTAGTAACTTTGCTATCTTGGAAATCAACGCTGCACCAGGTGTTTTAATGCATCTTAAACCTTCTGTTGGTGAAAGCGTTGATGTGCCTTCTCATATCTTAGAAACCTTTTTTGAGTCGGGTACAGATTCTAGGATACCGATTATTACCTTTAATAAAATCTCAGTTGAAGAACTGCAAGCAACGATTGACCATATCCTTTTGCAAAATCCCAACTGGACAATAGGCGCTGTTTGTCGTGATGCAGTTTTTGTGAATCGCTCCAAAAAAGTATTAAGCAAAAATTACAACAGCAACGTCCAAACTTTGCTGCGTCATCCAAAACTTGATTTGCTGATTGCCGAGTATGCCGAAGACATTCTAGATGAAGAGGGGATGTTTTACCCCAGTAGTAATATGGTCGTTTTGGATAATCCCACCGAAACTGAGATGATATTAGTGCGGGATGTATTCGATGGTTCGACTGTGGTGATTAGAAAAGGCAACGATATTTCTATTCGTCGCAAAGGGTTGATTGAAGATTATTCTTTGGGTGAAGATGAACCATTTACGCGGGTTTATTTGAAAGAGACTGGAGCAATTTTGTGAGCTAAGTAAATAGGCGCTTAACCCAATTTTGCTTAATCCAACGGTAAATTGGGGTATAGCAGTTTTAAATCATTCGTGAAAGGTTATAGCGGTTCTCGGTTGAGTAGGTACAGAACCCCACCCCCAACCCCCTCCTCGCTTGCGGGGAGGGGGCTATGATGTACCTGATCTGATTAGGAAACGGTATATATCCCGGATAACTTTTACGAAGTGGGGGATGTGGACAGAGAGAATTTTCATAAATGAGATAGGATACTATATGAGTTGAGGGTAGCTGAAAGTTGCTATTTATCCGAAATCATCGATTTTCTAGAAGTTTAAAATATCTAATGATTCTTCTATTTCTAAATCTAATATTCTTTCTCGTGTATCTTTGAGTGCTTCTAGCTTACCTTCTTGACGATAGATATCTGCCGCTTTTTGAAAATCTTCAATTGCTGCTTGTTTCTCTGCTATTTCTAAACGGATATTGCCACGATTGTAATAAGCATCTGCATAATTTGAATTAATCTGGATTGCTTGAGTATAATCTTCAATTGCTCTTTCAAAATCTCCTAAATCTGAACGAGCATTACCACGGTTGTAATAAGCATCTGCATAATTAGGATTAATCTGTATTGCGTGAGTATAATCTTCAATCGCTCCTTCAAAATCTCCTAAATCTGAACGAGCATTACCACGTTTTTTATAAGCTATGGCATCTTTAGGATTAATTTTAATTGCTTGGGGAAATCCCGGTTGAGAGCCTAATAAATAACGAGCAATTCCACGGTTTTTATAAGCATCAGCATAATGGGGGTTAATTTTAATAGCCTGTGTATAATCCTCAATTGCTCCTTGGTTATCTCCTACATGAGAACGAGCTTCAGCCCGGTTTTTATAAGCTACGGCAACATTAGGATTAATTCTGATAGCTTGGGTATAATCATTAATTGCTTCTTCTAATCTTCCTAGTTGAGACAGAGCTAGACCTCGTTTATTATAAGATTTAGCATCATGAAGATTTATCTGAATTGCCTGAGAATAATCTGCGATCGCAGCTTCATAATCTCCTATTTGATAATAAGCTAAACCTCGTTTATAATATAAATCAACATCACTAGATTTAACTTGTAAGGCTTGATTATAGTTGGCGATCGCATTTGAATATTCTCCTTTCTCAAAACATTCATCACCTAATCTTACATAAAGTATATTTAAATCTTCATCACTATATTCTGGGTGAAAATAAGATTTGCTCAACTGATTAATAGTTGGCTTAGATGCAATTTCTTGCTTCGGGATATATTTGTAAATTGGTGGCTTTTGCCTAGAATTATTTATAGAAGATTCTAACTGTTCTAGATAACACCATAAACCACCGCCATACAGTAATTGTTCTATCCCAAATGAAATTTTACCAGTTTTCAACTTAATCATCCGGGTTGGGAGAAAGCCAGCTAAGAAAAGGTGATACTCAGATTGTGCTTCACTTACATCTTCTTGAATCAAAATGCAAACTACAACTGCATTTTTTTCAACCTCTTCAGAACTAATCGACCATCTAACTCTATCAATACTACCGTGACGAGATTTAACCTCAATACCAATAGATGGGTCAGAAGTCAAGGTAAAATCTATATTGCCATCGCCGCCAAATCGCTTTTCATAATCGACTTCGGTAATAAAATCAGCTAAACGTTCTTTGACAACTTCCTCACCCAACTTTCCTTTGAGATAGCTAATAAAAACGTCACGAACTGGCGAAACACGTTTATATTTCTCAGCCATCAACCAGCAAAATTCCCGTAATGCCCTTAACCTTTCTCCAGAGATTATAGTTAATTCACTATATTGACCTTCTGTTTCACAATGAAGCAGAGAACCAGATGTTAACCTTTTAATAAAATCAGACTGTAGCGATCGCAGTAGTGTAATCCAGTCCATTTATATTTCTGCGAATCTTTTGATGAGATTATTCTATTAAAATATCCAGTTGGCGTAAAGCTTTAAATTAGCCTGGGTGATATTACCAAAAATTGTTTACTATTTTGCAAGCATTCTTAACTTAAATTAATATATTAAAAATAGCAGAGGGTGAGATAGGGTTAAAGGGAGTGTATTAAGACATAGCAGGCTGTCTCAGACATTGCTGTTTGTTACAGTCGAGTATGAGTGGTGATTTATTGATAGATTTGCCGGAGTTCTTCTAGAGTATTCACAGTTTTGATACTGGTGAGAATAGCCCTTAATATCTCTACGTTCTGTATTTGGACAATCTCTGGTAATATTGTTAACCCTTCGCTGCCAAATTTTAGTTCCAAAGCAATTTCAATACCTTGAAGTAACCCTTCCCTTATACCCCTTTTTTCTACGCTGGTAATATACGGCATTTTCTTTTCCTCCTCATATTGAGTTACTTCTTGCCAAAAACTGTTCTCTAATTCTTCAGGTAATCTCATCACCCAATCGATAAATCCCTAGTTCCGCATCTCGAACGACTTGCTGTAACTCTTTGTCCAAAAAAGTATAGCCTCGCTTCCAGTCTATTCCTTCCGCAGCTACAGGAAAGAAAAATTCAATGCACTCTTGAAAGTAGGTTTCTATAGCTTCTTTCCACGGACTGTCATATTCATCGTTAGACATTGACGTGATTTACATTACTTTTTTAGGTGCGGCCATGTTTGATTATGCCAGAGTTTTGAGGAGTTTGGAGAGTGCGATCGCTGGGAATAATACATGAAATATTAGCTAACCACCAACATCGCAAATGACCGAAAATCACAACCCCAACCCAAAGCCTCTCACCAACTCCAGTCCCCCCTCCTCGATTGCGGGGAGGGGGTTAGGGGGTGGGGTTCCGGGATACCCTTGGCAAACACCATACGAACTTTGGAAAAAACTTAAGCCATTGGCGCGACAGATGCGGCGTGAACCAACTCCAGCAGAAAAGCTACTTTGGGAGAAGTTGAGACACAAGCAACTTTTGGGTTTCAAGTTCCGCCGTCAGCAAACAATTGACCGTTTTATCGTCGATTTTTACTGTAATGAAGCGCGGTTAGTGGTGGAAGTGGATGGCGAAATTCACGACTATACCCAACAGGAAGATGCGATACGTCAAGAATTTTTGGAGAGTTTGGGGTTGCAGGTTGTGCGATTTAGAAATGAGGATGTTCTGGAGAGGATGGAGGGTGTGTTAGAGGATATTGCTAGTTGGTTGCAGAGATAGAACCCCACCCCCAACCCCCTCCCCGCAAGCGAGGAGGGGGCTAATTATGTGGGTTTTGGTGGTGTGTGCGATCGCTTTTGCTAAGGAAGTGCGATCTTATCATAGTAGTACAGATGTTTTATAGCTTTCTAACTTTGGCTTTTGAATGTAGTCAATAACTAAGATCATGGTGTCCTAGTTAGCGGTAGTGACTTCCTAGGAGTAAATTACTACCTTTAGTAATTAAAGAAATCAAGGTTATGCAGTTTTATTTTTATTGAATAGTTTTACTGACAAAATTTAGCTTCAAAATAAAACATATGTCAACCACCAACCCGCGAAAAAACAAAGACGGATTTTTAGATTTCTTGCGTACTCTTTCAACCAAATTGGAAGAAATTATGTCTCAACTGAGTAAGGCTCAATCAGATAATCGACCTATTCAACAAGCTATGGAAAATATCACCAGTCTCAAATCTCAGATAGATTTAAAAATAAAAGAACGTCAAGACCAAAAAGCAGGAAAACCAGATTTTGATATAGATAGACCTTGGTGGCGTAAGTGGTAACGTCAGTAAAGTGATGTATTAACTCAAAAGGTTATCAAGTCTCAAGACAACTTAAAAATAATAATTTGATAATTATATGAGGTAAATTTCAAAAAGATATGAATGAGGTTTTTTCAAAGCTAATTTTATTGATTCAAACCAGAATCATATAGATTTTTTAAAATATCAATAAATTCTTCAACAACTCCTGTGCCATTGTCCAATTCTTTTAATTTGTCTTTCTGTTTAATCAAGTCGAGAGCTTGTTTATATAACTCTAATCCATCCTGAATATCTTCGTTCATCGCTGAAGTGTGTTTCTCTTTAATCCACTCAGCACTTTTCAAATCATCTTCAAAACTTTTCTGCAACCAGTTTAAGCAACTACGAATATCCCAGTAAAAAGCATCTCTCTGCTTTTTAGTCAAATTCTGTTTTGGTAATACATTTTCAACAACACTCTTTGCTAGATATCTTCTATTTTTTTCCACATTTAACCATTTTAGAACTTCTTTAGCTGCATTATACTGTTCCATCCATCCGTTATAATTTGTCTTGATTTCATTTATTCTTCTTAGACAGTCGGTAAGAACATCGCCCCTGATATTTAGGCCTTTTAATTGAATTTCAATGTTATCTAACTCTTTAGAGAATTTATTTGCATAGTTACTTATTCTCTGCTTTGCTTCTTCCTTAGCTGTTTTATTTGCTTTATCGTCTGCTTGTACCTCAACTGAAGCATTAATAACTGCCGAAATCACACTCCAAGAAATCACACCCAACAAAGTAGTATAAAGAAACTTTTCTTGATCTGTTTGTGGCTTATGCTGGTTATTCAAACCATAACCAAAGAAGAAAGCCAAAACAACAAAACCAAAAGCAATAGCTGAACTAATTGTTGGCTTAATAAGTATATTCAAAGTCATTTAGCCACCTCCGTATATATTATATTTATGCAAATTATACTCGAAGCAAAATTGTATTAATCTTGACATTGTAAAAACTTACAGAGTTACAAAAACATAAGTATATCAGCAGTATTGTAACTCTGCTAAATTGATATCACTGCTCCAAAATCTTAGTTACCATTTAAAACTCATTAGTATTTATAAGCTTTTCTAGTATTTCTCTTTCCTCCTTAATTGCTTTATGGATACGCTCAATCATATAACTAGCAGTATTCTTATTAACCTCAATCTCTTTGGCAAGCTGACGCACACTAATACCCCCTGGTAAATTTAGCACAAGGTGAATCGCTACAAACCACTTTTGTAATTCTACATGAGTCTTGTGAAAAAGTGTACCTACTGTAACACTGTATGAAGTAAAGCATTCATTACAGTGATATCTATGCTCATTCTTGTATGCAGTAGCGTTGGTTGATTCACAGTATGGACACTTTGGCTTTCCACCCCAGCGAATTTGCTCAAGTAGGGCAAGGCATTCTTCGTGATTTCGTGACATGGTTATTCTCAGAACTCTGAGAATAACCATGTCAAAAATTACTCTTTAATTTTCTAGCAATATGTATCAATCGTTAAGGAAAAACCAAGTTAATATTGCGATCGCATAAGTATATACTTAGAATTCACAGTATTTTGAGTTACCGTAAACCCTTGTGCTGCAACAGTGCATCCGCCCAAGCTGCATCTGCTTCTGACAACGCTGGTACTGGCTGTTGACTATAATCTACTACCAAATCATAGCCGTAGATATCATATACCTCATTTAATAATGTCTGCAAATCTATAACTGGTTCCGTATCTCCAGAACGCAAAGGCAGGGGAAAAGGTGGAATTATATGTGGTAAATTAAAAGCATATAAGTCAGCATAAGGACGGCGATCGCCACGACAAACTAAAATTCTATAATGACTCTGAATATCATTACCCATCATTGGCATTGGTTCACCTTTACGCAGTAAATCAATTTCAACTAAATTACTACGACTGGCTAATACTTGTTCGCGTTTCTCTTGATATGTCTGCCGTCCTCTCCCTGTACGTTTATTTGTAGGAGATAAAATTTCAATAGTAGTAACTAATGCCTCTGTTCCTACTTCTCGTACTTCTAAATATCCTTCCCTGATGGAAACAGGCATAGGAATCTTTACTTTTATAGGTTCAGGCGTTGGTGCGGCTACTGCTACATTTGTATTTGTAGAATCATTTACAGTCTGCCGATTTTTCACAATTACATCAGGAATGCCAACAAGTAGTGAATTTTCATCAGTGGTTTCATACATCCGCACCTGTAGAGCAACTCGATATTTAGGACGCAGTTGGGGAGATAAAAACCTGGCAATTTCACTAATTAGCAAGTGATATAATCCTGGAAATAATTCAGGATGTTCTAAATAGGGATTCATTCCAGGAAATATGGAAGGCATTGATTTAACTCCTATTTTCTTCTTTAACTAGTTCCGTGGGTTAAAGTCCCCGGGTTCAATAAAAATTTTGTTTTGTGTTGGGGTTAAATCCCCATTACAAAACAAAATTTACGAATTACGTTAGCGCAGCGGGGCGTAGCCCATTACGAATGACGAATTATTTAACGCAGTCCTTTCTCCCGTAACAATGCGTTTGGTCAAACTGCATTCTCTTATGAAAATTTGGACACTGGCTCTTTGCTGTAATCTATTACTAAGTCATAACTTGCGCGGTCATAAATCCCAGCTAATAAACTCTGCAAATCTACCAAAGGTTCATTATCACCAGTTCGCAAAGGCAAGGGAAATGAAGGAATTACATCTTGCAAATTAAAGGCATATAAATCAGATTGGGGACGATTTTCTGCCCGACTTACCAAAATCCGATAATCATTTTGCGTACCATCCCCAAAAACTAACATTGGTTCCCCAATACGTAATAAATCAATTTCCAGCAAATGTGTTGAACTTCCCAATACTCGCTGTCGCTTAATTTCGTATGCGTTGCGTCCTTCTCCTGTACGTTTATTTTTAGGTGATAAAATTTCAATTACTGTTACTACTTCTTTTGTTCCTACCTTTCGCACCTCTAAATATCTTTCCTTTACTATCTCAGGTACGGGAACAGTCACCGTTTTAGGTTGAACGGCAGGTGTAGCTACAGCTATATTCGGTATTTTAGGATTTATTGCTGTCTGTGAATTTTGTACTATTACATCAGGAATACCAACCAAAAGTTTGTCATCGCCAGTGGTTTGATAAATTCGTTCTTCAATGGCGACAAAATATTTAGGACGTAGTTGAGGAGATAGATAATCTGCGATCGCAACTATTAGTCTCCCATGTACTCCTGGCCATAATTCAGGATCTTCTAAATACGGATTCATCCCTGGAAATGGATAAGCCATAACAAATATCCCAAAACCAAAATTCTAGAAATAATTCTCATAGCCCCTCCTCGCTTGCGGGGAGGGGTTGGGGGTGGGGTTCTAAGAACAACTAGTAAGGGCTGCACCACATTGATCTTCCCTTGTCAACCAACCCTTAACACCTTGATATTCCACCTGCGCCCAATCTCCCTGACAGCCTAACAATTTGACAGCCGTATTAGCAGGAATTCTCCCCACTTTCTGGCTTTCTTGACTGTTACTAGTATATAAATCCACGCCATTAGTACCGTAGCCCTGAGTTGATAAACCTAACTTTGTCACAAACACCCATCCAGTTCTTTTAAAACCATCACTAGCATTAGTAATCTGCACCCAATCTTTAGCAGCAGCAACAACTTGAACTGTTTCATTAATGGGTATTTGCCCTAAAATTCTCTTTTTCGTACTTCTACCACTCCGTACATTTAAAGCTTGCGGATCTGTATCAGTAACATAGGCAAAAATATCACACTTTTGTATTTTTCTTGATTCCGCTAAAGCTATTTGATTAGCTATACCACTATTGAGCATTACACTAATACAACTGAATACCAATCCAATCGCTAACTTGTTCGCCGAATTTTTGACTTTTTTGGTCATAATTTCTTCAATGTGCTGCCATCATTACTCTTGCTTTTCTCACTCGTAAACCAGCTTTTGCGACATTGAAACCAGCTTTTGCGACATTGAAACCAGCTTTTGCGACATTGAAACCAGCTTTTGCAACATTAAAACCAGCTTTTGCGACATTGAAACCAGCTTTTGCGACATTGAAACCAGCTTTTGCGACATTGAAACCAGCTTTTGCAACATTGAAACCAGCTTTTGCGACTCTGCTGATTGCCTATCAAGTACGATAGCAACGAAGCGGGAAATTTACCAGTTAAAAATAGGACTTACGCAAAAGTACACGCTGTAGGGGCAATTCATGAATTGCCCCTACGTCAAATAAGGGTTTCGGCTATTGTTTGCGTAAGTCCTGAAAAAATTCAAATGTTACGACTTACGCACTTCCCCCAACCCCCTTAAAAAAGGGGCTTTAAAAGTTCCCCCCAATTTATCGGGCGGCTAGGGGAGATTTAGGTTTCAGGATTGAGTGCGTAAGTCACAGCGTAACGCACGGCGATACAAAATACTACTTCATATCGTAGCCAAATAAATTCGGGTCTACTTCTCCTAACTGCAACTCTGCCAAACCATACTCCGCCCATCGTCTCTCTACCATCGCCGCCACATCTGGATCTGATTCTAAAGGCGAACCCCATTCATGGTCTGTTTCCGGCGGAATTTTAGTAGTCGCATCAATTCCCATGCGTCCACCTAAGCCAATCTTCTCACTAGCAAAATCCAACGTATCAAAAGGTGTATTCGGCAAAATAAAGACATCCCGCACTGGGTCAACTTTGGAACTAATCGCCCACACAACTTGACGCGGATCGCGAATATTTATATCTTTATCCACAACAATTACAAATTTTGTGTATGTAAATTGTGGTAAAGCACTCCAAAACGCTAAAGCTGCTCGTCGCGCTTGTCCCGGATATGCCTTATCAATGGAAATAATCGCCGCTTTGTAACTCAAAGCTTCCATTGGTAGGAAGAAATCGACAATTTCTGATACTTGTTGCCGCAGTATGGGAGTATAAATGCGATTTAGTGCGATCGCCATCATCGCTTCTTCTTTAGGTGGACGACCGCTAAATGTTGTTAAGTAAATCGGATTTTTCCGGTGCGTCATACACTCAAAGCGGATTAACGGCGAATCCTCTACACCGCCGTAATAACCCATGTGGTCGCCAAAAGGCCCATCTGGTAAAACTTCCCCTGGTGTAATCGTCCCTTCCAAGACAAATTCGGAATCTGCGGGAACTTCCAAATCGACAGTTTTACACTTCGCCAACTGCACACCAGAACCGCCGTAAAGCCCTGCAAACAGCCATTCTGATAAATCTACAGGGATGGGTGTAGCTGCTGCCATAATAATTAGAGGATCTACACCAAGTGCGATCGCAACTTCTAATTTTTTCCCACGTTCGGCTGCTTTTCGCAAATGTCTCGCCCCACCCCGCACCGATAACCAGTGAACCGTCATCGTATTCTTGGATTGCAGTTGCAAGCGATACACGCCCACATTTGGAGTACCAGTCTCACAATCCTTGGTAATTACTAGTCCCAGCGTGATAATCTTGCCAGCATCACCAATATAAGGACGTATCAAGGGCAACTTATTTAAATCTAAATCATTACCTTGAACCACAACTTGCTGACAAGCAGGGAAAAAATCCCGTCCTGGTTTTGCCTTCACCACATCAAACAGTACTTTCCCAAAATCTATCGCTTGGGAAATCTTCTTCGGCGGTTTTGGCTGTTGCAGCATACTTAGTTTTTTCCCCAGAGTTTCCAACTCCTCTGGATACTGCATATTCATCGCCCAGCAAATCCTTTCCACAGTTCCCATCAAATTCACCGCCACAGGGAAGGAAGCGCCTTTGACGTTTTCAAACAACAACCCTGGGCCACCTTTTTGCAGCATCCGGTTGGAAATCTCGGCAATTTCTAAATCTGGGTCAACTAAAGCTGAAATTCGCCGTAATTGTCCCTTATCTTCCAAAATTTTAATGAATCCCCGCAAGTCTCTTGCCATTGTTCTAATAAAGCTGATTATTTAAGAAGTGTGAAGCGCTTTCTTATATTATGGAGCATGGGGCACTTGTACTGAGCGGAGCCGTAAAGCCTGCGGCATAGCTACGCTTAGGGCGCAGCCTAAGAAGAGAAGTATTGGGCACTGGAGATTGGGAAATATTTTTCTGTGTCCCCGTATTCCCATCTCCCCATGTGGGGAATTGTTGATTTTAATTAGAAATTAACCTATTTAGTAACTTTTCTTAACTGTGTTTTCCAAAGGATTTAGTTATTGTATCTAGGGATACGCAATTATTTTTTATAAATAAGCGCTAACCTGATCAAACATGGCCAGAATATACTATACCTTCCTGGCGGGCGGCCTTGTTATATGGCCCCTGCCGGGTTTATTTGTTACAAGCTTCGACTGTGCCTTGCTTTTGAGTTTTTCTGAATTTTTGTGAGTTTGCGTTAGCGTAGACCAACCCAGGTATCGCCGCCCCTACCAATTTACGCAAACTCTACGATTCTAGGACTTACGCACTGTACAAATGCGTCGTGATGTGCATTACCTATCTTGAGGAAGTTTTCAGGCTTTTCTTAATTATCCTGCGATCGTAAATAGACCATGCTGTAGGGGCTAAGCTTTGCTCATTGGTGTCAACTTAACGTAAAAGTCATGTCTCGCAAGGAACTGAAGTTCCTTGCTAATAGCGAAAGTCTTCTGTTGATGACTAAAATATACCCAAAAATCTGTAGTCTACTTCAGTAGACTTTAGCTAAAAGCCAAAGAAATTTATTTCTGGGCGGGTGAGGAAGCTAACAGTTAAGCTATTTCTAGCTTAAGTTGACACGTATGAGCAATGCTGTGCCCTTACGAAAGATATGGTTTTTAACCTTAATCCATATTTGGTATTTCTTGTCAATGCGTAAGTCCTAGATTCTTCTCTACGAGACGCTACGCGTTGGCGTTCTTCTCTAACTAGACGTTGCGCGTTGGCGGAAGCCTCTCGTAGAGATGGCGGTTCGATAAATTAAGCTTTTTAGCACTTTTTGCGTAAGTCCTATATGTAACAAATACTTTGTTAAATGGTATAAGGAATATTTTTTGAAGTTGAGCAATGAATTTGATTAATTTTCAAGATTATCAATAAAAAATCTTTTATAACTAAGAATTTTTTGCAACATCATTAAACTAAAAATCTTACACCTTTTAGGCATAGAATTTTCAAGTAATAATGTTGACTTTACCAGTGTCAATATCGTAACAAGCGCCGACAATTTTTAGTTTGCCTTCACGGATCAATTTGTCTAAAATTGTTGAGCTTTCCTGCAATTTTTCAGCCTGGTACTGGATATTGGCTATAACTGCATTCTGCATATTATCACCCGTTCTTAACTTTACCCTTTCTACAGATGGTTTGATACCCTCAATAATCAAACCAATTCTGCCAGGAAGTGGTTCGTTTTTGATTGCTTCTGCTACTGCACCGCATCTTTTATGACCCAAAATCACAATCAACTGCGAACCTAATACTGCTGTAGAATATTCCAAACTACCTATAACCGTGTCACTGACGACATTACCAGCAACTCGAACGACAAATAAATCTCCAACTCCTTGATCGAACACGATTTCTGCAGGGACTCTGGAATCTGCACAGCCCAATATGGCGGCAAAAGGATACTGAGCTTTAGCAACTAATCGCAGGCGTTCTAGTGATTGATCGGGATATTTACGTTTTTGATGGATAAATCTTTGATTACCATCCAGTAAGCGTCTGATAGCTTCATTAGGGCTAACTGGATTAGGGTTGTCTGGATGAATATCAGCAACAGCAGTTTGCTCTGTATTCCAAAAACTATCACCAAAAGCACTAGCTGCAAGACCTAGTACACTGGCAAATTTTAATAAATCACGTCGCCCTACAAATCCATTAATTCGACTCATCAATCTACCTGAAAACAACAAAGCTGTTCTCAGGAATATATCAGACTTAAGCAAGATACAAGAGTACGTTTTTACACGATTTAAGAGTCATTTAATCTTTAGATTACACTATGATTTAGAACTTAAGTAGGTAGGCATAATCAAATAATTCGTAATTCGTAATTCGTAATGACGCTCTCTACGAGACGCTGCGCGAACGCGGACTCGCTAACGCTGCGCTAACGTAATTAAGTTTTGTAATGGAGATTTAACCCCAACACAAAACTTGCTGTTTATAGAACCGGGGAACTTAAACCCACGGAAGTAGTTAAACATACAAGAAAATCTTAGTTTGTAGTAAGCTATTCATCGCACATAGCAAGTTTCATTATGTATGTATTTGCTATATTTTTGGGAATATTTAACACAGGACTAACTATATTTATGGCTTTTTTAGACAAAATAAACTGGAATTTTCTAGGTAAAAATTCTCAAAATAGTTCTGGAATAGATCCGTCTGCCCCTGTCCAACAATCTATAACACCATCAACCCCTAAAAACCTTGCTGAATTGCATATTACAAGCTACATATAATCTAATCATTAGCTCTATGGTAAGCGATCGCCAGAAAGCATCTGCCAGATAAAATGCTGGGACGTTAGTGCTTGGTCAGGGTAGCAATAAAGAGAATGCCCTTTTTTCGCTATCCTAAATAAAGTGAATCATTAAGAGATCGCGCCGATGGTTGCTTTACCCGATCGCATTTTGATGAGTGCAGAGGAATATCTGGTTTGGGAACCCACCCAAGAGGAACGCTACGAGTATTGGGATGGCGAAGTTGTGATGATGAGTGGTGCTACACGCAACCATAATCGGATTTCTGCAAATTTCTTTAAGCTTCTAGATGATGCCCTAGCCGATCGCTCCTGTGAAGTATACATTGTAGATGTGAAGGTGCAGGTAGAACCTGGGCAAAAGTATTTTTATCCAGATGTGGTCGTAACTTGCGATGAGCGCGATGATGATCCACAATTGGTACAATTTCCCTGCTTAATTATCGAAGTGCTATCACCTTCAACAGAAGCAGCCGATAGGGGGAAAAAGTTTGCCAAATATCGCCAATCTCCAACCTTGCAAGAATATGTGTTAGTACAAGTAGCTCAACCAGGTGTGGAAGTGTTTCGGCGCAACGAACAGGGAAAATGGGTGCTGTCGGAGTATAATTTGCATGAAATATTGCGACTGGAATCAGTGGATGTGGAAATAGCGATCGCCCATGTGTACCGACAAGTGCAGTTTGAAACCGAAGCAACTGAAAATTGAATAGATGATCGATGAGGATTTTATACGTAAAAAGTCTGTATAAATATGTATGGCAATTCGGTTGGAGCGGACTGCCGAAAACCTTTGGTGTGGATGCCCAGGTTATTTGTAGCCGCTTAACCGCACATAGGTTGGACTTGAGGGGGCGATCGCCAGAAAGCGCGAGATAAAATGCTAGAGCATTAGTGCTTGGTTAGGATAGAATTTCGATGGATATGGAAAGTTTCAGTATAATGATAGTCCGTAAAAATACGATTAGTAATGTACTGAATTACAAAAGGCGCTCTCTTTTCATAGAATAGAGTCTTTTGTTACTATGAGTTGCATAAGTAGTCAGACAGAATTAATTACAAAATGTCATTGCGAATGGAGTGAAGCGGAGTGAAGCAATTCGCTTGCGGCTGGGATTGCTTTGCTCCGCTCGCAATGACTGTAAATATTTTTGTCCGACTACTTAGCAGATGGCATCCCAACGAGAAGCTGTTATTTTTGTTCATGGTTTTTATCTTGGCAGAGATAGAAATCAGCAAATCAAAACCATCCTCGCAGAGTTTTATGTACCTGCGCCAGATACCACATATAATCATCAATTTTGTAATTATCAGCAGCTTTAACTATATATTCCTGAGCTAAATCAAGATTAGTTTGAGCTTCGTAATATAATCCCAAGTAAAGATGACTGTAAAAATTTCCCTTTATTCCTTCTGATTGACCAACAGTTAAAACATCATCTGGTGTACAATCTCCCGCATACAAATCATATACGCGCTGCATAACACGTCGAGGGTCATTTTTCACAGTTAATAAAGAATTACGCGCCTCTTCAACACCTAACGAACGAGCTATGCAGAGATATCGCCATACTGTTTCTTCTACATCTTGAGCATTCACTGTCAAATCTATTTCAAATTGTTCAGCGCCCTCAGCAAATCTTTCTGCATAATAATACGATAATCCCCGTTGCCAGAGGTAAGGTTTAATACTGGCATCTAATTGCTCTGCCATGTCAAAATCTTCAATAGATTTATCAATCTTGGCTAGTTGAAAGTTAACCATGCCTCGGCGAATGTAAGCATTAGGATTTTTCGGCTGATTGCGAATGGTTTCGTTCCAACGCTGGAGTTGGTTTTCCAGAGAATTTGAAAAAAACATGAGTTTGCCTAGCTAATATGCATTAAATAGAATATTTTCAGGCTTGGGGAGAACTCGTCAACCCCTAAAATGAGTCAAGTTTTGTCATACTAAATTCTTGACGTTATATTTCCACTTTTCCATGACCAGCGTGATAGAGTTTCCTTGGCAGCAAGAGGCAATTATTCTCCATAGTCAATATCTAATAAATAGTTTTCAGCATTGGACGGGAAATTCTTTGCTGGATACCAATGGTTCACCACTTGAAACAGCACAGGCGCTATTTGAAGCACCATTTGCTTTAGTTTCTCACGGCACGGAGTCAGACCCAATTTTTAACTATGGTAATTGCAAAGCGTTGGAACTATGGGAGCTTTCTTGGGAGGAATTTACTATAATGCCTTCGCGGAAATCGGCTGAAGAAGTAGTGCACGAAGAACGCGATCGCCTCTTAGCAGAAGCAACAACGAAAGGCTTTATCACCAACTATTCCGGTATCCGCACTTCTAGTAATGGTAAACGTTTTTACATAGAAGATACTATTTTATGGAACGTTTTAGATGAGCAAAATCATCACTACGGTCAAGCTGCTTTCTTCTCTAGGTGGAAATTTATTACATAACTACTGCTTGACAGACTTTTTGGATTAATTGCTCTTGCTTGCAATTTTGCTAATCAATCTTGATATCGCTATTCAAGGAGTGCAGTTTCCTTCGCCTAAGTCCTACTATCAATCTTAAGTCTCAAAGCGAGATCCATCCACGAGGTAGAAGAAACTACTTGCATTATTCAGTATTGTGTAACTGGTGTCTTAAAATCAGGAAAAAACGCCCGTGGTACCCATTAGAGATAATAATCCGACAACAATCACGCCTTATGTAACTTATGGACTGATTGCTGCTAATGTCCTCGCTTTTCTTTATGAAGCAAATCTTCCCCCTCAAGCATTAAATGGGTTTCTACACCTTGCGGCTGTAGTTCCACGAGAACTGACTTTAAGCTTTGGTGGTGTCTCTTTACATCAACCAGTGCCAGAGTGGGCAACTTTAATTACCTCACAATTTTTACACGGTGGTTTTTTGCACTTAGCAGGTAATATGTTGTTTCTCTGGATTTTTGGTAACAACGTTGAAGATAAGTTAGGTCATGCCAAATATTTACTGTTTTATTTATCTTGTGGTGTTTTGGCATCCTTGACACAGTGGTTCTTCGCTCAAGATTCTAGCATTCCTTCTTTGGGTGCAAGTGGTGCGATCGCAGGCGTTTTGGGAGCGTATATTCTCCGCTTTCCCAACGCCGAAGTTCTTGGCATAGTGCCTTTAGGGTTTTTCTTCCCGACTTTCCGCGTCCCGGCATATTTCTTTTTGGGATTTTGGTTTCTCGAACAAGCCTTCTACGGGCTTGCTAGTCTGCAAACACGTACCAACATCGGCATGGAAAGCGGCGGTATTGCCTACTGGGCCCACGCAGGCGGTTTTATTTTTGGGGCAATTCTCGGCCCACTGTTGGGTTTGTTTAACGATAAATCACAGGAAGAATCTTGGTACAAGTAATTCTTCAGGTTATCATCAGGGCTTTGAATCAAGCTAATTAATTAAATAGGTGAAATTGTTTAAGCTTCGCAACTGCTAGCCTTACAAGCTATATTGCAGTTAGTGAATAAATTAGGAAAAACATTTGTGTTTCCCCTCTACGACGAAAATCCGACGCGAACCACCCCGTATTTCACCTACGGGTTAATTGGCATGAATATTTTAGTTTTTCTTCACGAGGTGAGGCTGTTAAATGCATCGTCAAATGTACAATTGAATCAGTTTTTAAGTCAGTATGCAGTAATCCCTCAAGAGTTAACCACCAATTGGAGTGGAGAGTGGATAACATTATTTACATCGCAATTTTTACACGGTGGTTGGTGGCACTTAATCTCGAATATGGTGTTTCTCTGGATTTTTGGCAACAATATTGAAGATCGATTGGGTCATGTCAAATATCTGATTTTTTATTTGGCGTGTGGCGCTTTAGCTGCCTTGTGTCAATGGTTTATTGGCATGAATTCGGAGATTCCTTCTTTGGGAGCAAGTGGTGCAATTTCTGGGGTTTTAGGTGCGTACATTATCCGCTTTCCCCAGACTAGAGTCAGAACTCTAGTATTTTTGGGGTTTTTCGTCACCACAATCAGAGTGCCAGCACTAGTAATAATTGGACTTTTCTTTGTGCAGAATGTAATCTCCGGTCTTGCTACCCTGCAAACAGCCGCTAACATGACCGTGCAAACTGGTGGAGTTGCGTATTGGGCGCACATCGGTGGTTTTGTTTTTGGGGTAATTCTCGCTCCCTTATTTGGATTGTTTAGGCAGGACTAAGTACAAAATTTCCGAAACTCCTAACGAAATAATTGCTACCTCTCAATCCTCTGCGTTGAAATCTCCCCCTCAATTGATCACAGTTTTACCCAAAGCTGTACTAAGCAATTCAAAATTAGGAGATGCTATCTTAGCAATCCCCTATTTGGGAAACTATTAGTTTTTGCTGGCACCTGCTGAAAGTTCTTCTGATTCTTCTGCCCTAGATATAAATGTTGATGATTCTACAACTTGTTCAGGTAGAGAAACAATGATGTCAGCGCCATTGATAATTGCTCCCAATAATCCCAGTTCCGATTCAACTAATTGATCAATAGCTTCACCTAACATGTTCTCTTGTGTATAGTGTGGTCGCGCCACAAGTACCATGCCATCGCTGTAGGGTTGAATTAACAAAGGGTCATTGGATATGCTGAGTGGGCTAGTATCTAAAATAACTAAATCAAAACGTTCGCGGACATCCTCCATCAGCCGTCGCATTTCGCTAGATTCAAGAATAGCAGCTGATTGCCGCACAGGGCCAGGGCTGGGTAGGATGTATAAATTTTCTACATCAGGAACTAAACGAATACATTCACTTAAGTTAGCGTAATAACGCAAGGGTTCAATAGTGGCGTCGGGGTCAGGAATTACATTCAGGGATGTACAACGAGAAGGCGATCGCAAATCTGTTTCGATAATCAAAGTTCTTTTACCAGCACGGGCTGAAGCTATACCCAAGTTATAAGCACTTGCCGTTTTACCCTCTAGGCTACTGGTGCTAGTAATCAACACCACCTTTAAGGCTTTACCACCAACCCGGCGCAGATTACTACGGAATTTCTCATAAAATTCTAAATAAGGAGAATCCGCAGAAAGTACCACTGGCACTGCTTCTTGAGGCAAATCATCAACTGGCATTAAAGGCAATTCTCCCAACAGTGCCACTTCCCGTTGCTTGAGGCTCTCGCGGATATCCTCCCTGGTTTTGAAAGTACCTTCCAGCGCTCCCAACAAAAATACCACTCCGCCACCAATCAAGACACCTAAGAAACCACCCACAGCGAGGGTAATAGGTACACTCTTGGGGGGTTTGAGGTCCGCAGCCGCTGTGGGGCGTCTGGCAACGCTGAGGCTGCTGGTAGTTTCTGCCTCTGCGGTTTTAGCATCGGTTAGCTTCACCTGCATTTGGTCATAGATGGCTTTTTTAAGTCCAACCTCTTGTTCTAAACGCGATCGCTCTAATTGCTTATTGGGTATCAGAGAATACTCTCGCCGTAGTCGCGCTTCTTGTTGGATCTCTTGAGTTAGTTGTTGTTCCAGCGTCTCCCGTTGAGTTTGCAAAGACACCATTTGGTTTGCCAACTGCTGGCGGGCTGGATCTAAGCTACTTTGGGCGCGAATCCCGGCAACGCTACCCTGAAGCGGAGCCGCCGTTCCATCGCCACCTAATACCTCCGCAGCCCGTTGTTGCAGCAATTCCTCAGCAGATTCTTTCTGACGCTGCAACTGAACCATCGTTGGGTGTTCCGGTCGCAAATCTTTTCTGAGTAAGGCGATTTGCGACTCACTTTGATAAATTTGCGATCGCAAGTTACCAATAATTGGATCGGCACTCAAAGCAGAAGAAATATAAGCCTGCCCGACTGTTAAGCCTAACTTATTTTGTAAACTGCGAACTTGACCATCAACCCCAGAAATAGTCAATTGCATTTGCCGTTGTAGATTTTGGCTGGCAGTAATAGCGCTTAACAAGCTGCCATTCTCCGCTGCTAATATTGCCGTTCGCTCTATGCGATCGTACTGTTCCAGCTTCTTTTCGGCAATTTGCAATTCCCGTTTAGCTTGTGGTAAGCGCTCGTTAATCTTTTGAATAATTGCTTGTAATCGCCCAGTATTAATGTCACTGCTCAACTTAATCATTGATTGCATCAATGCCGTCAAAACCTCTATGGCTCGTTTGGGGTCTGTATCTACATATTTAAGTTCAAAAGTACTCGTTTCTAAATCTCCAGTCCTGGGATTTTTTTTAGGTAAAGAAAGGACAATACTTGAACCGAGTTGTTTCGGTTTGATATTTACTTTCTCTGCCACAGTCGCAATTATCTGGTTTGATAATAAAACATCCTCATTTAGTTCCTTTCCTTGCTGTTGGATTTGACTACCAGTGGCTGAGAAAGAAACTGGTGGGCCAGCATAGGTAAGTGCCGCAGATGCTATGTAGTTAGTAGGTGGCTCTGGCTGCATAGCCACTACCGTTGACCCCACTACAACTAAACCAAAACTAGCTAGTCCAATCCACTTATATTTTTCAAAAGCAATAAGATAGCGTTTAACAATTGGTGGAGTCATGGCAGGGGCAGATAGAATCAGTTATCAGTTATCAGTTATCAGTTATCAGTTATCAGCTTTATATTTGTCACCCTCATCTCCCCCTCTCTCACATCTGGTAACAATCGGTGAAGAGGTGAGAGTCACTAATTTCACCTACCACCGAAGTCGTCAAAAAATCGGAGAAAGGACTGGACATTGAAGAAGGGTTGGGTAATGGTAGTCAAGAAATTAGTAATTCTACCGATGAGGTTCCGACCAACAACAAGAACATCATTATCTTGAAGGGCCACATTTTGAGATGCATCGCCACCTAGAGCTTTTTTAGCATCAAGTTTCTGGGTAACAGCTTGACCTCGTTCAGGATCAAAGCGAACCAGAGCGATATCTCGGAGATTAGCAGTGTCGAGATTTACTCCTCCCAAAGCATCTACAAATGTACTCCCGTTAGGTAGTGCTTGAATGGCAAGACCTCCGGCAGCGTAGTTTAAAACCCGGACTCTAATCTGTGGTGTGGACAAGGATGAACGTGCTACCAAATTGCGGTCATAACCGTCATTATTACCAACTTCACGACGGGGGACGAGTATCGCATCTCCGTCTTGTAAGCGTAAATTAGGGATTGAACCACCATTTTGCAGTGTTGCATATAAATCAATAGTTTGTGAAATCACAGAACCATCGATTAACTTCCGGCGTACTTGCACTTGTCGCAGGTCTGCATTTAAAGTTGAACCACCAGATATTAGCAAGGCATCAGCAACACGGGGTGTTGGTGAATTAATCGGGTAAATTCCTGGTCGAAAAATTTCCCCGCTAACGGTAACTTGAACTGGTCGCGTCCCTGCCAACGATACTACTACGATTGGATCTGGGAAAATGCTGCTTAAACCCAAGCGAATTTTTTCTTGAGCTTCTTCCAAAGTTAAGCCTTGTAATGACACCGTTCCCACTTGTGGCACTACGATGTTGCCTTCTGGACTAATTACAGCTTGAAAACTTAAGTCTTGACGCTGCGTTGCTAAGGCTAAAACTATTACTGGATCAACTACATAACGATTTAAACCCAAGCGAATTTTTTCTTGAGCTTCTTCCAAAGTCAAACCTTGTAAGGAAACTTTTCCCAGTAGCGGCACCACAATGTTACCTTCTGGGTTGATTAAAGCTTGAAAGCTCAAATCTGGAAAGCGTTGCACCGAAACGCTAATTCCATCTCCTATTCCTAAGCGGTACGGCCCAGGAGGACGCTGAAGCACAACACCAATTGCATCTCCTGGCCCCAAGAGATAGCGGCTGAGTTGGGGAGAAATTTCCTCATTTGCACCTAGAGGTACAACCTCAGTACCTGGCACAGGCGCAGGGGGTTGCCTTGGTGATTGTCCTTTATGTGGAAAAGGCTGGGCAACAACAAGCTGGATAGGTGTTGTTAAGAAAACTCCTATTTGAAGACTGACAAAACACAGGGCGCTGAATGCACGCATATAAGAACTTGTATCTATGAACATCGGTGCAGGAAAACTGAGATAAAAATTAGTCGCGCCGAGTGGTGATTATACTCTAAAAATGTCCTAAATGTATCTTTTATCTGCAAGTATTTTACCAACAAAAAGTAGAAAAATTTTGCCAATTTTAATTTATAACATCATATTTTTAACCTGAACGCGATTATAGAGATACAACTGAAGAATCTCTGCACAAATGCATCTGTAACAGACTCTATAAAGAGTCTGCCATCAATTTAGCTTGTACTGTTTCTCCAATAGACTGTGCTAAAGGCCAAGATGTTTCTACCTGCCCCAAAGGTTCCATTGGAATCAGAATACTCACCCCTACCCAAGGAGTGCGTTGCTTACGCCACTGGGCCAATTGATCCGCCAAGAACCAGTGGAAAGGTGATGGATTTCCGCCGTCTGGCATAGCGTACCATTGCAAGACAGCGAAGGTTTGCTGTGGTGTGGCGGCGCGAAAGAACCTAGCTTCTATTTTAGTTTCAACCTTAGATGTCAACTTTGCAGGCGGTTTCACAGTAAATTCAGCAGAACGATATTGAGCTATATCCCACTTTCCCCAGCGTGACTTTCCCCAGCCGTTAACGTCTGTCCACTCTACTTCTGGTTGATCCATAGGCCCATTTTGCGGCAGCAAAAGCAGGATTGCCTGGGATTCGGAACCTTCTTTTTTAATTACCTGCAAAGACCATTTATGTTCGCCAATTTGCTGTTCTGCTTGTTCAATAGTTTGCCAACCAGGAAGGGCTAACCCAGTCTTGCGGATCTGTCTTAACTCCTTGAGGGTGGTAACAGGTGGCGGCTGTTTCCATTGCCAGTGTCCTGTCAGGTATCCGGGAACCCCGCCTATTGCCAACAAGAGTAGCAATAACAAAAGTGCTGCCACCTGACTCAATTGGTTTTCCTTAAAAAACTTGGAGAAAGAAATCATCAGTAAAATTTATAATACTTAGGCAAAATTTTACTTCATAAAATCACACCATGAGTTCAGTAATATTTATCAGTACAGAAAAAGCAGGGGAAGCAAGAATGACTAATGACTAATGACAAATGACTAATGACTAATGACTTTCCCCTTCTTGCTGAGTTTCTGATGCTGAAAAATAGCTATTAATCCAATTCAGTAAGGGCACTAATGACACCAGCATACAAGCTGAATAGAGATCACCACCCCAACCCTCATGCAGCCATTTAAAAGCCGCTTCTTGACCTGTGCCGTGAAAGAAAGTCAGTAATGTATTACGAATGATATTGGCACAAATACTAATGATCACAGCAAAAGATAAAAACGATATAACTGTACGGCGTGAAGACAAAGCGTCTGTCCAAAAAAGCAGCATCAAGCCGACGTAGAGAGTAGTAAACAACATTTTCAGCCCTGCACAATAGGGGGCAACTTCTACAATCCGTCCTCCCACGTAGAGATTGATTTCATCTACGGTTACGTCCATACCAAATTGATTCAGTATAAAGCCTGCTGTGCCAGCGATGAAGCTTTGAAGAGGTAGTGTATAGGGAGCAATGAGATAGGGTACTGCCGTTGGGGTTGCCAAAAATACTAGTAGCAGGGGGAATCCTTGCGATCGCAAACCTGCTATTCCCTTAAACCACAAGCATAATCCTGCTAGTATAACGGGCAAGGAAAGGTTAACCCACTCTGTAACACCGCTAAGATAAAACACTGTCCCGAATAACAACAAAACAGGGCCCAAAGGATGGATGGTATCTGGTAAACGTTTCCACTTTTTCCGGTTCATCCAGCCCAGATAAGCCGCAAATGGTAAGCCAATAATCCCGTGGCTGAAATATTCGTGTTCTGTACTGATATTTTTGTTCAGCCAACCATCTAACCAGTGAAGCAATATAGGTGCATAAAGCAGCAGCAAAACGCCTAAAATAGCTAGATTTAATAAGTCTGATGCGTTTCTGTTTTTAACCTGTTGCTGGAGTGCCATGATTTTCAGTAATTCAAAAACTCTCAGTATTTAAGGGGAGTGGGGAGTGGGGAATGGGGAATGGGGAACCCCATGAATAAATTCAGTTGCTCTGTATTAAGTCAGAATATTCCTCATTCCCGTATTACCCTACTCCCCACTCCCTACTACCCACTCCCTCTTTGAGTTTATCTGTTTTAGAAGTTGAGACTGCATGAGCGATCGCTGCTACAACTTCTTTAACTTGGCTACTACTCAAACCAGGATACATCGGTAATGATAATATTTCTTTTGAGAGTTTTTCTGCTTGGGGAAAATCTCCAGGCTGATAGCCTAAGTTGGTGAATGCCGGCTGGAGATGACAAGGAATTGGGTAGTGAATGCCAGTTTGAATTCCTACTGCTGTAAGTTTTTCCTGGAGTTGCTGGCGTTCTATGGGGCAAGAATCATCAACTCTAATGACGTAAAGATGATACACATGACCTGTATCACTTTGGTTTTCCATAGGAATAATACCAGCAGTTGCCAAGGGTGCTAGTTCATTATCATACTGCTGGGCAATAGTCAAGCGATCGCGATTCCACTGTGACAAATATGGTAGTTTTTGGTGTAAGACTGCTGCTTGTAAAGTATCCAAACGGCTATTTGTACCTGGTTCAGTATGAAAATACTTTTGCGATGCACCATAATTTCGCAAGCGCATCATCTTCTGGGCTACATCTGAATCTTGTGTCAGCAGCATTCCTCCATCCCCAAATGCTCCCAAATTTTTGCTGGGATAGAAACTAAAAGCTGCTGCTATTCCGACTGAACCAGCGTGATATCCGTCTCTTTCGGCGAGGTGTGCTTGTGCGGCATCTTCAAAAATTAGTAGTTTGTATGTATCGGCAAAATTCAATAGTTCATGTGGTGATACCATTTGACCATAGAGATGCACAGGAATAATTGCTTTGGTATGAGGCGTAATTGCATTTGCTGCTTTTCTTAAGTCAATTAAAGCTGTTTGGCGATCGCAATCTACCAGAATTGGCTTCGCGCCAGCCCGTTCTACCCCAATCAAGGTTGCTATAAAAGTGTTTGCTGGTAAAATCACTTCATCACCAGCCCCAATATTACACGCTTGCAAACCGAGAGCGATCGCATCTGTTCCTGATGCAACACCAACTCCATAAGTTGCCCCAGACGCTGCCGCAAATGCTGCTTCAAAATCTGAGACTGCTTGCCCTAAAATAAAATCTCCCTGTTCCAATACAGATTGGATTGCATGTTGCAATTGCATTTGAATTGGTTCATGTTGTAACTTAAGGTCTACAAAAGGAACTCTAATGGTCATTTTATTCATTACCAATTGTCCTCAAAAAAATATTTCCTCGGATGGGAAAAATAAAAAAGCCTGTACAATTTTCAGCATGAAATTGTAATAAGTTTAATCTATTGGATCGAGACTTATATAAACTATCTAGGATTGTCAGTCATTAATGCTAGCTGTTCTAAGTAATAATTACATTACAATAATTACATTGTAATACTTATTGTAAGTAAATTTACTTTGAATATGGAAGTAAGAATTTTTGCTTCTGTACATAAATAATTACAGCCCTTTTGTATTGTATCCTTAGCATTAGCTTACCCTGGCTGAATCCAAATCTAACGCAGTCTGCCTGTAAAATCCCAAGCAATAAAGGCTACACCAGCGCTAACTAAAGAAGATTCAGCAGCAGTAAATAGTAACTTGTGGATACCGCGTGGCCGACTTAATGTAAGCGATAAAAAATTTTTGCCCCAAATTTGTTTGTCAGAGGCAAAATTAGGGAATGCTTAAAATAGCAATTGATAACCCAGAAATAGGGATTATATCAATTACAGTATCGAGAAATTATTAAGGTAGCAGTGGCAATGATGGAGCCTGAAAATAAATTATTTGCCCTAAAGGATGGTTGGGACTCTCATGAATCAAGAGAACAACAACGCCTCAAAGCTTTGTCAGATTTAGGTTTGCGGCAACCAGAGACGATTCCAGTTTTTGAAGAGGCTACACAAACTGCTGCCCACTTTTTGGAAGCACCAATTTCCATATTGGGATTTGTGGATCAAGAACGCCACTGGTTCAAGTCGGCGGTGGGCTTATCTAGGCTGGGACTAATGAATCATTTGGCACAAAGCCGCCAACTGTCACGCCGGGAATCCTTTTGCACTCAAGTAGTAGAGACTTTTCAAGTATTTGTAATTAATGATACACATAACCTTACAGACCCAGTACTTGTTAACAGCAAGTTGGTGCAGGATTATGGGATTCGTGCTTACTTAGGAGCGCCACTGATTGATGCTGAGGGACATTGTTTGGGTGCATTGGCGGTGATGGATTTAGTACCGCGCAATTTTACAAACCGAGACATTGAGTTTTTACAAATAATAGCTCGTTGGAGCATGAGTGAATTTGAACGTAACCGACTCCTGCAACGGAGACTCGAATCAAGCACTCCTGCGATCGCTCCAATATTTTCACTCAATGACGAACGTAATACTGAGATTAAAATCACCCCAGCCATTAAAGATAGCGGCTCTGTTTCTACCAAGCAACTGAAACTGGAACTTTTGGATCAGCTAACTCAGGAGTTACGCACGCCCTTAACATCTGTACTCGGTATGGCTAGTGTTTTAGGACGTGAGATTTATGGGCCTTTGACGACTAAGCAGAGAGAATATTTGGAAATTATCCAACACAGTGGTCGGTACTTACTTTCCTTAGTAAACGAAATTACCGAACTAGGAGCTATGGATGAAAATTCAACTGTGCTAAATATAGCTCCTGTGGATATCGAAATGCTGTGTCAACAAGCTATCAATACCCTTGAAGAAGCAGCTAATCGCCGTGAACAAGATATTCGCCTCTCTATAGAACCAGGACGCAATCGCATTTGGCCTTTAGATAAAGACAAGGTGCGGCAAATCCTCTATCACCTGGTTTTCAGTGTGATTCAACTTTCGGCTACAGGTAGCATTGTTCGTATTCATGTTTCTTACAAGGAAGATACGCTCAACATTACTATTTGGGTTTCCCATCCTTGGCTAGGGGACGGTATTACTGAAGTTGATCCCTACTTCCGTCTCAATTCTTTGTCGCTGCTGGAGCTAACAGGTGAAATAGCAAGTTACAATACTCATGCACAAAGCCAGGAGCAAAGAGATATTTCCTCAGTAGCAGTGGACAATTCAAAAAACTTGAGTGGGAATCACTCAAATTTCTTTGCTGCTAGTTCAGGTATAAATTTAGCTAAATCACATGGAAATATCTCTCGTGAAAGTTTGGGTCTGTTGCTAAGTTGTCAACTGGCAGAATTGCATAGTGGACAAATTTTGATTCAAGGTTCACCAGAATCAGGATATCGTTATGTGCTTTCTTTGCCACTGCAATTAGCAACTCCTTCGCAAGCAATTAGCGATGTTTGATTACAGCTAGTAGGGAACATACAGGTTACAGATAATAGGGAAATACAAATTAATGCTTTCTTATGTACTAACTAGGTGAAGGGTTAATCTACGGCTATCTTCACTTAGTATTAGCTGAAGTGCTTTAGATTACAGGTGGTGCCTGATCGTTATGAGTCAGAGCATTATCACTAAACTGCAATTTACGTTATTACCTTTTTATAGCCATAGGCATTATGATCAATTCCAAGTTCTGCGTCGGCAGGCTAATTGATTGCAATGTTTTTTATGAATTTAGTCTGGCAACGATTTACTTTATCATCTTTACCGCTCAAAGAATACCTTGCTACCAGTTACGTACATAGTTCTCTGGTGGGACTGTTAAGTTCTTGGCGGCAAACCAGCGTCTTGATTCAGTGGGGAGATGCGACAGCAGCTGCTTTACTCTGTTTATTATATGCGCTTGCACCTTTTGCTTCGAGTACATTGGTGGGCTTGTTGCTGGTGGCTTGTGTAGCGTTTTGGCTGTTGTTGACTTTATCTGATGAAGTAACACCAGCAAATGTCTCCTCAGTCACTCCCATTCACCTGCTGGTATTGCTCTACTGGGTAATTGCCGCAGTCGCAACGGCATTGTCACCGGTGAAAAAGGCGGCACTTAACGACTTGGGAACGTTAACCTTGTATTTGCTGCTATTTGCCCTTTGTGCCAGGATACTGAGGTCGCCTCGCCTCCGATCTTGGATTATCATCCTTTACCTGCACGTATCGTTAATTGTCAGTGTATATGGGTTGCGACAATGGTTTTTTGGAGCCACAGCACTAGCAACTTGGGTTGATCCAGAATCCCCTCTGTCTAAAACTACCAGAGTCTACAGTTATTTAGGCAATCCCAACTTATTGGCTGGATACCTCTTACCAGCAGTAATTTTTAGCTTAGTGGCAATTTTTGCATGGCAAGGCTGGATCAAAAAAGTATTAGCATTAACGATGTTAATTGTCAATACTGCCTGCCTGATCCTCACTTTTAGTCGTGGGGGTTGGATTGGATTAGTGGTGGCAATTTTGGCTGTGATGGCATTGCTAGTTTATTGGAAAAGCGTAGAAATGTCTCGTTTTTGGCAAACTTGGTCGCTACCGATTGTCTTAGGAGGTTTGATCGGCATATTGGTGCTAGCAGTGATATTTGTAGAGCCAGTGCGCCTACGAGTATTCAGTATTTTTGCTGACCGTCAGGATAGCAGTAATAATTTTCGCCGAAATGTGTGGGATGCTGTTTTCGAGATGATTCGCGATCGCCCGATTTTCGGCATTGGCCCTGGTCACAACTCTTTTAATAAAGTTTATCCTCTCTACCAACGCCCTCGTTATACTGCTTTGAGTGCCTATTCGATTTTGTTTGAAGTGACTGTAGAAACTGGCTTTGTTGGTTTAGCCTGCTTTCTCTGGCTAATAATTGTCACATTTAATACGGCATTTCTACAAATGCGACGACTGCGACAATTCCGAAGTGTAGAGGGATTTTGGTTAATTGGAGCGATCGCTATTTTGTTGGGGATGCTAGCTCATGGAACCGTAGATACTGTCTGGTATCGTCCTGAAGTTAATACCCTGTGGTGGCTCATAGTTGCCTTAATTGCTAGCTATTGGACACCTTTAGCTCAAAATCAGACAAATTCATCTAACTTAGAACCAACAGTAAATTAATATAATTAAGTTGTCAGTTGTTTTTCTACTGAACAACTGACAATTTTTAAATTTTGAATCGTCTAGTAACAGGTCGGCGGAAATAAACCTACCATTTCATTACAGTCAGAAAGCGCAAAATTAAAGCCTTTTAACTTTTGACTTTTGAGAGCCAGTTGCTAAAGAGCGGGAACGCTAAGAGCGTAGCAAGATCCCCGTAGGGGTACAAGTCGGCACCGACGCCTGTCGGTCATGGGGAAAACTCCCTTCTCTACGAGACGCTCCCAATGTGAGAAGACCGCGCTGGCTCCCCAACGCACTGGCCCCTTTTGACTTCCGCCTTGCGGTACTAGTCCCTATAGGTAGTGGTTCCTGGAGCATTAGGGTCGCGGTAAGCGCTGGATTGGTTCTCACTCTTTTTACCACCCAAACCAGCCAAACCAGCTAGACCAATTAATCCTAGCCAACCCCAATCAAAACCGTTGCGATCGTCGGAAGTGGTTGTTGTGGTCGTTCCTGAAGTAGTATTTGCTCCGGGGTCAGTTGTTGTCTGAGCTTGTGCGGATAGAGTTAAGGGTAAAACTCCTATACTCAAGCTGAGAACGCTAGCACTAACAGCTGTAATGAAATTACTTTTCATAAGTTGTGACAATTCCTTATGCCATCCGAAGTTACTCACCACTTTATCGATTCCCAACTTTAAGAAAATCAATCTGCGGCTATAAACTAGGAATTTTCACAACTCACGCTGTGGACATACAACATACTTCTTACACCAATGGGTTTCTCACTCTTGTGTGGTAGTTTAGCGGCACTGACGCTCAATAGTTTTTCATTGCCCGTTGAATGTCACGCTGGTCTTGGCGTCGTTTCAGGTCTTCTCGCTTATCGTGGAGCTTTTTACCTTTGCCAAGGGCTATACTCACTTTTACCCAGCCGCGTTTGAGATACATTTTCAAAGGGATTAAAGTTAAACCCTGCTGTTCTACTGTGCCAATTAGCTTGCGAAGTTCTTTGCGATGCAACAGCAGCTTGCGTGTACGCCGTGGTTCATGATTAAAATATTGTCCACTAGCGTTATAAGGCGAGATATGCACATTGATCAACCATGCTTCACCATTGCGAAGCAAAGCATAGCCATCTTGGAGATTGACTTTACCCGCACGAATCGACTTAACCTCGGTTCCTGTCAACTCAATTCCAGCTTCGTAAGTTTCTAGAATTTCATACAAATAACGGGCTTGGCGGTTGTCGCTAATAACTTTGTAACTGTCGCTCTTGTCGCTCTTGTCGCTCATTGATAATTTTGTGTGCTTTAAATGTACCTAAAAAATTATTTGGATTGGCTTGTTAATTATAGGCTGTATCTTAGAACCGCTATAAATTATGAACTGTATATCACTAATTTAGCTTTTATCAGTTCACAATTAAGAGTTTTCTAGCAACTTTAAGTTATATGATACCGATTACCTGTGAGCTAGGTAAGACTTGAGGCTTAAGCCCCAAGTCTTACCTAGTTTGATTTTGTGTAGTTTCACAAAGTATTGATATGATGCCAATAATCATTAGTGATTAGCTAAAAATTAATTACAAAGGGCAAAAAATAAAAGATATTTATCCCTACTTAGCTTTTAGTAAATTATTTATTAAGTTAATATTAATTTACACTATGGTAGTAATTACTGTGTTTTGATTGATGAGTTGTTACAAACTACAAAGCTCTCTATGCCTCCCAAAGAGAGCGAGTCAAAGGTGAGTTACACTTCTTTAACCTTTTCTAAGGATTTAAGATTTTCTTTATAAATCATCCCTAAAGACATCATTAGCTGGTAATCCTGTCATAGTATGAAACATAAGAACATTATTCTTGCCTGTGTTCACTGATCAAGCGCGTAGAAGCAAATTTCTGAGTAAAAAAATGCTAGGGGTGTATTGTCCATGCCCTTGACGATCCTTGTAGTGGATGATGATTTGGGAACTCGCCTGTCTGTAAGTGACTATCTTGAACTGTCTGGCTACTCGGTGATCACAGCCAATGACGGTCAAGAGGCTTTGGTTATGGTGGATGAGCATCATCCAGATTTGATTGTCACGGATATCGTGATGCCGCAGATGAATGGCTACGAACTAGTGCGCCGGGTGCGTCAACAACCAGTGTTTCGGTTATTACCTGTAATTTTATTAACAGCCCGAACTAAGACCCAGGAAAGAATTTTGGGCTACCAGTCAGGGTGCGATTTATTCTTACCCAAGCCTTTTGAACTGGAAGAGTTAGCAGCAGCAATCCGCAATCTTTTGGAGCGATCGCAAATTATTCAATCGGAGTATCGGTTTTCTCATAAAGAGAGTTTGGGCATTTCCGCCTCGACAAAAGCGGTGGATGCTTATAATTCTTTGTCCACTCAAATTCAGAAATCCCACTTGCACTCATCCCTAACTCATAGAGAACAGGAAGTCTTAGAGTTATTGACTCATGGTCTTTCTAATGCCGAAATGGGTCATCAGCTACACCTGAGTCCTCGCACAGTGGAAAAGTACGTTAGCAGTTTATTGAGAAAAACCTCAACCAGCAACCGAGCGGAATTGGTGCGTTTTGCGATGAAGCATGGTTTGGTGGAATAAAAAAAGTTATGAGGAGAGACGCGATTAATCGCGTCTGTACAGGAGTGAGGAATTAAAACTCCTTACTCCTAACTTTTGTCAGCAGACCTTCACAAGCATCGATCAGTAAATCAATAACCCGATTAAATCCTTCTTGACCACCGTAATAGGGATCTGGAACTTCCTTCAGGGTGTGTCGAGAGCAAAACTCGCACATCAAATGCACTTTATGCTGATACTGCTTAGTTTGATCAAGAGTGAGGATGTTCTCATAATTTTCTTGATCCATCGCTAAAATTAAATCAAAGTCTTGAAAGTCTGACTTTTGAAACTGGCGTGCTCGACCACGCAGTTTAATTCCCAACTTTGTGGCAGCCGCAGCACTCATGCGTCTGTCAGGTGGGCTACCAACGTGATAACTAGATGTACCAGCAGAGTCACAGAGTATGTGTTCGCTCAAGCCAGCCTGCTCAATTAGATGATTCATAATGTTTTCTGCCGATGGCGATCGGCAGATGTTACCTAAGCAGACAAATAGCAACTTGTAAGGCATAGATATTATTTGTCAATAGTCAATAGTCATTTGTCTTTTGTCCAATGACTAATGACCAATGACCCTTACGGGTGACGCTCCTTCGTCGCTAACGCTGCGCTAACGCCAGTCACTCATGGGGGAAACCCCCAAGACCGCGCTGGCTTACTAATGACCAATGACTAAAATCCAGGTAACTCCAACCCACTAGTCAATTCTTCCATACGTTCCCGCATTGTTGCTGTGGATTTGTTGTAGGCTTCTTTCATTGCCACTGTCACCAGATCAGAAAGTACTTCTGCACCTTCCCCTAGAGCATCTGGAGAAATTTCTACTCGCTTGGGTTCTTGGTTCCCACTGACAATCACCTTCACCAGACCACCGCCAGATTCTCCTAGAATCTCCATTTGCTCCAATTCTTCTTGGAGTCGCTTTGCGCCTTCTTGAACTTGCTGCGCTTTCTTAAAAGCGTCAGCCAATTCTTTCATTTTTCCTAAGCCAAAGCCAAATCCCTGTCCTTTTCCTGTCATAATTATTTGTACGCCTGTGCGCTGAATAACAAATCAAATTCAATTATAGATGCGGTAAGTAATTTGCCTGCTACACAAAACTTGACTAAACTTTTTAAAAGCTAGTTATTCAACTAAAGTTTCCAATAGATGGGTCTGCTTCTTGCTTCAACCAAGGGAGTCGGCTCCAACAGTCCACAAGCGTAAATTTGGGTGTAGCCCACCCTATCTTTGTTTTACTAAGCAACTTGTTGAAACTTTTAGCCATTGGACACCCATTATTTTTAGCAAATTTAACCTCCGGGGTACTCCCGTTTGACCTTTTTACAGGCTCGCTAGTTTTGACTCGACCGTGGTTTACAAACCAGATATTTAAAGCCTTGGTTTTCAGCTTTAATTATATTTAACCACTAATTTTACCAATAATTAATGTGTCACAGAATGGGGAGTAGGGAGTAGGGAGTAGGGAGTAGGGAATAGGGCATTGGGCATTGGGCATTGCACATTGGTTATTAATTCTTCTTCCTCATCTTCCTCATCTCCCTCATCTTTCCCACTCCCCACTCCCCACTACTTCGGCTTCGCTCAGTACAAGTCCCCACTCCCCATTTTTTATCCACAAGCACCTTGAAACTCTCCAAGCATTTTGACTTCTGGCTCTAAATTAATAGACCAACGTTCTTGTACTTGATGTTGGATGTGGCGAATGAGACAGAAGATATCACTAGCTTTTGCTCCACCACGGTTAACGATGAAATTAGCATGGAGTTGTGCTACTTGCGCTCCACCAATTTGGTAGCCTTTCAGACCAGTTTGTTCAATTAACCAGCCAGCGCTGTAAGGTTTGGGATTGCGGAAAACACTCCCACAACTGGGAAAGTTGTATGGTTGAGTGCTTAACCGATGCTTTTTGTGTTCTCTGGTAATTGCCACAACTTTTGCTGGGTCTGCACCTGGCGCGAGTTGTAAGGTGGCTTGGGTGACTATGCGATCGCCACCTTGCAATAATGAAGTTCGGTAACTATAACCTAACTGATCGGGGGTAAGAGTTTCCAATGTGCCATCGGGTGAAAGTACCTGGGCACTAACTAACATATCTGCGATACAGCTATTATGTGCCCCTGCATTCATCACCACGGCACCTCCGGCTGTTCCAGGGATACCAACAGCCCACTCCAATCCTTGCCATCCTAATTCTGCTGCCGCCAATGCCAAGCTAGGAATTGATTCTCCAGCAGCAACGGTTAATTGACCTGTGTGGTGGTCAAAGTTGCTGAAGCGGAGATGACGAGTAGCAATGACTAAACCTGATATACCCTCATCGCTCACCAGCAAGTTAGAACCTGCTCCTAGTGTTGTCACGTTTAAATTACGTTCTTTTGCGTATTTAAGACTTGCTTGCAGTGCTTCTAAGTTTTGGGGGGCAACGTACAAATCAGCTGCTCCCCCAACTCTATAGGAAGTGAATGCTGACAAAGAAGCCTGGGACTTAATCGCACAATCAGTATTGGGTAAGTAAATTACTTCACCGTCCACCGAATTAGTTGTTTGGGGTTTCTTTGTATTCAAAGCAGAAACTGTGCAGACGTTTCCAGCTGCCTGGGAAATGGTCATTTTTACTTTTTTTGGTAAAATTTTTACATTTATTTACCGTAAAAAATACGGTAATAGAGTTAACCTATGGAACCGTTGCTAGACGGGTGCTTTGCTCAGAAATAAAACTTCGCAAAGTTTCCACTTAAGATGTGGCTTTAGCAGGCTCACAAAGTGTCGTAATTATTTCAGGAATCACCTGATTCAAGTTCCCAGCCCCCAAAAACAGCGCCAAGTCTCCTGGGCGTAGTGTTTGTAGCAAGTATTCACACACTGAGGGTAAAGTTGGTTGATAAACTACAGGAGAATGCTGTTTAGCAATTTCCGCCGCTAGATGTTCACCACTAATTTGCCCTAAATTGGGTTCGCCTGCACTGTAAATATCAGTCAGCACAACCAAATCAGCATGGGTAAAGGAATCGGCAAATTCTTCTAAAAAGGTGAGTGTACGGCTATAGCGATGGGGTTGGAAGATGGCAACCACTCTTTGTCCTGGTCTTGCTTGTAAGCGTGCTGCGGCAAGAGTAGCGCGAATCTCGCTAGGATGATGAGCATAGTCATCGATGAAGGTAATACCATCGACTTCACCCCGGAACTCAAAGCGGCGTCTTGCTCCCTCAAAGGTGGCGATACCTTTGGCAATTTCTCCAAATTCTAAGCCCAAGAGACGACCAACAGCTACTGCTGCTAAGGCATTACTGAGATTGTGCCGACTGAGCAGGCGTAACTTCAACACGCCCAAAGCTTTGCCTCTTTCCCAAACTAGAGCCGTGGTGCCATCAGCACGATAATCAATATTAGTAACGCTGTAATCAGCGTCGGTATCTGAGTATAAGCTGTAGCTGATTGTGGGTTGCAAGCGATCGCGCACTGTGGCACAGTCAATGCTACCTATTAATGTTTTACAACCCTTAGCAAATGTCTGGAAGATGTCAATGACTTCTTCTAATGTATCGTAATGGTCTGGATGATCGAGTTCAATATTGGTGATGATGCCAATCTCTGGAGCGTGTTTTACCAAGGAACCATCAGATTCATCTGCTTCGGCTACCAAATATTGGCTTTGTCCCAATCGAGCATTACCTTCCCAAGCATTGACTTCGCCACCTACTAAAATCGTTGGGTCTAGACCTGCTTCTAGAAGCATATAGCCAATCATGCTACTGGTTGTAGTTTTGCCGTGTGTTCCTGCAACTGCAATACTGTGGTAATCGGCAATTAAAGCTGCTAGTACATCTGAACGATGTAAAATTGGGCAACCTAATTTTAGCGCTGCTTTGTATTCTAAATTATTCGTGTTAATTGCTGTTGAACAAATGACTTGAGGCAGTATTGAGTTAGTAGCAGTAGGTAATTCTTCTTGTGAATTTAATACTACTGCATTCGCTAATACCTGAGGGCGAAAGAATTCGAGATTGCTTGCCTCTTGTCTACCAAAAATATGAGCGCCGATAGATTCCAACTTGTGCGTAATGTGGTTAGCACGAAGATCCGAACCTGATACTGGAAATTGGCGCTTGGCGAGAACGTATGCCAGAGCAGACATACCTATACCACCAATGCCAATGAAATGAAATGGTCTACCACTAAAATCTACAGAATTAGTCATTTCTTGCTCCTTTTACACCACACCACACCATAATCACAAATGACACGCGTATCATAACAGGAATTTGATTTTTACCGTAACTGTCCCTTAATCATGTTTATGTTTGATGCCCAGATGATATTTCTGCTCTGGTTTTGCTTGTTCAGAATGATTTTACCTTGGTTGGAGGTTTTTACTATTTCTGAACTGTTTTTAAGATTATTCTGAAAAATTTGGTCGCATCGGGAAAGAAATTCTTGTAATGTCAAATACATCTTTTTGGCTACCTTACTGGAATTGGCTACATCATACATTGTTAGTAAAGCTGATTTTAAATTGCATCCAGTCTAGGCATGAATTGACTACAATAGTACATTGGTAATGAAACTATTTTTCAATTGCATAAAATCCACGCATAACTGGATGCAGCAACTAGCAATTTTTGGTGGCACATTTGATCCAATTCATTGCGGACACCTGCTCGTAGCCGAGAGAGCTTTGCATCAAGTATCCCTTGAAAAGGTAATTTGGGTGCCATCCCTAAATCCTCCTCATAAACAAGCAGCTTTGTTTGAGCATCGTGTGGGAATGCTGCAATTAGCCATAGAAGATAACCCAGCGTTTACTGTCTCACTAGTGGAGGCAAATCGCTCTGGGACTTCCTATGCTATTAACACCCTGATAGACTTATCTGCTTCTTACCCAAATACTCACTGGTACTGGATCGTAGGCTTGGATACTTTCCAAACTTTACCCCGTTGGTACCGTGGACACGAACTAGCACAAATGTGTGATTGGTTAATAGCACCCCGACTGCTAGGTGGTGAGACTATAACTCAAAGCAAATTAATCTGCAAGCAAGTGGAGCAACAACTTAAAGAGCAGTCACATACCATTCACTGGCAACTCTTAGATATACCTTTAGTAGGAGTTTCGTCAAGTCTAATTCGCAAATTCTGCCGCGATAACTTCGTCAACGCCAAGGGCGAACGCCAGTCAATTCGTTATTTAGTCCCGGAATCGGTTAGATCATATATCACTAACAACAATCTCTACTCGAACAAATCTGAATAAATTATGTGTTTTTTTGTTGATCTAACACTTTATGGTTAAAAGTGCCCCCCCCCTTTGCGATATGATTGGGGTCAACGATATCAACATATAAGCATAAATACAGAGGGCAAGACACTGTGATTAGAGTTGCAATCAACGGTTTCGGGCGGATTGGACGTAACTTTGCACGATGCTGGGTGGGTAGAGAGAATAGTCAAATTGACCTTGTGGCTATTAATGACACATCAGACCCTAGAACCAATGCTCATCTGCTGAAGTATGACTCGATGCTAGGGAAGATCAAGGGTGCTGAGATTAGTGCCGATGATAACTCTATCATCGTTAACGATAAGACCATTAAGTGCGTATCTGATCGCAACCCAGAAAAGCTGCCCTGGAAAGATTGGGGAATTGACTTAATTATCGAAGCAACCGGAGTGTTTACTAGCAAAGAAGGAGCGCTCAAGCATGTAAATGCTGGAGCCAAGAAAGTTCTGATTACCGCTCCTGGTAAAAACGAGGATGGTACTTTTGTGGTTGGTGTGAATCATCACGACTATGACCACAACAAACACCACATTATCAGTAACGCTAGCTGTACTACCAACTGCTTGGCACCGATTGCCAAGGTGTTGAACGATAAGTTTGGCATCATCAAAGGCACTATGACCACTACCCATAGCTATACAGGTGACCAACGCTTGCTAGACGCTTCTCACCGGGATTTGCGACGGGCGAGGGCAGCAGCGATAAACATTGTACCCACCTCTACTGGTGCAGCAAAAGCAGTGGCGCTGGTTATCCCAGACCTCAGAGGCAAGCTAAATGGTGTTGCCTTGCGCGTACCTACCCCGAACGTCTCAATGGTAGATTTCGTAGTTCAGGTTGAGAAGCGTACTATTACTGAAGAAGTTAACCAAGCTCTTAAAGATGCTGCTGAAGGCCCACTCAAAGGTATTTTGGCCTACAGCGAACTAGAACTAGTATCGTCTGATTATCAAGGTCATGATGCTTCTTCGATTGTTGATGCGAACTTGACTTTGGTCTTGGGTAATGACCTCGTGAAAGTTATGGCGTGGTATGACAATGAGTGGGGTTACAGCCAACGAGTTTTGGATTTGGCAGAATTAGTAGCCGAGAAGTGGCAATAATTTGTTATTAGTCATTAGTCATTAGTCATTAGTCATTGGTTTTTCACAAATGACAAAAGACAAAGGACAAATGACTATTGACTATTGACTATTGACTAAAATGTTGAAATCCCTGGCTAAGACTCAGAACTTGGTCAGGGAATTTTTTTTGTTCATCGTGCAATAGTACTGTTGATCCAGATGTAATGCTGCCTATGATCGCAGCATCTTGACCAAGATGTTGCACTAAGGCTGATGCTGACTCTTGTGGTAAGCACAGCACTAATTCAAAGTCTTCGCCACCGTATAGAGCATATTCTAGGGCTTGCTCTTGTGTCAGCCAATGGTCAAAAGCTGCTGGAATGGAAATTTTTCTGCGTTCTAAGACCGCGCCAACGCCACTGGCGCGGCAAATTTGAATAATCGCATCTGCCAAACCATCGCTGCTATCCATACCAGCAATGGGGAGTTGGGAGTTAGGAGTACAGACGCGATTAATCGCGTCTGTACAGGAGTTAGGAGTTAAAATTTTCTGGAGGATTGGTAAGACATCTAATCGTGGCTGTGGGCGTTGGTGTGCCCGGATTAGAGCCGTCTTTTCCACGTCGTTGAGGTCTTGTCCTAATTCGGGATGCAAGAGCAGTTCTAAGCCAGCTCTTGAGGCTCCATGAACGCCTGTAACGACGATCGCATCTCCTACGACAGCAGCAGAACGGCGGATAATTCGATGAGGGGAAACTTGACCAAAAGCAGTAATTGCCAGAGTAGTCACAGGCGATCGCACAATATCACCCCCAACAATTGAGGTATTGTATTTTTGCAGGCATTCTGTCATTCCCTGGTACAATAGCTCAACCCAACTCACCCTAACTTCACCGGGGAGTCCCAACCCGACGGTAATTCCCAATGGGGAAGCGCCCATTGCTGCTAAATCTGATAAATTGGCAGCAGCAGCCCGCCAACCAGCATCTTCTGGGGAAGTGGTAACATTACTAAAATGCACGCCATCAATCAGCACATCTGTTGTTACGACCAAAGATTGCTCTGGTGCAGTCTCAATCACTGCTGCATCATCGCCGATAATTTCTGGAGGACAGAAGCGCTGCAATCTTTCTAAAAGACCTTGTTCACCAATATCTTTTACTTGTTGAGAAGATAACTCATTATTCACAATCGGTTTTCCGTGTTGCAAAATTACGAAGAAATAGGAGTTAGGAGTTAGTAATTATTCTCCCTGATCTCCCTCACTTTACGATTTACAGCAGAAATCATGTATTTGAACCACATCTGTCGTAGGGGTTTAGCATTGCGCTCATTGGTGTCAACTTAACGTTAAAAGGGCGGTTAGAAACCGCGTCTACACGAGGCTTTACCCACCGACCTGGGTTACAAAAAGCTTAATTTTCTCTTAGCCCACGGAGGTGGGCTTTGTTTGTGTAGCCGCGAATTCCATTCGTCGGGGCTTAAGTTGACACGTATGAGCATTGCGCTTTACCCCTACCGCATGGTCTATTTACCTGAAAATAGCTGTAAATACTCGTTAACGGAGATAAAAGGTGGATTCATTCAGTTCAAATACTCGTTCACGGAGATAAAAGGTGGATTCATTCAGTTCAAATACTCGTTCACGGAGATAAAAGGTGGATTCATTCAGTTCAAATACTCGTTCACGGAGATAAAAGGTGGATTCATCCAGTTTAAAGACTCGTTCACGGAGATAAAAGGTGGATTCATCCAGTTTAAAGACTCGTTCACGGAGATAAAAGGTGGATTCATCCAGTTCAAACACTCGTTAACGGAGATAAAAGGTGGATTCATCCAGTTCAAACACTCGTTAACGGAGATAAAAGGTGGATTCATCCAGTTCAAATACTCATTCACGAGTATCAAAGACTCATTACAGCAATTTTCATGTATTTGAACCATATCTGTCGTAGGGGTTTAGCAATGCGCTTTACCCTTACCGTGTGGTCTATTTACCTGAAAATAGCTGTAAGATATGGGTATCGCTTAGGAGACAGTTGGGATGGTTAGTACACCAGTAACCAGGATCACCTTTGAGGAGTACTTAACCTATGATGATGGCAACGATTTCCATTATGAACTGGTGGATGGCAAGCTAGAGCTGATGAACCCACCTACTATTGAACATTTCCTGATTGCCAAATTTCTTGAGCAATTACTAGATTCAGAAATCAAGCGTTGTAGTTCTCCTTGGCTGTGTTTTCAAGAAAGTGGGGTGAGAACTGGTAGAAATAAATCTAGGTTGACTGATCTGTGTGTAGTGACACTGGAGCAAGCTAGAGAATTGTTGAATGCCTCAGCAGTATTTCAATCACCGCCGTTACTAATTGTCGAGGTGGTCAGTCCAGAATCGATCAAACGGGACTATCGTTATAAACGCTCCGAATATGCGGCCTTAGAGGTTCCTGAATATTGGATTGTAGACCCACTCAAAGCAAAAATTTCGGTGTTACTACTGGAAGATGGATTTTACGAAGAAACAGTTTTTATAGCTACTGGGCAAATTCTATCACGAACTTTTCCAGAATTGAATATTGCAGTTGAACAGGTGTTGAATGCAGGTAATCTTGGTTAGTAGACCATAGATAAGTAGATGGACAAAAATATTTACAGTCATTGTGAGCGTTCGCAATGACATTGTGTAATTAATTCTGTCTGACTACTTAGTAGTCGTCTTTTAATCGTGATTAAACTAAAAATTCCTCAACGATGCTGATCTGAAAAATATTGAAGATAAATTCATGCTAAATTCCCAATCACTTCAAGGAAATTTTTCAAAATTATAGATAGATGATCACTTCGCCAAACAGCAACGATTTCTAATACTGGTGATTGTCCTTGTATAGAACGATAGACTACACCACTTCGTTGAAGATTTTGTACGTTTGCCGGAAGTAGTGAAATCCCCATTCCACCTGCAACCAAACTCAGAACAGTTGATATCCATGCTGCTTCTTGTCTGACTTTTGGCTGAAAACCTGCATCCACGCAAAGCCTATTAATTTGATCGCGTAAGTTATATAACAAGTTATGTGGTGGTAAGATAAATTGCTCATTTGCCAGTGCTGCAAGTGAAATGCTAGTTCGCCTTACGAAACGATGGTTTTCCGGTAAAACAATGACTAGCGATTCTTGAAGAATGGGCATAAAAGTTAAGACATCATCATTATTACTCTTGATATTTTGCAAATTATGCAGATGAAAGAAACCTAAATCCAGTTGTTGGTTTCGCAACTTCTCAATTTGGTCATAGGAAGCTATTTCCTGTAACACCAATTCTACTTCTGGAAACTTCTCATGAAATGCTCGGAGGATATCGGGTAGTTTGCTGTTGGCGATGGAGGTATTGATTCCTATAGTTAATCGTCCTTTCTCACCACGACTTAACCGTTGACCTAATTCAATTGCTCGTTCAACCTGACTGAGAATTTGACAGGCTTCTTGCAAAAACTCATTTCCCGCATCTGTTAATTTTAACGGGCGCTGGTTGCGATCAAATAGCTGAAATCCAATTTTTTTCTCCAGCCACTTGATTTGCCTACTCAGAAATCCCTGATCGATTTCCAGATACGCAGCAGCGTTGGTAAATCCTTGCTTCTGGGTTACAGCGATCGCATACTTCAGGTGACGCAGTTCTAGTTCATCCCAATTGACCATTTGTGAGAGGCTAAAGATTCTTGTTTTTTCAGCATTATGACGTTTTAGTCATGGAATGTTGCATAAACCAGATGATTGTATCATGGTTTTCCAAGATATCTTCAGAGCAATACAATCAGTTGCAATTGGGGAACCAGAAATGAAACTTAAGAGCCAAATCAATCGAGTATTGATTGGAGGTGGAACTCATGGGAACGAGTTTACTGGAGCATACTTGATCAAACTTTTTGAGCAATTTCCTGAGCTAATTCGTAAATCCAATTTTGAAACACTGACGTTGTTGGCTAATCCTAAAGCATTTGCAGCAGCAAGACGATACATTGACAAAGATTTAAATCGGTGCTTTCTGCGTCAAAATTTAGAGGATTCAACACTTTCTGGTTATGAGGATTTACTAGCTCAAGAGATTGACCATCTGTTTGGTCAAAATGGTAAAACCCCTGTTGATTTTATCTTGGATTTACATAGTACAACTGCCAACATGGGCGTAACCATTATTGTCGATAATGATGAACCCTTCAATCTGCAATTAGCCGCCTATCTCAGTTATGTTAATCCTTCAGTCAAGGTTTATAGTTCTGGAAACTCTGGTAGAGGTGATAATTCGCTGCGATCGCTTGGCAAATTTAGCGTTGCTATTGAGGTTGGCTCTGTTCCTCAAGGTGTTTTGAATGCAGATATTTTTCTGAAAACTGAAGCCATAATTTACACAATTTTAGATTATTTAGAACTGTACAACCAGGGAAAAGTACCACCGTTCCCAAATACCCTTATCTTCTACAAATATATAGAAGCAATTGATTATCCCAGAAACGAACACGGAGAAATTCAAGCCATGATCCATCCTCAGCTTCAGTTTAAAGATTATGAGCCTTTAAATCCTGGTGATCCTATGTTCTTAACATTTGATGGTCAAACAATTCCCTACAAAGCCAACTCAACTACCTATCCTATTTTTATCAATGAAGCAGCTTATTACGAGAAAGGTATTGCAATGTGTTTAACCCAAAAGCATCAAATCACAATCTAGAAAGAGGTTGAAAAGAGGAATTAAGGAGTTAACACATATGTCTCAGTCCTCGTCTAAATATCCAGGCTGTTCTGGATGCTGCGGACTTCTTCTATTTATTTGTTACATCATCTGGATATTTCCAATCAGCATTACCGATACTATCACTTGTCAACGACTAAAACAGGGATATGTAATCTGTCAGCTAAAACACACTACTTTGCCTGTATTTTGGTCTAATTCAATTACCAAATTTCAACTTTTAGGTACTGAGGTTGAGACACCATATAATTCAGAAGGATGTCAGATATCAACGCTATACCTAAAAACTGACAAAGAACGCATCAAGTTTTATTACAATTGTAACACTAGCCAAATATATATTGATGCTAAAAAGCTAGATACTTTCTTGGATGATAATGGCAGGTCATACTTACAAATTAATCGAGACCAGAAACCATTTTTTGAGGGAATTATTAATTTAATTGTTTCTATTACTCTATTGTGGTTTTTATCTATTCCGGTCTTTGTCTGGAATTGGTTTATAAAAAATATTAACGAGAGAAGAATAATAGTAAGAAGAAGTTTAAAAATTAACAAAAATAGCGAACACTACAAAAAGGTCAAAAAAGCTAATGAAGAATTAAACAAAAGAATAGAAGAAACTTAAAATTTGGGGAACCCAACAAAATTAATGATTAAGTTCCATCTTTAAAAAGAATATTAATATATTTTAGATTTTGGATTCAATCCAAAATCTAAAATATATTATGCCGCTTGCGGCTCAACCAGATTTTCTATTCCCTGAATCACAGTTGCCGATTCAATTTTGTCACCAGCCGTCAGTTTATCCAAAACTTCTTTACCTTCAGTGAGATAGCCAAAAACGGCATAACGTCCATCTAATAGGTTGCGTCCGGCGGGGGTGAGTTCTGGTTCAAAGAGAAAGAAGAAGAATTGCGAAGAACCTCCATTTACTTCACTTTCAGGACGAGCCATCACCACTGCTCCAAAAGCAGAAAAAGGTAGAACTGGCATATCAACGTAACGACCAGCTTCTTCTAGAGTAATGCCATAAGTAGGTGCTTTATCACCCTGAACTAAGACTTCTAAGGGAATAGCGCGATATTTGCCCGTGTTTGGATCAATAAAACCCACGTCTTTGCCGGCGGGATCTCCAGTTTGCAGAAAGTAAGATTCTTCAGAACGGGTAAATTCTAAGCCATTATAAAAACCCCTCTGCACCAAATCTACAAAATTACCAGCAGTGACAGGGGCGCTATAACCATCTACTACAAGGGTCAAATCGCCTTTGTTAGTTTTGAATTCTACAGTAGCACGACCTTTAAGTTGTGGCAGGTTACTGTACTCAGTAGGTACTTCAAAGGGGAATTGTTTCACCATTGACTCTTCTAACTGAGTAACGAGATTCAGAAGTTTGCCTCTCTGTTCCAGAATTTGTTCTTTATCTTTACTCTTCGCCAATTCTTCTAATTTACCCACCCCAGATTTCAACTCGGTAATCCAAGCTTCGGCTTGGGGTTGGCGTTCTTCGGGAACGCTTGTTAAGATTTGGGAGGGTTTATCGAGAATGCGGGATGCTTTGCTGATGTCCTTGGAAATAGCACCCCACCGCCGATTTGCCCGGAGTTGGGCAGAGATGTCCTCTAAACTGGCTTGTAATTGCCGTACAGGTTTGTTATCTATCGGGAGTGCATACCGCAACAAAGCCTTACCGTCGGTAATTGCATTGCCGGATGGCAGTGCGGCGCTACTGGAGGGAGTCCACCCAGCTGTAGTTATGCCTAAAAATATTGTTACCAGCAGTATTGCCATTAGGCTGTTCTTCAGCCAGGATTTTAATAAGTTAAGCATGGGATAACTCAAATGCAGCATTAGATTGTTGACTGGACGTAACCCATCAATAATCTTCCCACGTTAAGGGCGGAGGATAAATGACTAATGACTAATGACAAATGACTAATGACTAATGAGAAATGCCCAATGACGACCCTAGAAGGGTACAATAAATGCCGATTGTCTTCCAAAATTTGAAAGTTTCATGATCTCCAGTAACGACTTTCGACCCGGTGTTTCAATTGTATTAGATGGGTCTGTATGGCGAGTGCTAGAATTCCTGCACGTCAAGCCAGGTAAAGGTTCTGCCTTTGTCCGAACTAAGTTAAAAAATGTCCAGAGTGGCAGCGTGATGGAAAAAACGTTCCGAGCCGGGGAAACAGTTCCGCAAGCCACTCTAGAAAAAAGTACGATGCAGCATACCTATAAAGAGGGCGATGAGTACGTCTTTATGGATATGGAAACCTACGAAGAAGGCAGATTAACCCGCGCACAAATTGGCGATCGCGTCAAATACCTCAAGGAAGGTATGGAAGCTGAAGTTATTCGGTGGGGCGACCAAGTGCTGGGAGTAGAATTGCCTAAGTCTGTGGTTCTGGAAATTGTACAAACAGATCCAGGTTTAAAAGGTGACACTGCAACCGGTGGCTCAAAACCAGCAACTCTGGAAACTGGTGCAGTTGTGATGGTTCCTTTGTTTATTTCCCAAGGAGAACGCATCAAAGTTGATACCCAGGAAGATAAGTATATCAGCAGGGAATAACTTTCATCTCTATGGAGATGCTTGTTCCCGATTTAAATCCCTACATAGGGATTAAATCCCTGCCACACTTAAGATGCTCATTTACGGATAGGTCGAGGTAATAAAAACTGTGCCATTGGACTTTAATGAAATCCGCCAACTACTGGCAACTATTGCACAAACAGATATTGCAGAAGTGACGCTCAAAAGCGATGATTTTGAACTAACAGTCCGTAAGGCTGTGAGCGTCAGCAATCAGATGTTGTCGGTAGGTCAAGCAACCTTCGGCGGTGTGGTGGGTTCGGGCTTGACATCGGGTTCATCTGGGGGAAACCAGGTGAACACGAATCAGGTAACGGAGGTGTCCACATCTCGTGTGTTTGAGAATACTGGTACTAGCACACAATTGCAGTTGTCAGTAAATCCCTCCTCAACCCTTGACCAGAGATTAGTAGAAGTGCCTTCCCCAATGGTGGGAACGTTTTATCGCGCTCCGGCGCCGGGGGAAGCGGCATTTGTGGAAGTGGGCGATCGCATCCGCAAGGGTCAAACTGTCTGTATCATTGAAGCCATGAAGCTGATGAATGAAATCGAAGCCGAAGTCTCTGGACAGGTGATGGAAATTCTTCTCCAAAATGGCGACGCTGTAGAATATGGTCAACCTTTGATGCGAATTAACCCTGATTAAGTATTAATCTATATATGAAATGAATCATCCCAAATGAGTCATCGTTAAAACTTCAGTCCTTGCGGGTTAATCCTGATGAAACAAACGTTGCCTTTACCGCCAGAAGTGGTGCAACAAGTAGCTGAATACTTCAGTCTGTTAAGTGAGCCGATGCGCCTGCGGCTGCTCCACTTATTACGGGATGAAGAAAAATGCGTGCAAGAGTTGGTAGAGGCAACACAGACTTCTCAGGCAAATGTGTCAAAACACCTGAAGGTAATGTGGCAAGCAGGTATCCTTAGCCGCCGCAGTGAAGGAACTTGCGCCTATTACCGGGTGGAAGATGAAATGATTTTTGATTTGTGTAATCGGGTTTGCGATCGCCTTGCCACAAGGTTAGAACAGCAAGCCCGTAACTTTCGTGTGTTAAATAGTAAACGTTAGGTCAGTTGTCATTTGTCCTTTGTCCTTTGTCCTTTGCTAATGACCAATGACTAATGACCAATGACTAATGACTAATGACCAATGACCAATGACTAATGACTAAAGCGGATAATTATTCTGAAAGCTTTCACGAGTTAGTGGCTGTTGTAACTCTACACCCTCACCGCCTAAAACATCCAACGGTTTGCCGTTCACGTCAATGTACACTTTGGCTTTGGGATTTAAAGTTGTCGCAGTGTAAACAACTTGTCCGACGCGACCCATCATTGATGTGCTTCCACCACCACGGGTAAAATCTTCAGATAAATTAACGTGAACTTCGTCATTTTCCGCTTTCAGCCCCAAAAGTTTGGTTCCTTTGGGGATAGTTGTGGAATCTGTCCCTTCTGTTGGGCCTGCTAACAAACTTTGGAAAGCTGCTTCTAATGGCTGGTTGGGGCGTATAGAAGCGACTCTAACAGGCTGGGGGACTAAAGTAACATTTTTGTCCGTTGGTTTTAGCCAATAAACGTTAGGGGTTTGCTCATTAGCTGGCTGCCTAGTTGATGGCTGTGCTGGCTGTTCGATGCGCCCAGAGGGGTTTGATGGTGTGGGAGTATTGCTGGATTGGGAAGTAAACCAAGCCACACCGCCACCCACCGCTACAACCACTGCTGAAACGGCTGCAATTGCGCCTGAAGAAATACGATTAGATCCTTGTTGGCCTTTCATGTTCAAAACCTTCCTGACTGAGGGCTGATATGGTAGTTATGTGAGGAGCAGCCTGGTTAAGGACGATACTTATAACTGAAGAGTTTCCCGCTACCTGGAGGAGGCGATTATTTTTAATTCTGCAAGTCCCTGATTTAATTTTAGAATTTCTATTTCTAATTCGTCACCTACCAAATTATGTAAATCTCTTTCTTTTTGGAGATGATTGAAGATTAAATTTACAACGCAGAGGAACGCTGAGTAAAACGCAGAGGAACGCTAAGGAAAGTATTTATTCCTCTGCGTAAATGTAAGTGTTTAATTTTTTACCTGAATGGCGGCGGTAATCCACTGTTTAAGTGTGGTTGTAACTTCCTCAATGACTATTTCTTGAGAGTTGCGGGTGGCTCTTTCTACAACTTCGACTTTGCCATTAGCGATCGCTCGTCCGGTTACGATTCTATAAGGTATGCCTATCAAGTCAGCATCTTTAAATTTCACTCCAGCCCGTTCGTCGCGGTCATCTAGTAGGGTTTCAATTCCCGCTTGATTAAGTTCTGTGTAAAGTTTTTGGGCGATTTCGATTTGTTGAGCATCCTTTATGTTTGGAATTGTGACGATCGCGTGGTAGGGTGCGATCGCAACTGGCCAAATAATCCCATCTTTATCGTAAGATTGTTCTACGGCAGCTTGCGCTAATCGTGATACGCCTACGCCAAAACAACCCATAAATAGGGGCTTTTCTTCACCCTGTTCATTAGTATAAGTTGCTCCCATCGCTTGGGAATATTTAGTGCCTAATTGGAAGATGTGACCTGCTTCAATTCCACGGGCGCTGAAGAGAGTTTGTTCTGGGTTATGAATGGCGCGATCGCCTGGTCTTGCCTTTCGTATATCTACTACAGCGTTTGGTAACTTAAATTGCTCACCCCAATTAACACCGACTACGTGATAGCCAGCTTCATTCGCACCTGTAACAAAGTTTTTTAAATCAACGGCTGTTTGATCCACTAAGCGCAAAAACTTGGGATGGATCTGGTTATTGGCGTTAATATACTCATCTGCGATGTCTGGCGCAATGTAGCCTAAAGGTAGAGATTTCGCTGTCCATGCTTGCTGCGCTTCGACATTTGGTACATTCAGACTAATAATAGTTTTAGCACCATACTCAGCAGCTAATTTGGTCAATTCATTTTGCAACTTGACTTCATTAACTTCCTGATCGCCTCGGATGCTCACCAGAACTAACACCGTTATCCCATTATCATAAACTGTCTGATAAAGGACATTTTTCACCAATTGAGTGGGAGAACAGTTGAGAAGTTGACAAACCTTTTCAATTGTCTCTGTTCCAGGTGTATCGCGTTTCTCGTAGGTTGTAAACCGTGAGGTTTCAGCGTCAATTGGTAAAGAAACAGCCTTTTCTACGTTAGCGGCGTATTTACCATCCTCAGTGTAGAGAACTTCATCTTCACCAGCTTCTGCCAAAACCATAAATTCTGTGGAACCAGAACCACCAATTGCACCAGAATCAGCTTCCACTGCCCGAAAAGCTAAACCAGAACGCCGCAGCATATTGCTGTACGCTTTATACATATCCTGGTAAGTTTCTTTGAGGCTGGCTTCATCGGCATGGAAAGAGTAGCCGTCCTTCATGATAAATTCTCGTCCGCGCATTAAACCAAAGCGGGGGCGAATTTCATCGCGGAATTTGGTTTGAATTTGGTAGAGATGTAGTGGTAGCTGGCGATAAGAGCCAATCATATCACGAGCGATCGCTGTGATTACTTCTTCATGAGTTGGGCCTAATCCTAATTGTTGCTCACGGCGGTCAATTAGGGAAAACATGATCCCCTCAGCTTTGGTGTAAGTGTCCCAGCGTCCCGATTCCTTCCATAAATCAGCTGGTTGTAGTTGTGGTAAGAGACATTCTTGTGCGCCTGTGGCATTCATTTCTTCGCGCACAATCTGGGAAACTTTTTGTAATACCCGCCACATCAAAGGTAAATAAGCATAGATACCACTACCGATGCGACGAATATAACCTGCACGGAGTAATAATTTATGGCTAGGAATCTCAGCATCAGCTGGATCATCCCGGAGTGTAACAAATAACATTTGTGAAAGTCGCATCGTTTAATCCCTTTCCATAATCACTAATTTGTTTATAAACCACTTGGCGATTAGAAATCGCGGCCACACAAACTCTCGTCTGCCTGGGCGGACTAAGAAGGTATCTTAGTTTTTGAACTTGCGTGGTGTCTGATCGGCATCTTACAGCCGTTAAGATGTGGCATGATATAATCTTTGCAACTATTTAATCTAGGTCTAGGTTATGAGTGCTTTGACATTAAAACTAGACACCGTTCACCTGAGTGACGAACAATTTTATCACTTATGTCAAAATAACCGCGAATTGAAATTTGAACGCACTGCCAAGGGAGAATTAATCATCATGTCCCCCGTTGGAGGTGAAAGCGGCAATCGAGAAGCAGATTTAATTATTGATCTGGGAATCTGGAATCGGCAAACTGGCCTCGGTTACACTTTCAGTTCTTCTACTATATTCAAATTACCCAATGGTGCTGACCGTTCCCCAGATGCCGCTTGGATTCAACGAGAACGTTGGCAAACACTCACACCTGAACAAAGACGCAAATTTCCCCCCATTGCACCCGATTTTGTCATTGAATTAAGGTCAGCAACAGATGATTTGGAAATGTTGCGTTCCAAAATGCAAGAGTATATGGATGCGGGGGTGCAATTGGGATGGTTGATAAATCCCCAACAACAGCAAGTGGAAATTTATCACCAAAAACAAGATGTGGAAGTGCAAAATCTGCCTACACAATTATCCGGTGAAAATGTATTGCCAGGATTTAGCTTGAGTCTATCCTGTTATTAAGATTTGCCAGTGCCGCTAAACCTGTATTATCTGCCCACATTTTCCATCGCAGCAGAAAATCAGGGCTATTTCATTCTCATCTAGTCCGCCTCAGAATGAATTCTGAGTCTAATAGCGAAAGTCGTCTAAAGACGACTGAGAAAAGGTTATAGTCCGTTTTAACGGACTTTAGCTAAAAGCCTGTGAACTTCAGTTCTGGGCGGTTTCTGTCTAGAACGAAATAGCCCTGGCAGAAAATACTCTATAGGAGGATGTTTGAAAAGTCTTTAGCGATCTATCAAATACTTTTAGATCCTCCTAAATGCACCCACGTACAACAAGAGTAGCTTGCGGTCTAACGAAGTGGCTTTGCAATAAATTGGGGGACTTTGATTCTGGTTCCCACTTTTTAAGGCTACGGTATATACACAAGTTTCTTGACCTGCAATGGCATTGCATCGACTAACAATGGCATTGCATCGACTAACAATAGCATTGCATTGACTAACAATAGCATTGCATTGACTAACAATAGCATTGCATCGACTAACAATAGCATTGCATTGACTAACAATAGCATTGCATCGACTAAGGGATTTCCAAAAAATAAATTATCCAAATAAACAAACCACTTCAGACGCAGAGAATACAGAGAGAAAAGAAGTAGAGAGGATTTTTGCGTCAGGTTTGTCTGTATAGCTGTGACTTCAATTGTCAGGGCATTTTACAGCCGTTAAGATAGCTTAAAAGAAATAACCCCACCAGGCGATTATAAATCGTGGCATCTTTAGGAGAAACTACTTTGGCAGATGTAATTTATCAAGCACAGCCACCCTTAGAATTTATTCCTCCGGCGTTTAACCCCTTATTTCTACGAGTTGTCCATCTGTTGCTACCCAGTTGGATAAACTGGCAAACAGCTATTACCCAAATTGAAGCAGACAACGTAGAGGTTATGGTGGATCTCTATCGCCAATTTCAGGAGGGTAAGATGCGTTTTATGCTGGCATTTCGCCATCCGAAAACAGACGATCCACTTTGTTTAGGTTACTTGCTGTCTCAACTCGTGCCAAAGGTAGCACGATCGCAAGACACAACACTACAATTTCCAATTCACGCTCATTTTATCTACGATCGCGGCATTCCTCTATGGGCAGGTTCCTACGTTGGCTGGATTGCTTCTCGTTTAGGTGGGACTCCGATTCAGCGAGGTAAGGCTGACTGGACGGGGTTACGTTCGGCGCGTGACTTGTTCGCCAATGGGAAATTTCCGATGGCGGCTGCGCCAGAGGGTGCAACCAATGGTTTATCGGAGAATATTAGCCCCTTAGAACCCGGTATCGCCCAATTAGGCTTTTGGTGTGCTGAAGATTTGCACAAAGCTGGACGCGACCAACAGGTTCTAATTGTACCAGTTGGGATTAAATATAGTTACGTTGATGCTCCTTGGGATGCGATCGCCAATCTTTTAAGTGAATTGGAAGCGGCTAGTGGTTTACCTGTGAATGCAGCAGAACATGCTTCTATAGAGTCGCTTTATCCCCGGTTATTAACTTTGGCAGAACATTTACTTTCGCTGATGGAAAAATTTTACACCCGGTTTTATCATCTAAAGCTGTCAGATATCAAAACAGTAGTAGGAGAAATTGAAGATAGAAATGAAGCTTTAGCAGTTCGGTTACAAGCTTTATTGAATGCGGCGCTATTAATATCAGAACAGTATTTTGATTTGCATTCAAAAGGTACTTTAAGTGACCGATGTCGGCGGGTAGAACAAGCTGGGTGGAATTATATATTTAGAGAAGATTTTAAGGATGTGAAAGGAGTCTCTGCTGTAGAAAGAGCTTTAGGCGATCGCGTTGCAGAAGAAGCGAATGCGCGGATGTGGCACATGCGTTTAGTAGAAAGTTTTGTGGCTGTTTCTGGTAATTATATTCGTGAAAATCCCACAGCAGAAAGGTTTGCTGAGACGACTTTAATTTTATGGCAAATGATTGCTAAAATTAAAGGCGATAAAGGTGTACAGCGTCCACAATTGGGTAAGCAAAAGGTAAAAATTACTGTGGGTGAACCCATATCTATTTCTGAGCATTACCCGGCGTATAAGCAAAATCGTTTGGGTGCGAGGCAAGCTGTTGCTGATGTTACAAATGATTTACAACACGCATTGGAAAGTTTGATTTAAAAAGTAATATGAGGAATTGATTATGAACAGTGTTACTATATCTAATCTTGATGATAACATCAAATCTCGTCTACAGAAACGAGCCGAAAAACATGGTCGTTATCTCGAAGAAGAAGCTAAAGAAATTCTTTGTCTGGCTCTAACAGAAAATTACGACCATCCCTTAAACTTAGCTAATATACTTGAGGAACGTTTTGCGAATTTGGGGGACTTTGAATTACCGGAAATTCCTAGAGAACTTATTCGCACCCTATCAACATTTGAAGAATGATTATTCTTGATACAAACGTTTTCTCAGAATTAATGAAGCCTAACAAGTCTGAAATAGTTCGTAGTTGGGCTGCTCAACAATCGTTAATGAGTCTGTTTACCAGAACAATCACTCAAGCGGAAATTAATTAAAAAGCTTGCAGTTGCAGAGGTTAATTATGGAAACTACAACTAAAAGACAAGAGTTGTTAAAAGCAATCAATCAAAGACTAGAACAAGCTTATAAAGATACTTTAGAAGATGTTATAGAACTGTTATAGGAATCATATTTGATTTCTGAAAAAATCTCGGTAGTCTTGTAATGGACTGTCTAGGCTTTAATGATTGCAAAAAAATTGTAGGTTGGGTGGAGGCTAAGCCATTGCTAACATCCTGATATATGTTGGGTTGCGCTCCGCTCCACCCAACCTACGTCTAATGCACTATTTTGCGTAGACAGTCCACTACGTGCATTTCAAAAATCAAATACTAGTCCTATAGATATTAGGAAAGCAGAGGATCAAGAGGATATTAAAGCTTTTGAAGAAGCTAAAAATGAACCTACTATTACTTGGGAACAGTACAAACAATAATTAGAATCGTGACTTATCAAATAGAAATTTCAAACAGGGCTGTAAAACAATTAAAAAAATTATCTACTGAATGAGGGTTGTAATCCAGCTTGAACAAGACTACAGAAAATTTTTATAAGTTCTGTTTGTATTCCGTATTACTAGCAGTGCAGTAGTTAGAACTTAGCCGATCGCAGTTTGACAAGGGTGCTATATAGATGATACTTACAACAAATAGGGGTAAAAATTTTACCCCTAAAAAGTTGCGTATTATTTTAAGAATAGCTAGAGAAGTTTATTACTCTGTTAAGTGACTTTCTAGCAAAGATGCGATCGCTTCAGGATGAATATTCTTGTATTTCTTTTTACCAAGCTGTAAAACACAGTTGGGGGCGCTGCTACAGCATTTTTGGCAACTAGTATGTTCAATGGTAACTTTGTCTAACAAACCGCGATCGCACAAAGTTTTTTCTAATTCTGATAATAACCCTTTACCACCACGCTTGAGGCAACCGCCCTTTTGACATACCATAATCCTCGCTTTGGTTTGAGGCGGTAAATCTTGCTTTGGACACGCATCAATTGGTGTCACCCGATAGGCTTTAATTTTTATTTTACTTGTGCGCGAATCTACCTTACTATGGCCACAAACGCGAATTTGCTGGCCAGGAACTAAGGATGAACTTAGTAAACGGCGTAACTCTTTAGGCAGTTTAATTTCCACATTTCCAGATGGAACTGCCAATTGTAAGTATTTATATTTTCCTGGTTCACCACCAAGAAAACCTAGTAACTGTCCCTCAAGATTCAATTCTGATAACGTCAAATACTTGTCACCCATGATTGATAAAAAGTTAGTAATTAGTCATTAGTCATTGGTCATTAGTCATTAGTCATTAGTTAAGAGTTATAAGTTAGGAGTTAAAATTTATAACTCATAACTCATAAATCCCCACTCCTCAAATCTTTCTTGCACCTGCTCCATCTCCCGCCAATAAATAAATTTATTGGCTAATAGCTTAACTCCACTAAAGTGGACTAAAAACCTTACTTAGTCTTCTTTAGAAGACTTTAGCTATTAGCCTCAGAATGAATTCTGAGGCGGTTGTGGGAACAGGTGCAATATTTGAAAAACATACTCCCCATTTTTTACGCGAGGCGTTTCGCTTCTACTGTTTGAGGTAAATTTGCTGTGTCTGGCAAATCACGAAATTCCAATTCCCAACCATTTGCTAGGGTGAGAACCTTGCCATCATTTCCATCGGTTTGTTTGACGACTTCTTCTTCAAGGTCTTTTTTAGCAACGTAAACTACTAAAGTACCGGCGTCATTCATGCGTAGCATTACTTTCATGAGATTCCTCAACAGATTCTAGTTCTTTTTTCTTACAGCCGACGACGAACCCTGTTTCTAAGAAATGCACAGCATATATATAGGAAGTCTGCAAATATGTGCCTATACTCGCTATGTAGCCGATATCTCCTTTGTTCACTAAAACTTGCCCAACTTCTTTACCAGGAAAAGTACCATCGTTCTTAAGCAGTTTCCGAACTCTGACTTTTTCACCAATTTCAAAAGCAGGTGGCAAGTTTAGCTCTAATTCATCACGTTGCATGAGAGTACCTCTGTTCTCTGACCAAATTCAATAGTTCTTCTGTCGTCAAACTGCGTTTTTTCTGTACCGATTGGTGGCGCACTGCATCTAAAACAGATTGGGTTTCTTGGGAGTTCAAGAAAATTCCATGCTGTTCTAGCAAGTTTGCAACCAAATGCCGTCCAGAATGTTTTCCTACTACTAAACGTCGTTCCCAACCCACTTCTTCGGGAGCAAATGGTTCGTAGGTGATGGGGTTTTGCATTACTCCGTGAGCATGGATGCCAGATTCGTGAGCAAAGGTATTTTCGCCAACGATCGCTTTCCAGGGTGGTACACTAGCACCTGATGCGGCTGCAACTAGTTGTGACAGTTCCAGCAAACTAGGAGTGTCGATGCCCAAATCAACGCCGTAGATGCGTTTGATCGCCATCACAACTTCTTCTAAAGCTGCATTTCCCGCCCTTTCACCTAATCCGTTTACTGTGGTATTCACTGATAAAGCTCCGGCTTTGATACCCGCAAGGGCGTTGGCAGTTGCCAGACCAAAATCATTGTGGGTGTGGATTTCTAGAGGAATCATCAAAGCTGAAACCAGGCGTTTTACCTTGGTGTAGGTGCTGAAAGGATCGAGAACTCCTACGGTGTCGCAGAAGCGAAACCGGGATGCACCCCATTCTTGGGCATAAAGCGCTACATCTAAAAGGAAGTTTTCATCAGCCCTGGAAGAATCTTCTCCGCCGACTGCTACCCAAAGACCTTGATCGACGGCGAAGCTGATACAGTCTTTGAGTTTTTGCAAACTTACTCGCCATTGACCGTGGAATTTGGCGGCGATTTGGATACCAGAGACGGGAATGGCAATATGCACCCGGTTCAGACCGCAAGCTATAGAAGCCTTAATATCTGAGATGACGGCGCGGTTCCAGCCGAGGAGTTTTGCTTGTAAACCCAAGTCAGAAATTGCGGCGATCGCTCGTGTTTCTTCGTCACCCATTGCCGGTATACCGACTTCTAATTCGGGAATACCAATAGCATCAAGAAATTTAGCGATCGCAACTTTTTCTTCTAGGGTAAAAGCAACACCTGCTGCTTGTTCGCCATCACGTAATGTAGTGTCATTAATTATGATTTGATTCATTGCAAATATCCCTCTCTTGGAAGTATTCTTAATAACCTTTCTCTCTACAATTCCCAGCGATGGTAAATGCTAAAAATATCACAATTCATAATCTAGGATACATGATCCTTAATTATTGACCGATTAGTAGCATCACATCTGTATGGCAGGGAACTAAAACCATGTATAATTTACTATTCGTTTTTACCGATGTCAGTTGAAATTTCTTCGATTAGCAATGAACTGATATAGCTATTAGCAAATCCTGAACAAAGTAAAACACAGAATCCAGCAATTAAGGATGTAATCATCTTAGTAACCTCAGATTTTTTAGAGCATTGGTGTGTAATTTCGGCAGGTAATGGTACTCAAAGCTAAAGGGTTCAAATGAGCTAACTTTGTTCTGCTAGCCAGTCAAAAATCTTTCCTAGCTGCTCCAAGTCAACTAAACCATACTGCCAGAGGAGCATCGGTAGTGGCCCATTTTCTAATTCACGGTGTCGCAGAGCTACAGCAATATCCGCATTTGAAAGTTCAAGTTCATTGTGCAAAAAATTCAGAAGTTTTATATCTCTGTTACGAGTCGCCATAATTGATTGAACTTTCAATTTCTTAATTTGGAAAAGAATTAAAAATCAGAAATTCCCAGTCTAGTTTGCTAATTTCACCTTTGTAATTGTCGCTAGATGTCAGGAAAATTTCAGATTTAGGAGACTGGATAAAATCTAAAACTCGGTTAATCTCCCTCAGTCTGCAACAAATTCTGCTAGCGCACAGTAGCTTCAACTTCTAAACCTATTCAAGCTTTGTGCATCTATGAACAAAGAGGGGAGTGGGGAGTAGGGAGTGGGGAGTGGGGTATGAAAAACTTTTCATTTGTATTCAGGACTCATCACTGTAATGCCAGCAACGCTCTAGCCACTCTAATAATTCGTGACGAGAAGCAAGAAATTGCATAACTGTACTGCGAATTAGAATTACTTCGAGCAAATTGTTCACTTGCACTCGTAAAGAACCATCGGGGGGACAAGAACTCTTAATTTTTAACTCTTGCAAACGATGGTAGATTCGCCAGCGATCGCTCAAAGGAATCTGCAAAACGTGATTTGTCATTTGTCTTTTGTCCTTTGTCCTTTGTCAGTTGTCAGTTGTCCTTTGTCCTTTGTCGCTTGTCATTTGTCCTCTGTCATTTATCCTTTGCGAATGACCAATGACCAATGACTAATGACTAATGACTCTTAACGCCTAAAGTTTGCAGTTGTTTTTCGAGTTCTTCAATGCGCGAGAGCAAAGAACGAATCACGGTTGCTTCCACATCGGGTAGCTTTCCATGTTCTAAAGGAGAAAGGCTGGCGCTTTCGTTCCGAGAAATAATTCGACCGGGAACTCCCACAACTGTGCGATCGCTGGGGACATTCTGTAAGACAACGGAACCTGCACCAATACGGACGCGATCGCCAATTTGCAGATTACCCAAAACTTTCGCACCCGCTCCGATTACTGCATTTTTACCCACTGTGGGATGACGCTTACCAGTTTCTTTACCAGTTCCGCCAAGGGTGACGCCTTGGTAAATCAGTGTATAGTCGCCGACGATCGCAGTTTCGCCAATGACAACACCCATTCCGTGGTCGATAAACACGCCCTGACCAATCTCTGCACCTGGGTGAATTTCAATTCCCGTCAAAAATCGCCCCAAATGAGAAATTAAGCGGGGGATAAAACTCACTCCTCGACAATGTAACCAGTGAGCAAGACGATGCAAACATAGCGCGTGCAATCCTGGATAGCAAAACACCACTTCTAGCCAATTACGTGCTGCTGGGTCGCGCTCAAAAATAATGCGAAAATCACTCAATAATGGCTCAAAAAAAACGCCAGAGAGGAGATTTTTCAGCATGGATGTATGGGCAGAATTCTGCGTTTTGGTAGTCTGATGATCGCTAATACTGTCTAAAGACTGTTGCATCGGTAATGTCTATCTGGTAAAAAGATCCATCTGCTATTTTTATGCTTATATCAGGCGACTTCCAACTGGATAGAAAACTCGATGCTGATTGGATTTATTGGATTGATTAAGGTTGTACTCAAACGCCAAAACCCCGACTCAAGATAAACTTAAAATTTCTCTTGGGGTAGGGGCGCTGGTATTTAATGATAGGGGTACTAGTATTTTTGGGGTAGGGTTTAAGAATTTCTTTGCTCGCTACAAGAAACTTTACCTGTAAGCTTTCGCAAACATTTCATCAAGATATTTTGCAATATATTAAGCTGTACTCAGATGCACTCAAATATAATTTTTATGAGGCTACAAATCAAGATTTTGTATCTCCTATTACTATTAGTATCTTATTATTTGGATAGGCGAAAGACAGGTTTCTTTATTTTCTTTTAGGATTTGCTGTCTGTATGTATATATACGTTTCAAAATATAGTTATCGCTCATAGTGAATATCTTATTATATAGATGTGTTGAAGAAAAGCATTTCAATAAGTGCAAATATACCTGCTTGCCGAATTGATAATTATTGAAGAAGAAGTCAGAAGTCAGAATTCAGGAGTCAGCAATCTTGACGCGACTCGAAAATACTCGCTAACGCTGCGCTATCGATGACTCGCTCTAAGCGAAGCTGTGCCGAAGGCTTTACGCTACGCTATCCGCTTTTTCGTTCAAAATTCATTCTGAATTGTGGCGACTGACGCATGTATTCTGTTTTGATAAACTGTTCTCTCTTACAGCGCTTTTCAAGTAATTGAACTACACCACTCCCTACTCCCTACTCCCCACTCCCCGTCTCATCTGTGGTCTAAATACTTGAAAAATGCTGTAATAATGACTCATTACTAACTTTGGCTACTTTCATTATTTTTTCAATTGTTCTAAATAAACAGCAACCATTATCATAATGCTGTTACATCTTTGTTAAGAATAGTTACAACTTCTTAACACAAGGAAATTTTTCTTATGGCAGTCTCACTTGAGAATAATGCATCACATCAGGTTGTTATCGTTGGTGGTGGTTTTGGTGGACTGTATGCAGCAAAGGCTTTGAATGCAGCGAATGTAAATGTTACTCTCATTGATAAACGTAACTTTCACCTATTTCAGCCGCTTTTATATCAAGTTGCCACAGGTACGCTATCACCTTCTGATATTTCCGCACCATTGCGATCTGTATTTAGCAAAAGCAAGAATACAAAGGTGTTGTTGGGAGAAGTAAATAATATTGATCCAAAAGCGCAACAAGTTATTTTGGGTGATGAAGTAGTACCTTATGATACATTAATTGTCGCTACAGGTGCTAACCATTCCTATTTTGGTAAAGATAACTGGGAAAAAGTTGCTCCTGGCTTGAAAACTGTGGAAGATGCGATTGAAATGCGTCGCCGGATATTTGGCGCATTTGAAGCAGCAGAAAAAGAAACTGATCCAGAAATTCGCCGTGCTTGGTTGAGTTTTGTGATTGTAGGGGGTGGCCCGACTGGTGTAGAATTAGCAGGTGCGATCGCCGAGTTGGCATATAAAACTCTCAAAGAAGATTTCCGCAGCATCAACACTTCAGAAACGAAAATTTTACTATTACAAGGGGGCCCTCGCATCCTCCCACACATTGCGCCAGAGTTATCGGCATCAGCAGCAGTATCTTTGCAAAAGTTGGGTGTGGAACTCCACACTCACACCAGGGTGACAAATATTGAAGGTGATATCGTTACTTTCAAGCAAGGCAATGAATTTACAGAAATTGCCTCAAACACTATATTGTGGGCAGCAGGTGTCCAAGGTTCGCCAATGGGGAAAGTCTTAGCAGAAAGTACAGGTGTAGAGTGCGATTACTCTGGGCGTGTAGTTGTAGAACCTGACTTGTCTATCGAGGGTTATGACAACATTTTCGTAATTGGAGATTTAGCCAACTTCTCCCACCAAGAAGGTAAACTCTTACCTGGTGTTGCACCCGTAGCTAAACAACAAGGAGAGTATGTAGGTAAACTAATTCAACGACGGCTTAAAGGTCAGACTTTGCCACAATTTCATTACAACGATGTGGGTAGTTTGGCGATGATTGGGCAAAATTTAGCTGTTGTAGATTTAGGCTTCCTCAAACTCACAGGTTTCCTTGCTTGGGCATTTTGGCTATTAGTTCACATCTACTTCTTAATCGAGTTTGACACTAAATTACTAGTTGTATTTCAGTGGGCGTGGAATTACATCACTCGTAATCGTCGCTCTAGATTGATTACAGGTCGAGAAGCTATTGTAGAACCAAAAACTGTTAACAATAGCGTGCAACAGCCTTCTGCGACACCTCTGTAACTTCAGCTATCACAGCATTACTCAACGATGGTACAAGGGGCTATTGGAGTGATGAGTGGCGTGTGGTGGGAAATCTTAGGCGAAGATTAGCTGTTCTAGGAAAAGAATATGGGGATGATATCATGTCCTGTCAATCATAGGACTTACGCACAGGTAACGGAAAATCGAACCACAGAGACACAGAGAACACGGAGAAATAAGAGTTTGAAAGGTATTTTGCGTAAGTCCTGAATCAGTTACGGTATGTCATTGCGAATATAACTAAGTGAAATGAAGCAATCGCAAGGTTTTGAGATTGCCACGCTCCGCTCGCAATGACAAGCATTTAAATGGACATGATATGAGATACCGCCCTCAGCAATTTTGGCAATTTGGCATTTCATGACTTCGAGTTGCAGTTTTAATGGAGATATCAACACAATGGGACAGTGAAGAAGTTGTACGAGGGATAGAGCAAAACTTCCCGCTTCTGGTGTCCCAGCTATGCCAGTTGTCAAATGAGTGCTGTAGAATAGCTCTATATAATTGATACAGCGCTCACCAGAGTTCAGTTCCCGCTCTGCAACTGGCTAGAAATCAACAAAACCAAATATAGCCCAGATGGCAAAACCCTTGTCAGTGGTAGCCTTGACAACACAATCAAAATTTGGCGGCTACCATAGGGACTGCACCATTAAATAATTCGTAATTCGTAATTCGTAATTCGTAATTCGTAATTCGTAAATTTTGTTTTGTAATGGGGATTTAACCCAAACACAAAACTTGCGTGATTTTTGAACCGGGGGACTTAAACCCACGGAACTAGTTAACTTTGATTATTTCTCTCTTGCTGGATTCTTTGAGCGATCGCTTCTGCAATTATCTGATTATTCTCTTCTATAGGTTTACCATCTTCAGTAAACATTGAGGGATATATAATTGCTTCTGAGTCGGGAGTGCGGCGATTAAATAGGGTTTCCAACGCTTCTATATCTTCCCGATTAGCAAGCACATACGCCCTCAATTCTTTTGTGGACATTTGGGCAAAATTAGGTTTCATTTACAAATCTCCAAGTTCCATCACGAAATACAAGGATGTTATAGCGGTTCTCGTTTACGTGAGGTACACCCGTAGGGGCACGGCATGCCGTGCCCCTACACCTTGCAATATAATATTATACCGCGTCTGGCTGGGAACCGCTATAACCCAGTTCAGAGGTGGATTCATCCAGTTCAAATACTCGTTAACCCAGTTCAGAGGTGGATTCATCCAGTTCAAAGACTCGTTAACCCAGTTCAGAGGTGGATTCATCCAGTTCAAATACTCGTTAACCCAGTTCAAAGGTGGATTCATCCAGTTCAAATACTCGTTAACCCAGTTCAGAGGTGGATTCATCCAGTTCAAATACTCGTTAACCCAGTTCAGAGGTGGATTCATCCAGTTCAAATACTCGTTAACCCAGTTCAAAGGTGGATAAACAGAATAGGGGCGTACAAATGTACGCCCCTACAGTTAGCCGATGAGTACTAAATTATCAAGAGACGGGAGTTTTAGCAGATTTGCCCTTACCCATAGCCTTAAAGCGTTCGCCCAACTGTTCCGCAACAGTTTTTAAGCCTGGAGTCTTTTTTGATGCAGTCTTCACGTAATCATAAACAGTCAAACTGCTAGTCATAGCTTCACTACCGACTGCCATTAGGGTATCATCTACCTGTTCGGTGAGTTGCTGCATTGAGATTAAAAGTTCGGTAAGCGCAGCAGCTAATTGATAATCTTGAACCAGTTCCTCAACGTCAAAAGTGGCTGGAAGAATTTCGCGGTTAGACTGAGCAGCAGTAATGCTATTGTTCACAAAGGCTAGGCTTTTATCGCCCATTTTTACTAACTTACGCCGTTCTTCAGTGCTAAGAGTAATCAGAAAGGGCATCTTTTGTTGGACTGTCTGTAGCGCGGCTTTGATTTCTTGGATATCTTGTAGCGAAAGGGAGCCTGTGATATTTTGATAGGACATCGTATATTTACCTTGGGAATTCTAATTGTGAAGTAGCAATAGTTGCTAAATATAGAATTCCCATTGGTGGATGCGATCGCACATTTTCTGATAATTTTTAGTTTAGTAGGGTGTGAAAGCGTTGCGTTACGCACCGCAATACAACTAGCTAATTGATTATCCCGAACAAATTCTTCAAGCGATGTCTACGACGGGCTACGCCTACGCACATCATAACCTATTTATCTGTTTTAGCGCCGATGCTGAGGGATACTGACCAGATGCAATCAAAGCTTGTCGCTCTATCTGACTTTTCCCGTTAAGTCTGTTTTGCAAGCTGCCAACCTTCACAGAGGTCGTGTAATTTTAACCAACCTCGCCACAGTACCTGGATACCAATTGGTGTTTTGCTTCGATGTTCTAGGTAGCCGCC
>NZ_JAIVFS010000229.1 GCF_020829645.1 Nostoc mirabile CHAB5784 | reverse complement strand
ACTTCCTCTCACTGACATGAATGCTAAGTTGTCATGGTTTTGTTAGGATTTCTCCCTTCTTAAACCAAGCGGTTTTCCTTGAGTATTTCTACTCATTTCAACCAACGGGTCGCACGAAATTTTCATCGAATCTTCCCTTCCGTTTCAGTTCACTGGGCAATGCATAAGGGTCATTGCAGGTAGTTACAACAAACACGCCAGCCGTACACTCACTCATAAATGTGAGCAGATTTCCCAGAATACGCTGGGAAACTCCAGAAGTGTCACCAGTCCCCGAAAGTGCTTTTTCTATTTCATCAACCCATAAGACGCACGGTGCGATAGCCTCGGCAGTTTTCAAAGCACGACGGACATTGCCCTCAGATTCGCCAACCAGAGAGCCAAGGAGGGACGCAATATCAAGTTGCAGCAGTGGTAAGTTGAGAATGCTAGCAATGTTTTTGGCGCAAATCGACTTACCAACTCCGGGCGGCCCCGCGGACATTGGCAAGTAGTAGGTTACAAGCAAACCCAAACCAGCATGATGTCGAAATTCATGCCACTTGGCTCGATTCAGCCAATCTTTTAGCCACATTGCATCGGACTCAAGTTCACCATCATTGCGAGAACAACCATCTGACTTTTCCCAACAAGCGGTTAAGGTGCATAGCCCACCATTTTTTTCAGCTTCTTCCAAATGTTCAGGAGTAAAGTATTGATATGCCAGATCAATATGTGGCTCAAAATTCAGCACCCACTTCAGCTTTTCTAGTTCGCTTGACTTTAGGTAAATTGTCAGCCCGAACTCACCATATTTTCTGGCTTTACCATCGACTGGGTGAACGTAACCTAACACTAACATTGTCTACTCCCAAAAATTTTTATGGGGAGATTGTTTTGTTCTCCCCGCTTTTTCTTACTGGCGTAGTCGTGTTTGATGTGTTGAAGTCATACGTTGTTGTTGCGCTTCGGGCTTAAATTCCCGTTCGCTTTCCACAACTCCCAAAGCTTCTTCAAACGGTTGGGTAGCTGATAAACAAGACAACCCCTCAAATCCCTCCGCTTCTACTCGAACTTCACCTGTAGCCGAGTCAAAATGTATCAGTATTGAACGTTCCATAATTACCTCCGTGTGTATTGTTTAACTTCTTGATGTCCAGCGAAAGTCAGCCGTAGGGTTTGCACACTCCCATTGGTTTCTTCTGTGATGTTGCATTCCCCAAATTGTTCTTGTAACTCGGCAGCTTTGGCGCGAACCATCCGTTTGCCGTAAGCTTCCATCAGTTTGTGGCTAAAGAAATCTTGTCCCAGCCGTGGAACTGTTTCATAAGTATCGTGTATAATGTCGTACATATCGCTTGTTTGATTCCACTTGAATCCGATGTCTGCACGAGCTTGAATTGCGCGACCAGAAACTATAATTTCAGCGCTCTGTCCTTGTGAACTACCATAGTAGCCCTTAAGTGGCTGTGGTTTTTCGTGGACTTGCGGTGAAAGATTCAAATCAAAAAGCGCTTGCAACAAACAATCGTGATTGCTTAATTTGGTTTTAACAGTTGAGAAATGCGACATAATGTTATTCCCTTTGTCATCTGGTTTGAGAAATAGTAAAAGTGCGATATCCTTTTGGAACGTGAATATTGCACTTTTAATACACCGATCAAGTCTTGAGCGAATGCACACTTGCCCAAGACTATTTTTTTACCTGAACTTAAACGCGCTAACTGTAGCTTTCGCCAGTCCCACGTCATCAAGGGCAAGCTGTTGGAGATTGCGCTGTTCGTCTAGGAGTTTGACCCGAATTTGTTCCATCTTTTGCTGCAACTGACTGCGCCCATCACTGGCAAGATTTTTTGACTCAATCGCTGGATCGGTGACAATCGAATCCAAATGCTCCATCATCTGCTGTAAACTGCTGCCAGCTTCAGGGGATGCATTTGCCAGTAACACCCGCACTTTCATCAAGTGTTTTTCCATTTTCTTTTTGAACTGGACTGGCTTGCGTCCTGGTTCCCAGTCGCTCAGTTCTTCAAGGAGTTGCGCCGCCAGTTGTTCACCACCAGCTTGAGCAGATTCCCGTAGCCTATCCACAAATGGTAAGAATTACTTGCTCGTAAGTTCGAGAATTAAGTGGAAATCTCTGTTGAGCAATGCGAAAAATTTTAACGAGCCTAATTACGTGTTCCACAAAAATGCGTTTACTGGAAAATTCTTTATTTTCTGCTTTTTGCTGTGCAGTTAATTCTCTGTTACGCGGCTTCTTGTAAGGAGTCTTTATATTATCCCCTCCTTGATATGCTTTATCCCCTTCAAACCTTTGGTCTTTTTCAAACTTTTCTTGCTGTTTACGGAAGAAACTAATATCACTAGTCGGACCCTTTTTACCCACCTCTACATCTACTATGTCTTTGCCTTCAGGTAACGTAATAAACTGATTTTTAAATGTGTGCTGTTTCTTCTTACCTGAAAAATATTCTTGCTGTTCCTGATTATCTGAGGGTCTTTCCCTCGGCTGTTCCATGCTGTCTACAATTAACTGAAATTCTTTCAATAGTTCTTTAGCGATCGCTTTGGAGCCATCATTTGTTTCAACTTGTTCAAGGAGGCTAGCAGGCAAAACTTTTCGTAAGATTTTTAGCCAGTAATGGAACGTGTCGTTTGCCTCGGTTTTAGAAATCCCAAAATGCAACCCTAAAATTTCAAATGTTGGCATTTGTCTCAAATAAAATAGGCATAGACATATCTCCTCAGAAATTTCTAGTTTTGGTTTACGGCCTCGGTTGCAATGATTTGGCGATCCTGTGTGGTTAACGGATCTTTTGTTGGCGCAGGGGCTAAACTTTGTGTCATCATTAGAAATACCTCTTGTTTGGGGTAAAAAGGCGATCGCAGAGTTTGGTAGACGTAGCCATCGCCTTTTGTTTTGCGTAAACAACGTTGTGGTTTACCGCAACGCTCTCAAATTGCTTTGGCGTAGCCTCATATTTCTAAATTTCAGTTATTGTCTAGCAAGAATTCACAGCACAGGGCTGTAAAGAAGGTATTCAGTAATTGCCCTCTGTGCAGTATGAGTGAAATAGCAAAAGGCGACCGCATACTTTTAGAGTAGCGATCGCCTTGATTCTGGAATGTTGATTTTTTATAACCAGTTTTTAGACTTAGTTAGGTCATCGGACTTATCTCCGGCGATTTGAGCGTTACAAGGTTACTTCCGGCTACTCCGGTTTTAGCTCCGGCTACTTTTCCCAGCGGCACTTCAGTTTTGGTTCGTCAATGTTCGTTGAATTAGTTTGCGATCCCTTTTTGCATTCGAGTGCAGGCAGTTCGCTTTTCCTTACAATCATTGTGCAACTTTTAGTTGTTTTTGCAACCCCTAATTGCACAATTTTGGTTGATTTTAAACACAGTAATTCAGCTAAGGTACAGCCAAATACTTGACATAAGCCGCTGACAAGCTCTGGAGAAGCGTTTTTGACTTCTGTATTTGTCTCCATCCTGTTCAAATACTGGCGAGAAATCTCTACTTCAAGTTCAGCAAGCTTTTTGGACAAAGTTACCAATGGCATATCGCCACGTAATGCACGCATCTTATGCCCACGTGCATCTGTCCATTTAATAGACCCCACTTCACTAAGTGGCAACATTACGACCTCTGATTGTTCTTCTTGGCTAGTCATATTATGTAACTTTTAGTTGACAAAAACAATAGCTTACTGCAACTATTAGTAGCAAATAGTGAGCCAGTGAGATCACAACTCAGAGAAAATCAATATAAACCCCATGCTTCATCTTGGCTAGGACTGTAAACCAATGGTTGCTTTGAGGAACCACAATCAAAAAGGTCATTCGCAACCTTTAGTTCGCGTAGCGTTAGCCTGCAATTGTGATTTTCAGTTCAACTGATATAGACTGCCATAATTGACAATGGAGTGGTATCGATTTTTATGTTGGAGCAACAACCGGAAAATTTAGAGTTTTCTATTAAACAGTTAGCCACAGAAGCGTTACAAAAATCAGATCCCTCGGCATGGTTTGAAGTTTTATATGCCAAAGCCAAAGGGGACACAGCACAAATTCCTTGGGCTAAGTTAGCTCCTCATCCTTAGAAGCAAGATTGGTTGACGAATCATGAACCGTTCGCTTCTGGGCAAAAGGCACTAGTTATTGGTTGTGGCTTAGGAGACGATGCCGAAGCAATAGCTAGTCTGGGATTTGAAGTAACCGCCTTTGATATTTCACCGACAGCAATCGCTTGGTGTCAGGAGCGTTAGGGCATCGGCGCGATGCCTTTCATCTTGAATAGCCCTAGCGGCGGCGAGTGCTTCTGGTAACAACTCTGGTGGCAGCTTGTCCATAAACACTTCAAACCGCAAATGTCGCTTAACACGATATTTTTCGTCATTAACACATTATTTGTCGGCGATCGCCTCCGGTGAGCGCTTGCTGTGGCGTTTCGCGCTATTCGCCACTCAGGCTGAACAAGGTTGAGACATCTAGTTACATATTAAAGTAACTGGTTCAAAATAAATGATGTTGGTTCTAATTTCTGCGACTTCGCGCCAGATTTGCCACCAACACCCCACTCATCACTCCAATAGCCCACATCAGAAGGACTCTCGGCAATAAAAGAGAGAATCGATTGGGGAGACGATAGACTAACCTCCATCTAGTGATCGCTACTTCCTCCATCCTCAGATTTACCTTCTCAGCACTCCACTAGGGTAAGTGTAGAGAATTTGTAAATATTCTTATTGGTTCTCAGTTGTTTACCCTATACCTTCACACCCAAAAGCCAGTCATATTATAGAAGTAGTCCAATCTGAAGAAGCATTGAAACTCAATACTGCTCGGGTAAAGCATTTTCAACTCGGAATTAGGCTCGGGGAAAAGGTTACTGGGTTTAGCAATACCTTAGCCAAAATAAGAGGATGAGGAGAGAGGGCCGATGTAGTAGAGTTATTGTCTCTCACAACGACAACTCAAAAACCACAATCAGCCCATGTCCGATATCTTATCACTGCTACAATGCTT
>NZ_JAIVFS010000228.1:1670-5031 GCF_020829645.1 Nostoc mirabile CHAB5784 | reverse complement strand
GGCTTTAGTTAGAAAAATGAATCCTGGCATCGAGCTATTTTTGCGTAGGGCTACCCCTAAACTATCGTGGCCGCAGCAGCGTTTCACCTCTGAGTTCGGGAAGGGTTCAGTGTGGTTCCACCGCGCAATAGACACCAGGAAAAGTTTTAATTGCGTTCTTCGTAATTCGTAATTCGTAATTAAAGAATTAGAAACTAAGAATTTAACAGCAACCCTGAAGACTGCACAGTAACGCAAAACCAAATGTTTTCATAACTTGTAATTGGTAATTACGAATTACGAATTACGAACTACGAATTATCTTGAGGTCAAGCCCTCGGTCTGTTAGCACGGCTCGGCTACATACATTGCTGCACTTCCACCTACCGCCTATAAACGGGTGTTCTGCCCGTGACCTTACCCACTTAAAGTGGTGAGAGCACTCATCTTGAGGTGGGCTTCCCACTTAGATGCTTTCAGCGGTTATCCGCTCCGCACTTGGCTACCCAGCGTTTACCGTTGGCACGATAACTGGTACACCAGCGGTGCGTTCCTCCCGGTCCTCTCGTACTAAGGAGGACTCCTCTCAATGCTCTTACGCCTGCACCGGATATGGACCGAACTGTCTCACGACGTTCTGAACCCAGCTCACGTACCGCTTTAATGGGCGAACAGCCCAACCCTTGGGACGTACTTCCGCCCCAGGTTGCGATGAGCCGACATCGAGGTGCCAAACCTCCCCGTCGATGTGGACTCTTGGGGGAGATCAGCCTGTTATCCCTAGAGTAACTTTTATCCGTTGAGCGACGGCCATTCCACGCTGCGCCGTCGGATCACTAAGGCCTACTTTCGTACCTGCTCGAGTTGTCACTCTTGCAGTCAAGCTCCCTTTATGCCTTTACACTCGCCGCACGGTTTCCAAGCGTGCTGAGGGAACCTTTGCGCGCCTCCGTTACCTTTTAGGAGGCGACCGCCCCAGTCAAACTGCCCACCTGAAACTGTTCCCTGACCGGATAACGGTCATAGGTTAGAATTCTAGCTTCGCCAGAGTGGTATCTCACCGTTGGCTCCATACTCCCCACAAGGAATACTTCAACGCCTCCCACCTATCCTGCGCAAGCCAAGCCCGAACACAATTCCAGGCTACAGTAAAGCTTCATAGGGTCTTTCTGTCCAGGTGCAGGCAGTCCGTATCTTCACAGACATTCCTATTTCGCCGAGTCTCTCTCTGAGACACCATCCAGATCGTTACGCCTTTCGTGCGGGTCGGAACTTACCCGACAAGGAATTTCGCTACCTTAGGACCGTTATAGTTACGGCCGCCGTTCACCGGGGCTTCGGTCGCTAGCTTCAAGGTTGCCCCCTGACCAACTTCCTTAACCTTCCGGCACTGGGCAGGCGTCAGCCCCCATACTGCGTCTAAATGACTTTGCGGAGACCTGTGTTTTTGGTAAACAGTCGCCTGGATCTCTTCACTGCGACCCACTGCTTAGGTGGGCACCCCTTCTTCCGAAGTTACGGGGCCATTTTGCCGAGTTCCTTAGAGAGAGTTATCTCGCGCCCCTTGGTATTCTCAACCTCCCTACCTGTGTCGGTTTCGGGTACAGGTAACTGTAAGTTAACGTGCCACCGAGCTTTTCTTGGAAGCTAGACTATGCCACTTCCCCACCGTAGTGGGTCGTACTCACGCCTCAACTCGAAACGTTTTCGCCGTCTCTCAACATCTTGACGCTTGAACCGGTAACCAACATCCGGCTGACAATTATCTTCTCCGTCCCTCTGCACAACCTACAATCAGTACGGGAATTTTAACCCGTTGTCCATCGACTACGCCGTTCAGCCTCGCCTTAGGTCCTGACTAACCCTCCGGGGACGAACCTGGCGGAGGAAACCTTAGGGTTTCGGGGCATTGGATTCTCACCAATGTTTGCGCTACTCAAGCCGACATTCTCACTTCCGTTTCGTCCACAGCTGCTTGCCGCTACTGCTTCTTTCTACGACGGAACGCTCCCCTACCGATTAATCGTTATTATTAATCCCACAGCTTCGGTACATCGCTTAGCCCCGTTCATTTTCGGCGCGAGAGCGCTTGACTAGTGAGCTATTACGCACTCTTTCAAGGGTGGCTGCTTCTAGGCAAACCTCCTAGTTGTCTTAGCACTCTCACCTCCTTTATCACTTAGCGATGATTTGGGGACCTTAGCTGGTGGTCTGGGCTGTTTCCCTCTTGACAATGAAGCTTATCCCCCACTGTCTCACTGGCAATGTGTCCTCTGGGTATTCAGAGTTTGTCTCGATTTGGTACCGGTCTCCCAGCCCGCACCGAAACAGTGCTTTACCCCCCAGATATAATCATTACCGCTGCGCCTAAACACATTTCGGGGAGAACCAGCTAGCTCCTGGTTCGATTGGCATTTCACCCCTAACCACAGCTCATCCGCTGATTTTTCAACATCAGTCGGTGCGGACCTCCACTTGGTGTTACCCAAGCTTCATCCTGGCCATGGTTAGATCACCAGGGTTCGGGTCTATAAACACTGATTATCGCCCTTTTCAGACTCGGTTTCCCTTTGGCTCCAGCATTCTCGCTTTAACCTACCAGTGCCTATAAGTCGCCGGCTCATTCTTCAACAGGCACGCGGTCAGACTTTCAAATAGTCCTCCCACTGCTTGTAAGCTAACGGTTTCATGTTCTATTTCACTCCCCTTCCGGGGTTCTTTTCACCTTTCCCTCGCGGTACTGGTTCACTATCGGTCACACAGTAGTATTTAGCCTTACGAGGTGGTCCTCGCTGATTCACATGGGATTCCTCGTGCCCCATGCTACTCGGGATTGAGCTACTATCCTTTAACTTTCGACTACAGGACTTTCACCTTCTTTGGTGCAGTATTTAGCTGCTTCGTCTAGTCTCAAGATTCGATATCGCTGTCCCACTACCCCAATCGGTAAACCAATTGGTTTAGGCTTTTCCCCTTTCGCTCACCACTACTTAGGGAATCTCTTTATTGATTTCTCTTCCTCCAGCTAGTAAGATGTTTCAATTCGCTGGGTTGGCTCTCTCCTGCCTATATATTCAGCAGGTAGTATTAAGGGTTGCCCCATTCGGAAATCTCCGGATCAATGTTTGCTTCCAACTCCCCGGAGCATATCGTCGGTAACCACGTCCTTCGTCGCCTCTGTGTGCCTAGGTATCCACCGTTAGCCCTTATTAGCTTGACCACTCAATACATTTGGTGTTTCAATGATTGCATTCACTACAACATCATAAAGAATGTCTGTGTCTGCCTGCTAATTTTCGCGTTACTATGCAGTTTTCATGGTTCTGGCTGAGACTAAACTCAGCAGTCTGACACCAAAGTCATGTTGCTGAACTCTCAATCA
>NZ_JAIVFS010000228.1:0-1576 GCF_020829645.1 Nostoc mirabile CHAB5784 | reverse complement strand
CTCGACCGACCTAAGGCGTGACCAACTCAGTATCTATATAGCTGTTTGCTTTTCGATATCTAAGGGGTGTAGGTCTCCCTAAAAAGGAGGTGATCCAGCCACACCTTCCGGTACGGCTACCTTGTTACGACTTCACCCCAGTCACCAGTCCTGCCTTAGGCATCCTCCTCCTTTGCGGGTTTGAGTAATGACTTCGGGCACTACCAGCTTCCATGGTGTGACGGGCGGTGTGTACAAGGCCCGGGAACGAATTCACTGCAGTATGCTGACCTGCAATTACTAGCGATTCCGACTTCACGCAGGCGAGTTGCAGCCTGCGATCTGAACTGAGCTCCGGTTTGTGGGATTTGCTTGACATCGCTATCTTGCTGCCCTCTGTCCGGAGCATTGTAGTACGTGTGTAGCCCAAGGCGTAAGGGGCATGCTGACTTGACGTCATCCCCACCTTCCTCCGGTTTGTCACCGGCAGTCTCTCTAGAGTGCCCAACTTAATGCTGGCAACTAAAAACGAGGGTTGCGCTCGTTGCGGGACTTAACCCAACATCTCACGACACGAGCTGACGACAGCCATGCACCACCTGTGTTCGCGCTCCCGAAGGCACTCTTCCCTTTCGAGAAGATTCGCGACATGTCAAGCCTTGGTAAGGTTCTTCGCGTTGCATCGAATTAAACCACATACTCCACCGCTTGTGCGGGCCCCCGTCAATTCCTTTGAGTTTCACCGTTGCCGGCGTACTCCCCAGGCGGGATACTTAACGCGTTAGCTACGGCACGGCTCGGGTCGATACAAGCCACGCCTAGTATCCATCGTTTACAGCTAGGACTACTGGGGTATCTAATCCCATTCGCTCCCCTAGCTTTCGTCCCTCAGTGTCAGTTACGGCCTAGCAGAGCGCCTTCGCCACTGGTGTTCTTCCTGATCTCTACGCATTTCACCGCTACACCAGGAATTCCCTCTGCCCCGAACGTACTCTAGCTTATGTAGTTTCCACTGCTTTTATCTAGTTGAGCTAGACTCTTTAACAGCAGACTTTCATCGCCACCTGCGGACGCTTTACGCCCAATCATTCCGGATAACGCTTGCATCCTCCGTATTACCGCGGCTGCTGGCACGGAGTTAGCCGATGCTTATTCCTCAGGTACCGTCATTAAATTCTTCCCTGAGAAAAGAGGTTTACGACCCAAGAGCCTTCCTCCCTCACGCGGTATTGCTCCGTCAGGCTTTCGCCCATTGCGGAAAATTCCCCACTGCTGCCTCCCGTAGGAGTCTGGGCCGTGTCTCAGTCCCAGTGTGGCTGATCGTCCTCTCAGACCAGCTACTGATCGTCGCCTAGGTGCGCTCTTACCACACCTACTAGCTAATCAGACGCGAGCTCATCTTCAGGCAGTTAACCTTTCACCTTACGGCACATCCGGTATTAGCCACCGTTTCCAGTGGTTGTCCCAGACCTGAAGCCAGATTCTCACGCGTTACTCACCCGTCCGCCACTAAATCCCGAAAGATTTCGTTCGACTTGCATGTGTTAAGCATACCGCCAGCGTTCATCCTGAGCCAGGATCAAACTCTCCGTTTTGT
>NZ_JAIVFS010000227.1 GCF_020829645.1 Nostoc mirabile CHAB5784 | reverse complement strand
AAACTGGGTTTCAAAGCCTCTCTCCGCTTCGGGGAGAGGAATGGAAGTGGGGTAAAAAGCTATGTCACAAAACGAGAAATCAAGACTTATGTATTTTTCTTTTTTCGTATGAAACCACCCTGCCTCCCCGCAAGCAGGAGGGGAGACAAAGCGACGATTGGCGGGGTGGGGTGCAATGACTGTGGGAATCATAACTAATTATGCGGACATAATATGAGAGGTTTTTTCGCTATAGCAAGAGCAACTAAACATACACCAGCAGTGTTTTGTTCAGGGACAATAGAAAAAGCCTACATAATACGATCGCAGTTATGACGACTACACTTACCTCTGCTGTTAAACCAAGAGCCGAAGATAGTTTTGCTATTAGCTTTGCACCATTGTCTCTTGAAGAAATCTATGCCAAATCTGACGATCCAGCCAACGGTGCTGTGGTTATAATGAGTGGCGTAGTTCGCAATCAAACTGATGGGAAACCTGTAATTGCTCTAGAGTATCAAGCTTACGAACCTATGGCATTGCGGATATTTTATCAAATTGCTGCTGATATTCGCTTATCTACCCCTGATGTGAATCGGGTAGTGATTCATCATCGCACTGGACGTTTGCAAGTTGGAGAAATTAGCGTTTTAGTCGCAGTAGGTTGTCCTCATCGCAGTGAGGCGTTTGAAGCTTGCCAGTATGCTATTGATACCCTCAAACACGAAGCCCCCATTTGGAAGAAAGAACATTGGGAAGATGGTTCTAGCCGATGGGTGAGTATTGGCGCTTGTGAAACATCAGGAGACAATTGTTAAAATTTGTCAGGTTATTGAACACGCTCAATTTATCCAGCAATTAGCTAACCTAACTATGATGTGTGCGACGCTAAGTGCTGGATGACATCAACGAGTACTTTACCGTTTGGGCTTTAAGTTTCCCAAGGCATAGTAATATCAACGACAAAACGTTTTTAGGTAAATATTATCATTTCCTTTAGTTCAAAAACTAACTAAGGTAATTTGTGATGTATTTTTTGATTTGCGTAAAAAATACGCAGCTTTTTTGTGTCCAAAATCTAAACCAATTAGTAATCTCTAATTCTTAAACGCTTACTTAACAGAAATATTTAATTTTTATTAAAAATATTTAGATTTGCAAAACAACAATTTATGTTGCATTTGTTTACAGAAAGTGCATGATTCTATTGAGGTTTGTAAATATTTTGTATTTCTACAATGAATATTCCTTTAGACTGATCTTCAACTGAAAAATGTGGGGATAAACACAAATGCATTCGTTAAATATATTTTGTCACGAATTTGTAGTTGCTGTTTCCTTTGTAGCTTGCATTGTTGGGCTGGTGTTACTGTGGGACAGTAAGCAGCAAAAAAATGATGTAGAAGAAACAGAGCGGATTCTATTTAGAATGAGCTTTACTTACTGGCTAGTTTACTGTGTAGCCTTTGGTATAGAAAAAATAGTTTTACCCGACTGGGAATCTGTACTCATGACTTTGAGAATAACTACGGCTCTGTCATATTTCTTAACTTTTTCTTGCATTGTTAGTCTGCCACTACACAAATTTGCAGTACACCGTGTTGAAGAATAGTCATGAGGCATGGGGCATGGGGGAATTGGGAATTGGGCATGATTAAGATTTCTTCATAGCGATCGCTAATGCCGTTTCCAATTCTGACTGCGCCAAAGGGGTTAAAATAAAGACCTCTTGTACCGTCTTTCCCTGCCGTGCAATTACTTTATAGCCGCCGCGAATCGGTACTGAAACGCGCAGTTGCATTTTTGGACAATGGCCTTTTGCTTGCCCAATCACGCCAGGTGTCACGGTTTGGATGCTATCCTGCTGACAAAGACGTTCTAAAATGGGAATTAGACCAGAAAGGTGGGTCGAGTGATTCCAAACCAGTCTGCCAGCTTTTTGCGAAGCCGTTCGGAGGGAATCTACGGTGGGTTTGCCCATGATAATTAAGCTGCTTCTAGAGGTGCCATTGTCAAACCTGCTCGATGCAGCTGCTGGTGATAGAGTTCCGCAGGTTCTTGGGGCCCGACCCAGACGATCGCTTGACCTTCATAGTGTACCTGATTAGTTAGATCCCATGCGCGATCGCCAGTCATCCCTGGAATATATTTCATCAAACATTCACTCACATGTTGGAATGTATTAAAATCATCGTTTAATACAATCACTTTGTAATTCGGATAAGTCTTACGGGTAACTTGATTAGACCGTTCAGGAGCTTTAGTTGGTGCTGTGGCCATCCCGTAAACATCTGCTGAAAGTGTCATAACCATAGAACAATTAAGCAAGATAATTTTACAAAACTACACTACAAACAATTAGTTTAGTCCATTGTCATTGGTCATTTGTCCGTTGTTCGTTGTCCTTAACAAATGACCAATACTTCTCTTCTTAAGCTGCGCCCTAAGCGTAGCTATGCCGCAGGCTTTACGGCAACTCTTGGAGACGCACTCGCGTTCGCTCAGTACAAGTGACCAATGACCAATGACTAATGACTAATGACCAATGACCAATGACTATCTACCGCCAATTATCCCAGTTTTCGTTAAAAATGGATGTATCGGGGAAGGCTGTGGGGTTGCCATTTTGTTGCAAAAGCCGTTTAAGTGCTTCCAGTTGTGGCTCTTGTTTGGGTAAGTCATCGACTAGTTGGTAGGGTGCGATCGCATTTTTGATGGCAAAACTAGCAACAGTTCCCGCAGCTGCGCCAGACGACCATTCAAAGGAATGGACTCGATAGGCAGCAGCAGCAATATGACTAGTAGCAATGCTTTTGCCTCCTACCAGTAAATTATCAATTTTCTGGGGAATCATTGCCCTCAGAGCAATTTGGAAGGGATAAGCAAGACCTGCACCACGCCTTTCACCTGGACGTTCTGTATTACCAGGAGCTTCTGGGGGACTATTCACCATACAAGGATGGAAATCTATAGCGTAGTGACCAATACCCACAGCATCGGGGAAGATGGTAGAACGAGTCCGTCGCATTGCTTTTTCTGGTGAGACTTTACCTTCAATTACTGATACTGCTTCCAAACCTGCAAGCGCTGCTCGTAGCCTCCGATACATATCTGCTGGCATCTGGGAGTAATACTGATCATTGTAATCTCGGCGAGAAATATCAATTTCCCAAATACCAAAGCCACCAGGTTGTCCCCAACTGGGGCGTCCAATGATGCGCCGTCCTTCGCGCATATAGGGATATTTCGATAAGCCATGCACTGTCCCCATTGGGGAATTTAACCCGGAAACAAAGCGGTTATTAGTTTGCTGCTGTTTTACACCTTCCCCCAACTGGGAATCTGTAGTCCCAGCTACCAACCAATAATAAAATGAGAGGGCATTTTCTTCAGCATTGCGGAGGGTTTCTGTTCGCAGTCCTCCCATCCAACCACCTGGTTTTAATTGCCCAGTGCCTTGTAACTGTTGGCGACTGTAAACTAAGTTATCCTTAGCTGTTCCGGGGCGGTAGTCGTTACCCCAAGTCCAGTTTTGCATGGAAATATCCCCTGGTGTAGCAGCAGTAAAACTGACACCGCCGAATTTTACTGGTTTCCCTTTATTTGGACTCCAAATGCGACGATAGGTGAAAACTAAGTCAAAGTTAGCCAGTCGCTTTAATTCATAGCTAAAATATGGTGCGTATTGTAAATAGAATGGGGGCATCGTCTGCGGTTGCGCTTCCTTAGTTGCCTCCATTGCAAAAGTGTAGGTAAAGCCTTGAGGGCAATAAGGATCATTGTTGGTGCTAGACGCAGAAGGTTCTAGGTAAGAACGGGCATCAATACCCAATCGGTAGGGGACATCAGCAAGTGCAATAATTTCTCCAGTTTCGCTTGCATCTACGACATACCACTTAGGAGCATCCCCTTTATCTGCCTTAGGAAGGAAACGGAGAATAGTTTTGGTAAATCGAGATGAGTTTTCGTAGCTATAAGAATCTTCAATACTTTGAGATAAAGTAAAGGTATTGAGGGGTGGTGCGCCTTTTGCTGGTTGATGTTGGATAGCGATCGCACCATTAATTATTTTGCCATCAGTAGCGATTTCCAAATCCTTAATTACCGTGTTGGGAAACCATTGCAACTTCCCTTTGCCTTGCTTCTCGGCATCTTTGAGCATCTGGGCCAAAATGGCGTGAGCATCGCGGGGAAGAAAGCAGGAGTCACTTACCCAACAGTCACCGGGGTTAAGTTCACCGTATTTGCGCCCAATCCGGTTTCGCAATTCTAGGTAGCCGCGAGAATAGAATTTTAGGGCACGCTGAGTTGGCCGTTCGTCTAACGCAGATGTCCCTTGAGAAGAAATTTGTCCTCCCAGCCAGTCAGTAATTTCTGTGAGGCAAACCGTTCGTCCGGCTAGTAACCCCTCGTAAGCTGTGGCGACACCAGAAAGTCCACCACCTGCAACTAAAATTTCGCAGTTGACACTTTTATCTGGGGTTCTCGGTACTGTGGCGATCGCCTTTGACGTTGGCGCTGCGATCGTCGTTCGCGTAGCGTCTCGTAGAGAAGACGTTGGCGCAGCCATCGCACCATCAAATGCAACTAAGGTAGATATGAAATTGAGACTGATCAGTGATGTCAAACTATAAGCTACTTTGTGTCTACCCTTCATGGTTAAAAAAACTGCTCCAAATCCTGTGTCACCTTGTAGAAGGTAGCATCCAGGAAATGATCATCACAAGTTTATCAGACTAAATATAAATATATTTAAATACAATTTTTACACTTAAAATACTGAGTATGTAGTCTCAGTTTAGCCTGAAGTTATTAAAAACTATAAATATTAATATTTTGAAGTCATTAGACCTCTTGCAAAAGTCTATCCCCTTTTCCACATCCGGTGAAAAGTCAGGTTGAGCGAGAGCATTTGCTTGTTGAGCGAGAGCATTTGCTGGTTGAGCGAGAGCATTTGCTTGTTGAGCGAGAGCATTTGCTTGTTGAGCGAGAGCATTTGCTTGTTGAGCGAGAGCATTTGCTTGTTGAGCGAGAGCATTTGCTTGTTGAGCGAGAGCATTTGCTT
>NZ_JAIVFS010000226.1 GCF_020829645.1 Nostoc mirabile CHAB5784 | reverse complement strand
CGGCTACCTAGAACATCGAAGCAAAACACCAATTGGTATCCAGGTACTGTGGCGAGGTTGGTTAAAATTACACGACCTCTGTGAAGGTTGGCAGCTTGCAAAACAGACTTAACGGGAAAAGTCAGATTAGCAACCTGCTCAAACAACCTTTGCTACTGAACACAGCCGATTATCGGCAACAAATGCTGGCAGCGATCGCTGAGGTTCGAGAAGCCGAGGCGGATTTAGAAGTGGCGGAGTTTGAATCCTTAGCCACTCAGTTTGAAGTTTTTGCCAACCAAATGCTTTATGAAGCGGCGGAGGTAGAAGTTGAACGTCAAAGTGTTCTTGTAGAGGTCAGCAAACTAGATGAGGAGATTGCCAAGCTAGAACGAGATGCTGAAGGAATTCGTGAACGCCAAGTTAAAGGCGAAATTGACATTAAAGAGAGAGATGTAGAGATTGCCAAAACGGTTCGAGACAAAGCTCTTAAAGAATCAGAAAAAGTCAAAATAGCTAGAAAGGCTATTGTCAGAGAAATCGACTTATTGAAGAGTTTGCTTGAAAAGCCGACTAAAGTCACGATCAATGGTACTGAAATAACTGCCAATGGACAGATTGGGGCAATGGCTTACAAGATAGAAGCCACCTTGATCAAGCAGCTAAATGAGAATTTAGAAACAGCCAGAGTTGAACTCAAAAAAGCTCAAGATGCAGAGGCAGAATGCAAGAAAAAGGAAAAACGTCGTAAGCTAATTGGCGGCATCTGCCGTTTTGTCGGGGCAGTTGTGGGATCAATTTATGGCGGTCCTGCTGGAGCAGCACTGGGCGCAGAAATAGGAGGTGCGATTGGCGAATTCGCTACTGGTATTATGGACAACAAAGCCCCAGAAGAAATTTTAGTCGGCTTAATTGATAATGGATTTGCCATTGCTCAAGCTGCTGGGGTCGATCTCGAAAAAGAGTTAAATACATTAGGGTCAAAAGGAGCAGATCAGCTTAACCAATTTTTTAATCAATTGGATTCTAGCTTAGAGCCTCTGCTCGACAGCCTACCGAAGATTTTGGATGAACAACTGGTTAAAGATGCGATCGTTGTTCTCGATCTTCAAGAAATTCCTGTACTTACTGGACTCTTAGAAAAATCCTATGGTGATCTGAAGAAAGATATCCCCAACTTAGGTCAACTAGGGACGACTCTTAAAGCGATTCAGTATGATAGTCCTCGCGATTTTCTTAACCATCTTAGCGATAACTTATTTAATAATACTAAGGGTAACATTGAAGAAATCAAAGCCCTCAGTCAAGCGATCGGTAAAAAAGTAGAAGACTTACAAACTGAAGAAGGACTCAAAGAAGCTGCTGAACGTTTTGCGAAACTAGTAATTACCAAAGTTGGACAAGAAGCAGCGAATTTCCGTCAAGATGCGATCGCCACCTGGATTCGCAACAAGCGAGACAAACAGCAGTGGTGGAATGAAGTTGTACAAAAAGAAGCAGAGAGCTTGGTTAAAGAACTGTTTCCTGATGTTCAAAGTCAAGCGGAAGTTATAGCAAATTTAGAGTCTTCCTTACTCAATCCAGAAATTATTCGAGGCAAACTTCAGGTTCACCTCGATCCGTGGCAGAAAGAATTAGACAGACGAATCGAGGAAATTACTGCTGTTGACAAAAATGCATCTCCGCCTCAATCTGCCCGTGATGCTGCCCAGCAAAGCGTGACATATCTCCAAACTTGTATTGATAAGTTCAACAAGAGCTTATTGCCTTGGTTGAAAGGAGATGGCAATACGCAGCGCAACGAACTGTTGCTCAAATTGAATGATTTACAGACTCAGAAACTGCCTAATAATGATATTGATCTTGAGATAAAGCAACTTGATGTAACCACTGCACAGTTGAGCGAAGCCAATGCCAAAGCAGCTCTAGAAAATATGGAGAAAGAGTTAGAGCGTGTAGGGTTACTTTATAAAGCTGCGGATCTCGGAGTATCGAAAGCTACTCTGTTAAATAAAGTGGCTAATTTAGCAAAACTGAGAGCAACAAATCTTCAAGGTGCTCAAGAAAACTCCCTCAAAGCTTCAGAGAAACGGCAGCAAGCTGCCCAATCTAAAGTGAAATCAGCACAATTTAACTTAGAAGCTAAGAAAGCCCTATCGCAAGCGGCAATGCGTCGAGGTGCTGAAGCCAGTCGTATTCGACTCAGTTCTCATGATGGTACTCTAAGCAGTCATGATACAAATATAACCTCTGCACAATCTACAGCCAATGATGCGGTAAACAGGGCTAATAACGCCCAAGACACTGCTAATGATGCGGTAAACAGGGCTAATAACGCCCAAGGCACTGCTAATGATGCGGTAAACAGGGCTAATAACGCCCAAGGCACTGCTAATGATGCGGTAAACAGGGCTAATAACGCCCAAGGCACTGCTAACAATGCTCTAGCTCTTGCACAGAAACTGGATACCAGAACAACTGGAATAACACATGATTCTAATGCGACTCGGATTACCGTACCAAACGGTGATTCTATGAATTTTTTTTCAAATGGCACTATAGAAATCCGAGGTAACAGAAATAATCAACGCTGGGTGTGCCCTGCTTAAGCGACGAATTATGAAAGTGAATTCTTAGCTCGACTTTATCCATTTTTACGAAACCCAAAACTCGACGCTGGAACCATTGCAAGACGCTAGTTTTAGTTTTTGGACTTGAGCGCGAATCAGCGACATGGAAAAAGTATTTGCCAAAAAACCAGGATTTTTGCCAGATAAGGAAAGCAGAGTTCTTAATTTCGGATAAAGTCGAGCTTAGAAGATGTTGAAAAAGAAAGTAGAATAATTTTTGATATTGGCGTAGCTAATGTGAACACTGACGATAAATTGAGATTTACTCCGCAAACTTGCCTGGACTTTGACTAAGCGCTGTGATGGTATTACCCCTACCAAATTCCAGGGTAATGAGTGTGATCCAGCTAAGGGTGGGGGTTCTGGAGTAAGAGATTCTGTGCTGTTCAGTGCAATTCTTCACTACAGTGGAGAAGACTGGGCAGGTGAATCAGTAGGGCGATCGCAATGCGTTGATGGGCGTATGTGGCATCCCTTCTGTTCACTAATATCATGGAATTACTATGGATCATACTGCTGATGATATCAATTCACTTGTCCCAGTAGTTTTGCGATCTTCTAGGAAAGAATGGGCAATTAAATTGATGATTTCAACTCTTTCTATAGCAGAGGCCGCAGATACAAGCTTTTGCAGGCTTACACCTGGCTTTGTCCCAAGCAGCTGAGACAAATACCACTCCCGTGCTTCTATGGGAATAGCCCCTAACAATGCTAGAAACTTTCTAGTTCCCAAGTCAGCCTTTCCCTTACGAAATCTGGAAATTAGCACCTCTGAAACTCCAGCTTGCTTGGCTACAACCTTTGCCGAAAGGTTGAATCTATCGAACATCTCGTCAAATAGTTGCTGGTAAAGAGAAGTTTCCTCTGTTACAAAATTTTGCATTGCTAGCTAATTATAGGATTAGTTAGTTGTTATAGTATGCGATATTTAGAGAGAACTCTATTAGGATTTTTAAAGATATGGATAATTCAATGATAACAAGGGACTTACTCTTTTCAAATTAAGCCAACAGCAGTTCTGACTGAAAACATAAGATCAGCTTTTCTTCAGTAGAGCAGAACTTCGGCTAATACTTGCTTTGGCGACACTTTTGAGGGCGCAAGTTAAGAGAATTTCGCCATACATCAAGTAACGCCTGAAGTTGCTAATCGCTTTGCTCTCTATTGCTGTGTGTCAAATGGCTGGTATTTAAAAAGTTAGCCCTTGTCTGGGGGGACAGGGGCTGGGAATTTTTCTTGCTTATTAAGGTGATTATGACACAAAACAGTTCAAAAATTCAAGGTAAGTTTTACCCACTCCAGCACGACGAATGGCTGAAAGCCTGCCGAGAATTAACGCCAGCACAGAAAGATGTGCTGTACTACATTCGCACTCTCGACCCTTATGGCGACGGGGTTGAGTTGTCTGTTTCCGGGATAGCTAGGCAACTGTCAACAGAGAATAAAGAAGTACATCGCTCTACAGTTAGCCGCGCTCTCAAAGCCTTAGATGACAAGGGATTCATTGACCTTGAATTACTGAAAGTCAAAGTCAAAATTTTAGCTGGGGGGCTTCATTGTTGCGATGAGACAACAATGTTGCCTACAGACAACACTGTTGCCTCACCGCAACAAGCGCGATCGCTACGCAACAAGCGTGATCATGACGCAACAGACGCGATCGCTACGCAACAACCGAGTTCCAAAAGCCCTACCCAGAGCCAATCTTCAAGTCCTAAGACTTATAAGACTTATTCAGACTTTATTAAGACTCTCTCGGAAGAGGAGCGAGCGAATTTTTGGAAATTTTGTGAGGAAAAAACCAAAAATCTTAGCCAGCCAGTGAATGACATTGAGGCTTGGTTAGCTCACAAGAACAAAGCCGGAAGGAATCGCTGGGAAGTTTATTACGAAAAATATCTGGCTTCAAAACAGGTACAAGCCAAAAAAACTGAAACAAAAAATGCTCGAGACGAATTCCGTCGAGAACTTGAAGAACGGCAGCGACAGGCTCAAAGAGCTTGGTTCGAGTCGCAAAGGCAAAATCTCGCTCTTGATACTGGCGGTGACACATGATTGATAAACTGCCACCCCAAAACATCGAAGCGGAAGAGGCGATTTTAGGCGGTATCATGCTTGACCCAGAAGCAATCGGTAGGGTGAGCGATCGCTTAATTCCCGAAGCCTTTTACATTAGCGCCCATAAAGATATCTATCAAGCCGTCCAGCGCCTTCATTACTCTGGTAAATCCACTGATTTACTCACAGTTACAGCTTGGCTTACTGACCACGATTTGCTAGTCCGTATCGGCGGGAGAAATAAATTAGCAACTCTAGTAGACCGCACAGTGTCACGGTTTAATTTCGTTTTTTTTAGAGTTTGACGTATTGTTTCGTCGGAAATTGAATCTATTATCCCAAGGTTTACTAAGTAATCCGCTAATAATTGCATTGTCCAACGCACTCTCCCTTCTGGCGGATTAGAACAAGCCGTTGCAATCAAAAATGCTTCTTGCTTTTCATCTAATTTTTGAGGTTTTGGTGGATG
>NZ_JAIVFS010000225.1 GCF_020829645.1 Nostoc mirabile CHAB5784 | reverse complement strand
ACCAATTAATCGCTTCGTTTCTTGAGGATTCGCCTTAATGTGATTCAGTATATCGCTCATATTTCTGTGCTAAAAAAGCTCTTTGATGTTCTTTTACCAGAGAATGTTACTATTTTGGAGATGTCTATTGTCTATGAATATAGAACAATCCACTTCGTTACTGACTTACTCGTGAAGCAACTATATCTGTATCCTCAAATAGCTGATAATAGATCCGGTTCTGAGCAGGTAGCCCAGTTATGCATAGTAGGTATCTTTGTTTTCCTAATTTTTGCTTACGTTAGGCTCATAGGCATATATTCAACAAGTTCGTGGCTTACTTTCTGCTCATTGCTAGCTCTTATAAAGATAAGTTATCCATTAGCAAGATACAACTTGCTAATACCAAAAATATTACAAGAAAGAGCTATGGCTGCTGTCGAAAAACTCTTTGAGGTGAGTGGGTATGATGTGAATTCGTCGTTTAGAACGAACGATATAGGGATTGACCCCCTTCTGACTGACGTTAAATTTCTTGCCCAAGAAAGAAAGCGTTCATTTGCTGTTGAGGTAATGATAGCTAGTACCGCTAAAGTTACATCTGAAGCAGCAATATTTTCTCTTCTTACTGCCTCTTGGACTTTAACCAGATTTTTCCAGAACGAAGAAGAGAGGGACAAATATTCTTCTTATGTTAAACCTTTATTTGTTTTTGTTGCTTCAAAGCAATTTCCATCACTTAAAAATCTTGACAAGATTGTTTGGCTTGAAGAAGAAACAGACCTACAGGTCATCAAGATTGACAGTTGGAATAAAATTAAGCGGATATTGGAATTGAAGAATCTAGAGGAACTGCAATTAAAAGCAGACGAAGATTTCAAAATTCCAAGAGCCTCAAATTATAATAAACGAGGCTCCTCCAAATCTGTAAAAGGAAAAATAAATATAAACATGATTGAAGCAATAACTGAGCCATTTGTTGAGAGATTTGAGAGCAAGGAAGTCGGGACAGATAGAAAAGGGGGAAGCAAAAAAACAGAGGAAAACATGAAATGAACAAAGATGTGTCTCTTCGCACAAAATACAATAAACTACAAAGTTTAGGTCTGCCCGATTTACACTTTAAAGTGAAAGACTATGAATTCACCAATGACAAGGATAAGTATATTTGCACTCAATTATATCATGAGAATGATAAGGATAAGGAGCGCTTATTGGTTAGATTGCCTTCCAATGATCTTAAGAAAGCCAAGGAAATAATCTCTCTCGAATTGTTTGAAATGATGCAAAAAAAAACAATTATAATATATCTTCACCCTCCTGAACCTCTTCTTCCTTCTATTCAAAGTTTACTTGATTCAGGATTAAGGTTTGGAATCACTTTTAAGAAAAGAGCCTTTAGTTCGATTGACGAGCTAGAAAAATTTCGACTTACTTTAATGAAAGTTGTTGCTAAGGACAATTCCTTTAAGGAAAGTTTAGATATCATTATACTAAAAAAACTAAAGTATTGTTTGGGTTTGGAAGAACCGCCTAGCCTCTGTGGAGAACTAATAGCTCTTCAAAACATTGTTGAAAAAATATTTGTTGATGTGAAAGATCCGGAATTGAAACTGAAAGCGCTCATAACATACGTAAATCCATCTTTACTGGAGTACTTTAAAGGTATCAATAATAAGGCAATCTACAATTCTGAAAGAATAGCTTCCGTAATAACTATTAATTTATTTGATAGAGATGAGAAATATGGTGGGATAAGACCTTTTCTTGAGGCGCTACCAGGTATTCCTCCACTAAATTCTACAGAAGAAGATTCAATAGAAAAGGACAAAAATAATGTAAAAAGAATGATCAATAAATACTTCTCTGATTCTCCGTCAGGTTCCTCAATAGAGGAGAGTGAACCTCAATCGTATCGAGATGGGTTTTTGTCTATAAAAGAGCGACGTGAGTTGATAGCAATTCTTCATAATAATAGATTTTTTCAAGACCGTAAGAGCCTATACTCTTTCCTTTTAAATTTTCTGTCGAAAACCGATATAATTAATATTCTCTTTCCGCAGAGGGTTTCTCCGGGGGGCAGGACTAGAAGATTTTAGTCCACCAAATGCTAATGGTGAAGATGCCAAGATTGCAGCATCTGCTATTATTCTAAACCTTGAAAACTATGGCTACAGGTGGAATGGACGAAAAAATCAAACTCACCATCCACTAGGTGCACTATTGGAATATGTACTAAATGACTATGAAAATGATATAGGATTTGAGAAGGCCAATTCTATCTCAAATTTAATTATTAAATATAAATTAATTGATGAAACCTATGTCAAAGATAATGTGGGATATATTGCATTTTTGAAGAAAACATATGGTGATCCAATTCCTACATCTCTTCATGAAGGAACACCGCTTTCTACTGAATCAGATGCTTTGGATAGCGAAAATCGGATCATTAAGTATTGTGAATCACAAAACGTGATTAATGCAACAAAATTACTAAGTAATGCTGAAGAGGAAATCAAGAAAAACAAGAACGCTTTAGAGAAAATCATCCGTTTTGCTTTCAGTATAGATGAACTTGAAAGATTTATTACCTTTTACATGGAGACTAAGCCCCAAGACATCAGGGCTTCCAATGCTGGACTTGAGTTTTTTCAGGCTACATTGGCTTACTTTGAGCGACAGAAAAGACTAGCTAATGTGGTTATGGGGATGCGCCAATGGCGTCCTAATGATCAAGAACTTTACTCGTATTCGATGGAAGTTGGGCTGGCTGCAAAAGTCATTCCCCCAGAAATACCAAATTTTGATCTCGAATCAATCATCCGTCAAGAGACGGGAATCCTCAATTTAGTGGAGTGGCGGTCAAAGCTTGGAAAAATAGAGAACCAAGTTTGTTTGATTAAATTGAAGAAAGATGAGAATTCCGAATCAATTCCAAATGGTACCGGATTCTTGATTGGCGACAATCTTGTTTTGACCAACTGGCATGTAGTCAACCATTTTATTGACATAGACGGAAAGCCAAAAGCAATAAAATCAGATTCGATTTCCGCTCATTTTGGTTTTTTTGCCGAGTTAGATACAAATCAAGAACAAGATGGCATCACATATTTGTTAGATCAATCTTCCTGGCTGGTAGCTCACAGTCCTAAAGAAGAACTTGATTATGCATTATTGAGACTAGAAAAAAAAGCAGCAGAAGCAGCAGTAGGTGGTCTGGAGAACCGACCTCAAGATAGCAACATGGCAAAACGAGGGCATATCGCTATGTTAGATGAAATTTTGGTAAGAGAGCAAATGCCACTATTTATAATCCAACATCCAGGTGGTAAACCAATGGGAATTGCAGTCGATCGCGTCTCGAAAATAGAAAACGAGAGGAACCGAATTCAATATGTTACCAATACAGACCGAGGATCTTCAGGTTCTCCTTGTTTTGACGCAAATTGGAATTTAGTTGCCTTACATCATGCTGGTGGGTTGCAAAGATTAACTGGAGAGGTGAACCAGGGAATTCCAGTTGACAAGATATTTGCATCTCTTAGGAGCCAGAATATCGACTTGAGTTAATGTCAATATCAATACATAGTGAAATACTGGGAGATGCAATGACAAGTTTAAACTCAAAGAGAGTTATCGAGGCGATGTTTGCTATTTGGCACAAGTTGCCTGAACTACTTAATGAGCGATGGGAATCATTTGAAACAGATTTATTTGAGTCTTTAAAGACAGATGCAGCCAACAAAACCAATGATCAGGTTGCACAGGAAATTCTTGAGAAGTTTGAAAAGTACAAACAAGTATTTGAACTTCTTGAAGCAAAATATCAAGAATTATTTAGTCAAGAATTATTTAGCCCATCCGAAAACCTAGAGAGCTTAGAAACTCGCGTAGCTCCAAATACTGGGGTAGATTTGTACGGATACGAAATTATCCCAGTATATTTCGCCACTCCTCGTCACTACGATAGCTCAAAAAAGTTAGACCAACAGTTTACTGAACGCCGTGGTGATGGCTCTCTTAATTATGGAGTAGCTGAAGTATCTATTCCTCTTGATCGCCGTATGGGAAGTCTTAATCAACCACCATTTTGGAGATCCGAGGATATAGATAAGGATATGACAATCTATTCACTCACTAAACTATCTCAGTCAGAGTTTTCAGCACAAGCCAATAAAGCATTCAGCGACGGACAACAGCGAGAGGGAATGGTGTTCGTACATGGTTATAACGTAACGTTCAAGGCAGCGCTACTACGGACAGGTCAACTTGCCTATGATCTTGCTTTCAAAGGACTACCTTTGTTATTTAGTTGGACATCCACTGGTCGTTTTCTGGGTTATCCAGCCGACGAAGAAAATGTCAGATGGTCACAGCAACTTCGACATTTTGAGAGTTTTCTAGAGTTCTGCCTTAATGAACTGAAGTTGGATACGATACATCTCGTCGCTCATAGCATGGGTAATCGCATCTTGACGGAGACTTTGACGCAAATTATTAACGTCCAAACCAAAAGTAAGCTTGGTCAAGTTGTCTTTGCAGCCCCAGATGTCGATGCTGATACCTTTAAAAATCAAGCAGCATCCTTTCCATCTAATGCTGCTCGATACACACTATACACATCCAAACATGATGTTGCAGTGAGACTTTCTGAGTTTTTGCATGGTAGTTATCCCCGAGCAGGAAAGTTTGAGGATGAAAATGATGTCGTTATCGTTAACCCTGTCGAAACTCTTGATGCTTCAAATCGTCGTAACGATTTCGTGGGTCACAGCTACTATAGCGATAACACATCAATTGTTTCCGACATATTCCAACTATTTAAATATAACTCTAGTCCAGATGACAGATTGGGTTTAAGAAGTAGAACTCTACAGGGTGGTAAGATGTGGATTTTCAGTAAGTTATAGTGTGGTCGCTGATCGCGTAGGTTGGATTGAGGTACGAAACCCCACGTTCATAGGCTTTGACTGTACCTGGATAGCGGGTTTTCAATATCTAAGTAGCCGCACTGACAGATGTTAGACACAGGCTAACATAGTTTATGACTTGCTTGAGCCGGATGCTTTGTAAGGGTGCGCCGTGGTACGCACTGATTGAATTGCCAACCTAGTTGGCTGGAGTTCGGGGTAATCGACTCCAAGGCGAACAACTTACCTAAACCCGAAAGGGAGAGGGGACAAGAGCATGTTCCTAAA
>NZ_JAIVFS010000224.1 GCF_020829645.1 Nostoc mirabile CHAB5784 | reverse complement strand
TCGATGGATTGGATCACCATAAGAGCGGAAATCGTAACTGTAAGGTTTAGCCATAGTAAATCAGGCGAGAGTCGGTCATGATAATACTTATAGTCTATGTCCTAATGGGCTAGACGGTTGCTATATAGAAATATTGCCGAACAGGAATTTTTAAACCCATTTCACTATTGCGCTTAATACGGTATACTTATCGGTCTACAGTGGTTTTGGAGCAACTAAAGTTTTTAAACACAGTTCAGACCAAGTATTAGAGAGAAAATTAACTAAATTATTTTTATTAAAGGTTAATATATCTCGATTTTTAATGAGCTTATCAATTCTCTGTAAGCTTTAGATAGTAAGTATTTTAGCAAAATTAAGTTTGAATTTTGACTTACTTTTATTAGCATTAAACACCACTTTGAGTAACTTTGCATCTTGTTGATAAAAAGCGATCAGCCTACCGAGGGGGTAGTTTTCAGAATGTCTAAGTCAGGGAAAACTTTTTTAAGATTGTTGTTGATTACGGGAGTAGCGATCGTACTCTTGTTAATCATTCCTCCTGCCTTTGCCGTTACCGTAAATCCCTGTCCACAAGAAATGGCAATGATTCCAGCAGGGACATTCACGATGGGATCAGATAATTCTGGTTTGATAGAAGAACTCTCGGGCCAAGAAGTAACAGTTAGTTCCTTTTGTATCGATAAATATGAGGTGACAAATACACAGTTTGCAGCATTTGTCAAAGCAACAGGGTATGTGACACTTGCAGAGAGGGCTTTACCCAAGGAACAGTTTCCCGACTTGCCAGATGAGCAGAGATTACCAGGTTCGGTGGTGTTTGAGATGGCAAAACCAGGAGCAAAGCTGTTGAGTTGGTGGCATTGGCAGACTGGGGCAAATTGGCAACATCCCTTTGGGCCCGAAAGTGCCATCGCTGGTCAAGAAAACTATCCAGTCGTTCACATTGCCTACGAAGATGCCGCAGCTTATGCCCAATGGGCAGGAAAATCACTACCCACCGAAGCCCAGTGGGAATACGCTGCCCGTGGTGGGTTAGACGGTGCAACTTATGCCTGGGGCGATCAGTACTCGGAGAAAAAAGCCAACACCTGGCAAGGAATCTTTCCCTTTTTCAACACCAAAAACGATGGTTATGTAGGTGTTGCCCCAGTTGGTTCCTTTCCACCCAATGGTTATGGTCTGTACGACATCACGGGTAATGTCTGGGAATTGACTTCCGATTGGTTTAGGCCAGGACACAACCACAAAACCCACAGTGTAAATCCCACAGGCCCAGAACAAAGTTATGACCCCAACAAACCCACAGAAAGTGCCCTACACACGATCAAAGGAGGCTCTTATCTTTGTGCTATCAACTATTGCAGCCGCTTCCGCCCAGCAGCGCGAGAATCTCAAGCCCCCGATACAGGAACTACCCATATCGGATTTCGCTTAGTTAAAAACCTGACTACAGAAAGGATGAAGAATGAAGTTTGAACACAAGCCCTGGAATTTGTTTTCAGAAATCGCAAAGGCGATCGCTTTATCTTTGCTCATCACTTTGTTGATGGTCAATAACCCCGCCCTAGCAGCCACATCCAAGGTTTTACCCGTTCCTCTACCAGAGTTCAAGGGCAAAATCGGTATCACCTACAAAGATTCACAACCAGATTTTCCTCAACCAATCACCGCCCCAGCTAAAGCCCCCAACGTCTTGCTAGTGATCTTAGATGATGTAGGTTTTGGACAAGCCAGTACATTTGGCGGTTCAGTGGAAACTCCGAATTTGACGCACCTAGCCCAAAGAGGATTACGCTACAACCAATTCCATACCACAGCCCTGTGTTCACCTACCAGGGCAGCTTTGTTAACTGGACGCAATCACCATTCAGTCAATACAGGGGTAGTTGAAGAGTTAGCTACAGGTTATCCTGGCTACACAGCGATTTTGCCTAAGAGTGCTGCCACCGTCGCCGAAGTGCTGCGACAAAATGGCTATAATACGGCGGCTTTCGGTAAATGGCACAACACCCCAGACTATGAAACCAGCGCTGCCGGGCCTTTTGATCGTTGGCCTACAGGGTTAGGATTTGAGTATTTTTACGGTTTTCTTGGTGGTGACACTAACCAATGGAGTCCTGCCTTAGTAGAGAATACCAAGCGAATAGACAAACCAGCCAACAAGCCAGATTATCACCTGACTCCTGACCTAGTAGACCATGCGATCGCCTGGATTCGTAACCAACAATCCATTGCTCCAGAGAAACCCTTTTTCACCTATCTGGCTACTGGAGCCACCCACGCACCCCACCACGCCCCCAAAGCGTGGATTGACAAGTACAAAGGCAAATTTGACCAAGGGTGGGATAAATTACGCGAAGAAATCTTTGCGCGTCAAAAACAACTGGGTGTAATTCCTGCCAATGCCCAACTTACTCCCCGTCCCCAAGAACTACCAGCTTGGGATTCCCTCTCAGCAGAGCAAAAGAAACTCTCTGCTCACATGGCAGAAGTATTTGCCGGATTTTTAGGTCATACAGATTATGAAATTGGACGGTTAATTGATGCTGTTGCCCAACTCGGTGAACTAGATAACACCCTTGTCATCTATGTTGTGGGAGACAACGGTGCTAGTGCAGAAGGTGGTTTAATAGGTACCGTCAATGAGTTGAAATTTTTCAACGGTGTACCCGAAAATTTGCCACAACTGCTAGCTTCCTATGATGACTTGGGTAGCCCCAAGACATTCAACCATTTTCCTGCGGCTTGGGCCTGGGCAGTCAACACTCCTTTCCAATGGACAAAGCAAATCGCCTCTCACTTTGGCGGAACTCGTAACCCATTGGTAATTTCTTGGGGCGAAGGTATTAAAGACCAAGGTAGTATCCGCAGCCAATTCCATCATGTAATTGATATTGCTCCCACCATTTTAGAAGTTGCGGGAATTACCGCCCCCAAAGAAGTTAATGGTGTCAAACAGCAACCAATTGAAGGTACTAGCCTGGTTTATACCTTTGATCATCCTGATACTCCCTCCCATCGTCAAACTCAGTATTTCGAGATGCTAGGCAACCGAGCCATTTACGATCAAGGATGGGTAGCGGCGGCTCGTCATGGTCGCTTACCTTGGGAACGGACTGTAAAAGGTGATTTTGATACAGATCCGTGGGAACTATATAACATTGCAGAAGATTTCAGCGAAGCGAACAACCTAGCAGCAGAAAACCCAGACAAACTAGAAAAACTGCAAAAGTTGTTTTTAAAGGAAGCCCGCAAGCACAAAGTATTACCATTAGACGATCGCGCCCTAGAACGGTTTGATGTCAAAACTCGCCCCAGTCTCACCGCCGGACGTACCACCTTTAGTTACTATCCTGGTGCAGTTGGCATCCCAGAAGGTAGCGCCCCAGACCTGAAAAATAGATCCTTCAGCATCACAGCTAATGTAGAAATTCCCGAAAGTGGGGCAGAGGGTATCCTCTTAACTCAAGGCGGCCGCTTTGCTGGTTGGAGCTTTTTCCTGGAGGATGGCAAGCCTACCTATGCCTACAACTATGCCAATGCTGTCCGCTACATCATCCAATCCCCGGAAAAATTGCCCTCCGGTAAATCTACACTCCGGTTCAACTTTGATTATGACGGCGGCGCTGTAGGTGCAGGCGGAACCGGCAAACTATTCATCAACGATCAACAGGTAGCCGAAGGACGCGTTGAAAAAACCATCGCTTACCGTTTAGCCCTAGACGAAACCTTTGATGTCGGGAGAGACACAGGTACTCCCGTCGTTGACACCTACCAAGTACCCTTTGCTTTTACTGGTAACTTACAACAAGTCAGCCTTGAGTTGAAGTAATGGGTAATGGGGACTGGGGATTGGGGACTGGGGAGATGAGGGAGTGTGGGGAGATTATAAAAAAGCTTTCCACCCTTTCACTCTTCCCACCCCTTGCACACTCCTAATCCCCAATCCCTAATCCCCGATCCCCAGTCCCCAATCCCCATTAAAATCATGAATGAAATCTTGGCAGTAATCGACAAACTCGCACTCTTCACATTCATTGTTTTCACTATGTTGGGTGCAGGTTTAGGTCTAACAGTACAACAGATTTGGGAACCACTCCGCAACCCCAGGCTCGTCATATTGTCTCTGCTGACAAATTTTGTGTTGGTGCCACTGTTTGTCTATCTACTACTGCAAGTAGTACATCTAAGTGAACCACTCAGAGATGGTTTACTGATCATGGCGGTAGCGTCAGGCCCACCAGCTTTACCAAAACTTGCTCAGATAGTCAAGGGCAATGTAGCTTTTTCTGTGGGACTCATGATGTTGCTCATGCTGGGCACAATCTTCTATATGCCGATTGTATTGCCCTTAGTGGTGGAAGGTGTGCAAATCAACTCCTGGGAAATTGCCAAACCTTTGTTATTGATGATGGTTAGCCCATTGGTGATTGGACTATTCATCAAAGCCAAATTTGCTGCGATCGCTCCCACTATCCAGCCTATTTTATTCAAATTATCTAATACTGGATTACTTTTAGGTCTAGTAGTCAGACTGTTAATTCACACCAACGATATCATCGGCTTATTAAAAACAGGTGCAATCTTTGTTTGTGCGGTATTTATTATTTTCTCGTTTAGCGTCGGTTATCTTTTGGGTGGGCCTGGTATTGATACCCAACGATTGCTAGGAGTCGGAACAGCTCAACGCAATTTTGCCGCAGCATTATTAGTCGGTACGAGCAATTTTGACGATCCCGGCGTGGTAAGCATCATCATGGTGACGAGTATATTAATGATGGTTATAGTTCTCATTGCTGGGCCAAAGTTTACAGAAATAGACCAAGCAACGTATGTAGAGATAAAACAGGTAGAGGTGTAATACAAATTCACGCATTCGGCGTTGCATAAATGCGGAATGAATAAGCAAAAGAAGATATGGCGATCGCACTTTCACAGAAGAGGCGCTTTGACACTCCCCGCGCTTTAGCGACGGGGATTCTACATTCATAGACTCGCCGTTAGACGGCAGGCTTGCGCCAACCGCCCTTTGATGTCAAATCTCCCGACTCTGGTGTGACTCCTTATCTGCCCACGCTAACCAGACTCGATTTCTGGAAGGCGAAGCTGGAAACAGGGCGCGTGCGATTCGTTCTAACCCTAAATGGCTATGAGCCTATTAAGGTTAGGTCTTAGGTTTCCTAAGATAACTCTCATTCGATGTCAGTGAGGCGTTGATTGCCAAGTCTGACCCACCAA
>NZ_JAIVFS010000223.1 GCF_020829645.1 Nostoc mirabile CHAB5784 | reverse complement strand
CCACCGGGGGTCTAGGAAGTGCGCTGTTTCGGTCGCAAGAACCTAACAGTCCTTACCCTTTCGGTTATTTCCCATCCAAGGTGTGTCCGAAACACAAGCTTATATTCCTTGGTGAGATATGACGATGGCTCAACGACATTTCGCTTGCTCTCCCCATGAACTCTTGCTTGCGGCTGGTGTTTTCAGCAATTATCACCATTAACCGCTTTCGTCCCCGCTTTACGAAGAGAGATAGTCAGTCTCCACCGTAGGGGCTACCATTTTCTGCTAGTTTACGTGCTTTCAACCCCGCACCAGGGCGGTAGGACTTGGTTTTCTAGGATACTTACTTCACCTACATGGATATCAAGTTGTCATCGATAGAGGATTAAAGTGCGGACTCAGCCCAATAAGGGTTACTCTATCAAAGCCTGGAATCCCCCCTGAAACTGGGTTTCTCCAGAACGAATCGCACTTACACGTATCTCGGCTCAATACCTTTTATAGCTGGGATTGAGTTGTACTAGGGGGTCAGTCCAAAGTTGCCCCTTGTCTAATTCTGCGTCTACAAATTCTTTGACTTTGCGATCGCCCAAAGATGTTCTGTCTTGTTAAGATACTCCTGCACCAGTGCGTGTGCTGATAACCTGGGTGTGCCACTGGGAGGACGTTTATCGATTTCTAGCCGGCAACCAATAATGTGGATAGGTGGTTTATTTTCACCCGATTCCGCACGGTGGGAAATCGCATAGGTTTGTCCTTCTACCACTTCGGCTGTTGCAGTGTATACAGGTTCATAACCTAGACTTTGCAGTAATGGCACTGTCCAAAGTTCACGGGTAATTGTAGTAGCCGAGTTATTTTCATCGAGCCTTGCCAATGCGCGTTGAAATGCTGCCCAGTATGCTTTAGCATCGCCCCAGGCGGTAGCAATTTCATCTGCTAATTTACGCCTAATGTGAATTAAATAGGTTGAGACTCGAAGGTGAGAACATCAATACCAAAACGGCGACGAAGCAATAAACGTAGTGTGTGAGAAGCAATGAAAGGCAGCAATATGAACACAAAAGCCATCGACAGTTTTGTTGAGTAAGCGTTCTTTCCTTACGACCAGTGTTTTGAATTTCGTGAAAAACACCTTCCACACGCTGACGAACACGACTGATAAAGCGCTTCAAAGCATGGGAATGTTGAAGATGCTGGTTATCGCGCTTCAGTGTCCAGATGCGATTACCAGTGCGATGAGCCATCGCTTGCTGCCAATCGGCAGAGATGAAGCCTTTATCTGCGTAAATATCGCTATACTTGACTGTCTCTAAAACACTATCAGCAGCGATTCCCTCATCTGTATTAGCAGGTACGATGTCATAAGAAATGGGGATTCCATTCCAAGTTGATAGCATAACTAGCTTGTAGCCAAAATAACGCATTTCCCTGGCAGCACACCAACCAGGGGCGGCATTACAGGCATTATCACTATATCGCTTGTCACGTTTGAGTCCCAGTACTGGTAAGGGTTTGGTGTCAAGAATGAAATATTTTTCACTTAATCCACCCAATTCCTCTACCCAACTCCGGCGTAACTTCTCTAACAAAACTCCGGCTTCAGCAAACCTAAAAGTGAGAGAAAAGATTCTTCAATCCCACTGTGAGGAGTAGCTGTGAGTAACAGTAAATGCTGTTCTTGTTTTTGGGCGATTTCCGTAATTAGTTGGTGTCGCTGCTGCTGGGATGTAGTAGTTTAATAAGCCGCTTTATAAAAAATTTTTATTAAGGAAAAGCAAGGGAGAATTGATGCGATCGCAGTCATAGAGAATTTTCCAAAGGCTACCCAAAGCCCAGGGTAAACGCATCTAAAGTATAAGAATCCTTTAATACTTGGGTTTGGGCGTTTTATAATTTAGCCTGTTTTTTGAGCAAGAGCCTTATCCAGTAAGGGTCTGGTGAAAAACCGTGCGTTCGCCCTGATTCAAAGCCGATTTGATACCTGGCGTTGCATTTACATCAGTTGTGATCGTTTGAGAAGTTGCGTCAAGATTCACTTGACAATTCAGATGTTATACCATTTCTTTATGAAGCTGCGCTGAATTTTTTAACCTTGCTTTTTCTCCTCTGTGTCGCGCCAGTTGCTTCAAGTCTCTTAACCGCAAGGGCGCACTGGCTTCTCTGTGTCTCTGCGGTTCGTTCCTTTATAAATTTGGCGCATCTTTATACAGAATTGGTATTAGAAAAGCTACTGCTATGGGAAAACTTAAAATAAGACCCTGTATCTAAAAATGTGATGGTGATTCTTCAGCCGAATGCAAGCAATTATAGAATCACGCAACATGAATCGTAACGTGTGCATCAATTAAAAGGATAATTATCCTTTTGAATTACTTACTAAAACTTGATATTTACACATATTTTAGATTTTGAAGAGTCTTTTTCTTTAAATCTTGACATCGAATGATCGAGTTTTATTTGAGAACACTGGCAGTAAGCGCAAGCTAGCCGTTAGCCGTGTTCTTCTTGGAACAATCAAGCGATCGTCCATTCATTCTACCCAATTTTTAAAGTACATGTACCAAACAATGACCTACTGGTTCAGCATATTTACACTATCGAAAATGACTTAATCCGACGAATGGACATTCAGGATTCATAAACACGAGCGCCTACAAAGCTAACAGGCTGTGTACTTCAGCAGTGGTATAGGTTCTGTTATTTTACTGGCTTTGTTTACGTAATTCTATCAATGCTGTATGCTTAGGGCTAGTATTGTTGCTCAATATGGAACTATTCAGGTTTTTTCCACCACAATTGCAGAGTCAAAACCTATCACTGCATTGCTTATCAGTATGATGGGATCTGCTGTTTTGTTGTGCCGACGTTGATATTTGTTGAGGTGTATGAAAGTTTTTATTGTTCACGCGCACCATGAAGGACAAAACTTTAACGCAGCTTTGACTAAAGTTGCCTATCAAACCCTAACCGAACAGGGACATTCGGTAGAGATATCCGATCTGTATGAATGAATTTTGATCCTGTTTCAGATCGGCGTAATTTTATAACGGTGAAGAATCCAGATTATTTTAAACAGCAAGAAGAAGAACAATACGCTACTCAAATGCACAGTTTCAGCGCAGATATTCAAGCAGAAATTGATAAGCTTTTTTGGTGCAATGTGTTGATTTTTCAATTTCCTCTATGGTGGTTTGGTTTACCGGGCATTCTCAAAGGATGGGTAGATCGAGTCTTTGCAATGGGAATCATTTACGGTGGCGGACGGTTTTATGACAATGGGGTTTTACAAGGGCGCAAAGCAATGCTGTCATTAACGACTGGTGGACCAGAAACCATGTATAGTCCAACTGGCTTAAACGGCGATATCAACAATATTCTTTTTCCGATTAATCATGGCATCTTTCGCTTTGTAGGCTTTGATGTGCTGCCGCCGTTTGTCGCGTATGCAGTAGCGCGTAGAGATGAGGAACAATGATAGAGCTATTTGGGGTTTTGATCGATATGCCAGCAAAAGGTGTTAAATTAGGTACACTTGGAGCGTTGAGCATTAGCAGGGATAGAAAAGCAACGACTAGTACAATCCATAAGCTGATTGCAAATCTTGATAGGAATAATACTGTTCGACGCATTGCCCTTAACTTCCTAATAATGTTTATCTGGCTGAATCGACGCCCCTGACAATCTAGACGTTCCAATTAACTAGTACACTGCGGCGTAAATTCAGTTAGGGTATAAATGACGAGATTAATTTGACCACTCATGCCCTGCCAACCGCTGACAATCACCCTGAGTGATACTGACCAGCAAGCCCTGGAAAAGTTAGTGAATCGACCCAGTACGCCGCAGCAAATCGCACAACGTGCCCGGATTGTGCTAAAAGCCGCGCTGGGGCAAAACAATGCCGAAATTGCTCGAGCGCTCGATATAAGTATCAAGATGGCGCGGCACTGGCGACGCTATTGGGTTGAGACCACCGAGCAATCCAAGACAGTGATGGAGCGATTGCGCGATCGCGAACGTCCTGGTTCGCCGTTAAAATTTACCCTGGAACAGCAAGTTGAATGCATGGCGATGGCGTGCCGTGACCCGATGGAATACGGTCGTCCCATCAGTCATTGGAGTTCTCATGAACTGGCGGATGAGTTAATAAAGCTTGGTATTGTGGAGCAAATATCCCCCCGCCAGGTGGGACGATGGTTAGCGGAAGCAGAACTCAAACCGCACCAGTCTCGTTACTGGCTTTTTCCCCCCGTATGACCCAGAGTTTGAAGTCAAGGTCGAAGATATTAGCCAACATTACCTGAGTGCTCCTCAACGAGCGATTCAGGGAGAACGCACCAAAAGCAAGGATGAAATGACCGGCATTCAAGCCACGGAACGCGCCCTTAAGAGTTTACCGATGCGGCCGGGCAAAGTCGAATGTCGAGAGTTTGAATATATTCGGCATGGCACCCAAACCCTAATTGCTAACTTTGATGTTGTTACAGGTGAAGTTGTGGCTCCTACCATTGACCCGACTCGGACTGAAACCGATTTCTTGGCGCATTGCCAACGCTTAATTGCCTCTGACCCGACTACCAGCAAGTGGCATTTGGTCATGGACTGTTTGAATATCCATCAATCGGAATCCTTGGTACGATGGATTGCCGACATTGAAGGCATCCCCTTTGACACCTTGGGTGTTAAGGGCAAGTCTGGCATTCTCCAATCAATGAGCACTCGCGCCCAGTTTTTAGCCAATCCAGCGCACAAGATCGTTTTTCATTTTACCCCAAAGCACTGCTCTTGGCTCAACCAAGTTGAAATTTGGTTTAGTATTCTCACACGCTTTCCTCTTGCGTAGAGCCAGTTTTTCCTCTCAAGCGGATCTCAAACAGCAGAGGCTTGAATTTTATTGACTACTTTAACCAAAAGTTAGCTCGTCCTTTTCAATGGACTTTTAAGGGGAAGCTTTTGGCAGCATAACCCTATCTAAACTTACGCGGCAGTGTACTAGATCATTATGGATCAATTTATATAATCTTTAAAAGCAGTCTAGTAACGTAAAGGAATCTAAATTTTAGTATTCCCTATACAATGCCAAAAACTATAAATCCTTAAGAGGAAAATTAAATATTGAGTGTATGAACAGGATGTAGAGATATTTTAAATTCTCATCGTCATATCTCACCAAGGAATATAAGCTTGTGTTTCGGACACACCTTGGATGGGAAATAACCGAAAGGGTAAGGACTGTTAGGTTCTTGCGACCGAAACAGCGCACTTCCTAGACCCCCGGTGG
>NZ_JAIVFS010000222.1 GCF_020829645.1 Nostoc mirabile CHAB5784 | reverse complement strand
AAAAGTGTTGGGCGACTTTAAAAAGCAGAATTCGCAAGCTATTACTTAAATCTGATAATTTACGTGATGCTATGGAAATCGTTCTCAAGCAAGCTGCGTCCTAATTAAAATGGCTACGGCTATAACTCAAGTGCGCGGGAATACCTCCAGCACAATGCCTTGGAAACTAGAACCAATTTAACCCGCAGTGGAGAACCGATTCCCCCTGGTTATCAACAGTTGTGGGAATATTCCAGTACCTTGATTGCTATCCACAGCTTTGGGCATCAAATTATGAGAGCGTTACAGCTGGTGGCTAGAGTTGACCTAAAACAGGTGAATTTTACAGTAGTGAAGGAGTTAGGGGAAAATAACGATTACACAGGCTATTTCTATGATACCAGTGATGGTGGTAATGGTGCGGCTGAGGCTGTGTTTAAACATCTGCCAAAACTTGCTAGTGCTGCTAGAGCGATCGCCCTAGATTGCAATTGCGATACTGGCTGTGCCAAGTGTATAATTCAACATGGTTGCCCTGATGGTAACACTGCTTTATTGAAGCAACTGGGTTTAGTGTTATTAGATGCGATCGCGTAGCCCATCGCTGCACTTGATGTTTGACAAGAGCATCGTCGTAGACATCGCTCAACTTCCAGATTTTATTGTCCCAGATACTCAATCACTGCCTCCAAGTCTGCAATCGCCCGATTAAATCGATTGAGCATTGCTTCTGCTACTTCTGGTTGGGCGTTGACAGTCGGTAGTTTTTCCCTCACCACACCGAAGAAGTGCTTCTAGCCACAGCGACAAATTTGTATGTCGAACTGCTGTCAACAATCCCATGTTGGTGAGAACAGACAAATGAAACCCAAGTTGGTCTTGTCCACCATAACCCAAATATCCGTTGCTCAGTTCTAGTTTTTCTGGAGTAAATTCAAAATACTGGTCAGAAGTAATACCAGCAGATTCTAGTTTGGGTTGTGGTAATGGAGGTTGGGATTGAGTCATTATCACTTAGGATTGTTGTACAGCAGGTAATTTTAACATTTGCAAAACACTGTCTGACCAAGTGCCAAGTTCTTGAATAATCTGGTTTTTAGCTTCTGTGTTATTCCAGGCTTGTTCTAAGTTTTACAGCCAGCGTGTAAGAAACCTTCCTAAATTTGCTAATTCAAAAGCATTGTCAATATCTATATCTGGGGCTATCCACTCAAGAAAATACATAGTCTCTCTAATCAGGCTTTTGACCACATCCTCATGTGTAGAGTCACTGAAAAGTTGATTTATCCGTGCTAAATTAGTTACCAATTTTCCTAATCTAACAGGAATACTATCTTGCACAAAGGTTTCTTGCTCATAAGTTAAGCCACTATTCATCCCAGAAACTCCATAAGAATTTGGGACACAATTTGTTTAATCTTAACGTTCATAATTTTCATTGAACGATTAATGTCTTAATAAGATATGCGTTAGCCTTACTCCGCAGGAGTTGCAAGCTACGCGGAGCGTCTCCAAGAGTTGGCTTTGGCGTACCCTTCCTTACAGGGAAGCAAGCTACGCGTAGCGTCTCTAAGAGTTGCCATCGCTTGCAGCTTAATTTTACAGGTATCTAGAATTAGCCCGTTGTAGACATCGCTATAATAAAACCAGTATCACGCTCGGAAAACTCACAATGTCCATTACACTTGATCTGCCACCGAAAGTTGAGGCACTGCTGCGACAGCGTGCTGAAAGTACTGGACAAGATATTTCGCAAATGGCGCTAGCGGTGCTGACTTTAGGACTGAGTTTGGACGATCAAGATTTTTTTGAGGCTTTAAAGGGAATCCAACGTGGGCTTGATGATTTTGAGCAAGGACAATTTTCGAGTTTAGAGGACTTCATTGCTGAACAAAATCAGAAATATGGATTGTCTCTTGAAGCATGACGTACCGCATTGATTTCTCTAGCATTGCGAAAGCCGAAGCGGATGCCGCATTCTTAAGTTTTTCTCAGTTTACCACAGACGAACGCGCCCAACTCTGGTATCAAGGGCTGATTAAAGCAATCGTCTCTCTGCAAGAAATGCCTCGGCGCTGTCCAATCGCTCGAGAGGATGCCTTCTTTAGCCAAGAAATTCGTCAGCTTCTTTACGGGCAAGGGAAGCAAACCTATCGTATTCTATTTACGGTTCTTGAAGATCAGCCTGTTCCCACGGTGAGAATTCTCCATATTCGTCATGGCGCACAGAAGACAATTGGTGAGCCGGAAGTAGAGGATTGATCGTATTGACATTCCATCCACAATATCTTCCTCAAGATATAGAGTGTAGGCGTAGCCTGATAGTGACCGAAGAGGCAGGGGAGCAGGGGGCAGGGGGCAGGGGAGAAAGATACTGAAATCCCTCTGCAAAAAGAGTTTCAAGCCCCTAAATTTATTTATGGGGTTTCCCCCCCTGCTCCCTGCCCCCTGCCCCTTTTCCTCTTCTTTGACGGGCTACGCCTACACTCATGAGCGCAAACCACGTTGCAGAGCGATCGCCTTTCGCAGAAAAACAACATTTGTAACAAATAAAGAAGTAATGAGAGCAATAAAAATAAAACGGAGCGATGGCAACTCTTAGAGACGCTACGCGTAGCTTGCTTCCCTGTAAGGGTACGCCAAAGCCTTTGGCTAACGCTAATTGTTGCTCTAATAGACTGAATAATATCCAAAGTGACAATACAATACTGCTTCAGATTTAGTGCAGTAATTTTACAGTTCTTATTAGATGTGCTTTATTTACCTGATATTACCCGTACTATCGCTGAGTGCATAGCAGTCAACCGCCGAACAATCTGATCGATGTCTAAATATATGCTGTAATCAATGACTGCCTGACGAATAGGTGTATGTCCTTGATTGACAGCTAATTCTTGTATCTTGGCTGTACGTATAATTAATTTGCAGCTTACCGCTGCATGGGAGAGATGTTATATTCTCTCCACCATGCCAGTAATTAATCTTGCCGATATTCAACAAATTACTAAAACACAGCAACAAGTCTTATTCCCCAATCAAAAATTTCATCCGAATCGCTCTGCCTTTGACTCTATAGTTGCAGATAACTTCTCTTTGGTGATGAGACAACTATTTTTAGGACTTCCTATAGAACCTTTATTAAATGCCTATCCTCAAATTGCTCAGTGGGTTTCTCAAATACAGGAACTTGCACCGGAAATTTTTAAATCTCGGAAAAAGTTATTAGTCGATAATCCAGTTATTGCACCTCTTGCAATTAATGACGATAACCACTTTATTCAAGTATTAACAAACATAGCCTTTAAACAAGGTATTCCCAGACTTTATGAATGGGCTATACGCCATCCACATTTAAGCTGGCAAGACCGGGTAAAGTTGTGGACTACGGCTAGACAATACTCAGTTAATCCTAACCAAATACAAATCGTAATTTTAGCATTACATCCTGTGAAACCAGCCCAAAGATTAAATGTACGCTGGAATAAAAAGGAGCAGATGCAGACTGAAAAATGGTTAATTAAACTACTGACTAAACCTCAAGATGAAAAATCACAATCAAACATAGTCATTCCTGAGTTATCGTCAATGGTCAATTTAGAAGCTATTCCAGAAGTCAAGATTTAAGAGGCTAATGCCTCTGCCATTGGCAAATGCTTATTACAGATAACACCAATGGTACTCAAATCAAATTTTAAACATGGATGGCTATTATCAAAACTACTGAAATTAGATGATGAATATCAAGGTAGGTGGGAGCAATGGCGATGGACAATGGAAACTGGAGAGCTACCTAAAGAAATACCACAAACTGACTTTTTAGACTTAGGACATCCTCAAGTTTTACAGATGCTCTCAAGCTGTCTGCAATCTATTCCTACAGGTGGATGTGGCAGTCCTTCCAGATTTATTCCCTATTTCACTGACTGGTTACTTTATGCTCTAGGGCATCCCAGTATTGCTAAATTACCTCATGAGCCAGAGGGATGTAACGGTGCGAGCAATCGTCTTATTCAAGAACTGGAACTGAAGCTTTTGATTTCTTGTCCCTTCGATTACTTCGGTCATTTGTTAGCTGCTAATCGTTACGGACAATCGAGAGCTAAATTCTATCCTACTCCTACTTGGACAGCCAGGACAATGGCTATTACAGCAGTTGAAAGTTCTGCTGCAATAGCACCATTTCATATATATGAACCAGCACTTGGTACAGGAAGATTAGCATTGGAAATGTCCAATTATGCCATCAGTTTGACAGGCTGGGAATGCGATTCACTACTAATAAAAATAGCAAGTTTAAACTTCATGCTTTACGCTCCCTACTTGGCATTACCTATTCCTAGTTTAGGTGGAGATTTAGTTATCGGAGATACGCTGACTGGGAAGGGAATTTCTTTTATTCGACCAAATTTAAAATATGAAACTCCCGCATCAGCACCTAAACCGAAGCTAAATAATAGTTTGCTGATTAATGGTATCAAATATGAGAATACTAAAGCAGAAAATATGTTACAAGGAAGTTTATTTTGATGATAATTAAAATTGCTGAGTGGCAACAACTATTTCAAAATTGTGTCAGGAATCCTCCTCTGCCAATTTCCTTGCCTACTGTAGCACTTGCCAATCCTCCCTATTGCAAAATTAATCTCACTTCCGATTCAGAACTAGCCCGATTTGAGATGGCTTATAAATGGATAAAACACGGAGATGGAAGCTACGTGGTTACATCCAAGTTGAAAACCCAAGCAGAACAAGAGTGCTTATTTGTAGAACAGTGTTTAAATCAATTGCAACCTGGTGAAATAGTCTGTATCTTGGTATCTAATGGAATTCTGTCCTCATCTAACCAAGCACACTTTCGCCAATGGCTATTAGAAGACATGGCTTTACTAATTGCTTCCATTCAGTTACCTACAGAAAACTTTCAGGTAGAATGTGGATTGGGAATTATCACCAGCTTTTTAATTCTTCAACGCAAAGGTGGAGATTTACCAGTACCAGAAGACTACTCAATCTTTATGGCCGTTGCGGATAAAATTGGTTTTGATAGTCGAGGTCGTCGTCTCTTCCGTCCAATGACAAATGGGCAACAAACCCAAGAAATTGATAGTGATTTACCGCTAATTATGAAAGAATTTAAAAAGTTTATGACAGAAGTTTGGCAAAATCATATTTACCTAAAGTATAGCAACCGTCTAGCCCATTAGGACATAGACTATAAGTATTATCATGACCGACTCTCGCCTGATTTACTATGGCTAAACCTTACAGTTACGATTTCCGCTCTTATGGTGATCCAATCCATCGA
>NZ_JAIVFS010000221.1 GCF_020829645.1 Nostoc mirabile CHAB5784 | reverse complement strand
ATCAGGACACGCGGCCATAATTTTATGCAAACTTTTATGTGATGTTTAGGCTATAACCCTTGAAATGTCGTTAATTTTTGGTCAGGGTATGATTCACAATTTGGTCATCCAGGGGGTAAAAGCACACAACTCTTGGAGACGCTGCGCGAACGCTCCGAATTCAAAATTCACGCATTCAAAATTCAAACATTTTTGATCCCCATAAATAAATTTAGGGACTTCCAAATAAAAAAATATCCCAAAACTGACACAAAACCCTCTCTATTTCTCCTCTCTCTGTGCTCTCTGCGTCTCTGTGGTTCATTTATTTGGATAATTTATTTCTTGAAAATCCCTTAGTTGCTCTGTATCCTTTTCGGTTCCGGTCAGATGGCGATAAGCCTTCGGCATAGTTCGCTTACCGCTACCAGGAGATTTCCCACCTTGGCAGACAGTCTATACATATTTTCGCAATTGGTGCAAAGATGGGACTTGGCAAAAAATTCATGACAGTTTAAGAGGTTGTTTGAAAAGTGGTTAGCTGTGATTTTAGGCACTTGTTGATCCCCCCTAACCCCCCTTAAAAAGGGGGGAATTAGAATCAAAGTCTCCCTTGAAAAGGGGGATTTAGGGGGATCTAAAACTTTTTGCTACCAACGAAAGGACTTTTCAAACATCCTCTAAGAGTTTGGGTTCGCATAGAACATCAACGTCATCCAAGTCCGTCAGAGGCAATAATTGACAGTCAAAGTCTTAAAAGTGCAGTTTGTATAGTAGCAAAATCTATTCGCCTAATACTTTTCAAACTATACCTTCAGTATAAAAACAACTTGCTAATAACCGACTACCAGTAAGGCTTTCACTAATAAAAGTAAGCTAAACTTTTATAGCCGAGTATTGCCTAAAAATATTTCATAATTAAAGGGAGAAAATCCCAATGGAGAACATAAAAATGCTGGAATCATATCGTAAACACGTTGCCCAAAGAGCAGCACTCGGTATTCCCCCTTTACCATTGGATGCGAAGCAAACCTCAGAATTATGTGAATTACTGAAAAATCCGCCAAAGGGTCAAGAGGAGATATTATTACATTTATTGCGCGATCGCGTTTCTCCTGGTGTTGATCCAGCAGCTTATGTTAAAGCTGGATTTCTCACCGCCATTGCCAAAAAGGAAATCATCAGTCCCTTGGTTTCGCGCATAGAAGCGGTGCAATTGTTAGGGACAATGATAGGTGGTTACAATGTGCAAGCTTTAATCGATTTGCTGCAATTTCCCACCGTATCTCTCTCAGACTCATCCCAAACACCTCTGGTAATGGGTGGACAAGGAAAGGAACCCATTGCCGCTTACGCCGCCAACGCCTTAAGCAAAATCCTCTTGGTGTATGACGCCTTCTACGATGTTTTAGAGTTGTCTAAAACCAATCCTTTCGCCAAGCGGGTGATTGACTCTTGGGCGGAAGCTGAATGGTTTACTCTTCGCCCCACAGTACCAGAAGCGATTACTGTCACCGTTTTTAAAGTTCCTGGCGAAACCAATACCGACGATTTATCGCCCGCCCAAAGCGCCACAACTCGCCCAGATATTCCTTTACACGCCTTAGTGATGTTAGAGTCACGGCAACCGGGAAGCTTGGCAACCATTGCCGAATTGAAGAAAAAAGGGCATCCTGTAGCTTACGTGGGGGATGTAGTTGGTACAGGTTCCTCGCGTAAATCTGCCATCAACTCAGTATTGTGGCACATGGGAAATGATATACCTTTTGTGCCAAACAAACGCGCTGGGGGTTATGTTTTAGGTGGTGCGATCGCGCCTATTTTCTTTAACACAGCAGAAGATGCCGGTGCTTTGCCTATTCAGTGCGATGTCACCAAACTAGAAACCCGCATGGTAATTACCATCCATCCCTACAAAGGCGAAATCACTAACGTTGCAGGCGAAGTCATTTCCACCTTTGCCCTCAAACCTGACACCATCCTCGATGAAGTTCGCGCAGGTGGACGCATCCCCCTACTTATCGGACGTACCCTTACCGATAAAACTCGTCTTGCACTTGGTTTAGAACCCAGCACAGTCTTTACCCGTCCCCAGCAAGCCTTTGATACAGGCAAAGGCTACACCCTAGCACAAAAAATGGTAGGTAAAGCTTGCGGATTACCTGGTGTGCGTCCCGGCACATCCTGCGAACCCATCATCACTACCGTTGGTTCCCAGGATACCACAGGCCCCATGACCCGCGACGAATTGAAAGAACTTGCCTGTCTTGGTTTCAGTGCAGACTTAGTGATACAAAGTTTCTGCCACACTGCTGCTTATCCCAAACCAGTAGACATCCAAACCCATCACGAACTCCCCGACTTCTTTGCTTCTCGTGGCGGTGTCGCCCTCCGTCCCGGTGATGGTATTATCCACTCTTGGTTAAACCGGATGCTGCTACCCGACACCGTGGGAACTGGCGGCGACTCTCACACCCGCTTCCCCTTGGGTATTTCCTTCCCAGCCGGTTCTGGATTAGTGGCCTTTGCAGCCGCCTTGGGTGTTATGCCTTTAGATATGCCAGAGTCAGTTTTGGTAAGATTTAAAGGTGAATTGCAACCAGGTATCACCCTACGGGATGTGGTGAATGCCATACCCTACGTCGCAATTCAAAAAGGTTTGCTGACAGCAGAGAAGCAGAATAAGAAAAATGTCTTCTCCGGGCGAATTCTGGAAATAGAAGGTTTGCCAGATTTAAAAGTTGAACAAGCCTTTGAACTCACCGATGCTAGTGCCGAACGTTCTTGTGCCGGATGTACAATTAAGCTGAGTGTAGAGACAATTTCTGAATATCTGCGTTCTAACGTAGCGCTACTGAAAAATATGATAGCACGGGGCTATCACGATCTGCGTACCATGCTGCGCCGTGTGGCAAAGATGGAAGAATGGTTAGCAAATCCCGTGTTATTAGAAGGCGATGCCGATGCGGAGTATGCCGAAATAATTGAAATTGATTTGAACGAAATCAAAGAACCAATTGTTGCTGCTCCCAATGACCCCGATAATGTTAAGTTATTATCGGAAGTTGCTAACGATCCAGTACAAGAAGTATTCGTCGGTTCTTGTATGACGAATATTGGTCATTATCGGGCAACAGCCAAAGTTTTGGAAGGTGCAGGTGAAGTAAAAACTCGCCTGTGGATTTCACCACCAACGCGCATGGATGAACACCAATTAAAAGAAGAAGGTGTATACAGCATTTTTGGGGCTGCGGGTGCGCGTACAGAAATACCAGGATGCAGTTTATGCATGGGTAATCAGGCGCGAGTTGCTGATGGGACAACGGTGTTTTCTACCTCTACGCGCAACTTCAATAATCGCATGGGTAAAGATGCGCGAGTCTATCTTGGTTCAGCAGAATTAGCCGCAGTTTGTGCGCTGCTGGGGCGGCTTCCTACAGTGCAGGAATATTTGGATATTGTGGCGAGTAGAATTCATCCTTTTGCAGATGATTTGTATCGGTATTTGAACTTTGATCAAATCGTCGGTTTTGAGGATGAAGGGCGCATGATTTCTAAAGAAGAGCAGGCTTTGTTAGTATAGTTTAATTAGGTGGGTGTTATGCCCACCTAATATTTAGCGTTTCCAAGAGGAATATTCATGACTAGTCCATCTTTTCTGAATGAAAAAAGCCTTTATCAACAAGACTTTTACTTGTGGACACAAACAATTGCCCATCATTTAAAAGAAAATAATTTTACTGAAATAGATATACCTAATTTAATTGAAGAAATTGAAAGCATGGGGAGAAGTGAAAAACGCGAGTTAAAAAATAGATTAATTGTGCTATTAATGCACTTACTAAAATGGCAATATCAACCAGAAAAACGTAGTGAAAGTTGGCGCAGTACCATTTCTGAACAACGTATCTGTATTGAAACATTATTAGAAGATAGTCCCAGTTTGCAACCTCTACTTGCAGAAGTATTTGAAAATTGTTATCAAAAAGCTCGTCTCAAAGCATCTGATGAAACAGGGATTAAATTAAATTTCTTTCCTAAAGAATCTCCTTTTACATTAGAAGAAACCTTAAAAAATAGTTATTAAGTTGGAGGAAGGAATGAATTTTTATACCGTCGTACTCAGAAAAAATTCTGGCTATTGGGTTGCTTTATGTTTAGAAAACGGCATTGTCGGGCAGGGAAATAGTCAAGAAGATGCAATTAAAAAACTGAAATAAGCAATTGAATCTTTTGAAGTGGTTTATGAGTCTGAAAGTAATATTTATAAATCTCCCGTTTCAATAGATGAATTACATGAATTTTTATTTGTTGAAGAAAAAGAACAAGATTTAGAGATAATTGTGGCGAGTAGAATTCATCCTTTTGCAGATGATTTGTATCGGTATTTGAACTTTGATCAAATCGCAGGTTTTGAGGATGAAGGGCGCGTGATTCCGTTGGAAGATATGCCGAAGATTGAGGATATTTTGGATATGCCAACAGCGGCGAGGTAGGTAATAGTACGGTGGGCAATGCCCACATGAATTATATTATAGAAATGCTCATGGAGATAAACTATATTTTAAAAAACCTGACGAAAAAGAGTTTTTAAATTTGTATTCTGAATTCTCTATTGATATTTAGTTTTCTAAAAATTTTGGAGTTTCGAGTTTAATTTATATCTAGAAAAATTTTGATAGTCTGTAGCAAACTTTGGAAGTTTAGAATAAATTACGACCATCCCAACAATATCTGACCTAACCCCCCAACCCCCTTCCCTACGTTCGCGTAGCGGCACGAAGTGCGGGAAGGGGGAGAAATCCGGCTCCCCTCTCCGCTTCGGAGAGGGGTTGGGGGAGAGGCCAATCCATGCGATCGCTATAAACTGTTAAAATCTAATTGCCTGACACCAAAATTTTAACAGGTGAACACCAATGGATTTTTACACATAGGAGTTATTAAAATGCTTGAAGTTCACAAGAACTATGTTCTCGACGAAAATAAACAACCTATTGCCGTACAAATTCCTATCGCTGAATTTGAAAAGATTGAAGAAATTCTTGAGGATTACAGTTTAGCAAAACTCATGGAGGAAGTAGAGGAAGAAGAAGCACTAAGCTGATGCGCGTCTAGATTGTACATTGCAATCGCTAAGACTGTCCTAAGTCAATTGGTCATCTGTCCTTTGAAATACAAATGACTAATGACAAATGACTAACGCTCTTTTATTACTCTCATGAGAGTATAATTAATTACTAACAGTTTAACTTAGCAAGGGTATTTAATTGGGTTCAAGAACGGCTACCTCCACGATCACCGTGGTAGATCAGTACTGCGATG
>NZ_JAIVFS010000220.1 GCF_020829645.1 Nostoc mirabile CHAB5784 | reverse complement strand
TTAAAACTGCTGTAATATCAGCCGCTTCTTTTTGAGCGCGATCACCTAAGTCTCGTTGTAAACTTTTACTACGGTCTTGAAGCCGTGCCTCCAAAGCTTGCATCAAAGCTGATGCGTGACTATCCCACATCTGGGCTAATTTCTCTGTGACATTTTCCGGTGCTAATTCTGGTAAAGCCACTGAAACAGCTTCTTGAATTTTCATCACACCCAAACGGCTAAATTTTCCTTCTTTAAGCAACCCACCCGCCATGATTACTTCCTCATGTAACCGTTGCTGGTCGCTTCCTAAAATCACCAATCGACCGTAAGCTATAACCGCAGGTGTATCCAAAACCGAATTAGGAACCAAACGCGCCGTCACCCGATGCAAAGCTTTTCTACCTTCCTTTGACCAAACTTCAGCGCGTAACAACCGCAAGCACATCTGCACTAAACGATGATTCAAGTGGGCTAAGACTACATCATCTCTACCATGCGCCAATTCCGGGTCAAAAACAATCGGACGAATTTCTTTGGTGTGGGGATGGGCTAAACCTTCGCTGCAAACTGCCCAACTGCTTTTTAATGGTGGTAGGTAAAACACCTTCCCAGCAACTCCCTCTACTTTCCCTGCAATCAAAAGTGGTTGTTGAGCTAATTCCAAACCGATTTTGACCACCGCCTCAATATTATCCGGTGTCAATCGCAAATGCTGGCGCGTCTCATTCAACTGTTCTCGCAGCTTTTCAATTTGCTCCCGCACCTGGCGCTCAAATTTCAACATTCGCCGCACAACTTCAGACTCCCTCTCTGCGACTGAAGTATCCAAAACGCTGCGATACCCCATCATCGCTTCTTCCACCTGCGCCGCAATCACTGGCCCCACCTTACCTAAATCTTCGCGGATGTTGTTAATTTTCAACGCCGCCCGCATGAGAAATTCTAAATCGCCTTCTAATTCACCGGGACGTAGCCCAGTTGTATTATGTTGATAATCTTTGCCAACAAAGTGGTAAATCCTCACTAGGGATGCTTTTTGCCCATGACGGTCAATTCTACCGTTACGCTGCTCCATCCGGTTCGGGTTCCAGGGAATTTCATAGTGGATAAGGCGCGAACAAAAATTCTGCAAATCCAAACCCTCACTCGCCGCATCCGTCGCCAGCAAAATTCGCACTGGGGATATATCAGGAGATGCTTGAAACGCCGCTTTTACCTGCTCTCGATCTTCTGACTTCATCCCGCCGTAAAGTGTCATTAAGCGATCGCCTTCTACTAACCCCTCTGTGGCAAATAAGTTATATAACCATTTCTGGGTAGCTCGATATTCTGTAAAAATTATCACCCTTTCATTTGACCATTTACCATCATGTTTAATGTGAGTATGAATCCAGTTAAGTAGTTCTTTGGCTTTGGCATCAGACACTCTCGATGTCGTCTCTGCCCATTCCCGCATCTGTCGCAGCAAAGCCTGTTCTTCTGTACTCAGTTATCGAAATAACCTAGTTGTATTAGTAATTGCCTCATCTGTCGATTCTTCATAAACTTCATCATCTGCAAAATCTTCTTCAATTTGTGCCAATTGACGGCGCAAAATACCTTCTGTCGGTCGAGATAAACTGCTATAAGTGCGGCGACGGGCATTTTTTAGCGATTCTTCATGCTGTGCCAAAGTAGTTGCAAACGCTTGAGGAGACGAAAACAACCGTTTTTTTAACAACTTGAGGACAAATTCAGTCGCATATTTTTCTGTATTATCTGCCACCCCCTTGCAGCGCAATTCAGTATATTTTTTGAGGTTGGTGTGTGTTTGTCGTTCTGCTTCAGGATAGTCTACAGGTATAGCTTCTAACTGGCGCTGTGGAAATAAGTCAGAACCATCCCAATCTTTCATCTCGGATTTGAGACGGCGAACCATGATTACTTGTAACTGCTTGCGATCGGGTGATACCCCCCGTGCAAACCGTTGGCTATCAAGTAATTCCAACAGGGCAGTAAAACTTTCGGGGTAGCCGTTGTGTGGTGTCGCTGTCAAGAATAGTTTGTGTTCAAAATGCGGTACTAAAAGCCGAATAGCAGCAGTCCTCAAAGAATCAACAGCATAGTTTCCACCACCAGAGGGAGCAACATTGTGCGCTTCATCCACAATCAGCAAATCAAACCGCCGAGGATACATCGGTTCCCCTTCACCTGGTAACATTTCTCGCAGAAGACGAAGAGGGCGATCGCGTTTGAGAAAATCTATTGAGGTAATCAACCTGGGGAAATGCTGCCAAGGGTTGACGTGGATTCCCCGCTTCCGTCGTAGTTCCTTCATTAAGGTACTGTCCACGACGCGGAAATCTAAACCAAACTTATCGCGCATTTGGTCTCGCCACTGAATTTGCAGTGAAGATGGACAAACTATCAAGATGCGCCGGCAGCGATGACGGATAATTAATTCTTGGGCAACTAACCCGGCCTCAATGGTTTTACCCAATCCGACATCATCTGCAATTAGCAAATTAACGCGAGGCATTTGAATTGCTCGCACTACTGGATCAAGCTGATAATCTTCAATATCGATGCCACTGCGAAAGGGGGATTGTAAAGTGCGAATATCAGCTGTTGATGCTGCTCCCCAACGCACAGCATCGAGAAATGCATCTAACCTTGCAGGTGCGTCAAAACCTGTAGGTTTGGGCAACTCCATCTTTTCATAAACTAATGCCCCAGGCTCTAATTCCCAAATTACTTGTAGTTCTTCACCCAAACCATCATCTTCAACGGAGGATAGACTGACCAAATGCTGGGTTTTTTCCACTGCACTCAGCATTGGATTGGTGGGTAAAGTCGTATTACGCACATCCGTGACGACGAATTGACGGGAGCGAACGTTAACCAGTTGACCTTGTTCTGGGATAGCTCTGACTATAGCCATGATTTGGGGAATTGGGGATTGGGAATAGGGAATGGGGAATTATCAAAAACAGGTTTGTGTTGTTATTATTGTTACTTCTCTTTTCCTATACAGTCAAAATTCTCAGTGATGTGTTCTCAAGATAGTGGTGCAAAGCATCTGTCGTCAGAACACATTCAGTAACTCAAACTGTGAAATGTATGATAAATTTTTTATTTCATTGGAATTTTTGTAGTTTGCGTAGGCGCAGCCCGTCGTAAACATCGCTGTGTATGTCAGGAGGGCAGGTTGCTGAACTGTGCTGTTTCTCGCTTTTAGCAGAGGCCAATAAACCAGACCTTGTTGATCTGTAGGGCCCTGTAGGCCAAGCTTTCGCAGCGATCGCTTATCCAGCCACAAAGTAAAACTTAGAACATAAAAAAAATCTAGAGAATGGCGTATTCTTCCAAAAAGTGTAAATAAATACGCTAAATATAGAATAATTAACCAGTACTAATGTACTTGCCTGAGTTCAGATAACCAAGGGGACTGAGGTACAAACTGCATCAAAATTTTCACAGATATAAAGTAAGTGCTACATATGTCCATTTGCTTCAACGGGTTTAAGGTAGAACTTTCCGCTAATACCTTCATCGCCTATGTTCAAGACATGCCAGATAATAGAGGGCTACGAGAATTACGAGAAAAACTCCAGTCGGACTGGTTTCTTCATTGGCGCTCTGGCAAAGTCTACGGAATCCCTAAAGTGCCTCAACAAGAACAAACCTTTGGTAAACCTGTTGAATTGAAGACTGAAGAACACTTGCAACTTCTAGCAGCTCGCATTGATAGTGTCTTGCCAGACATATTTGCCCAATATTCAGCTTTTCGATTTAAACCCTTCACATTCCTTTCTCAAAAAGAAGAGTTAGTCAGTTCTATTGCTACTAAAATCAAAGACTTACCATCACTGATTTCTTCCTTCAAAATTAAACCCAAATTTGCACTCGAAGCAAAGTTAGTTGAACTCCGACACGAGGAGACATTTATTGGTCTGTTTCTACGGTTAGAAACTCGTTGGGAAATCCTTGCATCCCTGAGTGAGCTACAAAATGCAGGAGTTAATCTTCAGGATCTATATGTTGTTCGTCGCCAACCTCAACCAGGACAACGCCGTTTGGTTGGAAAAATCAGCCACATTTATGAAAAAACGGTCAACTTATTAGAATCATTCGATGGAATTACTTCTATCAATGAAAGTGAAGTATGGCTAGAAGGCTCCAAAGCGTCTTTTGTCCGTTGCCTCAAAACATTGCTGGGAGATAAGTATGATGCTTTTGAATCAGAAAGATTGATTCAGGAAGCTAATTTTTTAACTGGCCCTGCACTAGACGATATTTTGACTCGTATGGAGACCTTTCTGGCAAAAAAATCTCCTATGCAGCTTGCACCTAATTTACTTGGATATATTAGAGATCGTATTGAAGCAGTGAATGATGATAGTTACCAAACGGTGATTTCTGCTTCACCAGTAGAGTATTGCTTTGATGCAGCCCGAACAAAACGAAGCCTATACGCTTGGAAAGGAATTGAGAAATATGGGCCTTTTAGTCGTGAGATTTTCTCAAAAAAATCCCCAGAAATATTGGTTCTTTTTCCAGATACCGTTCAGGGTGCAGTGGAAAATTTTTTAAAAGCATTTCGAGACGGAATTAGTATCAAGAAAAAAGTATTTCAAGATGGGATTGAATACTGGGAGGAAAACTCCAAATACTCAGGTGGATTTGCCAAAATTTTTGGTCTTGTTAATCCTAAGTTGACTCTGCGGCAAATTCCCTGGCTCAATAGTAAACAGAAACCGCCAGCAGTCGCTTATAGAGAAGCTGTGGCGCAGGTTTTAGAAAAAACCATGCCAGATGCAGCTATTGTTATTCTCTTAGACGAACATGCAAGGCTTCCAGACCCAGAAAATCCATATCTTCAGTCCAAAGCTCTGTTACTAATGGCTGGAATCCCTGTGCAAGGCATTCGGGCATCTACTCTAGGGCAATCACGTTATTCACTGCAATACACGCTGCAAAATCTCAGTGTTGCTCTCTACGCCAAAATGAACGGGTTGCCTTGGACAGTAGATCATGACCTCACAATTAGTGATGAACTTGTCATCGGCATAGGAAACTGTGAACTTTCTGGGAGTCGCTTCTTTGAGCGACAAAGGTTTGTAGGGATCACAACAGTTTTTAGAGGTGATGGGAACTACCTCTTGGGCAATCTTTCCCAAGAGTGTTCTTATTCTGAATATCCAAACATTTTGAAAGCATCTACAGCATCAATTTTACAGGACATTAAGCGACGCAACGGTTGGCAACCAGGAGATACTGTTCGCCTTGTATTTCATGCTGCTAGACCTTTCAAGAACCTTGATGTTGCAGATATTGTGGCACAGTGCGTTGCGGAGGTTGGAGAAGAACAAAACATTGAATTTGCTTTCCTAACAGTTTCTCACGAACACCCGTTTACCCTGTTAGATAAGTCGCAACAAGGTATTG
>NZ_JAIVFS010000021.1 GCF_020829645.1 Nostoc mirabile CHAB5784 | reverse complement strand
AATTAATTTTTTTTGAGAGTGCCTTCAGGTATAAGCAACCTTTTTAGCAGCGCTTGTTCTCGTGTATGTTACGCGAACAAATAATTCTTTACTCCACTACCTATTTTCCCTTAACCGAGCAGTATTGGGACAAATCTGGTAGATATACTCAGCAATTTGTTCAGCATGAGCATTTTTACTTTTTACAATTTGATACAAATATTTTTAGCTTCCAAAGTGACCTAAAAGAGGTTAAATCTGCATAAATTGGTAAATTTACATCTTGCACGTAATAAGGTGAAGCGACTATAATTCACGCTTATTACCATCCATTCTCCAACCTCCTTGAAGTCCAAACCCTCCGAAACTTCCTCCAAATTGGGGAGAAAGCATCTTAGTTTTCTTAAACAGGGAAACTATGGAGGATTCAGGACAAAATCTGCTCATCTCCTCAAAGGAGAGTTATGCAAAGCAAAAAGGAGTCAAGAAGTAGTTATATTTATCCAAGACCAAACAGAGAATATTTTCCGGAATATGGCTCGGCTGACTTGGGTAGTATATCAGTAGGATTAGGTGCAAGATATCAGAGCAGAAAAAGTCCACACTTCGGATGTGGGCAATATGTCAAACACTTGTTATCTTTCGTAATACGGAGGAACAAATGTTGGACAGATATAAGTCCAATTATTATCCCATTTGGACTTCTGTGAGCGATATCACCTTTACGCGTTCTTTTTTCGGAGTTAATTATGAACCAGCCAATGAAACTATCCTTGGAACAGCAATTCAGTATCTGCTCATTTGCTACTCAGGTGCAAAATATGAGCCACGATCAAGCTAAAGACTTTTTGGTCAAGCTCTATGAGCAAATGGTCGTGCGTGAGGCAACTTATCAAGAGCTTCTTAAGCACCAGTGGGGCTTAGATTCCGGTTCCACTATGGCATAGAGTCGTTCTACTGTCGCAGTGGACGACCTCCTTCTCTTGCTTGGTTCCAAGGAGGAAAAGAGCTGGGGATGTCGGGGCGTCAACTTCGATAACCAATTCTGCAAAAGTTGGGCAAAAATTCAATTCAAAAAACTAACAATCAATGAGTAAGCTTTTCGACGACACATCTGCTAGAGTCTAGACTTACTTTACTTTGTAGTACAAATCTACTGTTTGCTTTAGCCAGACTTCCTTTTGATTCGTCTAGTGTGGAAATTAACCTGCGTAAATTTACAATCTCCCGGAATATATCAGGAAGACTGAGAGAGAATTTAGATAACCGTGATTTGGCAGCTAGTTTTTTCACTCTTTATACATATAACTAGAACTTACATCTTTATATATATTTTGTTTATAAAAGTTTACATTCTTCAAAAAACTACCCCTTAGTTACATCTAATACATGTAATATGAATAAATTATTCCTAGCTGGAAAGATCGTATGGAGAATCTGTATCAATACTTTGCAGTTTTGCGAGAATTTGAGGCTTAATCTTTTCGTACTCACTTTTGAGTAAGCTTTTACTAATTTGCGGGTCGGCAGAAGAGATCAATGTGTTGCTCATTGCGACCCACTCTTGCAGCCGTTGGCGCTGGGCAGAAGCGACACTGGAAAGTAAGATATGGGTACAGCGATTTGGTGTCTCTCGCGCAAAGAACAACAGACGGTAGTAACCTGTGTGCTGTAGTAACCGGGTAATCTCTTGACCAAGACTGGTTTTGAGATCAAGGTAATAAGGTAACCATTTAGCGCCATGTTTGCGGTTGTAGATGACAGTAATCCATAGCAGCATGGGATGGGGAATAGAGATAAAAAGAAATTGGTTATAGCGGGTACAGAGTAAGCGCTTTTGAATTTCCTCTTGCGGTAGCATCACCCACAGAGCTGGTAAAAGCTCCCCATTGCTATGAATCGGCTGGGGAAACACAATATCGGCAACTGGTTTATTTTGGGGCCAGGAAATGACACGAGCAATTTCATCGTTTGACCAGGATACACGCAAATCGCCTTTTGTCTTTTGTTCAACCTCATTGCTCACTGTAATAGCAGGAACTAGGGCATGGCTGTCTTGCTTAATTTTGCGTGAATGCTCAGGCTTTTCTAGAGATGCTAAAACTCTGAGGATTTCAGTGATACTTTGGGGGCGATCGCGTGGTACTTTAGCTAGACAACTCATCACCAAATTTTCGATTTCTTTTGGTAATTCTAATCCGGGCACAACCTCAGCAAAAGAACGTGGCTTTTGATAGTGATGTGTTTTATACCATGCTCCAAAAGAGTGAGTTGGTGCCACCAGTGGCATTTTGCCTGTGAGCATCTCAAACATCATGACACCCAAACTATAAATATCAGCACGATTGTCTAATTCTTTACCCTCCATCTGTTCGGGAGAAGAATAAGCCAATGTCCCCAAATAGAATTTTGTATGGTCGCCATCTGACTGTAATAATTTAGCAATACCAAAATCTAGAACCTTGACCAATTCTCCGAAACTGGGATCTTGAATCACCAACATATTACTTGGCTTGATATCGCGATGGATAATTGGGCAAATATTGCCCTCAACTGGGATGCCATCATGAGCGCACTGTAACCCCAGGCTGAGTTGACGCGCCATACTCAGGAATCTTGGTAAAGGCAGTCGTTGCTTGCGAATAATATTGTTCAGGCTTTGTCCCTGTAGGTATTCCATGACATAGAACGGAGTGTTATTGTCATCTACGCCATAGTCCATGACTCGGACAATGTGGATGCTTTTTTGCCCTAGTAAAGCACAGGTTTTTGCTTCTCGCTCAAAGCGGTCTTGCAATCGCATCTTTTCATTTTGAATTGATAGCGCCAGAAACTTAACCGCAACAGGTACACCTCCCAACAAAGTATCTTTAGCACGATAAACCCGACCCATTGCTCCAGTACCGATTAACTCCTGGAGTTGGTAGCGTTTGCTAAGTAAGCGACCAATGTTGTGGTCTGACATAGAGAATTTGAATCCAAAAGCAGGTTGTAAGTGTTTAGGAGGAAAAGTGCATTGAAAAAGAGGCAAGGGAGCAGTTCTTGCTGGGAGCTAGGGGGATAGAACAGGAAAGGGATTCGACACTTCGACGTTGCTCAGTGACCACCCCGCGTGTTGCGTTAGCTTCCCGCTCTTTACGAGAACCACGCTTGGTTGTTGTGGGGACTCAAACCTATGTGCCCCCTTCATTCCACAGACAGAAGAAGAATTGGGTCATTTCCCCCTGCCTTTTCGTTCAAACTGATATCTTATTGCGCCCAAAAATGACTTTTCAGGCTCATACCGCAAGGCAGAAATGGAAGCCAAAAGCTAAAAAGCTTATATACTAGCCTTTTTGGCGATTTCCAATCGTTGGTCTTTTTACGGGCTGCTGTAGTAGTACAGCGCGGCGGAAATCAAGCTACCATTTTAAATAAGCAAAAGCCTTGATATACAAAACTTTTGACTTTTTACTTCCGCCTTGCGGTACTAGCTTTTTTCAGTCCTCTTTTAGAAGATTGAAAGCATGATCTAGCGGTTTGCAACCGAGATGGTTGTTACAACTGGTGCAACATGTCAGATCAAACAAGCAGAAAGGGTAGATTTATAATGAGATTTTGTACCATTTTGCACTTTCATTGTGGTCTAATTTTAGTTTGCCCAATTTTGACTAAATAGATAACTCTAGGAGCTGCCAAAAACCTTAATTAGGTAGTACCATACTCACCACAGAGTTCTAATAACTGAGTAATGAGTGCGGAGTTTTGAATATCATTGAAGAAGGCAACTATGCTGAGGGCAGAGGGCAGAAGGCAGAAGGTTCTATTCACTTATAGGATTCAGACCCCTCCTGAATAGAGCCACCAAATTTTTAATTTGGTGGGGGTCTTAAACCCTTGTTCCCTACGGTCACGGGCTTCAGTGCTGGAATCAGAATTCCATAAAAGCCTTCAGCAAGAACTGCCCTCTGCCTTTCTCGATAAAGCCTGAGGAGGCGACATGAAGCCGTGCAGGTCAGATTTTTTAAGGGTCGGGTTCAGTACCTACTCAAGCAAGAACCGCTATACTACCCAAAACCGTCCCTCTCCGAGTGGGAGAAGGACGACTTGAACTAAAATTCAAGGCAGGGAGAGGTTCGTCACACTCAGGTTATTTTAATTTTAGTGAGCAATGGTCTACAACTAAGGTTTTGCTTAATTAGTACTTTCCTCTTACCTCCAGCAAGGCTATCCCCTACGTTTATTTTGTAAGTAGGGATAATTAAAGATACTTATTGCCTTACCACGTTTTTAACCTTCAGGCTCATTCTGACTACGTAAGAATGGATTATTTATTGAGAAAAATGTGATAGTACTAATTGGTAGTTTTGCGTTCTCTCTGGATGTTATAAGAAATGTCAAAAACTGATTTATTACCCATCACATAGTATTGAATTCGACGTTCGATAATATTGTTCAATCTGGAAATAAAATCATAAAAGAAGTATGGGTTTTTGCCCATTTCTGTCAATGCTGTTAACCATTTTCCTTCCTTTAGAGGCTCTACAACTTTAAGGTAAGCTAGATGTTTTTTATAGACTGAATTATTATAAGACAAAGCACGCATTAAAGCTGGATTTTTTTTCACAACTTCTTGTTGCATGAAAGAATTACTAGCATTCAAGTATTGATTTAGACGTGACAATTGGCTTTTATGTACAAGAGATCCGGGGCGTGAGCGGTAGAAATAATAGGGTTTTGGCTCAAGGAAAAAGCGAGCTCCTTTGATTAAGCATTTCATATCAATCCAAAAATCTTGACCCATCCTGATGGCATCATCATACTCGATGCCGTGCCTAACCAGAAACTCTCGTTTGAATAGAGGCTTGCTTATACCAAGATGCAATCCTGGTTGTCCATAGACATCAGTTTCTACAAAATAAACGATATCAATTTGGAGAATTTTATCTATACGTTCTTCACTTTCTTGAATCAATGTGCTCCAAGGAGATGTTTCGCCATCTTCGATTAAATAAAGATCGTCAGCAATCATGTCTGCATTTCTTTCGTTTGCCAGTGACACAAGCTTGGACAATCTTTCGGGAGCATACCAATCATCTGAATCAAGCACAGCAATCCATTCTCCTTGGGCTGCTCTAAGGGCACGATTACGGGCAGCAGCAGCCCCAAGGTTTTGTTGATTAACTATTACTTTGAGACGTGGGTCAGTAAAACTTTTAGCGACTTCTACAGTTTTATCACTTGAAGCATCATCGACTATGATAACTTCAATATCTGTGAGCGTTTGCTCTAAAACTGACTCTATTGCCTTCGCAATATAAGCTTCAGTATTGTAAGCAGGGATAATGACAGAGACTTTAAGATTCATGAAACTGGACTCCAGACTACACGGTTCGGTAAAAATACTAAAAGTCTAACGATAATTTGATAATTTCTTATTTAGTATACAACTCAGTAGGTCAGTGAGAATAAACGATGACTCTTTAAGATCAGGCATGAGAGATTGGACGTTAGAAAGCAGTGCCTTGCCAGAGTTGTTTGAGCCAGAGGCTTCCAGCCTAGAGGCATAGCAGTGAGGCAGCGCTACCCTTAGGTTGACTGACGCTCTAGGCTAGCTTCCATTGTGTTAGTTAAAAAATGACCAGCCAACATGCCACTGCTGAGGTAATATCTATCTTCCGAAATTCGGTGCAGGGTTTCAAAGCCACTACGACGTTGACGATCGCCTATTACCCAATAACGCTGCACAATAGTATCTAAACCAATCCAGCCTTCACCTTCAATCTGCCCCAAAATATTATGCTGGAGTAAAAAAGTGTACTGACGCTCTCCCTCATGCAGCCGCCCCTTGTATTGCAGAGAGATTTCTGAGCGATCGCTACCAGGAAATATCAGTTTTGTAGCCATAGTGAACCAGTTATCTCGATTCCAAGCTACCAAGGTCATACCCTTGACGCTGATTGGCATACCATTACGTTCCAGCCAATTTCCTTGCATTGTCCAGCGTCCTGGTTCCAATAAAAAAGTATGAGCCACCTTCTATATTCCCTGTCTTGATCGAGTGCCGCCAAGACTATAGTTATAGCAGTGCTAAGTTGCGTTAGCGATAGCGGGGCGTTGAATCAGTGCTGAATGAAGAAATTTTTATCTTGTTTATTGTTCCTGTCTCAGCACTGAGTACTGATTTTGGTGAATTTCTCCCAAAAGCACTTCAAGAGGTGCCCCAGTCGCAGTAGGTAGGTTGCCAGGAATACCCAAAAGTCGCCAGTAGGCTAAAACTGCAAAGGCGATCGCTTCTTTAAAATCTGCACTCAAACCAACTTCATCTGTAGTCAAGACTGGTATTGATGGCAACAACAACTCTAATCGACTTTTCAAATACAGATTGCGACTACCACCGCCACATAATAGTACTCGTTGTGGCATTTCCGGCAAAAAAGTGCGGTAACTATGAACAATTGAACCAGCTGTAAGTTCCGTGAGAGTTGCCAGTATGTCGGCAGGGTTGAGTTGGTATGCTTGGGCATCTTCTAAACACTCATGCAGGTAAGTCACACCAAATAACTCTCGACCAGTGGATTTGGGCGGCGGCAGATGAAAATAGTCTTGGTTGAGCCATTGTTCTACCAATGGATGGCAAGGAGTACCACTGGCTGCCCAATTGCCATCTTCATCGTAAGTTTTAGCACCAGCGCTTAAATGCTCCACCGCTAGATCCAACAGACTATTTCCTGGGCCAGTATCCCAAGCGCGAATTTTTGAGAGCCAGTCGCCATGCCGAGACGGAACATAAGCAACATTACCAATACCACCAATGTTTTGAATACAACGCCCTTCTTCAGGATGACTGAGTAAATAGGCATCTACTCTAGGCACGAGAGGCGCACCATGACCACCAATAGCGATATCAGCAACGCGAAAGTTGCTCACCGTTGTAATGCTCGTAAGATGGGCAATTAATGCACCGCGCCCTAGTTGGAGACTGTAGCCTAGTGGGGAGTGGGCAGAGACGCGATTAATTGCGTTTGTACTAGGGAGTGGGCTTGCCGTGAGCGTAGCCGAACGGGAGTAGGGAGTGGTTTTGTTTTCCATTTCCCTATCCGCAGGTGGTCGATGATAAACTGTCTGACCGTGGGAGCCAATGAGAGTAGCTGGCTGATGACCAATTTGAATATTTTGGGCGGCTTGGGCAAAGACAATAGCGATCGCATCATCTATTTCTGCCAATTCTGCCATTGAGATGGCAACGCCTGCACCAACTGCCAATATTCTTTCTCTGAGTTCATCTGGATAAGGATATGTTGCCCCAGCTACCAACTCAACTTTGAGATCCAATTCTGTACCGGAAATCTCTACCAACGCAGCGTCTATGCCATCTACGGATGTGCCACTAATTAAACCAATAACGCGAGTAGGAACAGCAGCTTCTTCAGTCGGATGCATTGATAAAGATTCTTTTGTTGATTGCAAGAGGTAGTTTAATTCATGTTACTACCGATGTCAAAAAAACTCAGGTGGCATAGTTGACTGGAGAAACAGGAGTAGGCAGAGCAAGGGAAGAATGTCAAAACCAATAGCAATGACCACGTATCTATTTCTATTGAGCAGGAAACAGCCTTCTCCAAGACTGTCCGTGATCTTTATTAGTCCTTAATAATCACAACATCCGAAGATACAAATTCTTAATATATATAATCTAAATTTACAACTTTTTTATCTTCAGATAAAGAACAGATAGTTTATCCATTCTTTTGCCAAGTGAAATTACTTATTTAGATCCTAAAACACAGCAAAATATTTGCCAGATATATGAATTAACGAGTAAGTGAAAATCCAGTGATTTCATCATGTTGTTTCTTATGTAAGGCATTCCATAATGAATTCAAGTCGCAAACGAATTGATCAACAAATAGAAATACAGAATCTCAAAATTATGTCTTTTAAAAAAATTGCTTGCATTGCTGCTCTATCTTTATCTGCAATCTCTTCATTTATGTATGCAGGTTCTGCCCAGGCTATTTCCTTCCAGATAACTACAGGGATTGCAGGCCCTAATGGAGAAACTAACCAAGGTGCTTTTTCTGAGTTTACTAAGCTTCCCGGTACGACAACTGTTAACTTCAATGATGGTCAAGCGCCAACCACTGGTTTCGCTAAGTACTCATTTGAAACTGGTCAAAACAGCAGTGTTAAGTTAGATCAATGGGCACCAGCTGGGGCAAACGGTGAAGTCAATAATAATGGTAATTATTTGGCAGTTTTCAACGGTGATAAAGTCACAATTAACCTTGACAATTACCTCAATTATTTTGGTATTGACTGGGGAGCTATCAGTTCTGGTAACGTTTTTTCCTTCTACAATCGCAATACTCTGATCAAATCATTTACAACTGCGGATGTGAACCCAGTTGCTCCAATTAAGGTTTCACAGCATAACGGTGAAGGAAATGGCTACCTTCACTTCTACTCAGATAGTAGCAGCGATATTTTCAACAAGATTGTCATTACCCAAGCAGGTGGTGGAGGATTTGAAAGCGACAACCATTCTTTCCATCTAGGAACTGACAGATTTACAGGTTTTGACCCTAAAGCTGTTCCTGAGCCTAGTGTTATCTTGGGTATGCTGACTGTAGGTGGTATGTTTCTTCGCAAGCGCAAGAACGAGAAGTTGCAAAGCGTCAGCCAATCTCATTAAATCTTGGCTCAGTAAGATTTTCCTGATTTTATCTATACCCTAACTCCAGGCTCCACATTCGCGTAGTGTGCCGTAAGCTGGATTTAAAAACTTCCGACGACAATTTAATCTTAAATACAAATTAGGGCGAGCTTACTTAGGTAAACTCGCCCTAATCCTTTTGCAATTGATGATCAGATTTTCTCCTACGGACAACGTAACCCACAGCAAGCTTTCAGAGTAGGACTGACACAAAGCCCACATCCTAAGAATCGATATGATAGAAAAGTAGATAAAACTTAAAAAATATTTATCGAATGGTGCTTCAATCATCTGGCTTGTCCAAGGTCAAAGACTCATTAACACAAAAAATCTTCTTGGGTAATGAACCTAATGCAGAGTTAATTGCAATTCTCACCGTTTATTTTGTCCAAGGAATTTTAGGATTATCCCGTCTAGCCGTTAGCTTTTTCCTCAAAGATGAACTGCTGCTGAGTCCAGTCCAGGTGTCAGCGCTGTTGGGAATTGTCTTCCTACCTTGGATGATAAAGCCGGTGTTTGGTTTCATCTCTGATGGCTTACCTATATTTGGCTATCGTCGGCGTCCTTATTTGATTTTATCCGGGATACTGGGAACTGCTTCTTGGGCGAGTCTGGCCACAATAGTTCATACTAGCTGGGCAGCTACATTAGCGATCGCTCTTGGTTCTCTTAGTGTCGCCATGAGTGATGTCATAGTTGACTCGCTGGTTGTGGAACGAGCTAGAGGCGAATCCCAAGCAAAAGCCGGTTCATTACAATCTCTGTGCTGGGGTGCTTCTGCGATCGGAGGTTTGATAACAGCATACTTTAGCGGTCTGCTGCTCCAATACTTTACTACCCGTACTGTCTTTGGAATTACCGCCTTATTCCCTCTCATCGTTTCAGGGGTAGCTTGGTTAATTGCTGAGTCCCCCGTTAGCAAAGATTCTCAAGATAGTAATCAGACCAACTCTTTACCAATCAAACATCAACTGGGGCAGCTACGCCAAGCCATTACCCAAAAAAGAATTTGGCTACCAACGGCGTTTATCTTCATCTGGCAAGCTACCCCAAATGCTGACTCAGCCTTTTTCTACTTCGCTACCAACGAACTCCACTTTGAACCAGAATTTTTGGGGCGAGTCCACTTGGTGACAAGTTTCGCTTCTTTAGCAGGTGTTTGGATTTTTCAACGTTTCCTCAAAAACATCCCTTTTCGCGTGATTTTTGCTTGGAGTACTGTCCTTTCGTCAATTTTGGGGATGACGATGCTGTTGTTAGTGACTCACGCAAACAGGCGGTTAGGTATAGATGACCACTGGTTTAGTTTGGGTGATAGCCTTATTCTCACTGTGATGGGGAAAATTGCTTTTATGCAAGTGATGGTTTTAGCAGCAAGGCTTTGTCCCTCTGGTGTGGAAGCGACATTATTTGCCTTGTTAATGTCGGTGTTTAATTCAGCAGGAACGGTTTCCCACGCATTCGGGGCATTAATCACCTATTGGCTGGGGATTACCGCAACGAACTTTGAATCACTTTGGCTATTGGTAGTAATTACTAACCTCAGCACGCTGTTACCCCTACCATTTATCAACTGGCTACCTGCTGCTGAAGAAGAAACTGAAACATCCATTGATGGGGAACAAGCGTTTTTGCCAGATTTGATGTCTGAGTTGATACTGAGAGAACCAGAGTCGGAAAAAAATTCTTTTTAGCGGCTAAATATTTTCGTGCAAAGTAACAATAATAGGACTAGTACAGCGCGGCGTAAATCAAGCTACCATTTTAAAACTTGCAAAAGCCTTAATATACAAAATTTTTGACTTTTGAGAGCCAGTTGCTAAAGAGCGGGAACGCTAAGAGCGTAGCTAGCTTCCCCGTAGGGGTACAAATCGGCAGAGCCGACGCCAGTCGCTCATGGGGGAAACCCCTTAGCGCTGCCTTGTAAATAGTCTTTTGTCGGGTAAGGGGGACACGTCGCCGTGTTCCCTTAGCCAAGAGGAAAAGTATCCTTGAATCTGCCTTGTGATGTCAGGACTTTCTTAAGTTGACAACGTTCTTATACCAAACTGACTTCTAGGGTATAAGAAAGATCAGGTATAGAGGTGCTACCAGAGAAAATTCCGCCATTTTCAGGCAAGAAACCAAATTTACTCACTGAAATGGAGTACGTACCTGCACCCAGGAAACTAGTGATTAATGATCCCTGGTCTAAGCCACTATCGTCGTCACTTTGTAATAAAGTTCCAGTACTGTCAAACAGACCGAGAACTGTATCTCCCGATGTCACCGTACTAATAGTGACAGTTCCTGGATTTGCTAAAGAAAATGTAAAAAAGTCGAAATCAGAATTATCCCCTGGTTGAACTGTTGTTAACTGGGCCAAGAGATTAACGTCTGAGCCTGATGATAAGGAACCTAAACCTTCAGCGCTGTCTAGTGAGTTGTTTGTAGCTTCTCCAGCATTTTCCCGCTCATAGAAAAGGAAGTCATCACTATCAAGTCTAAGATTGGTTTTCCCTTGCAGAATACCTATGATTTCATCTTGCTCTGCTCCCGATTTGTCTAACAATATTCGTGTGTTGCTTCCAACAACTTGCAGGCGGTAGTCTTGTAGAGGTCCTTTGAGTTCAATTTGATCTTGGCTAGAGTCGAAGTCAATAATAGTAGCCAAGTCCCCAAAACCAGGACTGGTAGTGTTGTTATCGTCGTAGAAAACATTTACAGCGTCCCCCAGGATAAATCTATCTACCCCAGCCCCGCCAGTGAAGTTATCAGTTTCCCCTATTCCAGGTGGAAGCGGACTACCAGGGAAAACACCGATGAGGATGTCGTCTCCAGACCCGCCATTGAGTACGTCATTGCCGGGTCCGCCTTGTAGACTATCATTGCCATCACCACCATTGAGGATATCATTGCCATTATTACCATCTAGAGTGTCATTGCCTCCTACGCCATTCAAAGTGTTGTTAGAAGTATTACCAAAAAGGAAGTTGCTAACACTGTTACCTGTGCCGTTGATGTCGCTACCTTCCCTCAACCTCAAGTTTTCCAAATTGGAGCCTAGTGCGTAGGTGACAGAAGACCGGACGCTATCTGTGCCTGAATTCGCAGCCTCTGTAATCCTATCAAGAGTAGTGTCAACGAAGTAAGTGTCGTCGCCTGCACCACCTATTAGAGTGTCAGTACCCAAGCCCCCATCAAGTGTGTCATCGCCATTATTACCGGATAATCGGTTATCTTGCGTGTCGCCAACAATGCTGTCATTTCCATTTGTGCCGATGATATTATCAAAGTTGACTGCTGTAAATGACAATGTTCCCAAGCCAGGAACGTTATTGGCAACCAAACTTTGGGTTCGCAGGTTAACGGTGATAGCTACCCCAGCCAAAGATTGGGATGTATCTATGGTGTTGTTGGCAACATTAGCATTAGCAATAACCTTTTCTACTCTAAAGAGTTGGTCTTGCCCAAATCCGCCAGCTTTTTCAATGGTTCCAACACCTGACAAGGTAATGCTCTGACCTAGTTGACTGTAGTCTACGGTATCTATGCCATCTCCGCCATTAATGCTGTCGTTACCCTGACTGCCTCTAAAGGTGTCACTGCCTGCACCACCTAGTAGAGTGTCAGTACCCAAGCCCCCATCAAGTGTGTCATTGCCATCCCCACCGATTAGACTGTCGTTTGCCGTCCCACCTGCGAGGGAATCGTTACCAGCCAAACCATTTAAAGTGTCGTTACCGGAGGGACTATTGGCATTACCACCACTAGCCCAACCAACTATCGTGTCATTTCCCGAAGTCCCAGAAAGATTGTCAGCAGTTGTTTTGCCGAAAATAAATGCCATGTTATTTCTCCTGAATTTCTCACTAATACGTAAGTTCAGCCTCAGTCAAAAAACTATTCATCAGTTCAATGTAGATTACTTGCCATTTGTGTAATCTAAATTAAAAACCACTAAATTATTTGGTTAATAACTTCTAAAGAAAAAAATATCCAGCTATTTATTGTAGGGTGACCCTAAAAGCCCGCCTTTGCTTGTGCACGAGCGAGACGCCTACTCTAAAAAATTAGATAATTTCTTTTTTAAAAGTCCCTTAATTTATGACCCAAATAGTAAGTAATTTGAGCAAATATTTTGGTTCTTTTTCCAAACTTTTTTTTAACCGACGCTGTAATTATTTCATTATAATGAAGTACGAGGTTACATCAACTACTTTATCAAAACTTTAAGATTTCAATAAGTATGATTAATAAGACATTTATATATAAATGTAAATTTTAATTAATTATTGTTTGAATATACTGATTTATCAAGAAAGGCAGAGGGCAGGAGGCAGGAGGCTCAGTTGGAATACTGCCTCCTGCCCGTGACCGTAGCGAACTTGGGTTTAAAACCCAATACGCTTGGGTTAAGGCTAAAACCCTTTGTGAAATCAAATTTTTTAACGAACCTTATTAGGCGCAGAGAAGCCAGTGCGTTGGGCGGGTTCCCCGACTTGTTCGCGCAGCGTCTCCCCTTGGGAGAAGCAACTGGCGCGACACAGAGAGAAGGAAAAAATGCTTAACTGAACTGTATTGGTTTAAAACCCCCACCAAATTTTCAATTTTGCAATAACTATGGGAATCATAATTAATTACCCGGACATGATATAAGACTTAGAAAAAGCATCTACTCAATCTTCAAGTTGAAAGGTAAGCGGGCGTAAACCCCTTGTGGATCGTTCATCTTTTGCAGAATTCCGATTTCCTGTTGCAACTTTTGGAATTCATGGGTAAGGGGATTGGATTGTTTGAGTTGCGTCTCCTCAATTCCTAAAGCAGTCCGCACCTCTTCAGTTGCACGTCCAAAAAATCGTTCTCCGAAACTGCTAGTGCGAGGATATTCTTGCACTTCCCAGTCTTCTCCTAGTTTCGCCTGCTTGGCAGCATACGCGATCGCAGTATTCAAACCGCCAATTTCATCCACCAAACCAATTTCCTTCGCTGCCACACCAGACCAAACCCGCCCTTGGGCAATTTCTGCCACTTTTTGTTCTGGGAGTTTGCGACCTTGAGAAACTTTATTCAGAAACATATTATAAATTCGGTTAACACTGCGTTGATAAAGTGCCAACTCTTGGGGCGATTTCGGACGCGAAACTGTTTGACTATCAGCATAGGTTCCAGTTTTTACCGAATCCCAGGTGATGCCATTATCATTAGCCAGCTTTTCACCATTGAACAACACCCCAAACACACCTATTGAACCTGTAATGGTATTTGGTTCGGCAAAAATGCGATTAGAGTCGCTAGCAATCCAGTAACCACCAGAGGCGGCTACATCACCCATTGACACTACAACCGGTTTTGCCTCACGAGTTAATTTCACTTCTCGCTGCATGACTTCAGATGCGGTAGCGCTACCACCAGGACTATTAATCCGTAGTACAACAGCTTTCACATCTTTATCTTGTCGTAGTTTGTTGAAGATTTTGGCAAAGCGATCGCCTCCTACTTGCCCATCTTCTCCTTTACCATCGACAATCTCGCCCTCAGCATAAACAATGGCAATTTGATTTTTTGAGCTACGTTCTACACCCAAAGATTTGCCAGAAACTTCTGCATAGCTATTCAGGCTAATTTGTCGGAATGTTTTGTCGTCTTTATCGCTATCTGTCAACTTTTTCAGGTCAGTTACCACTTCATCGGGGTATGCTACTCGATCGACTAAACGGGTGGTTTTGGCTTGCCTGGCTTCCAGTAGTGCCTGATTATCTGCGATCGCTTGCAACTGGTTAGGTTCAATTTTCCGACTTGCGCCTACAGTAGTGCGCCACTCTCCCCAAACATCATCCAACAATTTCTGAGTTTGTTCGCGGTTTTCTGGACTCAATTTTGTGAGGATAAACGGTTCAACTGCCCCCTTAAACTTCCCCACCCGCACGACTTGAATACCAATGCCATATTTCTGCAATGCTCCCGCTAAGAACATCGGTTGCGAACTCAAACCGTTGATTTCCATCATTCCTAGAGGATTCAGTACAATGGAATCTGCCACTGAACTAAGGTAATATTCCTTTTCACTCCAATCACTGCCATAAGCGACAATCTTTTTCCCCGCAGCGCGAAACTCTTCCAGCGCTTTCCGAATTTCTTTCAGGGAGGCATAGCCAACGTTACCACCTTGGCTTGTGCTTGTTGCATCCAAGTAGATTCCGACAATTCGCGGATCGCGCCGCGCCTTTTCCAAAGTTTCCACAATTTTGCGGAGTGCCATCCTTTCGTCATCCACACCTGATATTGTGTTTTGAAACAGTTCGTCTGAACTAGGTTTGTTATCAGTAATTTTCATCGACAAGTCAAAAACCAACACTGACTTATCTTTCACATTTGGCCCAGTATCTTTAGAGGAGCTAGCAGCCAATATCAGCAAGAACAATCCAGTGGTTCCCAGACCACCAAAAATAATTAGTCCTAGTAAGGTGCCAATTAAACTAGCAAAAGTTTGTTTGATAAAATTACGCATTAGTTATTAGTTATTGGGCATTGGGCATTGGGCATGGGGCATTGGGCATTGGGCATTGGGCATTGGGCATGGGTATTGGAAAAACAACTAACTAATGACTAATGACTAATGACTAATGACCTATTTACCTATTCTATGCGCTGTAAACTACCAGAGTGTTTTAACTGAGACAAGGTGGCGTTGCCAGTGCAAAATAAAACTGTGGTGATTTCAGCGATTAATACTTCAGCGAGTTCGGCTACTGCTGTCTCTGATGTTGCTGCTGCTTGCAAAAAAGGCATTGCTAAACCAGCTATATCTGCTCCCAAGGCGATCGCTGCTGCAATATCCAATCCATGACGCAAACCTCCCGAAGCAATTAAGGGCACATCTGGAGCGATCGCTCTAATAGTTGTAATACACTCTGCCGTCGGTAAACCCCAATCGGCAAACGTCCTCCCTAAGCGACGTTGTAAGGGATTTTCTGCCCGTTCACTTTCTACTTTTGCCCAAGAAGTACCCCCCGCACCAGCTACATCAATTGCTGCTACCCCGGCGGCAATGAGTTTGTTAGCGATCGCTGCTGAAATGCCGTTACCAACTTCCTTCGCAATTACTGGCACTGGCAGTTTACTGCACAATTTAGATATTTTGTCAAGCAAACCCCGGAAGTTAGTATCACCTTTGGGTTGAATGCACTCTTGTAGAGGGTTAATGTGTAAAATCAGGGCATCAGCTTCTAGGATATCAACTACGCGCAAACATTCATCTAAGCCGTACTTATAGTTAAGTTGCACAGCGCCCAAGTTCGCAAATAGCAGAACATCGGGGGCATACTTGCGGACAGCAAAAGTATCAGCTACCTGGGGTTTTTCTACTGCTACGCGCTGGGAACCGACACCCATTGCAATTTTGTAGTGTTGCGCGACTTGGGCCAAACGTTGGTTAATGATTGCGGCTTGTTCCGTTCCGCCAGTCATGGAAGAAATTAACAAAGGTGCGCCAAGGTGTTTCCCCAGGAAAGTTGTACTGATATCAATATCGTTGTGGTTGAGTTCGGGTAAGCAAGAATGGGTAAAGCGATAACGTTCCAGTCCATTGGTGATTTGATGAGACTGAACATCTTCCTCTAAACAGATGCGAATGTGATCGGCTTTGCGATTTTGAGTTTGTGCAGAGATGTTGGTAGGGGCGTTCACTGGTAGGTATGGCTAAAAGTATTGGCTTGCGATCGCTATTGTTACATTGTCTGCAACCGACTTTTGATAACAAAAATATTTATTTTCGCTATCTTTAGGGTACGTTAGGCTATTGATAACATACCCATTCCCTCATTTTGTGAGTTAATTAATATGGTTTTACAAACAGAAAAGCGCTACTACACCCCAGAAGAATATTTGGAATTAGAAGAGAAGGCTGAATATAAAAATGAATACAAAGATGGAGAAATTATACCAATCATAGGAGAGACAACTAATCACAATAAAATTGCCGGAAATTTTTGTCGAAAATTCCCTTTCACAGTGCAAGGACAAGATTATGACATCTACATAGGCCATATTAAAGTATGGATACCTTTGTATCGTCTCTATACTTATCCTGATGTTATAGTCATCAAAGGTAAGCCTATTTATGAGGGAACAGGTACAACAACTATTACTAATCCCTTGTTAATTATTGAAGTCTTATCAAATTCAACTAAAAATTCTGACAAAACAGATAAGTTTAAATACTATCGTTCAATTCCTGGTTTTCAAGAATATATTATGATTGACCAGTATAGTTTTGCTGTGGAACAATTTGCCAAGCAAGCAGAAGGTCAATGGATTTTTAAGGAATATGAAGGTGAAGAAGCAGTTTTAGTCTTAGATTCTATCGATTTTCAAATTGCCTTGCGTGATATTTACGAACGGGTTAATTTTGAGTTGATTGAGGAATAATCTCATGTCTGGTTGATTGCTTATTAAATCCGAAGAACCCCACCCCGCCAAAGCTATTCTTTGTCTCCCCTCCTGCTTGCGGGGAGGGGTTGGGGGTGCAATACTGTTCGGTTAAGCTTAAAAATAACTCCAATGTAGTAGCGTGTCAAGGCTAAAGTTGTGCATTATAAAATGGGCTTTGAACTTTTAAATTCAATGTTTTTAGCGCTAATTTATTGCAACATTTTAGCCTTGACACGCTAGTAGTAGCGTGGCAAGCTTAAAATAGTGCATTAAACGTAGACGTAGGTTGGGTGGAGCGGAGCGCAACCCAACATATATCAGGATGTTGGGTTACGCAAAGCCTCCACCCAACCTACATTATTTTTGCAACATTTTAGCCTTGCCACGCCAGTAGGTTGGGTTGAGGAACGAAACCCAACATTTTCAGAGCTTTGTTGGGTTTCACGACCTTCAACGTAAATTATGATCGATCAGAAGCTTCATGCTTGCGATTCAAGCTTAGTTCGTTCTGCTCGAAGCTTTGCTCGAATTGCTTCTGTACCTGGTCTTGGAGGTTTTGCAGCAATGCGAGCAATCAGCTCGCGATTTTGCTCCTCGTAATATTGCCGCAGCTCCTCAGTTTCCTTAAGAACTAATTGATACTCTGCTTCAATTTCGGCACGATGTGCATCAATGTAAGATAGCGCACAATGTACTTGTTCATCTGTGAGGTTGAGCATGGCACGGATAAACTTGGGCGGGTACTGCTCTGTCACATAGTCCATCACGTCATACAAAGTGATGCGTGTGCCTGAAATCGTTAGTCCACGCTCGGTACGAATAATTGAAACTTGCCCATTTGATCCTGGAGTCATATTTGTACTCCTTAAGAATCTAGCAGTCCGCCAAGTCAACAATGCTTGGTTTGTAGTGAGCGCTTCAGCGCTCAAATCAAGGACTAAAGTCCTTACTACGAACTTATTCACCTATCAAAGTTAGTGTGGTGGACTACTAGCTTTATGGTATCTCACAGACAAGTGCAATTGCCAAACATGGGCATCATTCACGGTGAATGATGCCTACTTGTTGCTCATTACGCCGTCTGTGTAGAAGCCGCTTTTAACTCTGCGGTGGATTTTATCCGCGTAATGCTGGCTTTACGAATGCGATCGCTTTTGCGTACCCCGCCTGTCATCTCGTATTCCCGGCTATCTTTACCATACTTCAATGCTACACCACTGACTAAGCGTTCTGAAGTTTCCCGAATGGTCTTTTCAAGGGTTTCTATTTTTGCCCTTGCTGAGTCAATGGCAGTTAGCATCATATTATACTCGTCGATCTGGTTGCGGAGTTGCCCGATTAACTGGGTTAAATGGTTTAAACTGATGGAATCACCAAAGTCGAGGCTGGAATTAATCGATTTAAATCCGATTACTCTCTGTTCGGTTTTTTCTAGCACGGGAGAGGTTCTTTTTTGGCGTGGCATCAATGCATACTTTTTACTAAACTTATCTTTCTAGAGTGTCTCAATGGGACAGTATAGTGGTTCAGTAAAACTTGCAAAAAAAGGTGTTTTTTGTAAGAAGATTGGATTGTTAGCTCAGTAATTACACGACAATAGACTTGTGTTCTGAACGAATGGACTTGTGTTCTGAACGAATGGACTTGTGTTCTGAACGAATGGACTTGTGTTCTGGACGAATGGACTTGTGTTCTGGACGAATGGACTTGTGTTCTGGACGAATGGACTTGTGTTCTGGACGAATGGACTTGTGTTCTGGACGAATGGACTTGTGTTCTGGACGAATGGACTTGTGTTCTGAACGCACCTTAGAGAATGTTTGAAAAGTCCCCTGATTGCTAGCAAAACGTTTTAGATCCCCCTAAATCCCCCTTAAAAAGGGGGACTTTGAAAGGTTTTGCCCCCCTTAAAAAGGGGGACTTTGAAAGGTTTTGCCCCCCTTAAAAAGGGGGGTTGGGGGGATCTAAAGCCCGTGGGGCAACTCTAGAAGACTTGTGTGTACATCGTAAGCTTGCAAAGAGGGGCTTGTGATATTATTGATCCTCAGAACGGCGATGTTTGGGTAACAGGCTCTTTTTCTGTTTTTCTTGGAAACTGCTGGCTTGTTTCAGGACTGGAATACACTGGTTAATCATCCACATTAAAACCTCGATTGGTGAGTCTCCTTGCTGAATACGGTTTTCGGCATTTACGCCAATTAGCATTGTTTGCAGAATTAGTAAGAAAGCGATCGCTCTTTGACTTACACTTTTATCAGGTTTTTTAGCAGACATCTCATTCACCTTGTTTTTTGGTTGACAAGATGAATTATTTTTTTGGGTATTTCCCCAGACACATCCCCCACGCAACGTCTATAATGCTTGTATCGTCAGCTTTTGCGGTTTGGGGAAGCGTGTTTGTTTGGGTAACTCAAATTTCTTAAGATTTTCTTGATATTTAACTGATGCCGAGGCATATTCGTTGGGATAAATTAACTTTAGAGAATGTATTAAGTCTGGTAGAAGCATTGCTGCAACTGTCGGAAAAGCCAGACTGTGAGTCAAAACTTCCACTTTGCGTTGTCTGGAATGCTGATAAGCTGCGAATCACAGGATATGAAATCAAAAAGACAACAGGAAACAGAACTAAAACAACTGAAGTTGGTACAAAGAAGGAAGATTTACTCCAACAGATTAAAAATGCTGGCAAAACTGTAAAACTTCTCCGGCAAAAAGCAGAATCTAGCGTTTCTCACAAAGAAAGAGAATTACAAGAACTTCAAGCTGCACTCGACTGCTTGAAAGAGTTGGGAGTGCGAGAAGACGAACCAGCTAGAAAGAATCAAGGTTATTGGAAATTTACCTTGACGCTAAAACATCAGACAGCGACGATAAAAGAAAATCTCGAAGTTGTTAACCAGAAGTGGAACCAACACCCAAAGACAAATTCTTCAACAGTATCTCAGATACAAACAGCAGATAAAAGCATTGACTGGCAAGAAATCTGCGGCACTATGCTGGAAAAGCACAAGCGTCTCACCACAAATGAGTTGCTGTTTGCTGATGATGACAATAAATTTGATGATTTTAAGGCAATTCATGTACCTTTAGCATTGGTGGAGCGTAACAAACCGAAGAAGTGCAGCGAGGATATTTCCCCAGAACAAGGTTCGCGGCTTTACGAACCGAGTTATGAAGAGAAGCAGCGATTTGAACATGAGGCTTTTTTAGAGAAAATTATCCGTGATGGTGTTGGTAAAACTCAAGGACACCGCATTGCTCTAATTGGAGAACCGGGTGCGGGAAAAACTACTCAGTTGCAAACTATAGCTTTCTGGATATTAAACAGCAATCTGGGTTTACCAATTTGGATTTCTTTGGCAGACTTGCAAGGAAAGAGTGTAGAAAATTATCTGCTGCAAGATTGGCTGAAGAATGCTTTAGAAGTGGTGCGTGTAGAAGAACAGGAAAACGCTTTCGCAGATTTATTCAAGAATAATCGTGTGTGGTTGTTGTTGGATGCAGCAGATGAAATGTCTTCACTCCAACCATTAACTGAGATTTCCCAGCAGTTGACGGGATGGGTGAAAAATGCGCGGGTTGTGCTGACTTGTCGGGTGAATGTTTGGGAAGCAAACGCCAACGCTTTAGAAAATTTTGAGACGTATCGGTTACTCAATTTTGAATATCCGCAACAAAGAGTTTATTGGGCGTTGGTTTCACAACAAGGATGCAGACAAAGGGGAAAAATTATGGCAGGAATTAGATAAAGCAGAACGTCAGCGCATCCAAGATTTAGTTAAAAATCCTTTGCGGTTAGCGCTGTTGTGTAGCACTTGGCAAGGTTCCGACAAAGGTTTACCGGAAACTAAAGCCGGACTTTATCAGCAGTTTGTGGAAGAGTTTTACAAATGGAAAGAAAATGGCAACCAAAAAGCGATCGCTGCCTTGGTGGAGTTAATCGGCAAACCACAACTGAATAATTATACCCGAAGGCGAGCGGCAATTAGCTTAAAGGAAATTGGCTCTGGCAACCAAAAAGCGATTGATGCTTTGGTGGAGTTAATCGGCAATCCACAACTGGATGATGATACCCGAAGCCAAGCGGCAGATAGCTTAGAGAAAATTATGTTAGAGGAACAGATGCCGAGTGTTGTCACCGTGTTGAAGGATTACTTATCACCTGAAACTTACAAAAATGACTTTAAGCGATTTGATAATTGCTACAAAGTTATCTGGAAGTGCGCCCAAAGTATGCCCTACCCCGTTTTTTATCAAGCTTGGCATCAACAAGAGAAAGTGAAAGATGGAGAGTAGGAAAGAAAAATACTTCCTCCAGCCAAAACATAAGCGAAATGTAGAAGCAGCAATCCCTTGTAAAGACGCGATTCATCGCATCTCGTAAACGTCTCGTAAATCTATCGCGTCCGATATTTCCGCAATCCAGGGAATGCGTAGGCGTAGCCCGTCGCAGACATCGCCCCTAATAAAACAGATATTGTACACAGAATGGGAATGCGATCGTTTTTGCGATCGCCCCTTGTAGAGACGCGATTCATCGCGTCTTCTTCCTTTCCGTCATTTACATAGCGGGAATAATTCCGAGTTTTTTGGGTTGGCAATTACATCAATACAAAGCAATAATTGCATAAATTTTTGTATCAATCAAAGATGTAATCATGAATCATTACGATCCTCAACCAGAAAACAACAAACCCAAATACAAAGGTAAATATCGAATTGACTCAACCCGTTTGCCAGCATGGAGTTATGCCAGTAATGCTGGATATTTCGTTACTATTTGCACCGACGGGAAGAAATGCTTTTTTGGTGAGGTTGTGCAGGGTGGAATGCAGCTATCACCAATTGGAGAAATTGCTCATAAATTGTGGTACGAGATTCCTAATCATTTTTCTAATTGCCAGATAGATTCGTTTTGCGTCATGCCTAATCATATTCATGGGATTTTGATTATTAATCAAATACGAGAAGAAGGCGTGATGAATCAAACACAGGAAGAAGACGCGATGAATCAAATACGAGAAGAAGGCGTGATGAATCAAACACAGGAAGAAGACGCGATGAATCGCGTCTCTACAAGGGGGGATGGGCAACGGGGTGGGGTTACTGGGTTGTTTAACCCAATGTTGTCTAAAAATTCTCTTTCTAAAATTGTTAGGTGGTACAAAGGACGATGTACATTTGAAATTAATCAAATCTATCAAGGTTTTAGATGGCAAGGAAGGTTCCATGACAACATAATTCGTAATGAATTCGCCCTCGATAAAATTAGACAATATATTATCAATAACCCAATCAATTGGGAACGCGATCGCAAACAACCACCCCATTCCCCCTTGTAGAGACGCGATTCATCGCGTCTTATACTTGTGCATTTTGTAAATTTATCCAAATCCAAGAAATACGATCGCCCCTAGTAAAACAGATATTGTAAACAGAATGGGAATGCCTATTGACGGGTATAACGATGTTTCACCCCAATAGGGAAATATTCAAAATCACCCATTGGCGCTAATGTAACCTGTGGTATTTGATATTCTACCGGAACATAATTAGCAAACTCGCTATTTAGGCGTAGCAGTTGTGAAAGAATAGAAGATGCGATCGCTTCTCTTCGATCTTCACTACCCTCTACCCCTGCTCCTAATTCCACAACCACAGATAAAAATCGGTTTTTGTCAGCATCTTCCTTCACTTGCAACACAAATTTACCTGTCACCCATTCTTGAATTACTGGTTGTTCTAATCCCACCGTCACATTTTCGGGATAGATATTTGCACCAAAGTAAGAAACTGTAAAGTTAGAACGCCCAAAGACATAAACAAAAGGTAGCTGATGAATACCTCTAGGGGAGTGGGGAGTGGGGAGTGGGGAGTGGGGAGTGCTGTTAGCGATAGCGGGGCGTTGAGCCAGTGCTGAGTTCTCTAACGCTGCAACAGGATTAAATCCCCATTCAGCTAAAAATTGCAGCATGGCATCATAACTAATTATCCCGCCAGTATCCAAGATGTCATAACGCACTAAGGGAATACCGTTATCTCCCGAAAACAGCAATCCGCCATCTTCAACTTCAAAAAAGCGACTGCAAGGATCATACTGTACTAACGTGGGTAAACGCGATTCCCCCAATAAAGCTCTAGCTGCATCAGGATTTTCTGCCAAAAAACGGCGAATACAGATACTTAACGGTGTTTCATTACCCAAAACTCCGGCATCCGCAGTGCCGTAAAGTGATGCAAAATCATAGCAAGGATTTTGTGAACCAACTCTTTCGCCAACCAAACTCCGCCATTCTTCACTAAATACTTCTCCCGCCATCACTAATTTAATCTGATATTGCTGCCACTCCACCCCACGAGCGATACCAGTATCAATCACATCTTTTAAAAATGGCGGGTATCCCAATAACACCACTTGCTCAAATTCTGAACCTAATTCCTGAACAACTCGCAAGATTTCTTCTTTGTTGTTACCAGGAGTAATTACAGTGATGGGATAACCTTTGCTAGCAAGATAACGACAGCAATTGGTGGTAAAGATTCCACCTACCCAAGTGCCTAAAGTGAAACAAATCACTGCTAGGGTACGTCTGGTATCTGTATAGAAACTATCGTGAAAAATCTGTTCAAAACGTGTGGCGATTTGGAGTTCATCTGTGAAAAAACGAGGCCAAAATGTCGGTTTACCACTGGAACCTGAAGAAGCAGCTATCATATCGCACCCTTGGAGTTGCCCATTGCGGCACAAGTCAGCCAAAGGATAACGCAGTATATAATTTTGTTTAGCGATCGCTGGTAGTTTTTGAAATTCCTCTAAGGTTTGAATAGTCGCGGGATTAATTTCCCTTTCTGCTAAAAAAGCCTTGTAGGCAGGTACATTAGCCGCCACATCGTGAAATAAACTCAAAGCTGCCGAAGTTTGAGTGTTGAGATGCCGTTGCAGTATCGTTTCTAGGGGGGTAGACAAAAAATCTTCAAATGCTTTAATTACTTGCTGCTGTCTTGATTTCCAGTTCATGATAATTCGTAATTCGTAATTCGTAATTCGTAATTCGTAATGACGCTCTCTACGAGACTCTGCGCGTAGCAAGATCCCTGCAAGAGTACGCGGATACGAGAAAGCGCGTCGCTAACGTAATTCGTAGGATATCCGAAAATGAGGGTATGCGCGTTGTAGTCATTCAATAAAACCTTAATTTATCCTTGGGCACCATGCAGCTCTATTGCAGTAAACAACACACAAATAATGGTGGGAACCGCTTTTGCACCCATTGTGGTGAACCATTACCTCTTGCTGTGGGACAGATGGTGGATAATCGCTATCAAATTATCCGTCAATTAGGACAAGGGGGCTTTGGACGCACCTATTTGGCGGAGGATAGAACTAAATCTCATCAAACCTGTGTGCTGAAGGAATTTGCACCCCAAGTAGAAGAAAAGCAAGATTTACAAAAAGCTAAAGAGTTGTTTGAACGAGAAGCAAATGTCCTGAAAACACTCCAGCATTCACAAATTCCCCGTTTTCACGCCTCGCTACAAGTGAAGATAGGCACTAAAGATTTTTTCTTTCTAGTGCAAGATTATGTGGATGGTGATAATTATTACCAATTATTAGAACAGCGTCAGAGTCAAGGAAAAACCTTTAGTGAAGAGGAAGTAATCACCTTACTGCAACAGATTTTACCGGTGTTATCTTACATCCACTCACGAGATGTAGTTCATCGTGATATCTCTCCTGATAATCTAATTTGGCGGCGTTCTGATAATCTCCCAGTGCTGATTGATTTTGGTGGTGTCAAGCAATTGCCGGCTTCTCAAGGTTTTTGGCGGACTAAGTTGGTTGGAAATAACACTTTGCTAGGTAAAAAAGGCTACGCACCAGAAGAACAGTTACGGCAAGGAAAAGCATTTTTTAGTAGTGATTTATATTCTTTAGCGGTGACATCACTGGTGTTGCTCACAGGGAAAGAGCCGCAAAAATTATACGACAGCTATCAGGGAATTTGGGGATGGGGAAAGGAAATCCGAGTTAGTCCGCAACTGGAAGCGGTGTTAAAAAAGATGTTGGCTTATAAACCGAGCGATCGCTATCAACAAGCCGAGCAAATCCTCAAAGATTTACCATCGCCAACTGCGACTAAATCCCCAGGTAATTATATTACCACCAAGATTAAGACGATGGTAGTTGCTCCGGGAAGACAACGCGCCAGTGCTGTTGTGAGTAGATTCCAGAACAAAACGCAAGCAATAGCGAAACCGATATCTTGGCCTGTATGGATTCGCCCTTTTGTCATGAGTTTAGGGGGAACAGCTTTAATTGTTTTAACTGGTGCAGGTACTTTGGCGGTGGTAAATGCAGTTATTCGGAGCGTAACTTCAATCACCATTCCATCAATTTCATTACCGCAAATTCCACAATTACCAAATCCAATCGGTAAACCAGTCAGCGACAAAGGAAAAAATCGCAATCTTCAGGAAATTATCAGTCGTCGTCAACAGCTAGAAATTACCGAAGGATTTTTTACTCCTTTTGTAGATGATTTATTTTATACAAAAAAACCAGAACTAAAGGGACGTAGCCTAACATCTAAATCTGAAGACGCTGGTTTACGAGATGAATGGTCTGGTATTGCTGACGATTTGTTGGATAAACTAGAACAGGCTGACCTCAGTACAACAGCTCGTCGGAAATTGGGTAAATATAGTCAAAAAGATTATGTAACATGGAGACGACTTGCGCGATCGCGGCAATTTGGGAACTATACAATTGATCAGTTGACCAAAGACGCAAATGAAAAATTTGATCGGTTGTTTCCCGATCAGGATCGTGGGAAACTCAATCAACAGACTTTCGGTCAAATTTGGTATGCGATCGCAGCCGATCAAGTCAGTAAAGTACAATCTGGCAATTAAGGGGACTGGGGATTGGGGACTGGGGACTGGGGAAGAGTCACTAATAACAAATGACAAATGACAAATGACAAATGACAAATAACTAATGACTAAAATATATTGTTCTCAAGGACATGAAAATTCCCCAGGTAGTCGCTTTTGTCTCCAGTGTGGTGAAAAATTGTTGGATACGCCCATGAATTATAGTATCCAACCGGGACTAACTTTAGGCGATCGCTATGTGATTGTGCGTCAAATTGGCCAGGGTGGTTTCGGACGCACTTATTTAGCTGAAGATGTCAACCGTTTCCGCGAACTTTGTGTTTTAAAAGAATTTTCCCCCCAAGTTCAAACCGCCTACGTTGTCCAAAAAGCTGAAGAACTGTTTGAGAGAGAAGCCAGTGTTCTTTATAAACTGCAACATCCCCAAATTCCCCGCTTCCGGGAACTGCTTCGGATGAACTTAGGGGGGAAAGAATATCTGTTTTTGGTGCAAGATTATGTAGAAGGGGAAACTTACAATTCTTTGTTAAATACCCGCTTACAACAGGGTTTGCGCTTTACAGAGGCGGAAGTGCGCCAATTGTTGCTTTCAATTTTGCCAGTATTGGAGTATATCCACTCCATAGGCGTTATTCATCGAGATATATCTCCAGATAACTTAATGCTTCGCACTGTTGACAAACTGCCAGTGTTAATTGATTTTGGCGGTGTCAAACAAGTAGTAGCAACCGTTGCTTCCCAATATTATCAACCCGGCATAGTTGCATCTTCCCCATCACCAACCCTATTGGGTAAGGTAGGATTTGCACCCCCAGAACAGATGCAAACTGGGTTAGTATCTCCCCACAGCGACTTGTATGCAATGGGCGCAACAATGTTGGTTTTACTGACAGGGAAACAACCCCAAGAATTAATTGATACCTACAACCTTACCTGGCAATGGCGACGGGAAGTAAGCCTGAGTCCAATTTTGGCCCAGGTATTAGATAAAATGTTATCTGCCAGACCAAGCGATCGCTATCAATCAGCCAGTCAAGTACTCCAAGCTATCAACCCGCCCCCAGCTAATCCCCCAACTCAATACCCCGCCCCACCACAACCCACATCCGCCACCGTCGCCGTCTCTCCACCTCCCCCATCGGAAGCTAAAGCTACATACCCCTCATCTCCCCCATACCCTCAGCCCACAAGCTGGTGGACACCAACAAAAACCTTCCTAGTGGCGGCGGTAGTAGCTGGTACTGTTGGATTACTTTGGTGGGGAGTGAATAGCAGCCGAGATATAGGGGACAAACCTAATCCTACAGCCAGCCCAACCCCAACCAGTGATCAAGCAACCGATCCTTTAGCGCAATATTCACCAGCTGAACGGCAGCGTAAAGAAAGATTAAGCGATCGCCGTCAACAGTTGGGTATTAATTCTAACTTTTACGTGAACTTGGTGAATCAAGTTTTTTGGGACAGAAATCCCAGTTTACGAGGACGCACTCTCAGCGATGGCCCTCTTGATGAGGGTTTGCGGGCAGAATGGGATAAAACAGCTTCAGAATTGTTGGAAAAGCTAGCGCCACTGAGTTATAATACACGCCGACAACTGGGAACTTATACAACAGCTGAACGCGATCGCTGGAAAGTGGAAGTCAACAAAATCAACGTTGGTAGTCGTTCTTTGTATGATTTGGGAGATGCCGCTTTTTTAAGTGTATTCCCCCAACAGCGTGGTAAAGATTTTCAAGATCAGCCCATTGGACAAGTTTGGTATGGATTTGTTAGCGATCAACTCAGTGCTATCCTCGCCGGTAGCGCTTTCCAAAAACTTGTCTTTGATCCGGGCGCTATCAGCAAAACAGTCAGTGGTACTCTCCAACCTGGTGATGGTAAAGTATTCATTGCTGGACTTGCCAAAGAGCAATCTCTGGAATTGAAGTTACAAGCAAATTCCCAAGTTTTGTTATCAGTCTATTCACCCTCTGGCAAAATCAAATTTTTAGAAGATTCTAAAGAGCGAAGTTTGTCAACTAAATTACCAGAAAACGGATTTTACGAGTTTGTTGTGGTTTCCACAGCATCGAAACCAGTAGATTATCAACTCAGCATCACAGCAGAAAATCCCACCCCTCCCCCATCGCCAACACCAACGCCCACGGAAACACCAACGCCCACGGAAACACCCACGCCAACTCCTACACCAACTCCCACAGAAACCCCCACTCCTACACCGACACCAACGCAGCAGACAGAACCTCAGTAGGAAACGAACGTAGAGATGCAGAGTTGCAATTGTTTATATAATTTAGACGCATATCAGCTTATCCAGAACCCAATACTCTTGGGTTAAGGATTTTTTTCTCTTCTCTCTGTTTCGCGCCAGTTGCTTCAAGTCGGGGAACCCGCCCAACGCACTGGCTTCTCTGCGCCTCTGCGGTTCGTTAAAAATTTGACTTTGATAAAGAGTTTTAGCCTTAACCCAAGCGTATTGATCCAGAACCTTTGTAGAGATGTAGCAGTACTACGCCTCTACATTCTTTTTCACCCATATCTCTAATGAAATAGCCCTTGATAAGCTGTTCCACATTTAACTTGCATATATTGGGCGGGCGAGACGCCCACCCCACAGGAAATGTACAATTTCAAATTATACAAACTAGATGTGGTTTAGCTTATCATGTCCGCATAAATAGTTATGCTAACCACAGCCATTACACCCCACCCCCAGCCCCTCCCCGCCTGCGGGGAGGGGAGACAAAGCGTAGCTTTGGCGGGGTGGGGTTCTTCGGGTTTAATAAGCAATCAAGCGGACATTATATGAGAGCGATGATTTCAAATTTTTCGGTTAATACTGTACTAATGGCTTGATTAGCAAAGCGAATTTTTGCTTCTTCTAGGCTACCAATGGCACTTAATATAAACCCTGCTTTGATGTCTTTGTGTTTGACAAAATTTTTAAGCTTTATCTTAAATCGTCATGGGGTTTTAATCTGATAGCAAAAATTTTCATTAGTCAATAGTCATTAATTAGCCGTTTAAGTAATATACAGCAAATCAACAAGATTAATTTTATCAGTGATTTTTCTGAGCCATATCCACAATAAATATTACTAATATATACAAAAATATTATCAGGATGCTGAATATGTCAGATTTACCCCTTCAGTGCAAAAATTTGAAAGAGCAGGTTGAGTCTATATTACAACTTTTACAGCAAGAGCCAACACTACGTTTCCAAGATATTACACTTGTACAAACTTCTCTAAGTAAGGCGATTTCTCCAAAGTTTGAGATTGTGTTTGCGGGTGCGTTTAGCGCTGGTAAATCAATGCTAATCAATGCACTATTGGAGAGGGAATTACTCTACAGTGCAGAGGGACACGCTACAGGTACAGAATGCAAAATCGAGTATGCAGAAGTAGATAAAGAACGTGTTGTTTTGACATTTTTAAGTGAAGTAGAGATTCGGGAACAAGCAGTTTCTTTGTGTCAGCAGCTAGGATTTAAGACAGTAGCGAATATTAACCAAGCTGATGTAATTAACTTACTACGCCAAGGTTCTGAAGCGATTATTCAGCAGGAGGGTGGTGAGAATAAATCAGAACGTGCAAAACAGGCGAAGGCGTTAATGTTGTTGCTAGAGGGATATATAGCAAACCGCGATCGCATCAGCACGGTTAATAATGCTACATATTCAATGGAGCAATTTAACTTTTCCAATCTCAAGGAAGCGGCTGGATATGCCCGTCGTGGTAGAAACAGTGCAGTATTGAAGCGAATAGAATATTACTGTAATCATCCTTTGCTACAAGATGGTAATGTAATTATTGACACGCCGGGTATAGATGCACCAGTAGAGAAAGATGCACAGCTAACTTATGCAAAAATTCAACATCCTGATACTTCGGCGGTGGTGTGTGTGCTAAAACCTGCTTCGGCAGGTGAGATGACAAAAGAAGAAACAGAACTTTTGGAATTAATGCGGGAGAATGGGGGAGTACGCGATCGCGTTTTCTATATCTTCAACCGCATCGATGAAACTTGGTATAATACTCAGCTACGGCAACGATTAGATGATTTAATTAGTGGGCAATTTGGCAATTCAAGCAAGGTTTATAAAACAAGTGGATTATTAGGATTTTACGGCAGTCAGATTAAACAGACAAACCACCAAGATAGATTTGGTTTAGATTCTGTTTTTGCAGAAAGTATTAAAGGTTTAGATGGTAAAGAAGAAACACCACAATTTGTCTATGCTTTTAACAACTACTGTGTAAATTCAAGAAAGCTGTCTTCCAGTAAATTTCGTGTCTCTGTTAACGGCTTTGAAACCCCAAATCAAAATTATGTGCGGATTCTGGGAGATTGGGGAAATGAAATTATAGAACAGCTAATTAAAGATAGTGGAACTGAAGAATTTCGCACAGCAATTACTCGCTATCTTACAGAAGAAAAGCGTCCCCAATTATTTAAAAATCTTGCTGATGATTTGGAAAATGTTTGTATTAAGCTGAAAAAACATTATCAGAGTGTACAACGGAATTTAGATAGTCAGCCCCAAGAAATTGAGACGATGAAGGCGCAAGAGTTGCAACACCTAAATCAGCAACTCCAGCAAATTGGTAGAGACTTTCATGAGCATATCACAGAAGAAGTTAACCAAATAATTAATAATTCCTGTGATGCTTTTGAAGCAGATTTTAAGCAATTGCAATCACGAATGATTCGCCGTTTAGATGAATTGCTAGATACTTTTTCTGTAGCTTATGCTTACCGACGTGCAACCATTAGCCATCCTCGCAACGCTACCGCACCTTTAATTGCTATTTTAGTAGAGGCGTTTTATTACTTAGCAAATCAATTAGAAGATATTTTGGTTGAATCTTCTCAGCAAGTAGTGGCGAATTATTTTCAGAGGTTGATTGAAAAGATTCGCAAGTCAGAATATTATCGCCAGTTGTATCGTTTGTTAGATAATGATGGTGGTATTGAACAAGAGATGAGAATTTTAGAAAAAGGAGTTGCTCAAGCATTATTTAGTGCAGCTAGTGTAGAGTGCGATCGCTTCGTGCGAGAAAGTCCGAGATTTTACGATGAAGGCACTTTTTCTATATATCAATTTCGCCAAACTTTATCACAAACTTCTCAAGGTTACGACGCTGAAAGTATTGTGGAAGCGGAACCAGCAATTAGGCAATTATTGAAGTTAGATTTTGAACCAAAAGTTTCCCACACTATTCGTAAATCTTTCCGTCAAACCATCAACCAAACCCTTAAAACTCACTTATTACCAATGGCAAATCAGCAAGCAGATGAAATTTTGCAGCAATATCCACAGGCGCGTGCTTATTTAGAGAAAACATTGGAACAAGAAGCTGAAGAAAAAATTGCGAATAATCGACGATTATTAAATGTTGTTGAAGAAAATATTGCCGCATATAATTCAGCAGCTTCTAGTATTAATACTTGTTTACAGGCAATGCAATTATATGACAATTTTTTGCCTGTAATTGGTGAATCATTTGATACTTTAGGTAAGTTTGCTAATAAGGAGTTTTTGGTTTCAGAGATGGTATAAAAGGTTTAATTTTAATCTCAAAGATGATTTGAGATAATTGTAGCTTTTAGTGAGTGCTAAAACACTCACTAATTACAGTTTTGCCTAAAGTATAAATTTAAAAAATTGAGGTTGATATGCAAGATGAATTCAAGCCAATACAGTGTAACGATGGTGATGTTTTGGACTTCGGAGGCAACACATATAAAATTGCTAAATTTAAACAAGCAATGGATACCTCATTTAACTCCACGTTAGAATCTATATTGAATCAAGAATTAAGTAGGCAAGGAATAAATAGAAAACAGTCTCCGAATGGGAATTGGTTTCAGAAAGGCACAGATTGCGAAATTTTAACACTAGGTTCTCCAAGCTGGAAAAAGGGGAAAGTTAAAATTAAAATAAGCGTTGAATTTTATATTGAAGAGGAAGATATACAAATAACTAACAGCAACAATTCAGAAATCACCGAACCAGAGTCGCCTCTTGATGATCTTCGCCGCATGATTCACGAGTAAAATTAGTCAATCAAAATTTACATATAGCAATCTTATTTGATTTGTGAAAATTCGCGGTGTCCAGATCCCCGATTTCTTTTAGAAGTCGGGGATCTAACTTTTTATGAATGATTTAGGCGTTGCTATAACCTATTACAATTCGTCATACCATTTCACTTTAATAATGATACAAATACGCTGCTGTTTGGGCATGGCATTGCCCATTGGTGTCAACTTAACGTAAAAGTTATGTCCCGCAAGGAACTGAAGTTCCTTGCTAATAGAAAAATTGTAGGTTGGGTTAAGCAAAGCGCAACCCAACAAAGCCCCGCAAATGTTGGGTTTCGTTCCTCAACCCAACCTACGCAGTTTAAGATTTTTGGCGCTAACTGAACTGTATTGTGCTATAACTACTTTTTACAAAACTGGGTACTAGGTATTAGAAAAACAGTCTCTAGTCCCCAACTAAATGGTTATGAATATCAAACGTCGGGAATTTATCACAACCTGTGGACTAGCTACCTTAGCCACCCAGATACCATCATTTACCGCCCAAGGTAAGCCATCTCTCAACACCAGCAGCAAGCCGCCCCACCTGAAAGCTGGCGATACCGTAGGATTGATTTCCCCTGCGGGTATCGTTGACGCTAAAGACATCGAAGCAGCGCAGCAATCGGTTTCACAGTTAGGGTTAAAAGTCAAGCTGGGGAAGCATATTTTAGACCGTTATGGCTATTTAGCGGGTAAAGATGCCGATCGCGCCCAGGATGTAAACTTGATGTTTAGCGATCGCTCCATAAAAGCAATCATTCCCATGCGTGGTGGTTGGGGTTGTAATCGCATTTTACCCCTACTCAACTACTCGCTAATCCGCTCCCATCCGAAAATTATCATCGGTTACAGCGATATTACGACGCTATTGTTGGCAATTAATGCCCGTAGTCAAGTAATTACTTTTCATGGGCCAGTTGCTACGTCTACCTGGAATCAATTTACAGTCGATTACTTCAAGCGCATCCTATTTAATGCTGAAGCTGTGACTATGCAAAATCTCAACCCTAGCGAAGTGCGGATGGAGATAATAGCACCAGGAAAGGCGAGGGGTAAACTTGTGGGTGGAAACTTGTCAGTGTTATCAGCGATGGTAGGTTCACCTTACCTACCTTCTTGGAACAAAAATATTTTGTTTGTGGAAGAAGTTGGCGAGGATGTTTATCGTATAGATAGGATGCTGACGCAGTTAAAAACTGCTGGGATACTTAATCAAATTGCTGGCTTTATCTTTGGGCAATGCACTAAATGTAGTCTTGGAGATGAACCGCCATTTACATTAATGCAAGTATTACAACAACACATACTTCCTTTAGGTATTCCTGCTTGGTACGGTTCAATGATTGGTCATATTAAGGATAAATTTACTTTGCCAATCGGTGTGGAAGTGGAAATAAATGCTGAACTTGGGACAATACGAATGTTACAGGCGGCTGTTAGTCTTGTTTGAGCCACGAAAATCAGCCGCGTCATAGTGATTTTGATTACAGGACTTACGCAACTGGCACATACTTTCTAAAAAAGTGAAGGCTAAACCAGTACAAAATTACTGTTATACAGATGAGACTAGTGCTCTTCCATCACTCTAGTCAAAGAAAAATCTCAGTCAACTTTTAAACAAGAGACAGAAACTGGGTTTCGAGCTTTATTTTCTAACATTATGGCTAGAATCATGTGTTTTGCCTGAAAGTCTTGTGTAGCAAGGATTATTGTTTTTTTATCTGGAGAGAGTGATGGAAGAGCGCTAGGCTGAGAGCAAAAAGGTACATTCCTCAAGTAAAAGGAATTTATTTAAGAAAGAAAGCGTCTGGATGAGAAATCCGGGAATAATGGTTTTTTATCTAGCAATGAAGTTTACTAAGCTTGACTATTGTCAATATTTATTGAGTAGTCAAATTAATTACACAATTACAAATCTAGCTGAACATCTAACTCAAATAAGTCACGATAAAATCAATCGTTATTTAAAAAATGAAAAGTTGGCATCACATATACTCTGGGAGAATGTTAAAGATTCAATTGAGATTGCTGATGATTCAAGCTCATGTTGGGGTAATGCAGCGTACAGGCGATTTTACCCAAGCGCTGGGTAGTATAAAGAACATTTGCATGGTTTAACTAATATCATCCTCTTAGTAAGGATTATGAACGTCTTCCCGTGCAGGAGTGAAGCTGCCATATTGTTATGACTCGTATTATGTTGCGTCGTTTTGTTTTCTAAAGATTTACTTTATAAATGGTCTCTTAGCTTTTATTTACAAATTCGCTTTAAAGCGCAATTGTATTGATGGTATTATTATTTTATTTTGAATGCCTATGTAAAAACTCGGCGTTATATATTTCACAATTATGATTTAAAAGATGATATCTCTGTTGTACTCAAAGTTGCAGTACAGCAAGGCTATTGATCAAAGTCTGATGATACCAATGCCGTAGCCCAAAAATTCAGCATCCCAAACTATACAGCTAAGAAAACCAGTATGTTTCTCAACTCACCAAATCCTTTCTTCCCTGGAGATAGTGTCCCATCAGAAAAATTTATAGGTAGAAACTCTATCATTCAAACAGCTTTTGACCAGATATATAACCGCGGTCATTTAGCAGTGTGGGGTGGGCTGGGAACAGGAAAAACGTCGCTATTAGCAAAACTAGCTGCTGCTCAAACGTGGGAACAGAACAGGCAAGATATATCATTCGCAGTGATAGTTCGTTTTAGTTGTGAAGAGATAAGCCCTTTTACTGACTCTGGTTTTTGGACAAAATTACTGTGTTTAGTAAGAAATAATCTAGATACTGAAGCAGAATTACAAGAGCAAGTAAATACTCTGATAGAAGAAGGTAGGGCATCTCAAGACAGTTTACGCCAAATATTAAGGGAACTAGACACCAAAGGCAAATACTTGGTATTGCTGATAGATGATTACGATTTCGCTCTTTCACCCAATCAGCAATACTCTGAGGAGAATATGCAGCAATTTTTGGGTGAATTTCGCAGCTTGGCTGTTTATACTGGTACTGGGCAAAGGCGAAATTTATCTGTGATTGTCACTTCACAAAAACGTCTAAATGATATTAGACCAAGTACCAATCCTAATCAGTCACCCTGGTATAACCATTATTTATTTCGACAATTAAAACCTTTTGACAATAATGAAGTTGATCAGTTACTACAATTCTTTAATCGAGCAATTACACCGCAATTAAGAGAAGCACTAGAACAAATTGCTGGTGGGCATCCAAAGCTGCTACAAACTGCTTGTTTTTTACTATATCAAGAACTCAGGAATGAAAACCAACCTTCTATTGAAGAGTATGTTAAAAATTTTATTAGAGAATTTGAAAGCAGCACTGATCCATTTTTCGATAGTCTTTGGAGAAGATGTGATAAGAAAGAGCAATATTTATTAATGTTGATGGTTTTGTCAAAATTGAGGGGTCGCCTGAGTCAAGATAGACAATATGATATCACAAACATTGAATCAATTTTTAGCCAATACGACAAAATACTAAGAAATTTACAAGAACAGTGCATCATTAAAAATTCTGCAAATACCGGAGATAATTCTTTTATTTTTATCTCTTCAATAATGGAGAACTGGGTAATTCAAGAAATTTGGAATTCTAATGACGAATCACTGCAAGAAAGACAGAAAGCATTTTTGAATTTGATGAGTCATCAACAAATAGAGGATGTGAAAGGTGCTATTGTTTGGGTAAAAAGAAATCAACCATCTATTACTTTGTCTTTTAAGTTTGTTTATCCTATTGTTGAGAGAATCATCAGATTTTTACTCGGTAGCTAATTGTTAAATATTTAATGGCAATGAAAGTGGTATGAGTTTTAACACTATAATGAATCCTTATATCATTGGTACTCCGATCGAAAATCCAGAGATGCTTTTTGGTAGAGATTCTCTATTTGAAAACATAAGAGATCATTTACAAAATAATGAAAAATTTATTCTTTTGCATGGTCAAAGACGTATAGGTAAATCTTCTGTCTTAAGAATTCTCCCCTATATTGTAGCTAGAGATGACTTTTTATTTGTTTCTTATGATTTACAAAGAGACATTCATTCTCAAAATAATAAAATTTTATATAACATTATCAGTAGAATACTGCATGAGATTGGCACGGAGAGAGACATAGACATCAGCTATTTGTTAGAGTCAGATAGTAATTTAGAAGATGTAAGAATACGGAGAAATATCTATAATATTAGTTATGAGTTAGATACTAGAGGGTTAAAATTAATTCTATTATTAGATGAGTTTGATGTAATTGAAACTGATAGTGATATAAACAGAGCTGTTAATTTTTTAGAATATTTAAATAATTTAATTATAGAGGTAAAAGAAATATATCTGATTGCAGTAGTTGGCAGATATATTAATTACATGCCAAATTTACTAAGAATATTTAGACAAGCGCCATTTGTAGAAATTGGTTTCTTGAATAGTGAGAGTGCTAAAAAATTAATTAGACAACCTGCTATTAATAGCCTGCAATACAGAGACGAAACTATAGAAAGAATTTTAAATTTTTCATCAGGACATCCTTTATATACGCAGGTTTTATGTTATGAAATTTTTAATTTTGCTAAAAATAATAACTACAGAGCTAGGAATTTCCCTATTATACCTGATGATGTAGATGGAGTTATACAAGAAGCTCTGCAAACTTCTCAAGGTGGATGTGCTTGCTTTTGGGATGGATTGAGTCTTCATGAGAGAGTAGTGGTTTCAGCTATAGCTCAAGCTCAACAAGAAAATCTCACAGGTGATCCTGCTCAAATTTTTCAAGAATATGGATTAGTATTCACAGATGCTTTAAAAGATGCAATTGATGAATTAATTAGAAGGGGGTTTATAGATAGTAATCCCATTAAAATAAGAGTAGAGCTAGTCAGATTATGGCTTATAGAACATCATAAATTAAAAGATGAAATCGCTATTTTAGAAACAATAGAAGCAGAACAATTTAATATAGTATTAATAAACATTGCTCGTAGTTTATGGAAACAAGAAGATAGAAAAAATAATGCTTTAAATCAATATGAACTAGTTTTAAATTTAAATCCAAACCACTTCAGTACTATAGTAGAATTAACTGGAAAATATTGTGAATTAAAGGATTTTAATAAAGCTTTACCACTTTATGAAAAAGCTTTGAAATTAGAGAAATTAGGTTATCAAAAAATATTGATAGAAGATTTACATAAATACAGAAATTACTTATACGAACAAAGAGATTTTGAACAAGCAAAACAACAAGATGAAAAAAATTTGCAAATCGACCATGAAAATAGTTCAACACAAGAAGAAAGCCCGGAGCTAATACATCCTCATAATCATAATAATGAAAGCGCTAATAATACTGAAACTTCAAATAGTTATGGAAGTAATTTTGGAGGATGGTTACAAATAATCATCCAACAAAAACTCTTGAAAATATTAGGAGTGTCAGGTCTAATTGCTGGATTTATAGCTGTTGCTATTATCATTGCTTTTAACAACCAAAAGGATTGTCCTACTAATCAACAAAAAAATTCACAGGGTGTATGCGTCACTAATCCTCAGACGAGTCCAAGTATTACTGAAGGTGTTAATTCAGAAAGTCTTAGTAGTGGCGATGGCTCTTTATTTTCTAAGATAAAAACTAACAAACCCCAAGATATTGATAAATTTAAAGAAAGTAGACAAAAAGGGATTACCAACTTCCAACAAAAAAAATATCCAGAGGCAGCAGAAGACTTTGAACAAGCGGTCAAATATAACTCTAACGATCCAGAGGTATTGATTTATCGAAACAATTCCTTGGCTCGTCAAAAGGGTGAGCCTTTTGTTTTAGCTGTAGTAGTGCCAGCCACACATCAGTCAAACTACGTTTTGGCTTGGGAAATATTACGTGGAATCGCACAAGCGCAAAATGAATTTAATAAAAATCAAGGATTAAACGGTCGCTTACTGGAAATTCTCATCGCTGATGATCGTGACTCACCAGCCCAAGCCCAAAAAGTTGCCCAGCAAATAGTAGATAATAGCTCAGTTTTGGGCGTAATTGGACACAATGCTAGTGGCGTTACTACCAAAGCTTTACCAATATATGAAAAAGCGAAAATTCCGATTATTTCATCTACAAGTACTAGCATAGATTTAACTTCTTCTGTATTTTTCAGAACCCTTCCATCAGATAGAGAGACTGGTAAGAAGTTGGCTCAATATGCTATCAAGAAAGGTTTAAAACAAGTGTTAGTTCTCTGTAATCCTGATGAGTCTTATAGCAGAAGTATAAAAGAAGAATTTAAAACAAATCTTGTCTCCAGTGGCGGAAAAGTTATTGATGATGGGTGTATCAATATAGCTAAGGACAATGTAGACTCAGAAATTGTCAATAACTTGCCTAATGTTAAAGAAAAAGTACAAGCGATCGCTCTATTTCCAGATACGCAGCACCTATATAAAGCTATTGATATAGCTAAAAAATACAAAAACAATATTTCCGGAATCAGTCTATTAGGAGGTGATTCTGTTTATGTAGATGATATTTTTTATAAAGGTGGTGGCGACATCGAAGGTCTGGTTTTAGCGGTTCCTTGGTTTCGTCAGACAAAAAAATCACAAACGTTTGCTGAAAAAGCTAAAAAGCAGTGGGGAGGTGATGTTAGTTGGCGGACAGCAATTAGCTACGACGCGGTTAAGGCTTTTCTTGATTCCATAGATAAGTCTATTAAATCATCCCAGATTCTCTCTAGGGATACAGTTCTCGACAATTTAAAAAAGGTAGAAGTTCCAGAAACATCTTTCGGAGAAACACTTAAGTTCAATGAAAGCCGGGAAAGCCAGAGAGAAGTTATTTTACTCAAGGTGACAAATAGCCAATTTAGGCCTGAGGAGGAACAGATAAAAAAATAAAAAATTTTCAATTAGTTTGGTTTGTGATCTGTTAGACAGACATCATTATCGGGAATACTTAATATGGCACTGTCAGCTAGTTAGCCATAAGTGAAATGTATAGTTTTATTTTACCAGATGAGATTGGTTTTCCAGGTCTTATAAATAAAGACTGCTGATGGAATCTCATCCTGAGAATAGAGGTTATTATAGAAATAGTGACCAATGATAAAACAAAGATTTGGGAAAACTAGCTGAAAAATTAACGATCGCTTAGTAGTCCTATCGCCAGTAATTATCTATGGTATCCTTAAAGTCTCAAAGAAACCCTTATGTAATTGGTCGTCCCATAAGTGAACGAGAACTATTCTATGGAAGAGATAAGGAATTGTTCTTTGTGTGGCAAAATTTCCGAAAAGGCGAGAAAGTAGTATTTCTGCACGGAGAAAGAAGAATTGGTAAGTCATCTCTGCTTCAGAATATACGGGAATTTTTGGACGAAAATGAATATAAGGGCTACGCTTGTGTCAGCTTTGACTTAGAATCTCATGGTCAAAATACGCTAGAGTCGCTGTTAGAAAGATTAGCAGAAACTATTGTCAACCAATTAGATATAAAGCCTTACCAAGCTGAGATACCAACTGCCGAAGAAATAAAAGTGCAGAAGGATATTTTCTGCAATAAATTCTTACCGCAGATATACGCAAAACTAAAAGATACTAAATTGGTCTTGTTATTAGATGAGTTCGATGCCTTAGAGCCTACCTATATAGGTGCAACACTCGAATCACTATTTGGACAGATCAAAAAGGTTGTCGAAAGCAAGAGCAATCAACAATTATTTGCAGTGATTTTTGCTGGGAGAAAGTCTACAGATATATCAAATTTATTAAAAATATTTAAGAAAGTACCAATTCAAGAAATTGGTTTTATAGATGACAAAAGTGCCACGGAGTTAATAACTGAACCTGCTGCTAGTTTTTTGCAGTACGAACAAAAATCGATTGAAGCTATTATTAAGTTTTCTTCAGGACATCCTTATTTTATTCAGATTATATGCTTTACGCTTTTTAGTAGGGCCAGAGAATTAGAAAAATGGGAAGTTACTGAAGAAGATGTAGAACTGATTATAGAACGAGCAGTCGAGTTAGCAGAAGCTGGTCTGGCATGGTATTGGGAAGCTTTATCTGTACCAGAAAAGCTAGTATTTTCGGCTGTGGCTGAAGGCCAAAAAATAGCTGTTGAAAAACAAGACCAACGTCTAAAGCAAGACCCACTAAAGATACTAGAAATTTATAATTTTCCTCACTTATCACAAGATAAACTACAAAAAATTGTCACAGAACTGATATATAGAGGATTTCTAAATAAACAAGGCAATCAAGTAAAAATAGAATTAGTTAGGCGTTGGTTGGTGCAACGTCACCCCTTGTGGCAGGAGATAAGAGAATTTGAAAAAGGAGATAAACAAGAAATTGAGCAAGCTTATCAAATCATTGATCAGTTGAATCAGGAAAAAAGTACAGTAGATATAGCTGAATCTCCAAAACACCAGAGTGTGTTAAAACATGAAAACCTTGAAGAATATTCAAAAAATCCAAATTATAATGTTTACGACTTTAAGACCAGAAAAAATACTCGGTCTTTAAAGAGTACAATAAATCAGCATGAATTTCTTGCCAGGGGTTTAGGAAATAGAAAATCTTTAGCAGATAAAATTACTCTCAATAGAGAAGAAAAAGGGCGACTTTGTATAGCTTGTATTGTGGCTCTTGTAACAGTCATTTTTCTTGCTTTTACTACCTCAAACGGTAAGAATGATCAAAATAATCATATTAATCCACAACCATACATAAGCCCTTAGAGGGTATTGAGTTAGGTCGAGGGGGAGTATCATCTCTCGCCCCTCCCAATTAGAACCGGACGTAAGTCCTGGATTAATATTTTGATAGACAGTATGCATTTCTCCTCGCTATGTTACGACTAACAGAAGTAAAGCTCCCGCTTGATCATCCTGAAGATGAGATCAAGACTGCCATCCTCAAAAAGCTGCAAATCACGGACGAAGATTTGATCAGCTATTCCATCTTCAAGCGTAGCTATGATGCCCGTAAGAAAGGAGAGATTACCCTTGTTTATATTCTGGATGTAGAAACGACTCAGGAAACTCATCTACTCAAGCGCCTGAAAAAAGATCCTCATCTGATTGCCACGCCAGACATGAGCTATCGCCCTGTGGCACAAGCACCGAGCAATTTGGCGATTCGCCCCATCGTGATTGGTACTGGGCCTTGTGGCTTGTTTGCGGGTTTGATGCTCGCGCAAATGGGCTTTTGCCCAATCATTTTAGAACGTGGGAAAAAAGTCCGCGATCGCACTGCTGATACTTTTGGCTTTTGGAAGAAAAAATCAGACTTCAACCCCGAATCTAATGCCCAGTTTGGTGAAGGTGGGGCGGGTACATTTTCTGATGGCAAACTCTACAGTCAAGTCAAAGATCCTCAGCATTATGGGCGCAAAGTACTAACCGAACTCGTCAATGCGGGAGCCTCACCGGAAATTCTCTATATCAACAAACCGCATATCGGCACTTTTAAACTGGTGGGAATCGTCCAAAGTATGCGTGCCAAAATCGAATCCCTCGGTGGTGAAATTCGCTTTCAAAGTCGGGTGGAAGATATTAACATCGAAAATGGACAGGTGCGGGGAGTTACCCTCGCCAGTGGGGAATATATCGCCAGCGATCATGTAGTTCTGGCAGTAGGTCATAGCGCCCGTGATACCTTCCAAATGCTATTTGATCGTGGAGTTTACATAGAGCCTAAAGCTTTTTCCATCGGCTTTCGGGTCGAACATCCCCAGACTCTCATCGACCAATGCCGTTTCGGCGCTCAAGCTGGTCATAAGCTTTTAGGTGCTGCCGATTACAAACTGGTTCACCACTGCCAAAATGGTCGTTCCGTCTATAGTTTTTGTATGTGTCCGGGGGGCTTGGTAGTTGCAGCTGCATCAGAACCGGGGCGAGTCGTCACCAATGGGATGAGCCAATACTCTCGCAATGAACGCAATGCCAATAGTGCGATCGTTGTGGGCATCACCCCCGAAGATTATCCGGGCAACGCCTTAGCGGGAATTGACTTCCAACGGCGCTTGGAAGAACGGGCTTTTGAGTTGGGCGGTGGAACTTATGAAGCGCCAGGGCAGTTGGTGGGAGACTTTCTCAACCATCGCCCTTCTACAGCATTGGGCACTGTTAAGCCGTCTTATACACCTGGGATACATTTGGGTGATTTGAGTCAGAGTTTACCAGATTATGCGATCGCCGCCATCCGTGAAGCACTTCCCGCTTTTGACAAACAAATCAAAGGATTTGCAATGGACGATGCCGTGTTGACTGGGGTGGAAACCCGCACTTCATCACCGATTCGGATTAAACGCAAAGAGGATTATCAGAGTTTAAATACAGTCGGTCTTTATCCGGCTGGTGAAGGCGCGGGATACGCAGGGGGAATCCTCTCGGCTGGTATTGATGGTATTAAGGTGGCAGAGGCGGTTGCTTTAAGTATTTTGAGGAATTGAGTAGTTTAGCGCCGTAGGCATCGTCAAATCTGAAGTAGTGAATGGGATACCTACGGTAAGCTGCCCCAGCACGAAGTACAAACAGTTGAGAGCAATCGGCTAGGTTATTACTGGATTTTAATCATTGCTGGTATCTTGTTGTGCCGTTTATGTAAAGTTACAAAGTTTTTACTGACGATATAATCACTACTTTATCAGGAGATTAAATAAGTGACGTTTGTTTAAATCTCTGATAAAAATGACACAAGATTAAAGACAAGTAAAAAGAAATACGCATAAGATTCAAAGTATCGGAGTAGGGACTATTATTCCAAAGTAAATATTTAGTAACTACCTGTATTAATAACAATCCATATCGAGCAGAGTTTAAAACAGAGCCAAAAATGAAAAAAAACTTTTCTTTCATATCAACTTCAGTTTTATTAGTTACTGGAATTGCTTGTGCTTCAATTGCTGCACCAGTATATGCTGCACCCGGTGGCGGTCAAACTTCTTCAGCAATATGTAGCCTTGCCGATATTTCACTTGGAGGAGTTTCAGCTACAGCTTGTAACGGCCCAAATGCTGGTAATGACACAGGGGCACAAGGTACTTTGCTCCCTGACCTAAATAATGGTCTGTTTAGCAGCTTTGTTGGTACTGGTGTGCAATGGACTTTAGCTGGCAAATCTGATGACCCGAATCCCTTTGCGATTACAGCAGCCAATAACTTTAATTCTGGCACATGGGGTTTGGGAACAGCATTGTCCAGTAACACGTTTGTAGTTAGCCTCAAAACAAGTACTGCTTACAGTGCTTATCTATTCAAAGATTATGATTTCTCTAAAGGTTTAACGGGAGTATTCAATACCATTGGTGTTGCTTTAGATGGCAGTGGAAACGCAGGCAAAGATTTATCTCACGCTTCATTATTCGTTTCTAATATAGGGAAAAATCCTCCTCCTACTTCCGTTCCTGAACCTGCTTCTTTGTTAGGTCTTGGTTTAGTAGCAAGTGGAATGGTAATGGTTCGCCGCCGTCGCGCTATCTGATTACACGTTCTTAGGGTTTCATAGAATACAAGACTGAAACTACTTCAGAAGTTGAAGTAGTTTCAGTCTTGATCATCAAAAAATCGCAAAATCTGATCTGTTCTGGTCTTAGGAACGTGAATTAAATAAAATGCAAAACTTCATCCTCTTTCATCCTCTATCTAGTACAGCACGGCGTAAATAAACCACCCATTCCAAATCAACGAAACTCTTACGCTGTATTCATTTTGACTTTTGACTTTTGACACTTCGACTCCGCTCAGTGTTAACTTTTGACTTCCGCCTTGCGGTACTAGGTTCCCTCTTCTTTATAAGGAGAGGGATTGAGGGTGAGGTAAGCCAGGGACATAAATTGTATGTTATTTAATTCTTATTCCTTAGTACAGCTCATATTTCATTAACTGACAAGGCAGCGCTCCGTTATACACTGCAATTCGCTGGGATGATTTTAGTCCAATCGATTGAGACAGTTCCTTGTTGCCACTCAGCACAAAGGCAGTCCAGCCTTTGAAGCGTTGTTTCAGCACATCGCCCAAAAGTTTATAGAACGCCCCTAAATCACTATCTCGCCCCAGCCGTTCGCCATAAGGTGGATTGCAGAATAAAACCCCACTCTCTGCGGGGGCGACAACATCTGCAAGCTCCATTTGAGAAAACCATACATGGTTATCAACGCCGCAGTTTTGAGCATTGTTAATCGCCTGCTCAATTATATTTTCATCGCGATCGCTTCCCCAAATAGGTGCGGTCAGGGTATCCAGTTGGCTATCCTTAGCTTCTTGGAGCAGCTTTTCTAAAAGGGATAAATCAAAATCGAGCCAATTTTCAAATCCAAAGGAATCCCGAAACAGTCCTGGTGCTATGTTCAGTGCCTTTAAGCTAGCTTCCAAGGGTAAAGTGCCAGATCCACAAAGAGGGTCATAGAACATCTGGTCTGGTTGCCAGCCCGAAAGCTGAATCAGGGCAGCAGCCAGAGATTCCTTTAGAGGGGCTGCTCCAACCGCAGGACGGTAGCCTCGGCGATGCAGACTATTTCCAGAACTGTCGAGTTTAACGGTACAAAAGTCGCGTTCAATATGAACATTGATCCGCACATCTGGATCATGAAGCTCTACATTTGAACGCTCACCCAGATTTTCTTTCTGCTGGTCAACGATCGCATTTTTGATCTGGAGAGATGTGAAGTGGGTGTGATTGAGGCGATCGTTTTTGCCCGTAGTATTCACCGCCAGCGTCATGTCTGGCGTGAGATACTTTTGCCAATCGATGGTCTGGATGCCGCGATAGAGATCCTTGGCATCAAGGCATGTAAACTCATGGATATTCACCAAGATTCGGAACGGCAGCCTAGCCCAGATGTTGACGCGATAAAGTAGGGTGCGATCGCCCTCAAAGGCTACACCGCAAAACCCAGGCTCCACTGAATGAGCACCCAGTTGCTCTAACTCCTGAGCCGCGAGGGTTTCTAATCCACGAGCAACCGTTGCAAAATAATTCATAATTCGTAATTCGTAATTCGTAATTAATGCCTACTAGTAACTTAATTTACTGATGAAGATAAAAAACATTATTCCTTTTTTGTCAGAGCAAGCGACTTTTTGAACTAAGATTAGTCTAGAAATTTCTAAAATCAATCATTGTCTGACGATAAGCATCTGGCAATCCTGTATCAAAGCACTTGCCTTTAACAACATATCCTGTCATTCCCTCTTCCTGACGCAATCTCTCAAGACAGGATGTTAACTGAAATTCGCCTCGTTCTCGGAAATTTTGGTTGATGTGTTCTGCTAAAAAGTCAAAAATTTTCGGCGTTAGTAAATACAAACCAAATATACATAAAAACTCGTTTTCTGCCATTCCCTCTACACACAAATGTTGTTGTGCATACTCAATGGTAGGCTTTTCATAAAGTTGTGTAACTTTCAGAATCGAGTTTAACTCTTGCCAAACTCCTGTTACACACCCAGATGTATGAAGAATTTCTGCTGGCGTTGTAGTTAAGCTAACAACGCTTTGATTAACTTGTTCATAAACATCTAAAAGTTGACTAGCACAAGATTTTTGAATATCAGATGCATAAATATGATCGCCCAACATTAGCAAAAACGGTTCATCTTGTACCCAATCTTTGGCACAAAATACTGCATGACCATAACCTAATTGCTCCTCTTGCAATAAAAACGTAATTTTGCTACCTAAATCTTCGAGATATCGGCTATATTCTTGATTTTGCGGTAAAAGTTTATCTAAAAGTTCTTTTTTCGGTGGTTTTTTCAAAAAATCCTCAAATATTTCTTTGTCATCCGGCTGTACCACAATCCCCACTTCTGTAATTCCAGCACTAATTGCCTCTTCAATAATTGCTAAAATCACAGGTTTTGCCCTACCATCTCGATCAATAATCGGAAAAAGTTCTTTTTTCACAACTTTAGTAGCTGGAAACAACCGAGTTCCAAAACCAGCTACCGGAATCACAGCTTTTCTAACTTTATTTTTCTGCATCAATCCTCAATCCTCATCAGCTTAAAATCTCCCCTCCTCTCTCTGTGCCGCGCCAGTTGCTTCTCCCAAGGGGAGACGCGCAAGGGACAAGTCTCTTAACCGCAAGGGCGCACTGGCAACTCTATTGCCTCTGCGGTTCGTCACCCCAACTTCTCAAACAACTCCGCTAACACCACATTAGAAAACAAAAACCCTTGGGGATCAATCAAACGCAACCTTCCCTCTGCAACTTCCACCCAACCTTTATCAAAATACTCTTGTAAACACCAGCAAATCTCCTCCACCTTCTCTTTCCCAAACCCCTCCACCAACGCCGCCAAACTCAAACCCTCCGCCAAACGCAACCCCAACATTAACGTTTCTAACAATACTTCCTTTGGGGGAGTCACATCACAATCAATCACACCGCCAGCTTGTACCCACTGGTAATAATCCCTAGTTTTACGCAAACGAGTGAAGCGTTTCCCGTCAATATAACTCGCCGCACCCATACCAAAGCCATAGTAAGGACGGTTTTCCCAATAGACTCGATTATGCCGACACTGATGACCAGGTTGAGCATAATTAGAAATTTCATAATGCTCATAACCTGCACTAGTCAAAACCTGCTGCCCCATCTGGTACATTTTGACTGTGGCTTCATCCGTAGGCATTGGAGTATCGCCAGGTTTATAGTAACGACCAAAGGCTGTACCTGGCTCGATGGTAAGATCGTAGATGGAAATGTGAGTGGGTACAAGCGCTACCGCTTTTTCTAGGGAATCCTGCCATTGATCCAAAGACTGATGCGGCAACCCCGAAATTAAGTCTAAGCTAAATTCGGGAATCTCGACTTGGTGGATTAGTTCCACAGCTGCAAAAATATCTTCAACTGAGTGCGATCGCCCCGCCCTTTGCAATAATTCTGATTGAAAGGCTTGTACACCTAAACTTACCCGGTTCACGCCGACATTGCGATAGCCTGCTATATGGGCTAAATCAAAGGTAGCTGGGTCAATTTCCATAGAAATTTCTGCCCCAGACGCAATCCCAAAATGCTTCTCTAGTTCTGTTACTATCCGTTGTAACTGCTCTATTGATAGCAGCGAAGGAGTACCACCACCGAAGAAAATTGTCTTCAGGGGTTGACCAAATGCTGGTGTAATGGCAATTTCTTGACATAGCACCTCAACATATTGGGAGATAGTACCAGATGTTTCGCCCCGCAAGCGATCGCCCACAACAGACACCGGGAAATCACAATAAAAACACCGCCGTCTGCAAAAGGGAATATGCACATACGCAGAACTCGCAATTCCAGAAATACTAAATTTTTGACTCATTTTGCGAAAAGATTAAGTTAAGCCAACTGCGAATTAGAGACAATAAAAATGAAGTAAGAATTCAGTCCTTCTGGAGTCAGGAACCAGAATATTTGTAAAATCAAGCGTGCAATAACTTCTTGATTTTATTAAAATTATTAAGTTTGGGTATCAAAGTCTTCTTAATTCTGACTTCTGGATTCTGGATTCTGAATTCTTACAAAATGAGTAGTTTTTTTACAAGTTTTTGTCGTTTTACAACGAAACAATGAAAAATATGAAGATAAAAGCCTTTGGTTATAATAATTGCAGATATTGCCCTACTAAACCCTTAGTGTAAGTCAATATTGATGAGTTTATCTTACCGATGAAATAAAAAATACTTAACTTTATCGGTTACCACAGTTGCAGGAAAACAAGACAACCATGCTTGACGCCATTATTATTTTTTCATTCATCCTGGCAGCGTCGGGAATAGGGTTCTACAGCATTGAACTACTGCCCAATGGCACACTAGATCAGGTAACAAATCTTGAAGCTTTACGCTTAGTTGTTGCCGTCTTTGCCGCTATTATTGGTGGTGCGATCGGGCTGAGTTTCCAGACGACATATCGTCGCCTAGAATCACAAATCAAAGAAATGCCTCTGGAAGTTATCTTAACTCGTGCGATCGGCTTAGTGATTGGGCTATTACTAGCTAACCTGATGCTAGCCCCACTATTTTTGTTACCCATCCCGGCAGATTTTGGATTTATTAAGCCACTGGTGGCAGTTGTCGGTAGTATTATCCTCTCCGTCACTGGCATGAATTTGGCAGACACCCACGGGCGAGGTTTATTGCGGTTTATTAATCCCAATACCGTCGAATCGATGGTTGTGGAAGGAACGCTAAAACCCGCCAATACCAAAGTTTTAGATACCAGTTGCATTATTGATGGTCGCATTGAAGCATTACTAGAAACAGGGTTTTTAGAAGGGCAAATTCTCGTACCGCAGTTTGTCTTGCAAGAACTCCAACAAGTAGCCGATGCTAGTAAAGACCAAAAGCGGGTGCGGGGAAGACGAGGACTAGAAATTCTCAACCGTATTAAAGAAGAATATCCCGATCGCATCGTGATTAATGCAGTTGACTACGAAGATATTCCCACAGTGGATGCCAAGTTAGTGCGCTTTGCCCAAGAAATTAGTGGCACATTGCTAACCAACGACTACAACTTGTCTAAAGTCGCTAGCGTTCAGAAAGTCCCTGTTTTAAATGTGAATGATTTAGTGAACGCCGTCCGTCCCAGTTATTTACCTGGCGACAACCTTGATTTGAAAATTCTCAAGGAAGGCAAAGAACCGAGTCAAGGTATTGGCTACCTAGATGACGGCACAATGGTAGTCGTTGAGGAAGGTAGTAGTTATGTCGGTGGTGAATTGCGAGTGGTAGTCACCAGTGCTTTACAAACCACAGCAGGACGGATGATTTTTGCCAAACCCCAAGCTTCAGCATTGGCGTGAAACAATGGGATGTTTAATTCGAGTGAGACTTAGTAATCGGTGCAGGTTGACTGTACCGATTATTTATTGATTGAACTCACCAGACTCACTTGCCTGTAAATACTGTAACTAGAATTTTCATAAATCTCTAATGGCAAATTATCTGGGTATTTAAAGAAATTAACTCATCCCACGGTTTTTAGCCGTGGGATTTTGAGTCATTAGTCATTTCCCATCATTGAAAGCTCAAGCTAAGGTTAAGCTTTAACCTTTTTATTTGATGTTAACTTTCTTTTCATGAGCCAGCCAATGCTGCAAGCAATGAAAGTGCCACCTAAAGTTGCAGGCTCAGGAACTTGTCTATAAGTAACTTTACCTGAGCCAATTTGGATATCATCGGCAGAAGCGATCGCAAAATCATATCCATCAATTGTGTATGTGATGGAGCTTAAAGGATTAGCTTTATCGAAGAACACATATTGCAATCCAACAGATTCCGTACCTGTTAAAAATGTGGTTGAAAATACAATCGGATATCCTGGATATTCAGTATCATCCTTTTCGGTGTAAATATTAGAGTCATTGTTGAATTGAAAACTTAGTGATTCAACTAGTGCTACCGGAATATTATCCTCACTGAAAGTTGAATCATCGAAACTAAAAAAACCTTCTCCTTTAGTTACAGGACTATCGACGCTAAAAGCGTAATTAATCAGTGCGGCAGATACCGATTTTGCACCTACGGCAGCAAAAATTAAGGCACAACTAGTAGCAAGCGTTAATTGCCAGACCAATTTCATATCAATTTCCCTCAAGATAAATTCACGAAAACTATGTAAATAGACTTGATTAAGTAGTCATTAGTCATTGGTCATTGGTCATTGGTCATTGGTCATTGGTCATTGGTAAAGAAGCTATGCAGATGCATACCCCGCCTCTTGTGGCGTCCAAAAAATTTCTTATCAATGACTAATTCAAACCACGTTCACTCTTTGGACGTGGTATTCAAGGACTAATGACTAATGACTAATGACTAATAACTAATAACTAATGACTCTGTTGTTTTGATTAGTTTGCTTGAGCAGAGAGGTTATCTGTACTCAAACTCCATTTTTTGAGAAGTTGGGCGCGATTTTGGCCAAGGTCGGCATGGCTGCGCTCTGTTGGATAAGGCACATTGTCGCCTTGAATCCCAGCCCAAAGTACGCGGTTGAATTTCTCAGGATCTAACTTATCTTCGACTTCAAAGTAGAAGTCCTTGGTTGCTTGCGTCCACCACTGTTTGTTACGCAGGGGAGGAATAGCTGCTGTCTTTTCGACATTCTTGTCTTGGCAAGCTGGCACTAGTTTGGGATCTACAGGATCAGCACACAAGTTACCTGGGACGACAGCTTTATAAGCAGTAAAGTTTGGTTCTCTAGTGAATGCATCCGACATTGGTTTGGTATTGGCGTCATTCATTCCTAAATAACCAATGTTCAGTAAATCTTCCATTGTTCGCACCAGGCTAACAGTGTTGTAGTTAGTGCTGATTACGACATTTCGCTTAGTGTAAGGCGAAATAATGTAGACTACTGAGCGATGACTATCAACATGGTCAGGGCCATTCTGGCAATCATCTTCTACCACAACGATCGCAGTTTCTTTCCACAGAAGAGACTTGGAGATTTTCTCTACCAGCAAGCCGACGGCATAATCATTATCAGCCATTTGCAGTGGGGCAGTATTCAAACCAGCTATGGCGTTACCAAAATCACCAAAGTGGTCGTGAGGCAAACGCACTAGTGACAAGTTGGGCAATTCATTCCTTGCCAGATAGCTATCAATATCCCGTGCCCATTCGTTGTAGAGATAGATGTCAGAATTCTTTTGGTCGTATCCGCGGAAATAGATGTCAGTTTTATCCAACAATACAGTTTTAGCAGCTACAGCTTGGGGAATATTATTAGCAGCAGGATTTGGGGAGATAGGGATGTAAAGCGGGTTGGTGGGATCTGGTTTTGTGGGATCTGCTTGGGCACTACTGTAGTTGCCGTCAACGAAGAAACCGTAATTGCGTACAGTCTTACCAGCACGCAATGCTGCATCCCAAAGATAGCCGCCGATAGCGTTTGAATTCAGTTCGCCATCGCCTACGGGGGCATTTACATCTTGATCTCCAGGCAAAATAGAAGATTGACCAGAGGGATCTAACACTCCCGTTACTCGTGTATTTAATTGGGAAGGATTAGAGGAAGTTTGCGGTAGGGCAAGGTTAATGTTACGGTTAGTACCTTCGTAGTCGTATGTCAAACCGCTAAACCCAGCGTTGCCATAAAGTACTGACTGAGTTTTTTCAGTGTAATCGGTAGTCCGTCCGTATGTAGACCAGTTCCAGCCCACACCGCTTGACTCACCAGAATCATAGAAGTTATCAAAAGTCACAAAGTCAAGGGCTAACTTGTGATGGTTGGGTGAAATCGATTGCGGGAATAAAGTCAGCGCGGGGTCACCGTTACCAACAGGTAAATCACCGAGTACCTGGTCGTAGGTGCGATTTTCTTTAACGATGTAGATAACGTGCTTAATTTTATTCTGGAGAAACCTCATTGTCCGGTCAGGACGGCGATTGTAGAAACCGTTGTTTCTATCTACCTGTTCCGAAAGGCTAGCTAAAGCCCCACCTTTGGGAACTGGAATAACTGAGATTCCAGCTTTTTCCAAAGCCCAGTTGTAGTCGTTTCTAAAAGTTGTGTTGCGTGCTAGTCCTGCTGGTGTTGTTCGGTTATTGGAGGGGTTGGGGCCAGAATTGCTTTTGGCATTGACAACGTAAAGCTTTTGACCATCTTTACTGACGCTTACAGAATTGGGATACCAGCCAGTAGGGATACGTCCAATCACCCGACCAGATGATTGCAAGTCCACAACAGCAACAGCGTTCTCACCGCCTAGAGTCACGTAAAGCTGACGTTCATCTGGACTCAGAGCTACAGAGTTGGGATTTGCTCCTTTGTACTGATCACTCGGTCGTGACAGAGAGATCGTTTGGACAACGCTATTGGTATTTGTGTCAAGGACTGAAACCGAGTCACTATTCCCGTTAGCTACATACAGTCGCTTTTGGTCTGTTGATAACAGCACCTTGTTTGGTTGGCTACCTACAGGTATACGGGTAATTTGCCCGGAAGCAATGCTAACAGCAACCACCTCGTTATCGCGTTGGCTAGTAACAAAGACTTTAGCCGCCGCACCGTTTTCTGCACTCTTAATAGCTACATCAAAAGGAAATTCTCCTGTTGCTATTCGATCGCCTGGTCTAAAGAACTTAATTTCCTTGAGTACCTGACGGGTAGTAGTATCAACAATTGATATTGAGTCGTTTTCAAAATTAGCAGCTACTAAAGTTTTGCCATCTTTGCTGACAGCAAGACCTGCGACAACTGCTCCTGTGGATGCAAGTTTAGCTGGCGTGTCTTTCAACAAACCACCATCGTAGCTAGGGAAGGGCGCAGTTTGTTCGGAATTGTGTCCTAGCAAAATGAAGGGAGCATTTGGCAAATACTGGCTACCATTAGAGGCATAAGCATAAACACGATCATCAATGCCGCCTGATACATAAAAGCCTTTGCCGTCTTTTGCCCAAGCTAGGCCATTATACGTATTGGGAATGTTAATCTGCTGCCGTTTAACTAACTTACCGTTGCTGACATCATAGACAAAAACCCATTCGGCTTTTCGAGTTGTTGTAGCACTCGGTTTGCCAGTTAAGGGGTCTAAGACAGGATAAGTGAGATTAGCACCAGTATTTTCATCCTTAAAGTTCTGGTTATAGCCACTGGTAAGCACCAGTAGAGTTTTACCATCAGGGCTGAGGGCTGTGGTTACAGCTTCGGCAGCATCAGCATTATTATCTGTACGCAAACCAGTCGCCAAAGGTGCGAAAGTTGAGCCTGGTGCTGCTGCGGGTGTGATTATCTGACCTGTGGGTAATAATGCCCCACCTTCGGCAAGGTCGCCAACCGGGCTAGTCGTCAGCACGGCGCTGACTACCTGGATACCACTTACTACTATTACTGCTGCTACCAGCAGGCTGAGTAGGAGATATCGCTGACGCTTGAAATTTAGCATTTGCTGTGTTAAACCATCAAAGTTGTTACCTATACAGCAAATACTGGTTTTATTTGGTTAAGGCAAAGGTAAGGTGAGGTTACTAAAAAATTCAGATAAAAAGCAATACGCTTGGGTTAGGCATGAAAACCTTAACCTGTGTAGGTTGGGGAGCCACTGCGTTGGGCGGGCAATGCCCGACTTGAAGCAAGTGGCGTTTGAGGAACGAAACCCAACATCAAGCGTTAATTGTTGGGTAACACGAATGTTCAACCCAACCTACAATTCTAAAAAATTCAGATAAAAAGTTGTTTTACTAGTGGCTCAAAATCGGCACTCAACAGCCCGACAGTATGAGTATTAGCTCTAAGCAACAGTGCAGGGAATAAGGATGCGATCGCCCACCTTAAACTAAAGTTTAACTTGACAAATATCCCTAGAACAAATTAAAATCTTCCCGTTCGTCCTGTCAGACTAGCAATCACCGTCGCTAACTCCGCTGCTTCTACGGGTTTGGGAAGATGCATCTGAAAGCCTGCTAACAAAGCCTGTTTGCGATCGTCGCTTCTTGCATACGCCGTTAGTGCAACGGCTGGCATCCGACCGCCACGCTGTGCTTCAAGTTGCCGCAGTTTCCGAATTAGGGAGTAGCCATCCTCATTCGGCATCCCAATATCGCTCACTAAAACATCTAACCTCTGACTTGTCGCGTTTTCGATGATTTCCAATGCTTCACTGACAGAGGCAACGGAAATGACTTGGGCACCATACTCTTGCAAAATTGTACTTAGCAATTCTAGCGAATCTGCCTCGTCCTCCACAACCAATATCTGTAAGCCTGACAATGTAAGCGGAGCATCAATCTTGCCATCAACTTCAGCGATCGAGTCTAATGCCTCTGGCTCACTTGATGGTTTGTGGATAATCATGACGGGCAGCTTGACAATAAAGGTTGTCCCCTGTCCGATTCCTGGACTTGCCACGGTTATTGTCCCGCCATGTAATTCAATTAGTTGACGAGCAATTGCTAACCCTAAACCTAGTCCACCATAACTTCGGGTGGTGGTACTGTCGTGTTGGCGGAAGCGATCGAAGACATAGGGTAGAAAATCCGGGCTGATGCCAACTCCTGTATCGCTAACGGTAATTTCGACATGGGAATTGACCCGTTCCAAGCGGATCTGTAATCGCCCTCCTTTGGGTGTGAATTTGATGGCGTTTGAAAGCAGGTTCCAAAGGACTTGCTGTAAACGGTCGGCATCACCAGATATAGGATTTTTTGAAGAATCTAAGAGGCTTTGAATGCGAATTGACTTTGCCTCAGCTGCCAGCCGCACAGACTCAATCGCTGCCTCAATTACTGTAACTAGGTTGACTGGACGGACTTGCAAACGTAGCTTGCCTGTGATCATCCCAGAGATATCCAGGATATCTTCAACAATCTTTGTTTGAGACCTTGCGTTCCGCTCGATCGTCTCCAAGGCACGCATTATTCTATCCTGACTCAGATGTTGCTTGCGTAACATCTGCGACCACCCCAAGATGGCATTGAGCGGTGTTCTCAATTCATGAGAGAGAACTGAGAGAAACTCGTCTTTAGCGCGATTAGCTGCCTCAGCCTCAGCTCGGATGACTTGTTCGCGGATTAACAATTCATCTTTGGCGCGATTGGACGCTTCTAGTTGTGCTGTGCGTTCTTTGACCCGTTGCTCCAGCTCCACATTGATCGATTGGATACGGCTTCGGCTATCTAACAGTTCCTGGTTGGTGATGGCTAGCTGGGCTGGACTTGGTGCATCTAGAGCAATTGGAATTAACGGAATCAATAAAAAGGTGAACGCATAGGATGACCATAGAGCATTGAAGGCTTTCAGCAGCCCTGTAAACCAATAAATGGGATACCAGAGTGTAACTACTCCCATTATATGGGTGGTGCCACACAGGGCAAAGACAAAAAAGTACCCAGTGAGGAGGGTTACAGTGTTGGCTGGCAAATCTTTGCGCTGATTTCTAAAGTAAATAATTGCTATGGCGACTGAGTAATAAGCGATCGCAGTCAATGCATCTGAAGTTAAATGTAGCCAGACTAAACCCGGCTTCCAGAGGTAACAATGCCCGTGGGGAATGAAGGAAGTTGAAAGGAAGTTGCTGAGGAAGTCAGGCATATTGGTTCTTATTTTCGGCTCTTGGATGTTGCTTACACTTCTGTTCTGACTGTTAGAGCTGCATCAATTCTTATTGTGCCGCTTCAACAAACAATGATGCGCCATAGCCATTGAGAACAATTCGAGAGCAAGCATACAATTGTATCTAAGTCTTTGAGCAAAAATACGCTAAGATACTTACCTTGAAAAAAGATACCACCCCGAAGACCCAAATCCACTACACACAAAGAATAATTTCAAAACACGGTTGATATGTTTTTTTTGCAGTCTCCCCTAACAGGTTTGCTAGCCAGAGCATTGAATTTGGGTTTGAATCGGGTGAGATAATCCGCTTTGACTTTAGTCATGGGTCTATTATCAATCGTAGCTCAATCAGTTTACCCGTTATACATCTTGCACCTCAGTATCGAAACTGAGTAAAAGTGTTACAAGGTCGTGGCTTAATTTTCCCCAATTGCGATCGCTACGCCCGCCGCAGGCATCGTATATTTAACTTAAATCCATATTCAATCAGCAAAAAGGCATATTGCTTTCTCAAAACTTCATATTCAATCAGCAAAAAGGCATATTGCTTTCTCAAAACTTCATATTTAATAAGCAAAAAGGCATATTGCTTTCTCAAAATGACATTTTACTTTCTCAAACCCCAGTTTGCTTTCTCATTTTAGTGTTTTCCGCAAGTAAAAGAAGCTTTTACTTTCTCAAACCCCAGTTTGCTTTCTCATTTTGGTGTTTTCCGCAAGTAAAAAGAGCTTTTACTTTCTCAAACCCCAGTTTGCTTTCTCATTTTGGTGTTTTCCGCAAGTAAAAAGAGCTTTTACTTTCTCAAACCCCAGTTTGCTTGTTTATTTAAGTAATTCACGCATTAATTTTGGTGTATCGTTGAGCCGAAAGCTTGCGATGTCTACGACGGGCTATGACGTTCTCTACGAGACGCACTCGCGTTCGCTATCGGCGTCGCGATCGCTTCACTCAGCAAGAATGTTTTAAAAGATGAAACCAATAACCTTAATTGTTGTTAAGCAAACGCTCAAACTCCGCCCTGACAACTTGGTAACACTCGCAGGTGGTAGCTTCTAAACCTGAGCGGTCAAGGATAGTCATTTGCCCACGAATATACTCGATTAGCCCCGCCTTCTGAAGAATAGAGGCACTAAGGCTAACACTGGAGCGATTCACACCTAGCATTTTGCTGAGAAATTCTTGAGTGAGTGGAAAAGTGCCTGTCTCTACTCGATCGGCAGTCATCAGCAGCCAACGGCACAATCGCTGTTCTATTGAGTGCAGGCGGTTACACGCAGCTGATTGGGCGATTTGATTAAATAGCGCTTGCGTGTATCGTTGGAGCAGATCGTGCAACGGACTAGTTGCGGTGACATGAGTTTTAAATGCATCTACTCTCATCCTCAAACCAGAGCCAGGGACTTGTATAAAACACTCGCCCGGAATCCTATCGGCTCCCAAGAATACTGGAAGACCCACCATTCCTTCATTGCCCACCGTAGCCACTTCGATTGCCGAACCGTCCGTCAAAACGGTGAGCATAGAGGCTACGCCGTAGTTGAGAAAATAGACGTACTCAATTGGTTGGTTACGTAGGTAAAGGTGTTGCTTTAACTCTAGCGGCACAACCTCCATATAAGCAACAAGACGAGAGTATTCTTCAGAAGGTAGAGCAGCTAGAAGTTGGTTTTTCACAAGTGCAGGATTTTTGAAACAGAGATAGCACGAAGCTGTTTAAGCCAGTCTTATCTCTATTAAATAACTGGCAGCAATCAAGAACCTCTAGCAAAAGGTTTATCTATTGTCAATAGTTTATATTTGTTGTCTAAATAACATAGAATAATTATATGTTAGTTAGCTAACATAGCAGAGTAACTTGTCAGACTGCTATAGCACTAATTAGACGATCGCTACTGAGCGCTAAACATTTGCAAAGAAAAAATGGCGTTACAACAACGACACCGAATTCTGTCACACTTCCCCAATATTGCCTATAACATAGTAGCGATCGGAGCTTCTGCGGGCGGGCAAAAACCAATCATCCAAATTTTGTCGGCTTTACCAGCAGATTTCCCGGCGGCGATTATTGTAGTTCAGCACATGAATCCTTTCTACCCTAGTCGTCTGGCACATATCCTCAGCCGCCACACAGCGTTGCGGGTAGAGCAGGCAAAATCAGGGGAGATAATACGTCCAGGGACAGTTTATACTTATGTTCCAGATCGGCACTTAATAGTCGGTGCTAACGGTAAGCTGTCTCTGTTAGAGTCGCCAAAGATGAACTTTGTTCGCCCCTCAGTGGATAAACTATTCATGTCAGTAGGACTTAATTATGGAATGCGGGCAATTGCTGTTGTCCTAAGTGGGTTTGGCAGAGATGGTGCTTTAGGAGTGATGGCAATCAAAAAGTATGGTGGTACGACGATTGCTCAAGATGAAACTACTTCTGAGTACTTCGATATGCCTTCAGCAGCTATTGACACCGGGAAAGTAGATTTCGTTCTGAATCCAGAGGCGATTGCCAAGAGCTTGAGCAGCCTGGTAATGAAGGAATTAGTAGCATAAAGGGTAATTTATTAATTAAATAGGCAGTTTTGGCTGCTGTTTGCAGCATTGTGGCTGCACCAGTGCGATCGCCTTGTTGCAATTTCGCCTCAGCTAACTGGGTTTGGCAATACTTTGCTGAGTTCATCAAGTTTTAGTGTTTTCCGCAAGCAAAATGGCATTCGACTTCCTAAATTGGCTTGTTTGCTGCGGAGCTTTTAGTTGTGAGCGATCGCTTTATATTGAAATAATCTGGATTTCTGTTACTCGATGCATTGGTTTAGTTGGCTTTTCAGTGGTGATCAGTTGATCAGCTTTAATTTGCAGAGCAGCCGCCACATGAAGTGCATCCATCGCAGCTAAACCGTAAGTACAGGCAATTTGAGAAGCATTCTGCATAATTTGCTCTAAGTCAGTTGCCCAGTGGATGACAGCACTAAAAAATGTTTCGTAAAATTCTGCAACGCCCTTGTTGCTGGTTAAAAGTTGCTTTAGGCAAGACTTCTAAGAGGATGTTTTAAAAGTCCTATTGTAGGTATCAAAACGTTCTAGATCCTCCTAAATCCCCCGATAAATTGGGGGACTTTGATTCCGGTTCCCCCCAATTTATCGGGGGGTTAGGGGGGATCAATAAGTGCAAAGATACAGCCAAATACTTTTAAAACATCCTCTAACTGAAACATTGCTACTTGAAGCAAACTCCAGATTTTCATCGTTAAGAATTTGATTCGCTCTGATGCTGACTGACTGAATGCCACAGAAAGCGCTGATCAGTACACCAGAGTCTATGTATGTTTTCTTACGACTCACGGAATCCACCTCGACGTGCAGCAAGTTCAAGTTCAATTTCGTCTTTGCTGAGAAGTTGCAATCCAGAGGCGATCGCATATTTAACTAAAATTCATATTTAATCAGCAAAAAGGCTTATTGCTTTCTCAAAACTTCATATTCAATAAGCAAAAAGGCATATTGCTTTCTCAAAATGACATTTTACTTTCTCAAACCCCAGTTTGCTTTCTCATTTCAGTGTTTTCCGCAAGCAAAAGCAGCTCTTACTTTCTCAAACCCCAGTTTGCTTTCTCATTTTAGTGTTTTCTGCAAGTAAAAGCAGCTCTTACTTTCTCAAACCCCAGTTTGCTTTCTCATTTTGGTGTTTTCCGCAAGTAAAAGCAGCTCTTACTTTCTCAAACCCCAGTTTGCTTGTTTATTTAAGTAATTCACGCATTGATTTTGGTGTATTGTTGAGCCGAAAGCTTGCGATCGCTTCATTCTACAAGAATCTTTTAAAGGCTTACTGGTGTTTCTGCTGGCTCGTTGGTTAAATATTAAAGTTCGCCAAGGTTTTGAAGTCATGAACCAAACAATTGCAAACTAAAGCTGAACACATTACTCAAACTACTACTACTCCATTGTATGAATAAGGTTTTGCGGTAGACAGTACTGTTTACTTTTTTTGCAACCCACTAATTGGAAAGGCAAACATTCAGTAAAACTAGGCAAGAACTTTACTTAACCCTATTTTATTAAACTATCTAAGTGCCACCTGCAAGTTGATTCTTAGTAGGAGTTTCCACCACTTTGAAAACACCAATTGTCACATTACTTCTTACACTAAGGTTTCGACTGTGTTATATTTGAGCCGTGTTTTGCTGCTGGATTAAATTCGGTATCTTTGAAAAGCTAGATGCTGATAACTTTGACTGATGAAGATCAGAGCTTCAGTATACCTAGCAAGATTCATGCCAGATTTCTATAGGTGCAAATGCAACCAATATAGGGACTTCAAAAAAAACAAGTCTTTTTGTGATTTTAACTTTATAAAAAACCTACCAATATGTCAGAGTCTACTCCTTCTGGTGTACCAATAGTTACTAGAAAAACTCGTGCGGAAAGTACAAACGTAGAAACCATTGTTGGGCGTCTTCGCAGTAAACGGTTAATTATCCCTGATTATCAAAGAGATGCCGAACAGTGGAATGCTCGGAAAGAGTCTCTATTTATAGAATCACTATTGAACAACCTCACCATCCCAGCTTTTTTCTTTGCAGATGGTTCAGACGGAGCAATTGAGGTTGTGGATGGACAACAAAGACTAAGCACAATTCTCAAATATTCCAACAATGAGTTCAGTATAAGTTCAGATGAAGGAATTGTTTACCTTAGTCCACAAAGTACCCAGTATGTAGGCAAGAAATTCAATCAGCTTTCACCAAGTTTACAAAACGTTTTCAATGATTATCCTCTGACGATTATTTCTCTTCCTGATAATTTAGAACTCGGAACTAAACTAGAGATATTTCGCCGTATTAATGAAGGAGGAACACCTTTAACTGCACAGGATATCCGACTTTCTTACTATAGTGAATCAAAATCTGTCTATCTTGTACGTCTAGCAGGAATATATGCAAACAATGCATCTGCAAATCGTATGATTGAGTCAGCCGCTAAAAAAGGGGTAGATGATCCTTGGGCAAAAAATATTGAAGCTTCTAATAGTTGGCGAGATTGGTGGGAGGGCAAAGCACTAGCTAAAGGACAGACGCCATCAGAAATGTTTCTCTGGTATCTTATTCTTGTTCATAGAGAAGGACTTAATTCTCTACTTTTAAATGCCAGTTCAATGAAGCATCTTCCAGTCAGTTTTCGTGGAACAACAGAAGAAGCACTGGATATATACTGTGCCCAATTACAATATACTGATCTACATGGTGGTACTGATGTTTTTCCTACTTGTGGAAGGGGTATGGAAGAAGACTTTGATCACTTTGCTAAATGGATTGGATTTATCCTCAATTATGGCTTGGCTGGAATTAGTGTAGATAAGTACAAACAGACAGCATTAATGATTGCTGCCGCTGTTGAGCTAAAAGTTCCTTTGGATAAATTAAGTTATGATGCTTGGGACGCGATCGCACAGTTTCTAAAAGCACCACGTACTGCTGGTGAACAATGGCTTAAGGATCTGGGTGGATATCCAGAGCAAAAAGGTCGTTGGGGTGGTAGAAAAGGTCAGAAGGCTCAATGTGATATGGCTGTAACGCTTTTATCACGTATTATTGAACGCTATAAGTACAGATGAGATAAGCTATCAGTTCTGCTAAATGCCAAGTGTTCATGACTTCTTTGCCACCCAATCTTACTCCATGTGATCCACACGCTCCTGTTTTTCCAAGAAATTGGAAAGAGTCGTACTTTCGTAGAAATTATGACTTTAACAAAGGTGGATATGTTTGTTTAGACTGTAAAAAGATTTTTTCTGGTATATCTGGGTTTCAAAAGTTACACGGTGATCACATTATTCCACGGTCTAGAGGAGGTTTAACTGTATGGGAAAACTTAACCTTGCGGTGTGGCCCATGTAACTTGTTAAAAAGCAACAAGCTATTTTAGGCATATCGCTCTAGTTACTCTATTTAGGGTGTTGCTCGATTGAGGGATGAAATATTTTTTCTCCCTTTACGTCTTGGTGCGAAACTTTCATACCGTTAATCAGCAACGCTGGATTACTATTCCTGTAAAACAGTCTTTGATACAATCCTAGTTTTCTTGAGGTCTGCTTCAGAAAGTTCTTCTCCAGCTTGCAGGCGAGTGGCGGAAGTTTGCAACACTGTCGCTGCACCTTTATCTCCAATTTGTAAAGCAGTTTTAGCTGCTGTTTGTAGCATCGTGGCTGCACCAGTGCGATCGCCTTGTTGCAATTTCGCCTCAGCTAACTGGGTTTGGCAATACTTCGCTTTACCGGAGGTCGGGAATTACCTGAATCAGTCCAGTCTGGAAGGCTTTGTCGTAGGTGATTATAGGTAAACTTTCGAGTTCAGCCTGAGCCATGATCATGCGATCAAAGGGATCTCGATGGGCAATCGGTAGGCTTCCTGCTCTAAGCGCATGGGTTGTGGTGATGGCAAGTTCAATAAATTTAGCCTGATGCAATATCTGTAAATATTGCTCAACGAGTTGTTTGGCTTCGGGTAGTTTACCCATGCGGTATTTAGTGGCAATTTCCCAAGCAGAAGCACTACTGACAATAATCCGATGATCTGGGTTGCGAATGATGTCTCGGCAGTCAGTGTGGAGTTTTGGGTCGTCAAAGAGCCACCACAGCAGGATATGGGTGTCGATGAGGTAGCTCATTCCCATTGCTGGAGTTCATCTTCTGGTAGTGGTTCAAAGAAAGCATCGCCGAGTTGTCCTTTCAATAAACCAGGGGTGCGGGGTTGTGTACGTTCTTGACTTAAACCTAGTCGAAAGTAGTGAATTAGGTCATAAAGTTCTGCTAGTTTGTCTTCAGGGATGTCTTGCAATTCTTGGACAATCTTTTGGATCAGCATAAGTCAAACTCTTCGGTGGTTGTTAATCAATAAGTTTGGCGAGGGTTTCAACTTCGTTCATTATGGCTCACCCTCTAGGGAGAGTGTCAGAACAAATAATAGCAATATGATGAATACCAGTAATTTTCATAAATACTATGCAGTTATTTTTTAATAAAAGCTTCTATGGTTTTTGACTACTAGTCAATTTATTTAATAATTCAATAACCTTATTAGCATCCTTCAAAGTTTGCTTTGCCTTAGGAATGAGAAGATTAGAAGCTATATAATCTTCATAATCAACTTCATTCCTCAATCCACGTAGACGAGATAAACATTGTCCTAAATATCTTCTATCTGCATTTTTACTACTTTCTAACTCTTTGATTACGTATTCATGTATACCAATCTTATCAGTCTTTAAATTACTGTATCCTTCAATATCACGTAAGTAGTTTCTAACTAAGCAAAAAGCTGAATAATACGCTCTACTGATAGAAGAGCGTATCTTTGCTTCATTGATCGATGAACTATTTGTCTGTCCTAAGGAATTAGTTACTTCATCAAATAGAGTTTGTGCAAGTTCCAAATAACTTGACCAGTCGAATTTCATTCAAATTCCAAATTGATACAAAGATTTACAGCAACTTCTAATGAAGCTTCTATCCACCATTTTTGATCGAACTCGTCTAGTTTATTTAAAGCTTCATCAATAGATTCTGGGCTGGTATAGATAGAAAGTACTAGTTTCTCCCATTGAGGAGATTCAGGATCAACAGACAACTTTAATCGTAACTTCTCGGATGTAAAATACTTTCTGATTTCTAGGTGAGCCTTGAGTAATACATCTACCAGGTTTGGATGCTTTCGCAAGAAATTTAGTATATCAACAATGTTTTCTATAGTGTAGAATTTGGAGATTTTGTTGAAGTAATGAGATATATCAGTAGTTTTCATAAAACTTATGAATTATCTATTCCTGTAAAACGGTCTTTGATACAATTCTAGTTTTCTTGAGGTCTGCTTCAGAAAGTTCTTCTCCAGCTTGCAGGCGAGTGGCTGAGGTTTGCAACACTGTTGCTGCCCCTTTATCTCCTATTTGTAAAGCAGTTTTAGCTGCTGTTTGTAGCATTGTGGCTGCACCAGTGCGATCGCCTTGTTGCAATTTCGCCTCGGCTAACTGGGTTTGCCGATACTTCGCTAATGCTAAAATAGACTGCTGCACTTGGGGATTAGAATTTGGTTGATACGCCCGCATTACATCTGCATACACTAACACGAGGGGCGAAAGTAAACCTTGTTCGTTAACCAACGGGTCATCATAACGAATTTGCAGGTGAGCGATCGCTTGTTTACCTTCTGGCAATTGTCCCAGATAAATGTTCGCCAAAACTACCCGTTCTACATCTTGCATCAAATCTCCCAAACGTACAGCAAAGCTACCATCAGCTTCCGGTTCTACTGGTAACTCAATTGTGTCTGGGGCAACTTGGGCAATGGGTTTCAATTCTGCTAATCGGACATTGGGCACTAGAGATAACAGCAAGTAGGCATTAGTTAGCCCAATCGATTGAATCCGCCCAAACAATCGGCTAAACTGCTCCACAGCTTGTTCAGGATGTTCGATATGGGCTAAAGTCCCACCACCAACATCGGCAATTTTTTCTAGCAAATCCTGATTCCAGCTATTACCAAATCCGAAAGTATTGATAGTCAGGTTCAGCTTGGCAGCCTTTTGTGCAAGTTGAACACACCGTTTGTTGTCATCTCGCCCAATATCCCACTTCCAAATCCGCAAACCGCTATCACCATGCCCATCTGTAAGCAGAAACGCTTGGGAAACAGCGCCTCTTGTCCCCTTCATCAGTTCTGTAATTCCCAGTTCCAAACCCTCAGCGATCGCAGTGCCGCCGCTAGCGCTGAGTTTGCTTTTAATTTGAGATTTGATGCTTTCGAGGTCTTTGATCGCTTGGTTAGGGATAATGACTTCCGCAGAACCGGAAAAAGCCACAACTGAGATGCGATCGCCTACTTTCAACCGATCTATTAATCCTTCCACAGCCTGGATCACCGTTTTAATTGGTTGTCCATGCATGGAACCACTTCTATCCAAAATCAAGCAGAGATTAAGGGGGAGATTTTGGTCAAACTCATCAGCGATTGCAAAAATGGTCATTGCTAGTTGACGTTGGCTACAAGTTTTAGCCACATCAACATTATTGTCATTTAACGCCGAGAGCAATTTAACTTTCATTGCGGAGGGGTATCTTGCAAAACTGTTTTAGAGACAATCCGGGTTTTCTTGCGATCGCTTTCGGATAAATCTCCACCAGATTGCAGCTGGGTAGCAGAAGTTTGCAACACCGTCGCCGCCCCAGTATCTCCCATTTGCAAGGCAGTTTTAGCAGCCGTTTGTAACATTGTCGCTGCACCAGAGCGATCGCCTTGTTGCAATTTTGTTTCGGCTAGCTGGGTTTGGCGATACTTCGCTAATGCCAAAATAGAGTGTTGCACCTGGGGATTTGGGTCTGCTTGGTAATTTTTGACTACATGGGCATAAACGGGGATATTTGGTGTAACTAAACCTACTTTGTTGGCGGCTGGGTCATCGTAGCGGACTTGCACATTAGCGATCGCTTGTTCACCTGTTGGCAATTGTCCCAAATAAATATTAGCTAAGATTACCCGTTCTGCATCTTTCATTAAATCTCCCAACCGCACAGCGAAACGTCCATCAGCTTCTTGTTGCAGTGGTAACTCAATTGTGTCTGGGGAAACTTGGGCGACAGGTTTAAGTTCTGCTAGCCGGACATTGGGCATGAGGGAGAATAACAGATAAGCATTAGTCAATCCCACGGTTTGAATACGGCTAAACAGGCGATTAAACTCTTCCACTGCCTGTTCGGGTTTTTGAATATAAGATAAAGTACCTAAGCCAGCATCAGCAATTTTTTCTAAAACATCTTGGTTCCAATTGTCACCAAATCCCAAAGTGTTTAAAGTCAAATTATAGCTAGCAGCCAATTGAGCGAATTTTAAACAGCGATTATTATCACCGTGTTCATTTTCACCGTCGGTTAATAAAAAAGCTTGGGAAACAGTATCTTTTTTGCCCTTTGCCAACTCTTCAATGCCTAAGCGCAGTCCTTCGTCAATCGCAGTTCCACCATCGGCGGCGAGGCGATTAATTTGCTGTTTGATTTTCTCTGGATCTTCGACACTTTGATTGGGTACTAAGACTTTGGCACGGTGATCAAAAACTACAACACTGAGGCGATCGCCAGGATTGAGTCTATCTACCAGACGATTCGCGGCTTTTTTGACCGTTTCTAGCGATCGCCCACTCATCGAACCACTATGATCGAGAATTAAGCATAAATTCAGAGGTACATGGCGGTCTTGATTTTCTGCGATCGCTGAAATCGAAATTCCCAACTGACGTTGACTGTTCAGTTGATTTGCGTCCAAATTACCATCATTCAAGGCAGGCTGCAAATTAACCTTCATAACTCAAAGTCCCTATTCAGGATATACATATTAAAAAATAACTTCAAAGCAACACTTTAACTCTACGGAAAACCTATCCAACATAAATACACTAATATAATCAGAATATCTTAGAAGCCAAGCATTGGCAGATGCGAAGCCGCCTTTAGCATTAGGGAGAAATCCGCACCTTAAGTCAGGCTGGCATCGCGCTAGGATGTATTACAGTTAACGGCATAGTTTCAGGCGATCAGTTGCTATGGACATTTCCCCAATTAAGGCTGTTCAAGCCCCATATTACGGCGATAACTTCTACCGGACACCACCGCCAGATTTACCTTCCCTCTTATTGAAGGAGCGAATTGTCTATATTGGGATGCCTCTGGTGCCTGCTGTCACGGAATTAATCGTGGCCGAATTGCTGTTTTTGCAATCCGACGACCCCGAAAAACCGATTAAAATCTATATCAATTCCACCGGCACTTCCGGTTACAGTGGCGAACCCATTGGCTTTGAAACCGAAGCCTTCGCCATCTTTGACACCATGAAATATATCAAACCTCCTATCCACACCATCTGCGTCGGTTCCGCGATGGGTATGGCAGCGATGCTACTCAGTGCCGGTACAAAAGGTTGCCGCGCTAGTTTGCCTCACTCCTCGATTATCCTGCATCAGCCCAAGAGCTACGCCCAAGGTCAAGCAACGGATATTCAAATTCGCGCCAGGGAAGTTTTGGTAAATAAAGGAGCGTTAGTTGATATCTTACATCGCACCACCGGACAGCCTCCAGAAAAAATTACTAAAGACATGGATCGGCTGTTATATTTAACACCCTATGAAGCAAAGGAATACGGGCTGATTGACCGAGTTTTTGAGAAAGAAGAACTCGCAAATCCCCCACTCCCTGCCAGTGTCCTTTAACAGTTATCAGTTAAGAATTTTTTGTCAATTGGGAGTCAGAGTCCCCCACTTCTAACAAGTGGTGTGAGGAGTGTCTCTTTCAAATAAGAGCACTGAAACCGTGATCACTGATAACTGTTGACTGTTCACTGATTTAATTTGTCATTCGTCCTTTGTCCTTTGTCCTTTGTTAATAACCAAAAATTATTAATGACCAATGACCAATGACCAATGACCAATGACCAATGACCAATGACCAATGACTAATGACTAATTAAAAACGGAGTAAGTTATGCCTATAGGCGTTCCTAAAGTTCCTTACCGGATGCCCGGAGGACAATATACAGATTGGATTAGCATCTACGATCGCCTTTACCGGGAACGGATTATATTCTTAGGGCGAGATATTGATGATGAAATTGCCAATCAGATTATTGCTGTAATGCTGTATCTGGACTCAGATGATCCAGGTAAAGATATTTATATATACATCAATTCTCCTGGTGGGATGGTTACATCTGGCATGGCTATTTTTGACACCATGCAACATATCAAATCAGATGTAGTGACGATTTGCGTGGGTTTAGCTGCTTCAATGGGGTCTTTCCTGCTAGCGGCTGGCACCAAAGGCAAACGGCTAGCATTGCCTCACTCACGGATTATGATTCACCAACCTTCAGGTGGCACCCGTGGACAAGCAACCGATATCGAAATTGAAGCTAAAGAGATTCTGCGGATTCGTCACCAGCTCAATGGCATTTATGCCGATAAAACCGGTCAGACTATAGAAAAGATTGAAAAAGATATGGATCGCGACTTTTTCATGTCTGCCGAAGAAGCAAAACAATACGGTTTAATTGACCGTGTGATTGAAGAACGAACCTCGGTAATAACAGGGGAATAGGGAGTAGGGAGTAGGGGGATGAGGAAGCAGGGGGAGCAGGGGGAGCAGGGGGAGCAGGGGGAGCAGGGGAAGAATTGTAACTCCTAACTCCTGTACAGACGCGATTAATCGCGTCTCCACTCCTAATTCCTGTACAGACCCGATTAATCGCGTCTCCACTCCTAATTCCTGTACAGACCCGATTAATCGCGTCTCTACTCCTAACTCTTGTACAGACGCGATTAATCGCGTCTCCACTCCCCACTCCCTTCCCCAAACAAACTGTCAACATTGAACTTAAAAATAGCAAATTAGCCCTTATTATTAATAGTTTAGGCGTGAAGCATATAGCTGATAGCCTCTTGCTGGATATTCGATAGCTCATAGCTCAAGATGGATCTTGGAGATTGCTACCGTTTACTAGGTTTGAGATCGGGAGCTTCTTTTGCTGACATCAAAGCGTCTTACCGACGATTGGCGCAGCAATATCATCCCGATATCAACCCAGATGACAACAAAGCCAAAGATAAGTTTATTGCGTTGACAGAGGCGTACAAACTCCTGCTGACGGTGGTACTGCCAGAGGAGGCTGTGGCACATTCAACTCAGGTGTCAACATCTGGGCGTGATGATGCTAAGGCAACGTATAGGCAGAAAACACCAGTAACAACGGTGACAAGCCAAGAACCAGGGAAACCAAAGCCGCCTAATGTATTGGAAATAGAAGAACGGCTGAAGTGGAAGACTTATGAGCAATTGCAGCGATTTTTGCAAGAAAGACGATTTCCGCAAGCGATCGCCCTGGCGGAAGCTTTAGCAGATCGTTTGTCAACAGATGCAGAAGTTCGCCAATGGCTAGCGATCGCCTATCAAATTTGGGGACGGGCGCTAATTTCCCAAAACCAGCTACTCAAAGCCAGAATTTATCTCAAAAAAGCTCTGAAGACAGACCCCCATAATAAAAGTCTCTGGTATGAAGTGCAGCGCGATTTCCAACGCTTAGAACAAATTTTTTAAATATTGACAAAATTTATTAAAAATCAAAATCTCGTTTCCAGGTTCTAAAAAGGAAATGGTCTTCATTGGCCTGCTGCCACTGATACGGGAGCCGGGAGCCTCCCAAAGAGCATTCCCAGTCTGAGACTGGGAACAAGGTACGAATTACGAATTACGAATTACGAATTACGAATTACGAATTACGAATTACCGCCATTCGCGCAACACTGCTCCTAATGTAGCGATTCCCTCAACAATCTTCTGAGTTGGCTGAAAGCTAAAAGCTAACCTGATAGCATCATCCCCTTCTCCATTGGTGTAGCAGCGAGTCCCTGGCAGAAAAGTTATGCCGTGTTCACTGGCAGCCATTAGGAGTGCTTTGGCGCTAATGTCTGAGGGCAATTTACACCAAACGAAGAAGCCGCCATCGGGACGCTTTGCAACTATATCACTGGGAAACTCGTGAGCGATCGCTTCTAACAACAAATTGCACTTATGCTTGTAGCAGGCAATTAACTCCTGAATGTGATTATCTAGTTTGCCTGTGGCACAATAGCGGGCCACCACATGACTGACAAATGGCCCTACAGGCCCCTCACTTTTGAACATTGCTAGCCGCTCAATAATCGCTGGATCGCCACAAGCCCATCCCAACCTTATACCAGGCGCAATAATTTTCGAGAAGGTACTTACATATAATACCCACCCCTCCTTGTCGAGGGTTGCCAGGGAGGGCACAGTTTCTCCTTGGAAGCGCAAATCGCTATAAGCATCGTCTTCTACCACCAGCACCCCATATTCAGCCGCTAATGCTACCAGTTTTTTACGGCGAAATAACGGCATAGTAGTGCCAGTGGGATTGTGAAAGGTGGGGATGGTGTAAATAAACCGGGGCCGGATGCCCTGCTTCTTCAAGTCGCTCAATGTTACTTCTAGGGCATCTACATCCATGCCCAACTCATCCACAGGAATACTAATTATGCGTGCGCCAGCTTGGACAAATCTAACAACTACTCCCAGGAAGGTTGGCCCTTCCACAATTACCACATCACCAGGTTCGACAAACACATCTGGTAGCAAGCCCAGAATCTGACCAGAACCATAGCCAATGATGAGGCGATCGCGATCGGTAGTGATTCCTTTAGCCTGCAAGCGGAGGATAATTTGCTCGTATAGTTGAGCTGAAGGTGGGCCGTAATTGAGAGCGATCGGAGCCTCTTCTGCCAGCACAGCAGCACTTGCAGCAGCCAAGTGAGCGTGAGGAAAGAGAATTGGGTCAGCTAGACCGTAGGTAAAGCTGACAGTGGCGATTTTGGTTAACTCTGTACTATAAGTTGGTGGTGCGATATTTCTAGCTCGTTCGGCGAACAAATCAGCAATTCGGTAAGCAGGGGTAGTAGCAGCCATAAGAAGTTCAAAATTGGAAGTCAGAATAGAGAACACACAAAAAGGCAATTAGCGAAAAGTCAGATCGCAGGAAGCTTTTGAGCTGTTAGCGATAGTGAAGAACGAGCATCCGCATAAGCATCACTTTTCAAGAAAGTGGGGGTCTTAAACTTTCATTAGTCACCCAGAATTCATGGTGGATTCTGGCTGCTGACGGATGTATTCTTCCTTATAACATGATGACAAGTATCGTGAATATTGACTGATAGAACGGAATTACTGACAGTGAAATTAATTAACCTCAAGTGGCACCAGCTAATTCTAAGCTTAGGCTGTCTACTACTGATTATTGCCTGTAAAAATTTCTATCCCACTACTAACCCAGATGCTAAACTTCTCAAGGTTGCCACAGACCCTACGTTTATCCCTTTTGAAATCCAAAGGGCTAGCGGTAACTTGGAAGGTTTTGATATTGATTTGATGAATGCGATCGCTAAAGTAGCAGGTTTTGCAGTCCAGTTTGAAAGTCTGCCCTTTGATGGCATGATCTCGACTTTGCAAGCTAAAAGAGTCGATGCAGCAATTAGCGGAATCACGATTACCGCCGAACGCTTGAAAACAATTGCTTTTTCACGACCTTATTTTAAAGCTGGACTAGCGATCGCTGTCCGCGAAGACAATCAAAATATTAAAGACTTCAATAGTCTCAAAGGTAAAAAAATCGCTGTACAAATTGGTTCCACTGGGGCAGATTTTGCCAAAACCATTCCCAACGCCAAAATTAGTACTTTTAATTCTGGACCAGAATTTTTCCAAGACTTGCTCAATGGCAATGTTGATGCTGTCGTTAGCGATGCTTTCGCAACTTTGTATGCGATTAAAAATGGCAAACTCCAAGGCATCAGAGTTGTTGCCGATCTGCTTACTGAAGAATACTACGGGATTGCTACACCTAAAGACTCCCCCCATCTGGATGCAATTAACAAAGGTATAGCGACTTTGTTATCCAATGGCACTTACAAGCAAATTTATCAAAAATGGTTTAACGTTGACCCTCCGCAATTGCCAGATTCTTGACAATAGAGCATTGAGTATTGGGCATTGGGCATTGCTTCTTTCTCCCTTATCCCCTCATCTTCCCCACTCCCCACTCCCCACTCCCCACTCCCCCATTTATAAGCAATTACCTGCCAATATATTAAATATTCATCTAATATGCGTCACAATTAATACTGCCACCAAAATTCATTGATAAACTACAATCTCTTGTAGGTCTACTGTAGTCAGGGACAGCCAATTGTGGCACCTTGGATCTTAGTGGCTAGAAGCACCTTGGAACGGGAATAAAGGAACTTCCACTATGCTGATTTGCCCTCAGTGTAAATTTGAAAACCCCAATAGCAATAAATTTTGTCAAAGCTGTGGCACGTCCCTGACCCACAAGGTCTGTCCTGAATGCAGTACCGATGATGTACCTGTGAATGCACTACGTTGTCATAACTGTGGCACAGAATGTGGAACAGTGTTTTGGGCAATTATTGCTCAGGAAACGACTGCGAAAGCTTTGGGAGTAGAGAAAGATGAAGGAGATGTGGGAGTAGAGGGAGATGAGAGAGCAATATCTTCATCATCTCCTCTATCCGTTAGTTCTCAGATTGCATTAGACTCCCAAAAGCGCTATCAATTGTTAGATCCGCTACCTGCTCAAACGGAAACTGCCACCATTACTGATGTAGGTGTGAGAGTTCTAGACTGCCAGCCGTATCAAATATCACCCATTGAGGCAATACTAACAAGTCAGCAATCAGATTTGCTAACGCCATCAGTGGAAGCAAGTAGAATTCCTCACCTTGCTAAACTTTATATTGCTTTACAATACCAAGGTCAGCCGGGGATACCGCCGATTCACGATGCATGGCAGCAGGAAAATATGCAGGTAGTCATAATCGAAGACCGCTCACATTGGCAGCTTTTACTCGATTTATGGCAAGAAGAAACAACAAGTTCGTTAAAAATTTTACACTGGTGTTATGAAATGACCCAACTTTGGGCATTATTGGAACCAGTAGGTTGTCGTCAAAGCCTTTTAGATTTGTCGAATTTGCGATTGGATGAAGACCAAACGCTGGCGCTACAAAGGTTGTATGTGGAATCATCCAATTCTTTGCCTGTCACCGAGTCGCCAGAAGATGCCGAAGCCGAAACATCTGCTATTCCAGAGCAACCGTTAACCATTCAAGCTTTGGGCCGGGTTTGGCAAGCGCTATTTAGGCAGTCTCAACGCACTCAATTTGGCTCTGTAGTCCAGATGTTGGGGGATTTAGAGCTAGGTAAGATTCAGACGATCGCACAATTGCGATCGCGTTTGGAGGAAATCTCTCTTGAACTGGAAGCACTAGGAACTGCAACTTTACCCCCAATAAAGGAGAAAAATACTGCTGTGCCAATTATCCCGCAATCAGATGAGCCGGAAGATATCATTAGCAAAAGTGATGATATGCCAACTGTTGTGCTGGCGATGCAGTTAAGTAGCTTAGAAGATGCAGGACGCACAGATGTGGGGCGTCAACGTCATCATAACGAAGACTACTTTGGCATTGAAACCAAAATTCAAAAGCTGGAGTTGCCCAAAAGTCGAATCCTGCAAGGGCATGGTTTGTATATTCTCTGTGATGGTATGGGTGGACACGCTGGCGGCGAAATAGCCAGTGAGTTAGGAGTCAACACCCTACGGCAATACTTTCAAGAACACTGGATTACCAACCAACTGCCAACGGAAGATAGCATTCGTGAGGCAGTGTTTTTAGCGAATGAGGCGATTTACAAGCTCAATCAACAAGATGCCCGTTCTGGAGTTGGGCGCATGGGTACAACTCTGGTAATGCTGTTAATTCAAGACACTCAAGCAGCAGTTGCTCATGTGGGAGATAGCCGTCTCTATCGCTTGACGCGTAAGCGGGGACTAGAACAAGTCACAGTAGATCACGAAGTTGGGCAACGGGAAATTACGCGCGGAGTAGAAACAAGCATAGCTTACGCCCGCCCGGATGCCTACCAACTCACCCAAGCTTTGGGGCCTCGTGACGAAAACTCGATTAATCCCGATGTGGGCTTTTTTGAAATCAATGAAGATACTCTTCTGCTGTTGGTATCGGACGGTCTATCAGATAATGATTTAATAGAAACCCATTGGCAGACTCACTTAGAACCCTTACTTAGTTCTGGCGCTAACTTAGAACGGGGCGTTACAGACTTAATTGATTTGGCGAACCAACACAATGGTCACGACAATATTACTGGTATACTTGTTCGGGCAAAAGTACGCCCAAATTTGGAAAGTTAAAAAAATGGGGAGTGGGGAATGGGGAATTGGGAATGGGGAATGAGGACTGGGGAATGATTTTCCTAATACCTAATCCCTAATCCCTAATCCCTACTCCCTACTCCCCACTCCCCACTCCCTCTTAACTTGTAGGTTGTATTGTGGTTAGTCTGACTCTGTTAGAACCGCAACAGAAAACGCCCCTCCAGCAGTGGTGCTTTGAGAACTCTTCCATAATTCGGATTGGTCGAGCGGCAGATAATCATGTTGTTTTAACTGATAGTTTAGTTTCGCGGCATCATCTAGAACTTAGACAAGTAGATTCTGCTGACAATGGCGGTGGTTGGCGGCTGATTAGTCAGGGTACTAATGGGACTTTTCTCAACGGTGTCCTTGTGATTCAGAGTCCGTTACCGGATAATTCCCTGTTGCAACTGGCACAGGGAGGCCCAATACTGCAATTCCAAATTCAGGATGTAACAGTACTAGAAACTGGTGTGCGATCGCAACAAATGCAAGAAACAGAAGAAAACGCCGTTGCAACACTCCATTCAGCCCAAGGTAGATACACTTGCACCCATGAAGGCAATTCCCCAAACAATCTGTTTTGCATCCACTGCGGCCAACCTCTCTCAGTACAACAGAAAATTCGCCATTATCAGGTGTTGCGAACTCTCGGACAAGGAGGTATGGGTACTACTTATCTCGCTTGGGATGCGGCTGGTCAAGTTGCGGGTATGCCACAATTGCTGGTGTTGAAGCAAATGAATGCTGATATGGTAAAAATTGCCAAAGCTCAAGAATTATTTAAGCGAGAGGCGTATACTCTCAAATCCCTTAACCATCCGGGAATTCCCAAGTATTACGACTTCTTTGTAGAAGGCGGGAAAAAATACTTGGCAATGGAACTAATCCACGGACAAGATTTAGAGAGACGTGTTTATACCACTGGCCCAGTTACGCCAAGCCAAGCGATCGCTTGGATGATCCAAACCTGCGATATTTTAGAATATCTTCATAGCCAAGAGCCTCCACTGATTCACCGCGATATAAAACCCGCTAACCTGATGGTGCGAAGTTCACTAAATCGCATAGTGGTGCTAGATTTTGGCGCTGTTAAGGAAATTGGCACAGCCCCCGGTACTCGTATTGGTGCAGAAGGTTACTGCGCTCCTGAACAAGAACGAGGACAACCTTTAACTCAATCAGATTTGTATGCAATTGGGCCAACGCTGATTTTTCTGCTCACAGGCGAAAACCCTTTCAAGTATTACCGCCAACGAGGGCGAAACTTCAGGTTTGATGTGGCAAAAGTTCCCACTATTAGTTCCCAATTAAGAGATGTAATTGATCGCGTTACAGAACCATTGCCACGCGATCGCCACCAGACTGCCAAGGAATTAGCTGCGGCCTTAGCTGCTTGCCAAGTTTAGAGAGTGGGGAGTTGCAAGTGGGGAATCGGAAGTGGTGAATATTAAAAATTCCTATTCCCTATTCCCTATTCCCTACTCCCTACTCCCTATTCCCTATTCCTCATCCCAAGTTTCTACAGCTAGCAATTCACTAACTGGGTCTTGCATACTAAAGCCAAAGTCAAGCAGTTCCTGTTTCCAGTGCTGCCATTCATTACCGTAGAGCAAAGCGATTTTCCAGATGCTATCGCTTGGCTTGATAATGTTCGATTCTATGAGTGATTGCACGTTGCGCTGCAATTTCACCATTGGGTGAATCACTTGCTGAGTCATAACCTCGATTGAATTCAGATTTTGTTGGTAAATACTTAATTAAAACTGCTTACCATTCTGCAATTGTTGCCGGATCGTAGAGTGGTGTAATTTTGGTAAAGCTAGTCTTAACTTTTTAACTATACCATAACAAACTCTACTAAATTACTGGTAAATTCGCTTTTGTACGGTAATTACCACCACAAAACTCTAAATTCACCAAGCAGTCCTTAAACTTTTTGCAGAAGCTGGGCAGAGGTTCAGGGAATAAGGATTAAGGGATAAAGGGGTAAGGGATGCTTTTGTTTCCCCTTTTCCCTTTAACCTTTGGCCGTCTTCTTTTTCCTTGTAACCTTTAACCACGAGAGTGCAACAGTACCTTTTGTAAGATATCTATTGTGGACGCCGAGCAAAATAATTAGTCGTCTGGGAGGTTGCACTATGTAGTGTGACTGAGGACGACTGGGAAAATTTTATTTGTTTTAATCACGAAAAATATGTGTGCTTGTTGAAGAACTATAGGACACGGGCTAGTTTGAAAGTTTTTGACTGACAGGTAAATTTGCAATTAAGTAGAAATATCTACTGTTCCTCTTTATTTAAACGTTATTTACAATATCGCAAACATCTGACTTTAGGCTGAATCATCGTAAATCTTTATATAATCTTAATTTTTCGTCCAGTGAATAAAACTTGGAGGGTTTTGCTTTGAAGGATAGGAGCGATCGCATGGCAAAATTGTCGATATAGCATAAGCTCACCATAAAGTTTTCTTGTCTCCAGAGTCAGCATTTGAAGTTTGTGTAAAAAATTTCTAGCGAAGATGTTAGTTTCTGTTGGGCAGATGGGTATCCTCAGAACGGGAGGGTTGCTGATACCTAAGCATTTAGCACAGCAATAATTAATACATGCCTGGTTCAGGGGAAGAATATTTAATTTCCCGCAAAAAGCAGATTGAGCGGCGACAAAAGATTTTAACGATAGTGTCGATGTTCTCGTTTTTTGGTTCTACGGTGTTTGCAGTCATTCCGGCAATCCAACAGGCTAGTCAACCTAAGCCAGCAACTGCGTCTCCTTCTGCTGAGTCAGTATTGCAGCAACAAGCACGGGGTTATGAGCTAGTTTTACAACGGGAACCAGAAAACCAACTTGCTTTAGAGAAACTGTCTATAGTGCGGTTGCACTTGAAAGATGCTAAGGGTGCGATGACACTTTTGGAGAAGTTAGTGAAGTTGCACCCTGATCGGCAAGATTACAAAGTTGTATTAGAGCAGATTAAGAAGCAAGATAACCCAAAGGATTAAGAGCGGCGCTCAATAAAAACAAGCATACTTTTTTGCCCTGCAAGATAAAAGATAACTAATCAATTAGACAAATTACTCTTTTTAAGATTCACAGATTTTGGCTTAAAAACTAACAGGTTGGCTAATTCATCTAAAATGAAAATTGAAGAATTAAATTGGCAAAAGCAAGCCCAAGAATTTCTATTAAAGGGACAATATGATCAGATTGTAAGCTTTTATGAACAGGCCATACAAACTGAGCCTGACAATATAATACATTACTGCTACTTAGGACTAGCCTACCTTCTACAGGATCGGCCAGAAGAAGCCCAAGCAACCTGGGTTTTGGCAACTATGGCTCAGGAAGATCCTGAAGAAGCGGAATGGACAGAAAAATTGATTGAAATTCTAGATAAAGAAGCTCAAAGGCAAGCAACTTTGACTAACTTTCAAAAAAGTTGGATAATTCGTCAACAAATCCAGGAAATAGATCCTAGTTTTGTCTTTGACACTAATCTTGAATGCTACCAAAATAAGACAAATATATTAGATCAGCTTATTCAACCATATAAGCTTAATTTTGGTTGTGGAAAAGTCAAATTTGATGGCTGGCTCAATATAGACATAGACACAACACTAAACACAGTTGACCTAATATGGGATGTTAGTAATAGACTGCCTTTTAAAGATAACTCTTGCCAGATTATCTATCACGAACATATGCTAGAACATTTGCCTGTGGAACAAGGTATATTTTTTCTTCATGAGTGTTATCGTGTACTTCAAGTTGGAGGCGTTTTACGTGTAGCTATGCCATCTCTTGATGTATTGCTTAAAAAAGCAACCTCTGAGAATTGGCGAGACCAAGACTGGCTTAGATGGCCAGAATATCAGTTCATTCAAACACGAGCTGAAATGATTAATATTGCCTTTCGATGGTGGGGACATCAGTATCTATATGACAGTGAAGAATTACATCGCCGATTACATGAGGCTGGATTTATCTATGTGAAAGATGTTGAATGGGGTTGTAGTGACACGAAAGAACTTAGAAATCGAGAAACTCGAAATGATTCTTTATTGATATGTGAAGCACGAAAATAAATCGAAATGTCATGGAAAATATTATGCAAATATCTTTTGATAAGTATAGGATTGCAGGTGTTAAAACCTTCAAGTATACAAAGATAATAGGTTTAGAAAATATCGAGTTTGGTAGCAATATAATAATTGACGATTTTGTGTTTATATATGCTAAAAAAACTATTAAAATAGGTAGTTATGTACATATTGCATCTTTCGCTTCAATAACGGGAGGTGAGTGTTTTACAATGGAGGATTTTTCAGGTATATCTTCTGGTGTAAGAATTTTTACTGGCTCAGATGATTTTCAAGAATGGGGTTTTGGCAATCCTACAATTGATGAAAAATACAGAAATACTAAAAGAGAATCTGTACAGATAGGAAAATTTTGTGTAATTGGTGCAAATAGCGTTATTTTACCAGGCGTTACTGTTGGCGAAGGGGCTACAGTTGGTGCAGGCTCAGTTGTCACAAAAAACCTAGATGCTTGGGGGATATATGTTGGTAATCGCAAAATAGGAGAAAGAGATAGAATAGGTGTTTTGAATAACTACGAAAAATTTCTACAGGAAAATTTAAATAATAATGCAAATCATAACTATTCAAAATGAACCTTTTGATCAACCAATTTATGTAACGCGACCAATTCTGCCAAGTTTAGATAGAATTACTGAAAAATTACAAGAGATATGGGATAGCAAATGGTTAACTAATAATGGGCCACAGCATTCTTTACTTGAAAGTAAACTAGTAAATATGCTGAATGTTCCATATCTTTCGTTATTCAATAATGGAACAATAGCACTCATAACAGCTTGTCAAAGCTTACGTCTTGCGGGTGAAGTTATAACCACTCCTTTCACTTTTCCAGCAAGTCCTCATGTATTGACATGGAATAATATCAAACCCATATTTTGTGATATTGATCCAGTCACTATGAATATTGATGCCAATAAAGTTGAATCAATGATTACACCCCAAACATCTGCAATTTTGGGCGTACATGTGTATGGAACACCGTGCAATGTTATCAAAATTCAAGAAATAGCTGATAAATATGGTTTAAAGGTAATTTATGATGCTGCACATGCATTTAACGTTGAAATTGATGGTGTAGGAATTGGGAATTTTGGCGATATATCAATGATGAGCTTTCATGCTACTAAACTATTTCATACTGTTGAAGGTGGCGCTTTAATGTTTAAAGATCCAAACCTAAAAACCAGAATCGATTTCTTAAAGAATTTTGGTATTAAAAATGAAGAAGAAGTAGTAATGCCTGGAATAAATGGAAAAATGAACGAAATTCAGGCAGCTATTGGTCTAGTTGTACTTAATTATATAGAAGACGAAAGGAATAAAAGGAAAGCATTGATTAGTAAATATAAAGAATGTTTAGAATATGTGCCAGGAATTAAACTGTTACCAGAAAACTCTAATTGCACCAATAGCTATCAATATTTTGTTATTAGGATTGAACAGGAAATATTTGGATGTTCACGAAACTACGTCCATGAAAAATTTAAAGAATACAATATTTTTACTAGAAAATATTTTTACCCTTTGTGTAGTGACTATCCATGTTATAAACAGCTCCCATCAGCAAGCAGTGTCAACTTGCCAGTAGCGAATGCAATTTCTCAACAAGTTTTATCATTACCATTGTATGGTGAGTTAAGTACTTATGAAGTAGAAAAAATTTGTAATATTTTACTAGAAATTCGAGGAAAATAGATTATGCCAAGAGTTACAGTTATTATTCCATCTTATAACCACGAAAAATTTGTAGGTGAAGCAATTCAAAGTGTTTTAGATCAAACATATCAAGATTTTGAACTAGTTATTACAGATGATGGTTCTACGGATAAAACTGTGGAGATTATTAAAAGTTTTACAGATTCCCGAATTAGGCTATTTTGTTTTGAACGAAATCAGGGTGCTTGTGTAGCTGCTAATAAGTGTGTTAGCGAAGCTAAAGGTGAATTTATAGCAATGTTAAGTTCTGATGATATTTTTGCTCCTGAAAAACTAGAGAAACAGGTTAATTTTTTAGATAAAAATCCAGAGATTGGCGCTGTTTTTGGATTCGCAGAGATTATAGACGAATATGGTAATGAATTTCAGGATGAAAACCACTTTTATAAGCATATTTTTATACAGCCTAATAGAACAAGATTTGAGTGGCTCAATTATTTTTTTTTCAGGTTAAATTGTTTATGTCATCCCAGCGTTTTGATTAGAAAAAAATGTTATGACCATATTGGTAGCTATGATGAACGCTTTGCTCAACTGCCAGATTTAGATTTCTGGATACGTCTTTGTATGAATTATGAAATTTATATAATTCCAGAAAATCTTATAAAATTCCGTGTTCTTCAAAATGAGACGAATGCTAGCGGTGATAAACCTACTAAACACATCCGTCAATCTTTAGAAATTACTCAAATTCTGAAAAATTATTTAAAAATAGAAGTTAATAACAACTTCCTAAAAATATTTCCAGATATTTTAATAGATATTACTTCTCTGGAAACAGAATTAGCATCTTTTTATGTTGCTATGTTAGCACTACAGGTTGGGAATCCTGCTTATAAATTTTTTGCAATTGATACACTTTATCAAATTTTTACCAATAAAAATATTGTTATTAGAATTAAAGAAAAGTATTCTTTTGACTTTCCAAATCTAGTTATGCTGACTGGAGAGCAAGATGTATTTAGCATTATCAGTATGGATAAGTTGCAACATACTTTACAACAAGCTCAATCTAATAAATTGCAGCAAACTAAAATAAAACTTAAAGACGCGAAACTATATACTAATGATACTGAATTTATAAAAAATGACTTAGTGAATGAGGATATTGAATATCCATTAATAAAACCTGCTAATGAAGAAAATAATAGACCGTTCTGGTCTGTAATGATTCCTGCATATAACAATACAAAATATTTAGAACAGACTCTAAAAAGTGTACTAGAGCAAGCACCAACATCAGAGCTAATGCAAATCGAGGTTGTTGATGATTGTTCTACCCAAGGTGATGTAGAGAAAATTGTTCAGTTGGTAGGTAAAGGCAGGGTTAATTTTTATCGACAACCTAAAAATTTAGGCTTCATTGGTAATTGGAATGCCTGTATACAACGTGCGCGTGGTTATTGGGTTCATATATTACACCAAGATGATATAGTCATGCCTGGGTTTTATAATCGTTTACAAGCAAGTTTAGAAAAAGAAACTAGCACTGGAGCAGCATTTTGCCGCCACAGTTATATAGATAAAAATAGTAATTGGCTATTTTTGTCTCTGCTAGAAAGGGAGACATCCGGTATCCTTTCTAACTGGCTAGAATTAATCGCTACAATGCAACGCGTTCAATTTCCCGCTATTGTAGTCAGACGCAGCACCTATGAAAAATTAGGGGGATTTTGTCCAGAAGCAGGTTCTGCTGCTGATTGGGAGATGTGGAAACGAATTGCCGTACATTACCCAATTTGGTATGAACCTCAAATTTTGGCATGTTTCCGTTTACATTCTGCTTCAGAGTCCTCTAGATTGAACCTAACTGGCACAAATATTGCTGATACGCGTAAGGCTATAGACATTTCCCAAATCTACTTACCTGAAAAAATTGCTGCTGGTTTATCTGCAAAAGCTAGGGAGTATTATGCATTCGATGCTTTGAGTAGAGCAAGGCAGATGCTAGATAATCAGGATATAGCTGCTGCTATTGCTCTAATTCGAGAAGGGCTAAAATGCAGTAATTCTCCTCAAATAATGGCTTCACTAGCGTCTTTATTAACCACATCTGAAGCTAATCCTTTACTACATTTATTTGGTTCATTTTTACTGTCTACTGAAAAACAGCAGATTGCAGCTTCCGTTATTGCTGATGTTTTAGATAAAGAGGAAGATGATTTCTCTGAAAAATTTAATTTAAAAGATATTAACTTAGTTATTTTTCCAGACTGGCAGCAGCCAGAAGAATTACTATACGAAGAGTTGACCAATATCATTAAAATGATTGTTACTTGTCAGAACAGAGATAAAATCTCTTTGTTAATAGATAATAGTAATATTTCTGATGAGGATGCTAATTTTATTATATCTGATGTAATTTGGACATTATTGCAAACAGAAGATTTAGAAAATATAGAAGAACCTAAAATTTCACTTATTGGTAATTTAAGTGAAAGAGAATGGAAATATCTTTTGCCAAATCTTCAAGCTCGTATTAGCGTGAAAGAAGAAAACAAAAAAGCTTTTTGTCAAGTAGGAGTAGAAAACCTAAGCTATTTAGACTTGCAAGACCTAGAAAACTGGCTCATAAATAAAGCTAATAAATTAGCTCAGAATAAATTGTAATTATCATTATTCAATTACTCTAAATAGTAGTGTATCTGTAATCTTTAGTATAAGAGAAGCGGATAAGTTCGTTAGAAATGAATGAAAAGCTCAAAATTGTAATTAAATTATCATCAATTTATACAAAATTTATGCGCTACAAAGCTCTTATCTTTTTCCCCCACAATCCTTATCCTGGTAAAACAGGCGCACATCAAAGATGCCTGTCGATGCTCAAGGGGTTAAAAGAATTAGGTTACGATGTCACTCTGTTTGGTTCCAATCTAATCACTGATAACCCGTGGCAAATTGATATAATTCAAGATTTACAGATTGACCTTGATATCAATGTAGAAGTATATCAAGGTACAGAGGCAGATTGGCAATTCATGTCCTCAGTAAGTGCAAATATTGAAGGGACGAACTGGGACTTTTACACACCCCCAGGTTTATGTCAAAGGTTTCGTGAAATGTTCAGGCAGCTAGCACCTGATGTGGTCGTGATTAATTATGCATTTTGGGCAAAACTAGCTATTGGAGACGAGTTTAAGTCAGCAGTCAGGATAATAGAAACTCACGATTTGCTCACACTCAGTAATCAAATGAGGCAAGCATTAGGACAATATTTAAGAACTCCTCCATATACCTCAGATGAGATAGATTCTGAACTTGTGGATGAGGATTTCTTTTCTAAATTACATCTGAACGCTACTCCTGACGAATACTTGATATATGACCAGTACGATTATACGATCGCGATCGCCCCTAGAGAGCAACAGTTGATTAGGGAACATACTTGCCAAACAAGAGTTGAGTATGTTCCTATGACTTTTATTACGGAGAATGTCGATAATACTTATACTAATGCGCCCCTGTTAGCAATCGGGCCTAACCCTTTTAATATTCAAGGATATTTATATTTCACAACAAAAGTGCTGCCTCTCGTATTACATCAATTGCCAGAATTTTGCTTAAAAGTTGTAGGTTCTAGCTGCCAGCATTTAATTCCAGTTGAAAGTACTGAATTATTAGGTTTCATTCCTGACCTCAAGCCACTTTATACTGAAAGTCGGTTTGCAGTATGTCCACTTATAGGCGGCACTGGTCAGCAAGTCAAAATTGTTGAAGCAATGGCGCATGGTCTACCTGTGATTACTTTACGAAATGTGGCTGAAAGTTCACCTATAGAACATGGCGTTAATGGCTTCATTGCCGATAATGCTGAAGAGTTTGCAGCATACACAATTCAGTTATTCAACAATCCTGATTTATGTCGCCAAATTGGACAAGTTGCACGGCAAACAATCGCAACTAATTTTTCTAGCCAAACATTAGTAGAAAAATTGAATTTTTTACTACCTGAAAATCTCAAAAATCTTCAGAAAGTCACTCAAAAGTTATCTTTTAAAATAGTTGTTGATGCTGTCTTCTTCCAACTATACCAAACTGGTATTTCTCGTGTTTGGAAATCTTTATTAGAAGAATGGGCTAATAATGGTTTTGCAAAGCATATTGTTGTGCTTGACCGTGCTGGAACTGCTCCCAAAATTCCTGGTATTAGGTATCGTAATTTACTACCCTATGACTATAATGACACTCTTGCTGATAAGGAAATACTACAGCAAGTGTGTGATGAAGAAGGTGCAAACTTGTTTATCTCTTCTTACTATACTATCCCCACTACAACGCCTTCTGTATTCATGGCATATGACATGATTCCAGAAGTTATGGGATGGGATATGAATAATCCTATGTGGCAAGAAAAACATCATGGTATCGAATACGCATCTGCCTACATCGCAATTTCTCAACATACAGCACACGACTTAGTAAAATATTTTACTGATATAATTATAGAGTCTATTACTGTTGCTCATTGTGGAGTTAAAAGTACTTTTTCACCATGTAAACTTCAAGAAGTTAATGCTTTTAAGTCAAAATACAGTATTACAAAACCATACTTTATTTTAGTTGGTGTTGGAAGTGCCTATAAAAATAGTATTTTGTTCTTCCAAGCTCTTTCAAAACTTGCCAGTAGCTATGGATTTGATATTGTTTGTACAGGTAGTGGTGGTTTATTAGCACCTGAGTTTAGAGCTTACACATCTGGTAGTATTGTTTATATGCTGCAACTCAGTGATGAAGAGTTAGCAATAGCTTACTCTGGTGCTGTGGCACTGGTTTATCCTTCTAAATATGAAGGTTTTGGTATGCCTGTTATTGAAGCAATGGCTTGTGGTTGTCCAGTTATCACTTGTCCTAATGCTTCAATTCCAGAAGTGGCGGGAGAAGCAGCAATATATGTTGATCACAGTAATATAGATGAACTTACAAATGCACTTTGCGATGTGCAAAAGCCTAATATTCGCAACTCATTAATTACTGCGGGTTTGGCACAGGCGAGAAAGTTTTCATGGTCAAAAATGGCGCAAACTGTAAGTTCTGCTTTGATTAATGCTACTCTTCTGTCTTTAAATCTCAAAGAAATGAATTTAATTATTTTTCCTGATTGGTCACAACCAGAAGATTTAATCGGTTTAGAATTACAACGAGTGATGAGGGCACTAACAACTCATATTAGTAGCGAGAAAACTACCCTACTGATCAATACTGGTAACATTGGTGGCGAGGATGCCGAACTATTTTTGTCTAGTGTGGCTATGAATCTTTTAGTGGAAGAAGATTTAGATGTTACTGAAGGGTTAGAAATTTCCCTGGTGGGAAAATTGGCTGATATTCAGTGGGAAGCTTTGCTACCTAGCATTCATGCTCGAATTATTTTGCAACACGAAGATCAACAAGCAATAACACAAGTGCAAGCAGAAAAGCTGCCATCTCGTCAACTTGATAGCTTGAGTAATCAACTATATGTGCTGCAATAAAATTGCTCGACAGCTTGCCCTAACCCACTGCATATTCTGTAATTTTTCTCATGAAAGGAGACTGAAATCCTAACACAATGTCCTTTTTAGGAACTCCCATCGCAACCAAATTTGCTGCAATATCATCTTCTGTACCATTCCATTGAAGCCAAATCTTTTCACCCTTAATATCAATATGGATGATGCAACTATGTACCCAATCTTGTCCTTCCCAGCCTACATGGACTACTTGGTAATGGTCACGTTCTATATCAAAAATATTCTCAACGTCTATATTACCGTAAGCGCGTTTTTGCTCACTATACTCCTGTAATATCTGCTGTACAATCTGGCGATAGTGGGCTAGTTTATCCATTTAAAAATTACCTCTTGCTCTACATCATAAATAATCATTTTGAGTTGATTCTCTTCAATCATAGCTTGGGGAAAATCAAGTTAAAAAAATGTCTTATAAGTTGTCAAAGGTACTCCTAAATACAAAATACGCTCTGACTGTCGTCGCCTTAATGCGCCCCTATAGTTGATAAACTGTCCCAATGCTGTATGAAATTCTGAGATTGCAGATGATTTCTCCAAAAAACTTTTAACTTCAACAGCAATTTTTTCTCCTTGCCGTTCTGCCGCAATCAGTTTTTCAGCAGCTAAATCAATAGATACATTCACACCACCCACACTAATTGAGAGGGGTCATGATTAATCTGCCAACTATCCTTCTGCAAAGCTTTTTTGACAACTTCATGAAAGACATCTTTAGCAGACATATTTATCCACAATTGTATTTATTATTTTTATATTACCTCTTAAGCCTGCCATACAACATAGGCAAGCACCTCATAGATATAGGTTTCCTTAAAATTAGAATAATCTGTGGTTTATTTAGCTGAAAATTACTGTAATAGGTTGTTTGAAAAGTATCAAGTTGTATACAGATCCCCCCTAATCCCCCTTAAAAAAGGGGGCAAAAACCCTCAAAGTCCCCCTTTTAAGGGGGATTTAGGAGGATCTACAAGTCTTTGATACATCACCAACAACTTTTAAAACATCGTCTTAGAGGTTATTTTGAACGCTCAAGCGCTCACTACGAGCTTATTTTCCGTCAATATACCTTTGCCACATCTGCTGGTAAGCCTTCTCCATCTCACGAGTAAACTGCTTACCATTCCACAGGGGTGCTGTTTGTCGAGATGCTTTCAGTTTCAAAGCCACCTGCTGGCGTAAAGCTTCATCTTTCCCCAAGCGCACGCCCCACTCTATATATTCTTCATCTGTCCAAGCAATACCTTCTGCCACACCTACATTCATCATCATGGTGTAACTATTACGAGCCGCAAATTGCTGTCCAACTCTGGTTACTAAGGGGATGCCCATCCAGAGTGTTTCTAGGGTTGTCGTAGCTCCGTTGTAGGGAAAAGTATCTAATACAACATCAGCAATAGTTAAATTTGCTCTATGGACAGCCTCAGAGGTATCTAACGGCACAAAACGCAGACGTGAACACTCTACACCTTCTTCTTCTGCTAGCTGCATAAAAAATTTCTGTACAGCTTCAGAATCGGCTAATCCTTTAATCAAGAAATAGCTATTGGGAACTTCTTTGATAATTTTCATTTGCGATCGCGCTGTATCAGGGTGGCGCTTAAATCCTCTCTGAGCGCTGAGATAGACGACAGCATCATTAGGAATATCTAAAGAATCCCGCCGTAAAGTTGGTACACCCACCTCAAAACCATCTACTGCTATATAAGTTTGGGGCAATCTCCAGATTTTTTCTGTATAATATCCCTGAGCAGATTCTGGCAAAACATAAGGGTCAGCAATAAAGTAATCAACTGCTGGTATTCCCGAAGCATCCCAACCCAACCATGTTACTTGCACAGGTGCAGGTTTTAGCGCCATGATTTCACAAGTTACATCTAGAGTGATGCTATCCAAATCTATTAAGATATCAATTTCATCTTGGTAAATTTTTTCAGCGATATCTTCACTATAGATTCCACCTTTATAAGCTTTAGTGAATTGCTGACTATACCATTCTTGTAGCGGATCGTTTATCTGTTTATAATTTACAAAATAGCCATAAACATCAAATTTTTCATGGTTATGATGCTGAATCAACCACCGCGCCAACCAGCCCACTGAATGTCTAGATAAACAATGGGATAGGTATCCAATTTTTCTTGGCTTATTTATTTTTTGTGAATTACGTTGTTTATACTGCTGTATTACTTCACTGGCATACTCTTGTACATTAAGTTGACAAAGTTGTGCCACTTGATTTTGAATTTGTCTATTTTTATAAGGATCATCTTGTAAGTATGGTGCAAAATAGTTGGCATTAAATAGACGAAGAACCCTAGTTGCTACAATATTTGTAGGTTGTTCTGCTATTAAAGATTTAAGTAAATGTTCTTGCTGCTGCAAAACTCCACAAGCTTCCTGCCAATAACCAGGAGCATCCATTAATCCTCGTTGCAGCAGATGTGTTGCAAATATTTGATCGAGTAATGTAGTAGATAAGGAATAGCATAACTTAGCTGTTTCTATACCTTGATTATAATCACCAGCCTTAAGATAAAAAGCAGTCAAATGCCGCAAAATCTCCAAATTTTTAGGCTCCAGGTTTAAACCTAGCTGAATTAGGTGCGATGCAATTTGTGGCTCCCACATTGACTGAGCGATTTTAACTGTAGCTGGAATTAAAATATTAATAAAAGATTTAGGTTCACAAACATGAGCTAAACAAGCTTTTGCAAACTCCAAAATGGAGGGATGCAAAGGAGCATAATTGAGAATATTCTCAAACACTTGTAATAATAGTTGAACATCTACATTTACTTCTGACTGAAGCAACTCAATCACGTCTAGAGAATTTAATTCATCACCTGTAAATGTTTCCAGTTGGATAGCTAGCTCAATTAAATACAATAGATTGTTAACATCTATGGGATTTATTTCCCGGATATGTTGACGAATTGCCCAAGCAACTGAATAATCTGCTAGTGTCTCCCTGCGTTCAGCCTCAGTTTGCAGAACCTGTAACAATTCAACTGTCCATTGTTCAACTTGGTGGGCTTCTCCTTCAGCGATACCCAGCATCCAAATCATCTGCGCTTCTGCTTCTTGCTCCTGCAAGAGCAACATTAATCCTAAATTCCAGTAGTGCATTTTCACTTCTGGTTCTGCTTCAATAGCTTGCTCATAACAACTAGTAGCATGACTGTAGTTACCTTTGATAAAATATTGTTGGGCTTGCTGTTCAAAAAGGGTAATATTAGTATGAATTTGTACAGAAGTCATAGCCAAGAATCCCAGAAGAGTATTATTAGGTGAATTTAAAACAAAATCAAAGTGGGTAGTTTACACTACCCACTCCATTACATGTTCAATCAAAGTTGATACAACTAAGCATTTTTATTTAGATTTCAGTTGTTCGTAGCCTGTCGGACAATCCGGTTCTACTGGGGTTGTAGAAGTAAATGCTGCGTTTTGTTTTGTACCAACGCCAACATTAGTAGACTCACACAAAACTGCCAAAGTAGTTGCTTCACTAGTAGATTGTTGAGTGGATAAAGCCACAACACCTACATAAGATTTCAGTGGTGCTTTCAGAGAGATACCATTGTTAGCAACGCCATTGTTACTGGTCGCACTGCCAATTTCGTATTTATAGTTCTCGGTTTGGCTTCTAATACCCATCCCTAATTTATTCAAGTCAGTGGTAAATTCACCATTTTCTAGGAAATATGCTTGTTGAGCGCGGTTCATAGAACCAGAGTATTGTTTAGCTTCTGACTGCTTACCTTTGTTAGCTTGATTCAAGAAAGAAGGTAGTGCGATCGCAGACAAAATACCGATAATAATAATTACTACTAATAACTCAATAAGTGTGAAACCTTCGTTTTCCTTCTTTTTGCCGATGATGTGTTGGAGAAACTTTGCTTTTAATTCGGTTTTCATAAGTGTTTTCCCTGGTGTAGGATGTGGTTGTGTGTTCTAGATATAACTTACCCAACTGCGATCGCTTTCCTATCACCTTGAGAAAAAAAGTTTGGGGGAATGCGGTTACACAATCCAAAATCCTTGCATTCAAAAGCCCCTGGTGTATACCAGGGGCTAGATTCTCAATTTTGTTTGTGAGAGTGCTTTATTCAAACTCAGGTGGCCACAGTTCTGATATCGCCATTTCCCAACCTGGTAGCAAGTCCGGTAATGTAAGTGTGTCTCCATTTTCCAACACCACTGGAGCTTGGTTTAATCGGTAAACCGTTACTGTCAATTTATCAGGGTCAATCAATATGCCGACTATAGACCCAAGTTGCAAAAATAGCTGAATCTTCTCTTCAAGCGGTTTGATTCTGTCGCTTTTAGATTTAATCTCAACCATCAGGTCTGGAACTAACTCTACAAAGTCGCGCTTGGTCTTCTTTAGCCGATCCGCCCGAACAAAAGACACGTCACGCGATCGCAGGTTTCTTTTTTCCAAATCGTCTTCTTCTATACTCGGCAAGATAAACCCAGCGCTAGAACCAGTTACACGTCCTAGCTTGCGCGACATAACCCAGATATTTAAGAAGGTAATTAGACGAGTACCAATTTCCTCTGACTCGTAATCTGATGGCGAAGAAACTATGATTTTTCCCTCTACCAGTTCCATCTGCCATTCTGGATGCTCAGTGTGTAACTGCTCTAAATCGGTGATGGTGAGGAACATAATACACCAAATAACGCTTTTATTTATATCATACCTACGAAAGCTACAATGTATTGTATTGAAAGAAAAACGCCTGCATAGTTTGCCATTCGTAGCATTAATGAAAACAGATGTAATTTTTTATGAACTTATTAAGGAACTACCACAGATATTTTTTGAACTTATTGACAAACCTGATACTAATCCTAATATCTACACATTTATTGCGCCTGAAATCAAACAACAATCATTTCGTCTAGATGGCTTATTTGCTACTATCAAGGGATTTGAAAACGAACCTTTATACTTTGTTGAATTACAAACCTACAAAGATGAAGACTTTTACGAGCGACTTTTTGGGGAAATTTTTGTTTACTTCCGTCAATATAAACCCGCAAACTCAGACTGGTACGCAATTGTTATCTACGATCGCCGCATTCATGAAACCCCACCTCACCCGCGCTATCAGGCTTTAGTAGAACAACATCTACGCTGCATTTATCTGAATGAACTTTCGACTAGTACTGAAGATTCATTGGCGATAGGAATTGCCAAACTATTTGTAGAATCACCTACAAAAGCTACTTCCTTAGCTCAACAGCTAATTACTCAGGCACGAGAAGACTTTCCCGATGAAAATCTTCAAAAGAAAGTGCTAGCATTTATCCAAGCAATTGTATTTTATAAGTTTCCCAATCTTACTTTAGAGGAAATTGAAGCCATGCTTGATTTAGATGCATTCAAAAATACTCGATTGTACGAGAGTATCGTGGCAAAGACAGAACCAGAAACCAAGCTGAAATTAGCCCCAAAATGTGTTGAGAAAGGTATGAGCATTCAAGAAATAGCTGAATTTCTAGAGCTAGACGTTGAAATTATCAAGAAATATCTGCAAGAACAGTCTTAGTGATTAAGAATAATGTAACTTATGCAACTGGCACATACATATATTAGGAGCAATTGAAACCATGTTTGATTTAGATGAATTTACAATTACTCGATTGTACAAGAACATCTGGGAAAAGAGTAGATTGAAATTAGCCCCAAAACTTAGAGATCGAGGTATGAGTGTTCAAGAAATGGCAGAATTGCTAGAAATAGATATTGAAGTTATCAGGAAATATCTGCGAGAAAACTTTTAGCGGTTAAGAGTATCTTTGGCAAGTGTTGAGCGCATAGTACCGTAGGCATTTGGCGATCGCTTACCATCGGCGTAGCCAATCACAGTTTGTTATGCTATATTAAACGTAGTCGTTATGAGTTCGTATATTTTCATGGCTAACACAACTGTAGAAAACTTGGTAATTATCGGTTCTGGCCCAGCAGGGTACACAGCAGCTATTTATGCCGGACGCGCTAACCTGAAACCAGTTGTATTTGAAGGTTTCCAAGCCGGGGGATTACCTGGTGGGCAACTAATGACAACGACGGAAGTTGAGAACTTTCCAGGGTTTCCCCAAGGGATTACCGGGCCGGAACTGATGGATCAGATGAAGGCTCAGGCGGAGCGCTGGGGGGCTGAACTATATACTGAAGATGTTATATCAGTTGACTTGAGTCAGCGTCCATTTACAGTGCGATCGCAAGAGAGGGAAATAAAAACCAACAGCATCGTCATTGCTACGGGTGCAACAGCAAAGCGTTTAGGTTTACCCAACGAACATGAATTTTGGAGTCGAGGTATTTCCGCTTGTGCAATTTGCGATGGTGCAACACCGATTTTTCACGGCGCAGAATTGGCTGTGATTGGTGCTGGCGACTCGGCGGCGGAAGAGTCAATTTACCTCACCAAGTATGGTTCCAAGGTAAATATGTTGGTACGCACCGATAAAATGCGGGCTTCTAAAGCTATGCAAGACCGCGTTTTGAACAACCCGAAAATCCAAGTGCATTGGAACACAGAAGCCGTGGATATCTTCGGTAATGGTCACATGGAAGGGGTGAAAGTCCGCAATACCAAAACTGGTGAAGAGAGCAAACTGCACGCCAAGGGTTTATTTTACGCCGTTGGTCACACTCCCAACACGTCTCTATTTAAAGGTCAGTTAGAACTGGATGAGGTAGGTTACGTTGTCACCAAGCATGGTTCTGTAGAAACCAGTATAGAGGGCGTTTTTGCTGCTGGCGACGTGCAAGATCATGAGTTTCGGCAAGCAATTACGGCTGCGGGTACTGGTTGTATGGCGGCGATGTTGGCAGAACGTTGGTTGTCATCCAGTGGCTTGATTCAAGAATTCCATCAACAGCCAGAAACAGCAGTTAATGAATTAGAACATCAGCCAGCCAAAAAGACTGAAGCCGAGGAAGAAGCTGGATTTAAATTGGATGCGACACGCCATGAGGGAGGTTATGCCTTACGGAAATTGTTCCATGAAAGCGATCGCTTACTCCTTGTTAAATACGTCTCTCCTGGTTGCGGCCCTTGCCATACCCTGAAACCAATTTTAAATAAAGTGGTGGATGAATTTGACAGCAAAATTCACTTCGTAGAAATTGACATCGACAAAGACCGAGATATTGCTGAAAATGCAGGTGTGACAGGAACACCAACGGTTCAATTGTTCAAAAATAAGGAACTGGTGAAGGAAGTTAAAGGTGTGAAGCAAAAGAGCGAATACCGCCAGTTGATTGAAAGTAATCTGTAAGAGAATGGGGAGTGGGGAATGGGGAATAGTAAAAAATCATTGACAGTTACTAATTTTCAATACTCACCCCCCGACATCGCAAACTAACCTGTTAAATAAAGATACAGAAATAATCGTTGTATTGACCAAAGTTTGCGCCTGATTAAAATCAGAATCACCCGTAATCAAGAAATCTGCTTCTGCTGCCATAGCACAAGCTAAAAACTTTGCATCTTTTCTATCTCTGGGAAAATCAACTTCAAAATTGACATCAATTAGCGTTAGAAATGTATCGATAATTTCAAACCATTCACCTCTCACCTCATCTGTCAACTTAAATTTGCTTCGGCTTAAGACTTCTTTATATTCCACAATAATTTCTTCAGAAGCTATCCATTGCCAATCTGGATTATCAAAAATAAACTGAATAACATCTCTTGGTACTCTACCCTTAAGGACAGCAGAAACTAAAACATTCGTGTCAACAACAACTTTCATTCCCCGCGTTGGTAAGCTTCAATTTCTGCTGAGATTTCTGCTTCTGTAATATCTTGTACTCCCGGAAGCGACTGTGTTTTATCAAATAAATCTCTCAGTTTTTTACTAATTTCTGCTCTTGGATTATCCTCAGCTAAGATAATTATTTCTACTCTTTGTCCTACCTGAAAAGGTAAATCAGATAATATTACTTGACTTGGATCTGTAATAGTGATGTATTTTTTGTAAGCGTTCATAATTCCTCCATTAACTTGGTCTTTCTCTACTTGGGATAATTAAACTTTGTGGTGACAACGGCTGGTAATTTATTTCTAGCAAAAATAAGGCATAATCTCACCTCTAACTCAGTCTAGCTTTGTATCCACCGCGAAACAGTTGGACTTTTATTCACGATGTTTACGCAATCCCCTATCTGATATGTAAAATAGTCAGCGTATCAAGCTTTGCTCCAGGCGATCGCTTTATGGCCATTACAAAACGGCGACTACCGACATTTTTACAGTTTGGCAACAGTCTCAATCTTTCGCAAAAACTCATGCTCATCGGGTTAGCCATTACCCTATTTTTCATCTTCCTGGCATTTTTCGCTCCCGTATTCCAGGCTTGGGGATGGCTGCAAAACCCTAAAGATTTTCTTTCTAATCCAATTCACGAGCCACCCTCAGCTAAACATTGGTTTGGTACTAGTCGTCTGGGCTATGATGTGTTCTCCCGCACGCTGTTCGGCGCTCAAGCTGCTTTGCAGGTGGTGATTTTGGCAACAGCGCTGAGTATGATTATCGGTGTACCTTTGGGGATGCTGAGTGGTTATCTCGGCGGTAAATTGGATAAAGTGTTGCTGTTTATTATGGATAGCATCTACACTCTACCGGGACTACTGCTGTCTGTGACACTGGCGTTTGTGGTGGGGCGTGGGATATTAAATGCAGCGATCGCTATTAGCATTGCCTACATCCCTCAATATTACCGCGTTGTTCGCAACCACACTGTGAGTGTGAAAACTGAAGTATTCATCGAAGCTGCTCAAGCAATGGGCGCTTCTACTTGGGTTGTGCTTTCTCGTTATCTGTTTTTCAACGTCATTCAAAGCGTACCCGTTCTATTCACACTCAACGCTGCTGATGCGATTTTGGTGTTGGGCGGTTTGGGTTTTTTGGGGCTAGGACTCCCCGAAGAAGTGGCAGAATGGGGACATGATTTAAAACAAGCCTTAGAAGCTCTACCTACTGGCATTTGGTGGACTACACTTTTCCCTGGTTTAACCATGACATTCATGGTGGTAGGGTTATCACTACTTGGTGAGGGGTTAAATGAATTTGTCAATCCCCGATTACGAAGAGAAAATAGAATCCGAAAGTAGTCATTAGTCATTAGTCATTGGTCATTAGTTTTAGACAAAGGACAAAAGACAAAGGACAAATGACAAATGACAAATAAACAATAGAGAGATTTGTATGAAAGATAATCTAACGTTAATTGCTGCCGCTACTGGCGGGTTTATCCTTTCCGTTGCTCTTGCTGGTATCTTAAGAGGTGCGCCAATTACAGCTTGGCAAGAGCAATTGAGTGTTCGTACTATGACTGTTGCTAATTTACGACTCGCACCCAATAGGACAGAAAATTTAGAATATTTTCGTGCCAAATCCTAAAACCCTGACGAATTGTTGATTTTGAACTGGAGAATAGGGAATAGGGAATGGGTAATAACTGTTCACCAATTACCAATGCCCAATGCCCAATGACAAATGACAAATGACAAATGACAAATGACAAAATTCAAGTAATTGGCATTGATGTGGGGGGAACGGCAATTAAGCTGGGGCGTTTTGCAGCTGATGGTACTTGTCTCTTATCTTTGACTGTGGCATCTCCCCAGCCGACGACACCGGAGGCGGTGCTGGCGGTGATCGTAGATGCGATCGCTCAAATTGATCCAGATAATCAAGCTGTTGCTATTGGTGTTGGGACTCCTGGCCCATCCGATGCAGCAGGACGCATTGCCAAAATCGCCATTAACTTACCTGGATGGGTCGATGTGCCTTTAGCAGATTGGTTAGAAATTAAAACTGGTAAACCTACTGCGATCGCTAATGATGCTAATTGCGCTCTTTTGGGAGAAGCTTGGCTGGGAGCCGGTCGCCATTTTCAAAATCTGATTCTGCTAACTTTAGGTACTGGGGTTGGTGGCGCAATTATCCTAGATGGCAAACTCTTTGTTGGACATCAAGGAGCCGCCGGGGAATTAGGTTTAATTTCATTAAATCCTGATGGCCCAATTTGTAATAGTGGCAATCAAGGCTCTTTGGAACAATATGCTTGTGCTACTGCGATTCGCCGTCGCACTCTCAAGGAACCTGTCGAATTGGGTTTTCTTGCCCAACAAGGAGACATCGCAGCATTGACTTTTTGGCAAGAATATGGTAGATATTTGGGAATTGGTTTGACGAGTTTGATTTATGTACTCACACCGCAAGCGATCGTCATTGGTGGTGGTATAAGTGGCAGCTTTGAATTTTTCTTACCAGCAGTGAAGGCAGAAATTGAGAAGCGAGTTCAGCCTTTATCAAGGGTGGGTTTACAAATATTGCCAGCCGAGTTAGGTAATTTTGCAGGGATAGTGGGTGCAGCAAAATTGGCATGGCAACACTATTCGGAATTTTAAATGATGGTTCAAACAATCCCAGCTAGAGATATCAGTCTTTACGAATTAGAAGAAAAATTTGGTTTACAACTTGCCACAGACACCAACTTTTTTCCAGAGTGGACAGAAAATTTACTAACTCTGACTGATGCCCAAAAGCAAGCGATCGCGCGAGTCAAAAGCAACTATTTAAACTTGAGTAAGCACCGTCTAATGTCAGAAGAGGCGGTAAAGATGGTAGTGCTGTCTCCTTTACTCGATTTAGCTGGGTTTTATCAACTTCCTTTTGAGATTGAAACCGAGACTTCTGTTGAGATTTCTGCTGAAGACGAGAGTTTTATCGTTAAAGGAAATATTGATGTTCTTGTCATCCAAAAACGTTTTTGGGTACTTGTCATCGAATCTAAAAGCAGTAAATTTGATGTGATGACAGCTCTACCTCAAGCACTAGCTTATATGCTTAATCGTCCAAATCCTGCACAACCGACTTTTGGTTTACTAATCAACGGTAGGGAATTTGTTTTTGTCAAATTGATTCAACAAGAACATCCTTGGTATGCACGATCTTATGCGCTATCAATTGAACGTGATTTAGAACTACACCAAGTACTCAGTGTATTGAAGCGCCTTGGAGAATTAATCGTAATTCGTAATTCGTAATTCGTAATTCGTAATTCGTAATTCGTAATTCGTAATTCGTAATTCGTAATACTAAGACAAAGAATATCCAGTTGCTTTCTTAACGTATTTCACAACTTTTTCATAAGATTCAGGATTACTCACAGGGTTGATGATGATGGGAATAGTCCCATCTGGCAACCAAAAAGTTATCCTGCCATTCGGTTCATGACAAAAAGAACTGATGCAGTTGAGATTAATTACATATTCGTTTTTATCGTAATAGATTTTTACCCAGTGGGCATGATCTAATTCCAATCCAGTCACACATTCTAAATAATCGAGGATCTTTTGATAATCTTCCAAGCTACTTTGCGGGTTAATCACTATCGGAATGGCACTATCGGGTAACCAAAAAGTAACCCTGCCATTGAGTTCATAACAAAAAGCATGGACACGTTCAAAATTCACTACATATTCTCTCCTTTCGTAAAGGATTTTCACCCAGTACGCCACAACATCTCCCCAAGTCCGAAATTTACGAATGATGCACCCTGTATATCCAAATCTACTGAAGCCTTAAGTTAATGTTGCAATTAATTATGAATTGTTATGACACCTCCAATGGTGTTGGTGTACCTAAAGTTGAAAGAGAAAGAGCGATCGCTGCTTGAATAAATCCTTTAAATAAAGGATGAGGGCTACTGGGGCGCGATTGAAATTCTGGATGAAATTGGCAAGCAAGAAAGAATGGGTGCTTGGGTAATTCCACAATTTCAACTAAACGTCCATCGGGAGAAGTACCACTGATCACATAGCCAGACTTTAATAACAAATCGCGGTAAACATTGTTGAACTCATACCGATGTCGATGTCGTTCATAAATCACATCTTCTTGATAAAGCTTGAAAGCCAGTGTATCAGGAAGAACACGACAAGGATATAGCCCTAAGCGCATTGTACCCCCTAAATCGACTACTTCCTGCTGTCCTGGCAATAAATTAATTACCGGATCATATGTATGAGGGTCAAATTCAGCACTATTAGCACCTGTTAATCCCCCTACGTGCCGGGCCCATTCAATCACAGAACATTGCATACCCAGGCATAAACCCAAAAAGGGAATTTGGCGATCGCGGGCGTATTTAATGGCGGCAATTTTGCCATCCACCCCCCGAACCCCAAAACCTCCTGGCACAACTATGCCATCGACACCCTCAAGATAAGTTTCGGGCGCTTGGGTTTCCAAATCTTCTGAATTCACCCAACGCAGGCGCAGTTTACCATAAGTGGAAATTGCCGCATGGTTTAATGCTTCCACTACAGATAGGTATGCATCACTTAACTGCACATATTTACCGACAATGGCAATTTCTAGCTCATGCTTGGGACTATGTAACCGTTGTACCAAGGTTTGCCACTGCGTCAAATTTGGTTTGCGCTGTTCCATTTGCAGCAAGTTCAGCACTTGTTCTGCCATTCCTTCCCGTTCTAGATTCAGGGGTACTTCATAGATACTTTTGGCATCTTGAGAAGTAATGACGCATTCTTCGGGCACATCGCAAGATCCAGACAATTTCTGCTTTAATCCCTTGGGTAAGGGGCGATCGCTCCGACAAACTAAAATATCTGGTTGAATGCCAATGGATCTCAGTTCCTTAACGGAATGCTGTGTTGGCTTAGTTTTCATCTCACCCGCAGAAGCAATCCACGGTACCAGAGTTACGTGCATATACAGCACATTCTGGCGTCCTACCTCTTTACGGAACTGGCGAATTGCTTCTAAAAACGGTAGTGATTCAATATCTCCCACCGTACCGCCGATTTCTGTAATTACTACAGATGGGTTTGTACTTTTAGCAACTCGCAGAATCCGCTCTTTTATTTCATTAGTAATATGAGGAATAACCTGTACTGTGCCGCCATTGTAGTCTCCGCGCCGCTCTTTATTGATAACTGCCTGGTAAATCGAGCCAGTAGTAACACAGTTCAAGCGCGACATTGAGGTATCGGTGAAGCGTTCATAATGCCCCAAGTCCAAATCTGTCTCCGCACCATCCTGGGTAACGAATACTTCCCCATGCTGAAAGGGACTCATTGTGCCAGGATCGATATTGATATAAGGGTCGAGTTTGAGAATCGACACGGAATATTCGCGCGACTTGAGCAAACGCCCTAGACTTGCTGCTACAATGCCCTTACCAATACTGGAAACTACGCCCCCAGTTACAAAAATAAACTTAGTCATACTAGTTTGAATTTCTAACAACTTCTAAAAATACATCCCGTCATTGTGCCACAGTTGTTGTGGTGTAATCTTCTGTGATTGAGCTTGTGAAAAACCTCTTAGGATTAGTAATATTAGGCTGTATTCTCACCTCCTCCGTAGCATTGGCAAAGCCATCTCTTATAGTCGTTTTTCCCGAAACAAGCTACCAGACGAGTGCCCAAAAAATCTTCTTTTTGGGGACTGCACCACCAGATGGTCAGGTTTTGATCAATAGTAAGCCAATTACCCGCAGCAAAGCTGGTCATTTTTCGCCTAGTTTCCCCTTGCAGTTGGGGGAGAATCTTTTTACTGTGCGTCACAACAATCAAGAACTCCAGATTAAAGTGACAAGGCTTACTACTGGCCCTGAGCTACCACAAGGGTTAGCCTTTGCTAAAGATTCCCTGACTCCGGCAGTTGACATTGCTAGACTACCCGGAGAGCTAATCTGTTTTAGTGCGTTAGCGTTCGCGCAGCGTTCCGTAGGAAAGCTTCCCGAAGGGGTCGCACCCCCTAACGCTAGCGTATCTGTCAACTTGGCTAATCAAACTATTGCCCTTTTACCCCAACCTCAACAGGCACAACTACCAAGTAATTTGGCAGCTTTGACAGGGCAAAATCAGCCTTATGCCCAGTCTAGCGTAGGCAAGTATGAGGGTTGCACTAAATTGCAGCAACCTGCTCCTAATTCCCAAACCCTAATTTACGGTAATAACATCATCTCCGGTAGTGTTGTTCCAAACTCAAATAAAGAGGTAGATTTGGGACAACCTCAGTTTCAACTGAGGCTCAATGGCAAGACGATAACTCAACCAGGGACTGGCAAAATTCAAATCCTCTCACCCACACAGTTGCCAGTTGTTGAGGTAACGGCAGACGCAGGTGTTGCTCGCACTGGCCCAAGCACCGATTATTCTCGACTTACACCACTGCCCAAAGGCACACGCGCAACAGTAACAGGTAGGGAAGGTGAATGGTTGCGCCTAAACTATGGGGCTTGGATTAATAGTAAAGAAACGCGCATTTTACCTGGTGCAGTTCCGCCACAGACAATAATTCGCAGTGTCGGATACCGTCAACTCCCTGGTGCGACAGAGATAGTTTTCCCCTTACAAGTTCCCGTACCTGTGAGCGTGCAACAAAGTGAGGGTGCTTTCGCTCTCACTCTCTACAATACCACTGCCCAAACGGACATTATTCGCCTGGATGATGACCCCCTAATTTATCGCCTAGATTGGCAACAGGAGGCTCCAGAACAAGTAAAATACACCTTTAACCTCAAAAAAGCTCAACAGTGGGGATATAAGCTGAGATACGACGGTACAACCCTGGTTTTGGCTTTGCGTCATCCGCCGAAAATTGGGAACTCAAGACGCAAGCCTTTAGCTAATCTCAAGATTGTACTAGATTCTGGGCATGGCGGTAAAGAATCTGGTGCCAGTGGGCCAACTGGATATTTAGAAAAAGATGTGAATTTGGTGGTGTCGAAGTTGCTGCGGGATGAGTTGGTGAAGCGAGGAGCAACAGTGGTGATGACGCGGGAGGATGATAAGGAGGTTTCATTAGCAGAACGTCAGGCAATTATCAGTCAAGAAGAACCTGCGATCGCTATTTCGATACACCACAACTCCTTACCCGATGATGGCGATGCCGAAAAGACTAAGGGATTCGGCACTTTTTGGTATCAACCCCAAGCCCATAACCTGGCAATATTTTTACAGAACTATGTAGTCAAAAAACTCAGCAGACCTTATTATGGCGTGTTTTGGAACAACCTAGCGCTGACACGTCCGGCGGCTGCGCCATCAGTGTTGCTGGAATTGGGTTTTATGAGCAATCCCGATGAATTTGAGCAGATAGTGAACCCAAAGGAACAGAAGAAAACGGCAAATGCGATCGCTCAGGGAATTACTGAGTGGTTTAGGAGTGTGAGATAAATTTGGAGGCACAACACTAGTTCCTGATTGTATTTGGTGGAGTGCGATAGGTCATGATTACTAAAGAAGAAAGAAGAAAAAGCATTAAAAAAGCTGGCATCAGTGCTGTTCTCTTACACGCTAGAGGATCTCGAAAAAGCCAAGCTGGAAGATGAATTGATGGAGGTAATTTGCAATGGCGAAGAAGAAATCAGCGATTCTTGAAGCCGTTCACGAAACGGCTACGGGGCTACACAAGGCTGAACTGATGGATCAGACTACATTGCGTGAATTCGACTGTCTGTGCTTGTCTAAGATTGAACCGTTAGAACCTGAGCAAATTAAGCAAATACGCGAATCATCTCATGTCAGTCAGGCAGTATTTGCTGCGATTTTAAATACAAGTCTATCAACGGTTCAAAAGTGGGAAATCGGTCAGAAGCGTCCCAGTGGCACCGCTCTTAAGCTGTTGCACCTAGTTAAGAAACGGGGATTGAATACCCTGATTGATTAAGGGTTATTTTTGAGGAAAGTGACACTATGAAAATTAGTTATGACCAAGAAAGTTTTGAAACATTAATCGTTCTGCTAAATTTGCGATCGCCTATCTCTAATCGTAATAGGATGTAATGGGTTATGCTCTGGATTTGGCACTGTATCAATCGAGTAAAATGAAAGTTCAGTCGTTCCCGCGAGGTGTCCGATGACTATACTTGAGCGCCGCCGTCAACTTCAACAACAAATTGCTCAACTTCCAGATGACCAACTGACTCAGATTGAGCAATATATAGCATTTCTTGATTTTCAGAAAACAGTTCTATCTCAATCAGAAGTGACCAAATCACCTTCTACTGGAGCTTCGATTCTGGCATCTTTAGAGCAAGCACACACTCCGCCCGATTCTCCTCTGGAGGATGAGACTTTAGTACAACCACCTGAAGATTTTGCTGCTAAGATCGCTGAAATAAAACAACGTGGCGATCGTTCTCAATCTGTGATTCGACGAGGTTCTACAGGTGAAGACTTGCTCAAATTTGCTGGTAATTGGCATGGAGACGACCTAGAGGAGTGCCTAGCATTTCTTGATGCAACCCGCTCAAAAGCGAAGTTTTAAGCCAATAATTTATGTATTTGCTTGATACCAATCACTGTAGTTATCTCATTAACAACAATCCTCAAGTTGTCGCAACTGCTCAAAGCTATGCTCAAGATCCTTTTGGGATTAGCATCATTAGCTATGGTGAGTTGCTCTACATGACGGAAAAATCAGAGCGTCGAGAGATGAACTTACAAGTGGTTCAAGCATTCCTGACAGAGATTGATATCTATCTGATCAACAAAGAAATAGCAGAGATATACAGTCAACTGAAGAACCGCATTTTTCGTCAATTTGCCCCAAAAGAAAAAAACAAACGCCGCAGTACCCGCATTCAGGATCTTGGTTTTGATGATAATGATTTATGGATCGCCACAACAGCAATTTATCATAATATTACTCTCGTCTCTGCTGACAGCGACTTCACTAGGATTCAGCAAGTTTACAGCTTTTCAGTCGAATCCTGGATTTAATTGCTTTACCTAGTATGCTGAACTAATAAATTAAGTGCCAATTTAATAAACATCGCTCTTTTTTAGCTAGTGACTGCTCAATGTTGTGATCGGTTTTTGTTCAAGCTTTTTGACTTTTATAGTATACAAAGAATGTTTTACGGCGATCGCTAACCAAAGTAAGAAAACTAGCTAAGAAACGGCGGCTGTCTAAAGGCTGTCAATCGCTTTTGGTAAAGGTTTAACGTAACCACGACCACGAAACTTCCTTGCTCGGTCGAGGCAGCGATCGCTTTTATTGCGATGGCAGTCCTCTATCGTGTTCTGCATCATGGCATCTTTTACACAAAGTTATTAAGTCCTCTCGGAACCATATTTCATCTCCTCTGTGTCTATACGTTTTATGATGCACTTGTAATTTACTTTTTGCCTTACAGTGCTGACAAGTATGTTTGTCCCGATCCAGTATTAACCTTTGTATAAGCTTCCAATAGTCACTCTTCAGAAAATCTTTGTATTCACATACTTTCAGGTGTTCTCTGGGTAGCTCGGCTATTATATTCCCCACAAAGTTGTCAAGAACACTCCAATTATTGACTAGAGTAAATTTATATTCTGGATCTCTAAAAAATCTAACAAATATAAGTCCATCTTCTCGCAATACATATAAAACCTCTAGAAAAAGTTCTCTCCCCCATTCAAGTCCCTGTTCGAGTTCTTGACTCACATACACCGAATACTGTCCCAATGTGAAGACCCTACCAAGACCATAAAAACTGTGTCTTTTTGCTGTTACCAGTGAATATATATAATTCTTGGCTGTTTCCAAGTCATCGTTATACAACCTTGGTAATTCGTCGCCCTCAAGATTTTCTGCAAACATATTAAAATTTCCTTGCAATATCCCCCTGTTCTATAGAGCGATCACCATTTTTGTACCCTGTTTAGTAACTAGGAATAACGGACGGTGAGTTTACACCATGCCAGCGTAATATTTTTTAAGTTTTTTTATCTGAGTAGTATCACTATTTATTTTGACTTTTATCATTAAATTCCTCTCTCCAGCCGCGACCGAGTAAGAAGGGCGAACAGCATTGGCTCTCAAAAGCCTTGTGATTACTTGCCTATGGTAACTAAAGTAAGAAATTTTGTGCGGGAGTTTCTTACTTTCGGGTTTTTCAAAACATTTTTCTCTGCTACTTTGAGGCGATCGCTCTCCTACCTCCCACAGAATCAAGTATTGCTCTCTAACCTCTGTAGCTTCTGCTCTACAATGAAGTGAAGAATCTAGCAGCTTAAACAGGGGATTTATTTATGTCCCACCCTACGCTCAGTAGCCAAGAAGTCGCCCGACGTGGAAAGGAACTCTATCAAAGAAGTATCCGTGCCAAAGTTGAGACAGAAGAGAACATTGGCAAAATTATCTCGATTAATGTTGAAACAGGAGATTACGAAATCGGTGATGATTTAGTCGAAACGAGTCTTCGATTACGATCCAAGCAAACCGATGCAGCACTTTGGGGAGAAAGAATTGGTTTTGATGCGGTTTATGCAGTTGGTGGTACATTGCTCAGGACAGCACAGTGATACACGGGACTGTAGTTGGACTTCAGGCAAGAATGAGTCTGATTATTCTTCCAAGAGAACGTTCAGGTGTAGAAATCGAATGTGTTATTGATACAGGGTTTGAAGGATTCTTAACCTTGCCGCCTTCTGTCATTGCTGCTCTTGGCTTGCCCTACCTCATCAACATCAACGCAAACCTCGCTAACAATTCCAGTGTGGAAACCGATGTTTATTTGGCAACAGTTGTATGGAATGGTGTGGAGCGTAATATTGCAGCTCTAGCAATGGGTCGTCCACTCATTGGAACTGCGCTGCTTGAAGATTATCATCTCAGTATAGATTTTTGTGAGGGTGGTACGGTTCTGGTGGATGAAATTCTATAACCTATGCAGAAGATAGCAAAAACAGCCCTCAAGTTCTTGAAAGGTGCGTTGGCGTAGCCCGTCGTAGACATCGCTGATTTGCCTACTACTGAAAAGCTGGTTGAAGTCTGTGGTAAGCTTTTGCCTGTAATTACTAAGTTTTTCGGCTTGCCATAACTTAGTAAATATTACTCTACATCTGGGTCGATACCCATTGCCCTGAGCCGTTCTGCTAATTGTGCAGCTTTTCGTTCTGCTTGCTCGGCCCTTTGTTCTGCTTGCTCGGCTCTTTGCCTTTGCAACTCGGCTTCTTCTTTACCAATCAGTAACAGATTTCCCTCTAAATCCCACCAGCGCAACCAAAATTGCTCAGGATTATTCAAGTAGTTTCCCTTCCATAACCCTAATTCTACTCCTAAAGGAGGAATTAGGTAGTGGCCTCGCTCATTCGGCTGCATCTTGTGGTAGGAAAAATCTACCAGGTGATAAACTTCCAGTTTGTCATTACTAATTTCATAAATGGCATAGTAGGGAATTCGGATTATTCGCTCATATACCCAGAATTTACCTGGTTTTGCGCCTTCCCGACTACCAGTTAGAGGTAAAGGAGTGACATCTCGTTCTTCATCGCCATTACCACTAGCTAGTTCTATGGCAATCAATGGCGGTATGTATTCCCGCCACAAAACATAGGAGCGGCGATTTTTGCCATCTAGCCTTGGTGGTACACCAGGGACATAAAACCAATCCGGTGCTGCTGCTCCTTTTTCCGGCGGTTCAGTCTCTCGCCAGTAAATACCACAATCTTGACCAATGCAATACTGTCCATCTGGATGTAAGCGTTGCAAAACCTGAACAATTGAGTCTGTGAGAATGATGGTTTGGGGATGCTCTTGAAAATTTTTTACAAACGTACCATCAGACTCTGGTAGTTGAGTGTGATCGGGAAACTGGGGCGGTATGGCAACATCAGCAAGTGTTTCACTCATACTTTGACAAGTATTGCAGCTATTTATTTAGTGCTTTACGCTTCCCATAAGGTATTACTAACTAGTATAACACCTTGCTCCGTCTTGATTTCAGTGCTTTTACAGTGCCAGAACCGCTTTGATTGCGGGTAGAAATATATGAAATCTTGATATTTTTAAAGCGTATGTGTTTTAAGATAAGCGGCATGGTGGGAGCGATCGCTATTTTATTGAGCAGTGGCAGTGTATTCGCTCAAGATGTAGAAAGATATATTACTGTAGGGCATGATAAATTGGGAAACAGCGTAGCTCTGGACACGGAAACTATTAAGGGCACGACATACAAGCTTTACGGTATCTACGGAGATGGCATTTTCGAGACTACCTTCGATGCATCTTGCACAGAATCGCGGCTTTTTCGCAATCGCATTGCGATTTACGGGCCAGAAGGACAGCTACTTGAAGAGGATAAGGAAAAAGGAGAAATCCCTTTTGTAGCAAGTTCTTCACCAGGCAAAGGAATGAAAATTGTTTGTCAAAAGATTGGTGTTAGTGGTTGGTAGTTGCTCAATATTTTATGAGTAGGGAATGGGGAGTAGGGAATGGGGAATGGGGGGAAGAGGAGCAGGGGGAGCAGGGAAAGCAAGAGTAGAATAACCAATGCCCAATGCCCAATGCCCAATTCCCAATATACAGCTAGAAAATACTAAGGACAAAACAACGTGTCACGCGTATCTCGTCCTGTAATGGGATTAGTTCCTTTGGCAAGTTTGCACAATTTTTTTTGCTCATCGGAACGCAGCAGCGTATCGGTAAAATCTGCCCCATCAATGATTGCGCCATCAAATCTGGCGTTAGCAGCAAAAGCACCCTCCAACAGTGCATTTGTCAAATTTGCTCTAACTAAACGAGCTGAGTCTAAAGTAGCATTTCTCAAGTCAGCTCCCTCCAAATTCACAGACTCCAAATTTGCTGCAAAGAAACTGACACCGTTCAAATTAGCATGGCTGAAGTTGCTCTGGCGAAGATTAGCTTTGGTAAAGCTGGAATCTGTTAAATCACGTCCTGAGAAATCAGCGTCAACCAAAATTTCTTTATTATATTCAAGTGCCAAAGCTGTTGGAACAAAACCGGCGGTTGCGGTGATGCCAACTATTCCCCACAGCAATAAGCTGAGTATGGTTGCCCAAATTCGGGCGCTTAACTTAGAATTCATGCGATTTTTAGCCAATGGCGAACCCTCCTCTATCTCATTATCCTTGAGTCAGAGATGTTAGCGCAAAAATCCTTTAAAAATATTTTGATGAATACTATTTCAAGTTCATCCGACGATTTGAACATTGCCTTCGCACGACTTCAGGCTATTCAGTGGGATACGCTGGGAATGGGGGAGAAAGACGAAAGACTTACAGAACTGATGTTAGAATTTCTGTCGCGGGTAAGGCAATGGGCAAAGTTTTTGCAGAGCGAACAGAAGCATATTTTTCAAAATCTAGCTCTCCAGATTCGCCCTGACATTGAACTCCCGTCTCCCCTAATGCAATGGCTGGACGAGTTATACAACAGCGACCGGATATCAGTCAGGCGTGGCAGTGTCTATGTTGTGCTAGGGGTACGTAATTACTTATTTTGGTGTCGTCTACGGGAATTTGATGCAGTCCCGGCGAATGGTCTTCCTGACCCTTATGAACCGTTCATCACCTTTCTGGAATGCGGTGGTGGCATATATGTCGAGCATCACTCTTTTATGGATATTTACCCCAATTATGTTCACTTCATTTTGACTATTGGGAATTCCACGCCAGGAAGGGAAGAATAAACACATCATGGAAGGATGATTTCGGGTAACTGCTAGAAACTCTTATTTCCTGTTGAATTAAATAACCGAGAATACTAAAGTTTATATGCATTGTCCAGATATTGGTGAATTAGGAGAAGACCTAGTAGCCCAATGGTTGCAATCTACAGGTTGGATAATTCTCCATCGTCGCTTTTCTAGCCGTTGGGGAGAAATCGATATAATTGCTGAATATCATGGAGTAACTGGAAAAGAGCAGGGGAGCAGGGGAGAATACCCCACTCCCCACTCCCCACTCCCCACTCCCCACTCATTATTGGCATTTGTGGAAGTCAAAACTCGCAGTTCAGGTAGTTGGGATGCAGGGGGAAGAAGCGCAATCACCCCACAAAAGCAAGCAAAAATCTGGCGCACAGCTGGAATGTTTTTAGCCCAGTACCCTGAGAAGGCAGATTATTCTTGTCGATTTGATGTTGCTATTGTCTACTGTCAAAGGATATCAAAAAATCTGACTGTGGTTATAGCAACCCAGGAAGCTCTAGCTACTTCATCAGCTGCCGGATACAAGTTTAAGCTGCAAGAATACATTCTGGCAGCTTTCGACTCTTCAATTGATAATGGTTAATCGGTAATTGATAAAATATTTTGATTACCAATGACCAATAATTTTGTAGTGGCGTTAAAACCAAATAGGATTACGCCAAAGTTTCTGGACAGTAGCCTAAGCCCCGGACAAATTGTTGCCGGAATGCCTCGATTTCATCTCTCTCTGGGCTACCATGAGAAACGATCGCAACCTGATACCGACGCATCACGTCCACAGGGCATTGTCCGGCTTCCAAACTCCAAAGTGCCATTTGCACCCTCATTGGCGGCTCATAGCTAATTCCTAATTCATTTAGAAAAGCCCGAAAGTCGCCATCTTCTTGGGGCGAGACTTGACCTTTGAGTTTGATCCTAACCACCCAGCCATCAATTTGATGAATTACGGTGACGAAAGAAACTGGTGTCTGGGGTCTAGCGTGCAGGTGTTGAACGACCCTCAGGGTTAGACTGGCATTTGCCAGGTAGTACAAGTATTCCATGTTTGTTGGTGCTTGGGATCAAAGCCAATCCTACATATCTATATTCGTCAATCAGTGCCTGTTCCCGGTAGGGTAAAAGCCCCCGTTTTTAGATGGGGAGGTTTACCCAATTTTTATGTTAATTTTTCCGTGTTACCTAATAGTACCCATCTTATAGTCAAGTGATGAAACTGAACGAAGATCCCTTAAAGTTCCTTTAGAAGGGAAAGCTCAAACAAGCTTTTTTAAGAGAGTATAAATACTAAATAAACCAAAAACTAGTAGAAGCCAATTTGAAAGATACCTCTCGCCCACAAGAAAAAGATTTTGAATTAGATTGCTCGGTAGCTAGCTATGACTACGAACTACCTCCAGAATTCATTGCTCAAAACCCAGCAGTTCCTAGAGATAGCTCGCGGTTACTCGTGGTTGATTCTCCGACTACAGGCATCGAAACAGCACCCTTGCACCACATTTTCCATGATTTGCCTGCACTGCTGCGCTCTGGTGATTTGTTGGTTATGAACAATACAAGAGTCATTCCAGCGCGACTTTATGGCCATAAATCCACTGGTGGTAAAATCCAGGTGTTGCTCTTAGAAGAACGGCAGTACAACTGTTGGTTAGCTTTAGTTAAGCCAGGAAAAAGCTTCAAACAGGGAACGAAGATTATTTTTGATGTCAGGCAATTAGGGATTGGGGATTCGGAAGATTCCTACCCAGTAAAGAGTCCCCAACTCACGGCTACGGTTCTAGAAACAGACGCAGCAACCGGGGGGCGTTTGTTGCAATTTGATGTGCCAGAGGGAAAATCTTTGGTGCAACTGTTAGAGGTATTTGGTGAAATCCCGCTACCACCGTATATCACTACCTCGTCAGCTGCTGATGAGCAGTATCAGACAGTTTATGCCAAACAACCAGGAGCGATCGCAGCTCCGACGGCAGGATTACACTTTACCCCAGAATTATTACAAAAGTTGCGCGATCGCAATATAAATCAAGCTTTTATAACGCTGCACGTTGGTGTAGGTACATTTCGCCCTGTGGAAGTGGAGGATGTAACTACCCACCAGATGCACGAAGAATGGATTGAAGTCCCCGCCGCTACAGTAGAGCAAATCCGCGCCACTAAAGCAGCTGGCGGTCGAATTATCGCTGTGGGAACAACGGCAGTACGGGCTTTAGAAGGGGCGGCTCAATCTGGGAATTTACAACCATTTTGCCAGAAAACAGACCTGTTTATTTATCCCGGCTACCAATGGCGGGTGGTGGATGGTTTAATTACTAATTTTCACCTGCCGCGTTCTAGTTTGCTGATGTTGGTAAGTGCGCTAATTGGCAGACAACGGTTATTGAATATATACAACGAAGCGATCGCTTTTGGATATCGCTTTTATTCATTCGGCGATGCAATGCTAATTTTGCCGTCAGCTGTGGGAGTTTATTATAGCTTATCGCCAGAGTCTTATGATAGATTCCACAAGGGTAGCAGCACTGTATAATCTGGGTTTGGCGCTGTATGAACAAGGACAGCTTGAGGATGCGATCGCAGCATACCAAAAAGCAATTAATTTAGATAGCAGCAACGCCAACGTTTATTTTAACTTAGCGATCGCCTTGCAACAACAAGGTCAAATAGAGCCTGCGATCGGCACTTATCGCCAAGCCTTGTTGCTAGATCCTAAAAATGCCACAGCCTACAACAATATGGCAAATTTGCTAGCAATTCATGGTCAAGCTTCTGAGGCTATTTCTGTTTATCGGCAAGCTATTCGCCTAAATCCTAAAAATGCCTCAGCTTACTATAACTTGGGAGTCAGTTTATATAATCAGGGCGACATCAAGAAAGCTAGTAGAGTCTTGAACCGTGCCCATAACGAGTATCGTGAGCAAGGGAACATTGAACAAGCTGAGAAAATTGAACAGCTAATGCAGCAAATTTCCCAGAAAAGTAGTCAAACAGCTACTCCTCCTCAGAGTTCAGCTACTACAAGTAATTAGGACTTACGCATTGACAAGAAATACCAAATATGGATTAAGGTTAAAAACCATATCTTTCGTAAGGGCACAGCAAAGCTTAGCCCCTACAGCATCGTCTATTTACGATCGCAGGATAATTAAGAAAAGCCTGAAAACTTCCTCAAGATAGGTAATGCACATCACGATGCATTTGTACAGTGCGTAAGTCCTAGTAATTTAATACAAACACTTAAGCGACAAATGCCAAATCAACCAGAAACTTCAGCCGATCCTGGTAATGTGCCTGTCTCAGTTGAATTCCAGCCTACTTCAACAAGTCCCGGGCAATAAAAAACTCAGAGTTAGGAATAAAAGAAGAAGTCATCCGCCAGTCGTCAGAATTCAGAATCAATTCTGGCGACTGGCGCTTTTATTTTCTTTGATAGTTAATAACTCTAACTCCTAACTCCTAACTCCTAACTCTCAACTCCTAACTTTTTTAAATCGGCAAACGATTGATATCTTTGTTGCAACCAATAACTACCATTGCTGAACCACGCTCTAAACGCTTGGTGGGGTCAGGATTAATTATAAATTTACCATCCTGGCTCACTGCTAGCAAATTTAAACCGTAGCGGTTACGAAGTTGAAGCTCAGTGATTGTTTTGCCGTGAAATTCATCAGGCACAATCAACTCTACAATACTGTTATCTGGGTCTAGGTCAAACCGATCTAAGATTGCTGGTTTGGTAAGTGTACGCGCTAAGGCACAACCTGCTTCATACTCAGGAAAAACAACATGATCTGCTCCTACTCGCTGCAACAGTTTACGGTGAACTTCACTAGAAGCTTTGGCAACGACGTGGGGTACACCAGACTCTTTCACATTTAGGGTAGTTATGATGCTTTCTTGAACGTAGTTGCCAATCGCTACAATTACAGTATCAAATTCAAAAATTCCAGCTTCTTTGAGTGCAGCTGGTTCTGTAGAGTCTAGTTGCAAAGCATGACCAACTATTCCCTCAGTTAATGCTTCTGAAACTCGTTTTTCATCAATATCTGTTGCCAGCACTTGATAACCAAAATTGTGCAGTGTGGAACAGACAGACCTACCAAAGCGACCTAACCCAATTACAGCAAATTGCTGGTTATCTTTACGTAAACTGCGAAAAAAACTTAATGATGACAGATTCACCTTTGTTATCCTTATTATGACTCCCTGTATTTAGGGCAAAAAACGCTCATACCGCTTGAATTAAAAATTTATTTTTTGCCTTTCAATGTATATTTTATCAGTTTATTTGTTAGTCATTAGTCATTAGTCATTAGTCATTAGTCAGTTGTCAAGAATTATTCTCCTCTCCACTTCCTGATCCTTACTCCCTCTTCCTAACTATCCCACGAGTAAATTTTCTTCAGGATAGTGAATTCTGGTGGGGCGGGGGTCTCCTAGTATAGAGGACATCAGTAGTAAAACACCTACTCTTCCAACGTACATAGTGACAATTAAGATGAGCTTTGCTGTTGTAGAGATAGTTCCTGTAATCCCTGTAGAAAGCCCTACAGTAGCGAAGGCTGATACCACTTCAAACAAAATTTTAATAAAATCTAATGTTGGATCTGTGAGGCTTATTAAAATCGTAGCTAAAATCACGGTCGCTACTGAACCCACCAACACACCCACAGCTTTTAAAATTAAAGATATTGCTATCTTGCGATCATATAATAAAACTTCTTCTTTACCCTGGAGGATAGCTTTAGTACAACTGGTCAGGACTCTCAAGGTTGTTGTTTTCATGCCTCCTCCCGTACCACCTGGACTTGCACCAAGAAACATTAATGCAATCGTAATAAATAGACCAGCAGTGGTCATTTTGCCAATATCAATGGTGTTAAAACCAGCAGTTCTGGGAGTAACTGATTGAAACCAAGCTACTAATATTTGGTCGCGTAAATTTAGAGAACCAAATGTTTCCGGGTTTCTGATTTCTATACAGAAGAAAGCAACAAATCCTGTTAACAATAATATAACAGTTGTGCTGGTTGCAACTTTAAAGTCTAGAGAAAATATTTGCATTTTAATAGATTTTTGTAAAATGCGATCGCGCAACCAAAGGTACATTTCCAAAATTACTTGATAGCCAATTCCCCCAAAGATAATTAGTATTGTAATGGTGAAGACTACTAAGAAGGATGACTGATACCCAATTAAGTTATCTTTAAATAAACTAAAACCAGCATTATTCCAAGCATTGATACTATGAAAAATTGCTAACCAAAGTCCCTTACTCCATCCATACTCAGGAACGAAAGCTGGTAGAAGTAAAAATACACCTGTAATTTCAAAAATTAAAGTGGTGGCAATAATTGAACGGATTACTTGGGCGCTACCACTCATCCCCGGTCGGTCTAAAGCTTGTTGAATGGCTATTTTTTGCCGCATATCAAACCTACGACCAATGAGCAAAATCAGAAATGTGGTAGTTGTCATGTAGCCCAAACCGCCAATCTGAGCTAATAGCGCAATAAACAACTGACCCCAAAAGGAAAAATAAGTACCAGGATCAACTACTGATAAACCTGTGACACAAACTGCGGATGTGGATGTGAATAGCGCCACAATCAGATCATTCCAAGTACTATTGCTAGTCGAGAAAGGCATCATCAACAGAATAGTACCTACAGCGATGACAGCTAAAAAACCCAAACAAATTGTGCGAGCAACAGTCATAATTAATTGAAAATTTCAAATTAAAAAACTCAATCATGCTAGGCATCTCGGAAACATCCGGTATGCAAATGAGAGCAAAGGCAGCTTATTAAGGGAAAATCAGTAAATTTCTCCAGAGAAGAGAAACCGGAGTTTATTATCCCTGCAAACCAAAAGACCCTATTTTAATTAAAAACACACATGGTAGCCTATCTGTATGTTTTTTTTTAATTCGGCTTTGTCTTAACACAGCTTTTTTCATGAGCGCAACACTTTACCAGCAAATTCAGCAATTTTACGATGCTTCCTCTGGTCTGTGGGAACAGATTTGGGGCGAACACATGCACCACGGCTATTACGGTGCTGATGGTATCCAGAAAAAAGAACGCCGTCAGGCTCAAATTGATTTAATCGAAGAACTGCTGAATTGGGCAGGGGTACAAGCAGCTGACAACATCCTAGATTTGGGTTGTGGCATCGGCGGCAGTTCTTTATACCTTGCACAAAAGTTTAATGCTAAGGCTACAGGGATTACACTGAGTCCTGTACAAGCCGCCAGAGCAACGGAACGCGCAATGGAAGCTAATTTGAGCCTAAGAACACAGTTCCAAGTCGCAAATGCTCAAGCAATGCCCTTTGCTGACGATTCTTTTGACTTGGTTTGGTCGCTAGAAAGCGGTGAACACATGCCAGATAAAACCAAGTTTCTTCAAGAGTGCTATCGAGTATTGAAGCCTGGTGGCAAGTTAATTATGGTGACTTGGTGTCATCGACCAACTGATGAGTCTCCACTAACGGCGGATGAGGAAAAGCATTTACAAGATATTTATCGGGTGTATTGTTTGCCTTATGTGATTTCTTTGCCAGAGTACGAAGCGATCGCACATCAACTACCATTACATAATATCCGCACCGCCGATTGGTCAACTGCTGTTGCCCCCTTTTGGAACGTGGTGATTGATTCGGCATTCACTCCCCAAGCGTTTTGGGGCTTACTAAATGCTGGTTGGACTACTATCCAAGGGGCATTATCATTGGGATTAATGCGTCGCGGTTATCAGCGTGGGTTAATTCGGTTTGGCTTATTGTGCGGCAATAAGTAAGGACGCACGGTTGCCCTAAGTATGTCGGCGTAAATAATTATCATTGGGATAAGGCAGGGGGCAGGGAGCGGGGAGCAGGGGGCAGGGGGAAAAAGGGTTTAAAGTACAGCAGATTGCAACAGGCGTGAGGTACAGATAATCGTAGGGGCACAACATGTTCATTGGTGTCAACTTAAGCAAAAAGGATGCAAAAGATATAATCTAAGAACATCTGGTTTGATGTTCTTAGTGATACATCATGAGTAAAAAACGTCCAGCGCGACTCGGCAACCCAGACCTGCGTCCA
>NZ_JAIVFS010000219.1 GCF_020829645.1 Nostoc mirabile CHAB5784 | reverse complement strand
GAAGCGACCTTTAGGTATACCTACAATGAAAGACCGAGCCTTGCAAGCACTTGTCAAGCTGGCATTAGAGCCAGAATGGGAAGCGCGATTTGAGCCTAACTCATACGGGTTCAGAGCCGGACGCTCAGAGTATTTAAATCTAGCTTTAGCAGAAGAAATGACTCTGCAATACCTGACGCAATTAGCAGCTTTGGGAAGAGTAGAAGAGGCCATGTGTGCGGCTAAAATCCTGATGGAAAAAGCAGAAGAGGGTTTTGCCCTGGCAAAAATATTGCGAGAAGATGGGTATTTGGTTGAAGCGTTAGAAATATGTATTGCAGGTATAAATTTAACAGGTAACTGTTTGTATGAATTTGCTACTTGGACAAGTGATTTAGCCCAAGGATTAGAAGATAATGCCACTGCGTTAACTGCCAGCATCATTGCTTTTAAAATCAGACCATCGTTTCGAGACTATGGTAAGATTCAAGACTATGCAGGAGAAACTTGGTTGACGCTCAAACAAGATTTACTGCAAACACTACGAGATCAGCCAGATTGGGGAATAAGAGAAGCTCAAGTTGATATTTTCCTGCATGAAGGATTAATTGATGATGCAATTAAAACAGTAGAAAGAGATACTTACTATGATTCCAAACTGGTTCATCGAGTCATGGATGCAGCAGTTTCCCATCGTCCAGATTGGGTAATTGATAACGCTTGCAGACGGGCAGAACCAATAATGGAACAAGGAAAAGCTGACCGTTATGACGCTGCGGTTAATTGGCTCAAAAAAATAAAAGCTGCGTATCTTCAACTTGGACAAAAAGCTGAATGGTCTGCTTATCGCTCACAACTAGAAGCGGCTCATGGACGTAAACGCAAATTAATGGAATTATTTAAAGAACTGAATAAATAATATGACTATTTTTGAGCCTAATTCCACAATACAACAAGCACTAATCGCAAAAAAATATTTCGAGTTACACCCTTCCTTACAAAAGATTATCCAGTTGTTTTCGGTAATTTATGCACCGATAGACAAAAATTCATTCGTAAGTTGTATTAGTAAGACTGGCGCTTTAGATGAAAACAATAAGCCTTGGGGTACTAAAACCCTTAGTCCCCAGATTGATAAATTATTAAAAGCAGGTTTGTTAGTACAGGAAAGTAGATCGAGTCCTGAATGTCATCCGTTACTCACAGAAATTGCTACTCGCCATGCTGTACAAACCAAACAGTTTGAAATCCTGGTTACAGCAGTAGAGGAGAAGCTACCAATACGTACTCACTGGAACAGAGATTCTCGGATATTCTACAGCTTACGCCAGTGTATTAGAGAAATCCGCATTGGTATTTATCGTCAAGACCTTAGTTTTATTAATCAGCAAATTGAAGATTACCAGAAGTACAGTGATAGCGAAGAAAAAATAGTAATAGAAAATATCTTTGAGCAGATATACAATAATCCGTTTGATGCAGATTGGTTTAACACCCTTCCACTTGGATTATATGAAAGTGGCATATCAAGTATCCTCTTCAATTCAGCCTTAAAATTATCTGCTTCTGAAGATGCGTTGACGTTGCTGTCAGAAGAATGCTCTACACCTGGAAAACATTGCTCAGATTATCTACATCTGATTTTGACAGAACAACTGTTGTTAGAGGGTTGTACTCAAGAAGCACAAAAAAGTCTGGAGCGTATATCAAATGAATATCAAAATAACGCTGCTATCTTTTGGGGTTGGTTAAGTTTTCTGCGGGGTGATAATGAACAAGCCATAAAATATTATACAGATGCCCTGAAAGCCATCAAAAAGGCTACAGGCAAACGCCAAATATATTTCAATACAATTGGGGGCTTATTTTTTATCCTCGCACTTTTAAAAGATGGTTCAGCACAACGCCTCCGGGAAGCAGAAGAGTACACCAGTTTGATGTCTTGCCAATCAGATCATTGGCTCAGGTTCACTTATGGTAGACTGAAAATGGTACTGCAAGTACACCTTGGTGATATTACTCAAAAACAATTTGTAGTCAGCGGTCATATTTCTTCCGTGGAAGAAGAAAATAGCTTACAAACATTGTTTTGTTCGCTATGCCTTTACTGGATGGATGCCCAGAGTGCTAAAAAACGCTTACCTAATTTATTGGAACCATTGTATCGGCGATCGCTTGCCTCTGGTTATCACTGGTTGGCAATGGAAACCGCAGAACTCCTATCCCGACTCAAACCAAGTAGTAACTATAATAAACTTGCAGAGGCACTGCGAGAAGATAGCGATATCCAAACTATCGTAGACTTAATTCGACCCCAAGAAGCTTGGGAAATGTGCCTCAATGCGCTGGCAAATCTCCAATCAAGACCACAAACATCCCTAAAACCAGAATCTGAACTGCGTTTAGCATGGTTCATTACCTTCTATCCCAGCAGATGTGTCTTGCAACCACGAGAACAAAAAGTGAATGCCAAAGGAGAGTGGAGTAAAGGTCGCCCCATAGCCCTCAAGCGTCTCAACAGTGCATTATCTGAGTTTGATTACATCACACCCCAAGATATGCGGGTATGTAGTTGTATTGAAACATATAACGATGGCTCTTATTACGGGAAAGTTGATTATACCTTCGGTGAAAAAGCCATCTCTGCTTTAATTGGACACCCGTTGGTTTTTTGGGAAGATACACCCACTATCCGTGTAGAAATTGTCAAAGGAGAACCAGAACTACTGGTTAAAAAAGGGAAACAAGATCGTCTCACCTTGGAATTTTCTCCCAAATTAGCAGAATCACAGAATATTCTGCATATTAAAGAAACCCCAACCCGCATCAAAGTCATTGAAATTACTGCCGAACACCGCCGCATCGCCGAGATTCTTGGTAAAGAAAATAAATTAAACGTGCCTGCCATTGCCGAGAAGCAAGTTTTGGCAGCGATTAATGCCGTCTCTGGAATAGTTACCGTACATTCTGATATTGGCGGCGGACTCGAAGGTGCAGAAGAAGTACCTGCCCAGACTTTACCCCATATTCACCTTTTACCTGCCAATGCCGGATTGAAAGTCACGCTTTTGTCGCGCCCCTTTGCCCAAGATGGTCCCTACTATCGTCCTGGTACAGGTGGTGAAACAGTAATTGCCGAGATTGACGGTAAACGTCTGCAAACCAGACGAAATCTGCCTGAAGAGAAACAACTTGCTAAAGCCGCCATAAAAGCCTGTCCCACCTTGACGCGAACTGAAGAACAAGATGGTGAATGGATTATAGTTGACCCAGAAGACTGTTTGGAACTACTGCTAGAATTGCAAGCACTGGAAAGTAGCGTAGTCATAGAATGGCCACAAGGAGAAAAACTGCGTGTTAGCCACAATGCCGACCTAAAAGACTTTAATTTATCAATTCAACGTCAGCAAGACTGGTTTGCAGCAACTGGGGAGTTGAAATTGAATAACGACCTAGTGCTGGATATGCAGCAACTACTAGAACTATTAGAGAAAACCCCCAGCCGTTTTATCCCCCTTGGTGATGGTCAATTTCTGGCTTTAACTCAAGTTTTTCGCAAACGCCTCGACGAATTGCGGATGTTTTCAGAAAAACATAGTAAAGGTATTCGTTTTCACCCCTTGGCCACGTTAGGGTTAGAGGATTTTGTTGATGAGGTAGGTAAGGTAAAAGCAGATAAACACTGGAAAACACATAGAGAGCGTCTCCAGGAGGTGAAAAACCTCCAGCCGGAACTGCCATCTACGCTTCAAGCAGAACTACGTGACTACCAGATGGAGGGTTTTTGTTGGCTGGCGCGTCTGGCACATTGGGGTGTGGGTGCTTGTTTAGCAGACCAAATGGGACTCGGTAAGACCGTGCAGGCATTGGCGGTCATACTCAGAAACGCCCATGAGGGGCCAACCCTAATTATTGCGCCGACTTCCGTGTGCATGAATTGGGTGAGTGAAGCGCAGAAGTTTGCCCCAACTCTGAATATTATTCAATTTTCTGGTGCTAACCGCCAAAAATTACTCTCTGGTTTACAACCGTTAGATATGTTGGTTTGCAGCTATGGTTTATTACAGCAGGAAGAAGTAGCGCAAATGCTTTCTGGTGTACAGTGGCAAACGATTGTCTTGGATGAAGCCCAGGCGATTAAAAATATGACCACTAAACGTTCTCAGGCAGCCATGAACCTAAAATCTAATTTTAAGTTGCTGACTACTGGGACTCCGATTGAGAATCACCTGGGTGAGTTGTGGAATTTGTTCCGTTTTATTAATCCTGGGTTATTGGGTTCTTTTGAAAGCTTCAATCAACGCTTTGCTACCCCCATTGAAAAATATCAGGATAAACTTGCACGTAATAAACTCAAAAAACTTATCCAACCATTTCTGTTGCGGCGGACAAAAAATCAGGTACTAGAAGAGTTACCATCTCGTACCGAAATTCTGTTGCATGTAGAGTTAAGTCGAGAGGAAAAGGCGTTCTATGAAGCGTTGCGCCGCCAGGCAATATCTAAACTTACCGAAACTGATGCAGAAGCAGGAAAGAAACATTTGCAAGTTTTGGCTGAGATCATGAAACTGCGTCGTGCTTGCTGTAATCCCAGCCTCGTTATGCCTGATACTGAATTACCCAGTTCCAAGTTGCAACTTTTTGGTGAGGTGCTGGGTGAACTGCTGGAAAATCGTCATAAAGCGTTAGTGTTTAGTCAGTTTGTTGACCATTTGCACATCATCCGCGATTACCTCGAAGAGCAAGGTATTAATTATCAATATCTAGATGGCAGTACTTCAGTGGCAGAGCGCAAAAAACGGGTCGATGCGTTCCAAGCTGGTTCAGGGGATGTATTTCTCATTAGTCTCAAAGCAGGGGGGACAGGACTTAATCTGACTGCGGCTGATTATGTGATTCATACAGATCCTTGGTGGAATCCCGCAGTGGAAGATCAAGCCTCAGACCGCGCCCATCGCATTGGGCAACAACGCCCTGTTACTATTTATCGTCTAGTAGCAAAGGATACTATTGAAGAAAAGATTGTGCAATTGCATCAGCACAAGCGAGATTTGGCAGACAGCTTATTGGAAGGTGCTGATATTAGTGGCAAGATATCAACAGAAGTATTGTTACAGTTGATTAGTGAAGGTTAAGGCATTTACCAAGGCTTTTTTGACAATAATCGCTCATTCAGTAACTTGCTTTTATCTTCCTTGAGCGATCGCTAGCGGTAAAGTCAGACTTTCTTTAACGCTAAGGTTGACTCAGCCAGGGGTAAAAGTTTTACCAGGTTATACTTCTAATTAGCAGAAGCCTGTAATTTTGCAATCACAAAATAGCGTTGATCCTAAGAGAATGTCTGAGAAGTAAGAAAGCTCACGTAACAGTATCCTCTCGTGAGAACAAATACTTAAGTATCAATACCTTAGCCAAAATAAGAGGATGAGGAGAGAGGGCCGATGTAGTAGAGTTATTGTCTCTCACAACGACAACTCAAAAACCACAATCAGCCCATGTCCGATATCTTATCACTGCTACAATGC
>NZ_JAIVFS010000218.1 GCF_020829645.1 Nostoc mirabile CHAB5784 | reverse complement strand
AAAGCCGTTCCCGTTAATTTTAGTATTATTTATTACTTTTAACTATAGTTACTTAAATCAAGTTTTCTCGTCCTCTAAACTAAACCGTTTAGTTTGCACTTGGTGACAGCTTCGCCAGCTCTACGCCTAGTAACGGCGTAATTATTCTCATTGCAGGCGATCGCAGTTGTCAAGCGATCACCTCTCACCACATTTTCAACAATCCCCATTAAACCAATGCAACCCACAATATCAATCCCCCAACACTGGGGCTACCCTAGCTTTGCTTTGGAACAGCGTACTAAAGATGGCATCATTCTGGGATTTTATTACTACCCAAATGGTACTGAATTAGCTGAACAATTTGGTGATGGTTGGCGCTATGCGCTAATGCCTAATAAGAACTCTGATGAACTATTCCACTTTCAGGAAAATCAAATCCAACCACTTACACCAGAAGAATTATTCCGCCAAATCACTGCTGAAATTGACTTTTATCAACAGCAGATAAATATTCTCAACCGACAGTTAACCGTATTAACTGAGGGTGCAAACAATGGCTAAGGAAGCAAACAATACCTTTGACCGTAGGGCTAATCATTTGCTTCGTTCGATTCAGCTTTCTGGTGGTTGTGTTCCATTACATCGGCTGCAATTCCAATTCTCTGATTCAGTGATTCAAACACTGCTGGATAAAAAACTGGTGCAAGTACAGAACACGGGAGGCGGCTTTTTATTAGAGATTGCCGAGGATTTTTAGGTTATTAATCCCAGAGGACAAAATTATGAAACTTTACGCGAAAACCATTCCACAGACTTTACCCGATTGGGCAACTGTCGTTACAAAGAGCGCAGATTTGATTGAGATTGAAATTAACGATGAACACCCGAATTTCCAATCTCTGCTTGAAGAGTTAGCTACAGAAATTGAACCAGGAACAATAGGAGTCAAAGCAGAAGATTTATGTTCACGGCTCGGTATCGAGAACCACTATGGTGGACAGAAGCTCTGTCTAGCTTGCGCGATCGCATCACTGCATTAACTGGCTACAAGTTCCGCATAGTGATCGGCAATCAGTACCGTAGTGGTATCGATTCTATCGGTTGGCACGCTGACAAAGAACCATCGATGGGATTCAACCCAGCGATCGCTTCTGTAAGTCTCGGCTGTGTTCGCAAGTTTCAAATTAAACCGAGAGATGGCAGACCAACCGACTTCTGGCTGGAACACGGCAGTTTACTGGTAATGCACCCAGGCTGTCAGTCCACACATCTGCACCAAGTTCCCAAGACCAACAAAGTGGTTAGCACACGTATCAATCTCACCTTCCGACCACACACCGGAGGCGGGAGATAAGGGCAAGGGGAAAGGATAAGGGGTAATAAAAGATTTCTTCCTTTTACCTTTCCCCTTTAACCAAGCTAAAAGCAAATCACGAGTGGTATGGCTTCATACCGCTTGCTTTGCACTGCGTCAAAATATCAGAGGGGATATGAACATAATTGATACACATCAAACGAATAATCAGCTAGCTCCTAACCATTGGCACGAATGGGTAGTCAATTCCGCCGTTGACCCCAAACTCACTGCCCTAAATGTCTATTCTCTTAGTGGTTCGGAAGTATACGAGTACCTTTTATACGCTCTACCCCAAACCGCTCGACGTAACGATGGACGATTACGTGATGGCTACTTGAGAAGATACGCCCATGCAGAGGAGGGTGCATGGTGGGTTAGTGGACTCGATCCGCTCAACTCCTGGCTGCCGATGGACTGGGGACGGATGAAACCCGATTGCCCTCGGCTGGAATGGGACAAGACAACCCTTGAACAAACCCAAAAGCCCGTTAAATACGAGTCACCCCCAAAAACTCCCAATCGAGTTACCTACCTAAGAGTCCCCCTACACATTTGGCGGTTGATAGCCCTGCGCTATGACGTGCCGATGCCAGAACTAATCACCGTTACCCATGAAGGAGAAGCACTGGGTTTTTGGGCTTGGGTTATGGCACACCCTGAAATCCCTGTATGCCTTACGGAGGGCGAGAAGAAGGCTGCTTGTCTTCTGACTTTGGGGTATGTAGCCATCGCACTCCCTGGAATCTGGAACGGTCGAGTCGGCAAGGAGGATTTAGAATACCTGCACCCTGATTTAGTCCCAATGGCTCAACAGAAGCGTAAGTTTGTCATTCTCTTCGACTACGAAAGTAAACCCAAAACCAAACAGCAGGTTTTTGCTGCTACTCGTCGCACCTGCCAAGTAATTCTCCAACTTGCCTGTCAATGTGAAGTGGCACTACTCCCTGGCCCAGAAAAAGGAATTGACGATTGGGTTGTAGCTTTGGGGAAAAAGGCAGACAAAGCAGTGTCCACCATGATTGCTGATGCCTTGAGAATCAGCGAGTTAAGCCAAAGATTTTTCGTGAATCGTGCCAGGGGGCTTCACAAATTCAAACCCAATGTAATAGTCAATACCCGCTATCTTTCCACAGTCATCCGCTCACTGCCTCAATCGGGGTTAGTGGGTTTGGCTTCTGACATGGGAACTGGCAAGACTGAAATCTTGGCAATGATTAGAAGAGATAACCCAGACTTGAGCTTTTTGAACAACGGGCATCGGGTTACTTTGCTGAAAAATCTTAGCGATCGCTTACAAACAGCGATGTACTCTGCGATTTCTTGCGGTGACTGGGCTAAAGCAAAAGCACTCAGTATCACTGTAGATTCACTGTATAAGATGGCGAATGATTTACAGGCTTATGACATTCTATTTATTGATGAAGCCTGTCAATACCTCGCTCACTTGCTCAAATCAAAGACCTGCAAAGAACACCGGGGGGCTATTCTGGAAGTGCTGGAGTATCTGGTTTACAATGCCAAGTTGGTTGTTTTAGCAGATGCTCACCTGGATGATTTGACCATTGAGTTTTTCCTCAGAATGCGACCGGCTGGCGAAAAACCCTACATCATCAAGAATGAATACCGCTCTGGGGGACGTCAGGTTTATTGGTACGAGGGGAAAAACAGCAGCGCAATCGTTGCCGAGTTCCACGCTGAGTTGATGCTGGGTAAAAAGTTGATGATGGTCAGCGATAGTAAGCGATTTATCAAAAAGCTGGAACGAGCGCTCAATGATGGTTCAGCAATTGATGATAACGACGAAACACCAGAACCAAGCGTTGACCGCAAGTTACGGGTGTGGGCGATTCACTCGGAAAATAGCGGCTCTGAAGAGAATGTGATTTTCATCAGAGAGATTAACGTTGCTATTAAGGATATTGACGCTTTTTTAATTACTCCCAGCCTGGGTACGGGTGTTGACATTTCTACCGAGCATTTTGATGCAGTGTTTGGTGTATTTCATGCTGTTTCACAATCAGCTACAGAATGCGCCCAACAATTATGGCGAAATCGTCCCAATGTCCCTATGCACATTTGGGTGGCTCCGCGTCCTCCGTTTGGTTACGCCGAAACCAATGCCCGTCGCATCAAGGAAAAGATTCTTCAGAAAAATGAGATGACCGCTTTTCTAATTCGCATTAACCGGGAAACTGGGAAACGTGGGGCAGAGAAGGACTGGGCGTTGGATGCTTCTTGCCAAATTGAAGCTCAAAGGAACTGGTCTATCAATAATCTTCGCTCTGATCTGCGATCGCTGTTGGAAGAAATGGAGAATACGATTATTCCTTTGGGCGACGGTGGTGATGAAGGGACTTCGCGGTGGATGAAGGCGGCTGGTATTGCCATCGATTCGGAGCATTATCGCAAGGTGGCTAATGCCAAAGATATTGACAGAAGGACTTACACAAGTAGGCAGCATCAAGATTATCTGAAGCCGGAGGAGGTGCTGGAGTGTGAGAAGCTCCGCATTCAGGACACTTATGGCATGAGCGTAACCCCGGAACTGGTTGAGAAAGATGATGGAGGCAAGCTGATACGGAAGATTGTCGCACTGGAGGCGATATTGGCAGCGCCTGGGGAAATGATTACTGATGACCAGGGGCGAGAGTGTGTTTCACCGCCGGCTATTGTTGTGGAAAGAGATAAATCAGAACGCGATCACTTGGCTATTTGCACAGACTGGAGTAATCATTCTACCGCGTGGCTTATGCGTCATCGCTTGGGATTGAGGGCGGTGTTGATGGATCTGATGGCTGGGGTTGAGATTAAAGGCAACGAAGCGATGATTCAGGCTTTGGCAGAGTTCTCCAAGCGCAACGCATCTCATGTTAAGGGAATTCTCAACCTGACGATTCCGCTATCGGAGTCTCCTGTGTGGATTTTGGGGCAGTTTCTTTCACAACTGGGACTATCAACAGAATCGCGGCGACCCTTGGAGGATGGTCAGAGGGTTAGGTATTATCGGCTCAATACTGAGGATGTGGTGTTCGCCCAGAACGTGTTTGATTATCGCCTTCATCAACGGGAGGATAGGGAAAGGAAGCGCCAAGAGTCACTTGAGCGAGATGCGGCACATCAGGCTCGGATGCAAGCTCAGTATGGGATTAATCCGCCGTCCACACCCCCCAATAATGAAAGTGGAGATAATAATTCGGGGGGTATGGACACAGATGAAGCAGACAGTATTTCTTGGTGGGAACGGGTTAAATATTATGCTCAGTTAGCAATTGAGCGTTTCCAATACGGTGTTGACCGAATAATTCGTAATTCGTAATTCGTAATTCGTAATTAAAAACTTAGAAATTAGGAATTAATTATTAATTAATTCATTAAGGGTGCAAGCCCCTAATTTTAATTATGAAAAAGAAAAAAAGGGCAAAGCCAACTTTATTCAAGCCCCCGGATTTATCCGTGGGGTAATAATTACGAATTACGAATTACGAATTGGAGCGAAGCGACTTGACCTGCCGCACGTTGAGGCAGAACTAACTTACTTTACGCCAATGGCACAAAAGCCTGTCATCTATACTTACAAACGACCACCAGGGATTCCACCATCCAACCGGAAGTTCGAGACACACTTGATGCCAGTCCATAACATACGGGCGGTTTCGCAAGACATATCCCTAGATCGAAAAGGGTTTAGACTTGTTGTAGCCCATAGCAATGTCCGTAATTTTTATGACGAAGATGAGATCCGCCGTGTCTATTATCCTGAAGCCGAGCAACTCTTGAAAGAGGTAACAGGTGCCACTGGGGTGGTGATATTCGATCACACTCTCCGTAACGCTCAACGCTTACAGAACGGTGAAAGCGGGATCAGTGAGCCTATTAAGTATGTACATAACGACTTTACAGCCAAATCTGGCTATACTCGCGCACGCAAAGAGTTGACAGCACGGGGGGTAGATAACATTGATGAATTACTACAGCAAAGGTTTGCTTTGATTAACATTTGGCGAGCGATCGCCCCAGTTTATAAGTCACCATTAGCAGTGTGCAACGCTCAAAGTATCGCACCAACAGACCTAGTAGCTAGTGAGCTCGTGTACCGCGATTACGTTGGTGAAACCTACTTAATAACCTCAATACCTTAGCCAATTTACGAGGGTTCAATGCCTGTAGAAACGGGATGAATACGTCCTAAAGAAGTAAGCTTGGCAAAAATCTGGGTTAATAAAATAGGCTCAGGCATTTCGGGAAGCATTTTT
>NZ_JAIVFS010000217.1 GCF_020829645.1 Nostoc mirabile CHAB5784 | reverse complement strand
GAACAAAACTCAAGCTGACACTAAATCTTTTTGCCAGTTGTCGTTGAGAGCCTTCTTGATTGTTATGTGCGTTAATTACTTTTTGGCGCAGATCGCTGGAGTAAGGTTTCATTCCACAGGTACTTAGGCTTTAATATACTCCATTATCCTACAGTGTATTTTACTCAAGTAGGAACCGCTATATATAATTGAGCATTTTCTAAAGAAATTGCAGCTTGAGTGCAGAGGAAATTTATAATAGAAAGGCGATCGCTAGTAAATATCCCTTGCGTCAATTGATTTTCTAGGTAAAGAATCCCCACCAAACGCCCTTGATTAATAATAGGTGTACTGTTGCCCCTAAGTATTGTTTTGCGAGACTGACGTTTTCTAATGACTGTTCATACCGTTGAAATAAATAACAGAGCAGCAGTTTGTTGAAGTAAATACAATACAGCGCTGTCATATCATTAGTTTTAACCAGCAGCGAAATTGTTTCCGCTTCATAACAGTATTCACCATCCAGTTGATCGGGTTCAGTCCTCGTCTCTAGCAGATTAGCGATCGCTTGACAGTAAATACGTTGCGTATACAGATAATTATCCTGACGCAATTGTTGTACTATCTTGCAGTGACCTTCTATCTCTCGCTTCAGGGAAGTCAATTCTTGACCACTGTAATACGCCGTCAAATCGTAATACGTTAAGCCCAATGCAGCATGTTCAATGTCACCCACTTCTAGTCCACTGGCATAGGCTTGCAGATATCCTGGCAGGGTGTCTTTCGCGGGTTCCTGCCAATGTCTGAGAAGACAGTTGAAGGTAAAGATGATTCTGGCAGTGAGCTTGGGAGCGTGGATGCGCTGGGAAAGGTTCATCCCCAATTGTCCAAAGCGTCCACCTGCATCAATATTTCCTAATACGGCAATCTGGATCAATCCAAATAAGACATAGCCATTTGCTGATTCTAGTGCATTTCCGTATTGCACGGACAAATCAATATGGGCAAGGATAATCAGCAGCAACAGGTTTGGGGCGGCTTGATAGGCAGGAGGCATAATACGGGCTAGCATCACCATCGCGGCTTTTTTGTCCGGTGCCGTCATTTCAGGTAATTCCAGCAACGATTCGATCTCCCTGCCTCCCAACAACGTTTGGGTATGTTGAATTGCCTGCCCAATGTCTGCTTGAGTCGGTTGCTCTGGCAGAGGCACTCCCAGCGCCTCTAGCACTTCTCGGCCCAAGCGTAACGCCTCTAGCTGCTGATTTTGCGCCACGCAAACCAGGATTTTAGTTTCATAGATGTCGATCCGATCAAGCCAAGAATGGGCGTGATTCAGCACAATTTCTGCGAACTGCTCTATCTGTTCAAAGTCAGTATTAAGGTAAGCGGAGTTAGCTACCCCTTCATAAAGGGCGAGAGTGAGATCGTATTGACATTGCCAGCGATCGCTCGCTAGTAGATCAATCCCAGTTTGCATATACAGTTTGGCGGCAGCATAGGCAGTGGAACTTCTGGCTTTCACGCCAGCCTTCAAGTTCATTTGAGCTAGGGCTTCTCGAAAAATGGATTACCTTGAGTTTTTTGAGATACTAGTAGAGAAAGAGGTAATGCCAAATTTTCTGTACATTTAAGTGTATCAGCAACTAATTGATTCACTTGCCCTTGACTCAGGGGTGCTAAAGTAATCGTATTAATCGTGGCTGCTGTTTTTTGGATATCATTCAAAGTCAACATTAACGGATGTGCTGGGTTGACTTCGTTATCACGATAAGCACCAATTAATAAAAGATGACCTGTATCAGCCATTAATAACTGCATTAACATCAGTGATGCCGAATCAGCCCATTGCAAGTCATCTAAAAACATCACTAATGGATGTGCCTCAGTGGTAAAGACTTGGGTAAATTTCTGGAATAATAAATTAAATCGATTTTGTGCCGCAGTTCCTGAGAATTCTGTAACTGGTGGTTGTTGACCAATAATTTTTTCTAATTCGGGAATGACTTCAATAATTACCTGTCCATTATCACCTACAGCTGCTAAAATATTGGTTTTAAATTGCTGGATTTGAGTATCGCTTTCTGTTAATAATTGCCCCATTAAATCCCGGAAGGCTTGCACCAATGCACTTAAAGGAATATTCCGTTGAAATTGGTCAAATTTACCTTTGATAAAATAACCGCGTTGTCTAACAATCGGTTTATGAACTTCATTAACTACAACGGTTTTACCAATACCGGAAAAACCAGCTACCAGCATCATTTCAGTTGCACCCAGGCTAACTCGCTCAAATGCTTGGAGTAGGGTTTCTACTTCTGTTTCCCGTCCATAGAGTTTATCAGGAATAATGAAGCGATCGCACACATCCCGTTGGGCAATTGGGAAACTCTTAATTTCACCAGTTTCTTGGAGTTGAGATAAACAATTTTCTAAATCAAATTTCAGCCCCAATGCACTCTGATAGCGGTCTTCAGCATTTTTCGCCATCAATTTCATCACGATGTCACAGAGAACTTGGGGAATAGGAAAATATTCCTCACCCGCATCAAGCACCCTCTCCTTACCAAGGAGAGGGTTGGGGTGAGGTTTATTCATATTCGGTGGAAGTTTTGCTAAATGACAATGTACCAGTTCCATCGGATTGTTTGATTTAAACGGTAATTCTCCCGTCAATAATTCGTAAAAAGTCACACCTAATGAATAAAAGTCAGTCCGGTAGTCAATCCCTCGATTCATTCTTCCTGTTTGTTCAGGAGAAATATAACTAAGTGTCCCTTCCAACACATTGGGATTCATTAGTGTTTGAGTTTCCCGTGGTAGTAAGGATGCAATACTAAAGTCAATTAATTTAACTTGTTTGGTTTCGGGATTAATTAGAATATTGGCAGGTTTAATATCTTTATGAATAATACGATCGCGGTATAGTATATCTAAGGCATTGCAAAGTGCGATCGCAATTCGTAAAAACTCCATCAGAGATTCTACGCTTCCCCCCACTCCCCACTCCCTACTCCCTACTCCCCACTCTTTCAGAGAAATCCCCCCAAAGTCTTCCATTACCAACGCATAGCCATTTTGATACGCTTGGAGACTATAAGTTTGGATGATTAAAGGTGAGTTGAGATTTTTGACAATGGTATATTGATTACGGAACTGCACCAATTCGCTAAAACTGGGATAAGGATTTTTCAGCAGTTTCATCACTACTCTTAATGAGTCAGTTTCTCGATACCCTCGATAAACTATCGTTCTGGAACCATTGTAGAGTTCTTCTCTGATACGATATCCGGGAATATTGACAAGAGTGCTATCCATATTGCTAAATCTTTAATACTTACAGATTTAGTGTTCCCAGAATCTATGAAGTTGTTTATAAACCAATACAGTTCGGATAAGCAGGGGAGGCTCTTGGGGAAAGAGCGCTAAATCCTAATATTTTCTGGATTTAGTATTCCCAGATGGGTGAAGCAATTCATCTCCACAGCTTTTTTGCGTTGCTCTGGGCCTTGCGATCGCGTATGCTAAATTCAGTCTGATTTGAATTATCTTCTGTGGACAAAAACCGCGAACCGTTTATCAGTCTGGCACTTTACCACGCCTTTAAATGGTCGGTCGTCAGCCCCATGCTTCACACTTACTTTCGGGGCCAGATTTATGGTACTGAGAATGTCCCCCAATCAGGGCCGTTGCTGGTGGTGAGTAATCACGCTAGTTATTTTGACCCGCCAATTGTCTCTAACTGTGTACGTCGTCCAGTAGCGTACATGGCTAAGGAAGAGTTATTTAAAATCCCAGTTTTGGCGCAAGCGATTAAATTGTACGGTGCTTACCCGGTGAGTCGAGGAAATGCCGATCGCAATGCCATCCGTTCCGCCCTAGAATATCTTAATAACGGTTGGGCTGTCGGTGTTTTCTTGCAAGGTACCCGCATCCCAGATGGTCGAATTACAGACCCCAAGAGAGGCGCACTGCTGCTAGCAGCGAAAGCAAAAGCCCCAATATTACCCGTGAGTGTCTGGGGTACTGAGGAGATTTTACAAAAAGGATCGTCCCTACCTCGCGCAGTTCCCATCACTGTGAGAATTGGTAACTTGATTGATGCTCCCAGTTCCACTAATAAAGAGGAATTAGAAGCTTTAACACAAAAGTGTGCCACAGTAATTAACCAAATGCATGATTTAGGACGATAAGCTAGACAAGTTCAGATATATGCTTTAGGGAGGTAGCGATCGCTATTAGATTCCTTTAATCTTAAAATCAATTCACTCTAGCAATCATCTAAGGAACTTCCAACAAATACATCATCCATCTTACAGGGTGGGCAACCTTCTCACGCTACACAACTAGCTTTTTTACGTATTAATTAGGACTTACGCATTGACAAAAAAGACCAAAAATGAATGATTTGAAAAACCACATCTGTCGTAGGGGTAAAGCGCATTGCTAAACCCCTACAGCGCGGGTCTATTTACCATCAAAGAATGATTTGATAAAAACCTGAAACGACATATTTACGTTGATGCACAACATGATTATTTTGTACAGTGCGTAAGTCCTATTAATTTATGAATTACGAATTACGAATTACGAATTACGAATTATTATGAGCGGCTTTGAAGCCAAGAATTTTTGGGATCGATTAAATAATCTGGCGTTAGTCCGCTTTTTACTTTTAGTTGCTTCTGGCTGGGCAATTGTACAACTTTTAGCTTATTTTGAAGCAGTCATTGTTATTTTTACATTTGCTGCAATTTTGGCTTTTTTACTCAGTTATCCTGTACAATGGCTGCGGCACTTTTTGCCCCACGGCGTAGCTGTTGCTGTCGTTTTCTTGTTCAGTATTGTGATTATTGGCAGTCTAATAATTACCGTCGGCTTAACGGTTTTATCTCAAGGACAACAATTAATTGACAGTATAACTGGCTTTGTAAATTCTTTAATACCTTTATTAGAGCGACTAGAAGGGTTTTTGCGAAGCCGGAATTTGCAGATAAATTTAAGTTTCCTTCAAGAACAATTACGAAACCAAGCTGTATCTAGTCTTGTTACTAGTTTGGCTGTTTTGCAAGGATTCATGACGAACTTTCTTACATTTATATTGATTGCAGTTGTGGCTTTCTTTATGTTACTGGATGGAGACAAGCTGTGGAATTTCACCATAAAAATAATCCCCAAACAGCGCCGCAAGAGATTTACAAGTATAATCAGACGCTCCTTTCTCGGATTTTTTAGAGGACAGCTGTTATTAAGTGCATTTCTCACAAGTACGACTTTTTTAGTTTTTTTAATATTAAAAGTACCTTTTGCTTTGATATTATCAGTGATAGTGGGAATTCTTGATATCATTCCTGGCATAGGAGCGACATTAGGAGTAAGCGCAGTTACTTTAGTTGTGTTGTCTCAAGGCGTTTGGTTAGCATTGAAAGTCTTGATAGCTTGTATTGTCCTCCAGCAGATACAAGACAACTTGATTTCGCCTCGAATTATGCAAGATGCCCTGAATCTTAATCCCGTAGTAGTATTCTTTGCTTTGCTAGTAGGCGCTAAAGTAGCAGGGTTGTTAGGAGTTTTTATATCTATCCCCATCGCTGGAGTCATCGTATCTTTATTTGAAATTGATGAGATGAAGTCTGAAGTTTAGTTAATTGTGGCATCAGTTGACAAAGCGTATAGGAAACCGTTCTCTAAAACTTAGGCAAAACTAGGCAAGCGTCTATTTTTGCTGTTCAGTTCTTGTTTCATCGCCTCCCAGCAGCCTAAGCTACTGGTTGGTGTAAGGCTCTACAAGCAATCCCCGCAGAACTTGCGGTTCTT
>NZ_JAIVFS010000216.1 GCF_020829645.1 Nostoc mirabile CHAB5784 | reverse complement strand
GAAGAACTTCGCGATCGCCTAAACGAGCTTTTCAGTACAATCACATCGGAACGTGTTATATCTTTAACTTCTTATGATTTTATTCTCGAAGCTCTTTTCTATGCAGCTTCAATGTAAATTGATATTACTTCGTTCCAAATGACAATACTATGAACCTTTAGAGTGTTGCTATATGCCGGGTTTGTTGGGGGTGCATACTGGTCAGAATACGAACTGCCAGCCCCATTATCCTTTTGCCATATTTCGGCTCATAGCGTTATTCAGCCTGATTACGCTACTTTTCATTAACGACACTTCAATCACAACTTCAACTCACGTTTACTCATGGGTTCTTTGCTCGGTGGACACCAGTTTAGGGCTACCAGTGGAGCCACCTTTCATCCCCGCGTCAGGTTTTGATGGCTAGTCGCTTTCCCTGGGGGAAGTGCTTTCACTCTTGCACTTAGAGGGTAGGATTCTCATCTACATTGTCATTTAGTTGTCATGATTCATTTTCTGAATCAAGCTAACCGTCCCTGAGTATTTCTACTCATTTAGGCTAAACGAGCCGCACCGTACTTGATGAACTTGTGAATCTTTTGGCGGTCACGTCTGGGAAAGTCTGGTTTGAAACAGCCCCACATCATCAGGACGTAGTTGTTGAGCGGGTCAACGCCACTGCACCACCAGCCGCCTAGCTCAATGTGCTGGTATTTTTTCAAATCGCGATCGCGCAGTCGTCCATCGTTGCGGCGGGAGATTTTGGGACTGTAGAGCAGATATTCGTAGGGTGTTGTGCTGTAGAGCGAACGCCCATTCAGGTGAAAAATTTCTTCGTCAACCCCACTGTTGAGCCATTCCTGTAGATGTTTAGCTTGAGAATCGGTTTCATAGAAAGCGGCGGGAAACTCCATCCCCTCGTGGGTGGAGAGGGATAGCCGCCCCGCCGCTTTGGGCATTGGGCATTGGGCATTGGTAACTTCTTCCCCATGCCCCATGCCCGATTCCCCATGCCCAAAAACTCCACGCCACTTGCGGGATGGAGTTTTTTATTTATACGAAGCATGATGTATTTCCTCTATTTTTTGACGCATGGTGCAGGATGCGGCATTGCACCCATGCCGCCGGTTCAATTTTTTGCAATACTTTTGCTGGCTATGAAGTCATCAACACGCCAGCATTGCTCTGGGAAAAGGTTTTTGGGGTTGGGTTAAAGGAGTGAGAACAATTCCTTTCCCCTTTGCCCTTTCCCCCTTACCCTTCTCATCTCCCGCCTACGTGTGGTCGAAACGTGAGATTAATACGTGTACTAACGACTTTGTTGGTTTTCGGAACCTGGTGCAGATGAGTGGACTGGCAGCCGGAGTGCATCACGAGCAAGCTGCCGTGTTCCAGCCAGAAGTCCGTTGGTCGTCCGCCGATTGGTTTTATCTGGAATTTGCGAACACCACCGAGACTAAGGGAAGCGATCGCAGGGTTAGACCCCATCGATGGTTCGTTGTCAGCGTGCCACCCGATTGAATCCATACCTGTTCGGTACTGATTACCAATGACGATACGGAATTTGTAACCAGTCAACGCAGTGATCTGATCGCGCAAGCTAGACAGAGCCTCTGTCCACCATAGTGGTTTCAAAAACACGCTATTCGAGTAAAGGTAATCACATCCGGCATCACCATAAATGCACTCAAGGCGGGGGACGGGCATTGTTTTACCCGCGATTCTGATTTGGTTCTGCTGCCATTGCAGTTTCAGACAGTGTTGGTAGAGGGAGTTAGCTTGTTCAAGACTTAAGAAATCGGGGTAGTAAGTGATAGGTAAAACTGGGGTTGATTCAGTGAATAAATTGAGTTGTTGCATGGTAGTTTTCTCCAACTAAAGAATGTGTAAATGAAGGAATTGCTGTTAGTTTTGGTTGATGGAGAAGACTTCATGTTTGTTGAGATACTTGCTCCCAATACTCAGTGGTTAACAGCCCGTGCAGACATTCCCACTACCTCACCGATTTGTGTTGGATTGAGAAATGCGTCCTCTGCGGTATTAGTGGAAGCGATCGCAGTTTTTAAATCATCTGCTGCTGGCTTAAGTGCGGGGTTGACTTTGGTGGCAGCATTAACTGCTAACTGGGCAGTGAGAGATTTTTCTAATCCAGCAAATTCCCCCAACATCATTGCCAACTGTGCGGCTTCGTGGGATGGGGCTAATGTATGTGGTGGTTCTTGCTGTTTTACTGGCTCTACTTGGGTTGAGAGCATCACTTTCATTAAAGTTCTGTTAGCCCAGATGCGGAATTCGACAGAAACCCACCGAAGCTGCCGAAACAATTCCCCATTCAACATCAAACCCCAACGAGGTAAACTGCCACAGTACGGCACAGAAAAATTGACTTCCCTCAGCAGTGATGAGTCCGGGAACGTTCTCCACAATTGCCCATTTTGGTCGAATATTGCAAATGATTCTAAAGAATTCCCCGAACAAGTTGCGGGAGTCTTGGGATGCAAGGCGTTTTCCGGCGAGGCTGAAGGGAGGGCAGGGCAGTCCGGCGATGATATCCTCGTCTTTTTAAGCTTGAGGATATTTGTTTGACTGTATAGACTTCGGCTTTTTCTTCAATAATTGCGATTTCTTCATCAGTCCATTTTGTGTTCATCTGATTACCTCCCTTATTTATGCAGATTTAGCATCAGACTGTTCTTGGACAATTCGAGCGCTGATAGATTCAAAGCCAACTTGAAAGATGTTCACCTCAGTCTGCATTCCTCCAGTGTTATAGCGGTCTACTATGTGCTGCTTGATTGCGGATTTATTTAGCCCATCAGGAATATCGATGTGAGCTTCACTTGTGATTTTTTCAACTACTGTGACAATGACTTTCATGGGTAATTCCTCTAAATTAAGAATTCAGGAGTCAGGAGTCAGAAGCCAGAATAATTCTGAATCCTGACTTCTGACTTCTGGCTTCTGATTTACACTGCCCCAGTCTTTACTGTTTGCACCTGTTGCATCCACGTTTTGATTGCCGTTAATTCATCAGTACCGCTAACAACAGCATCAACAACTTGGTTTTGATACAAAGATTCAGCATGATTGGGATAGTCACACTTGTCTGCTGCCCAAGCCAAACACATAGTCTTCAACAGTTCGTTGACTTTGCTAATATGCAATTGGCTGGGGCTATTAGTGTCTTGAAATTGCAACCACTCTCTGACTAGATCAAGGGGATAATCAAGCAAGGTACGAATATTTTTAACTCGTAGGTCTTGGGGATGTACTGGTTGAGGAACTACGCTAAGTTTTGGTGTGGCTGGAGTAGTTGAGGAATTGCCACCTAAACAGGTTTGAATATCATGAATGATTGTTGCCCAGTCTGCATCTTTATCCCACTCTCTACGAATTCGGACTTTAGTTACTGCATCATAAAGCTGACAAAATACTACGTTCTCTTCCCCAGCAGTCACAGCAATAATTAGGGGTTTCTCAAAATCTTGAACACTTGATGCAGCTAAAAGAAAGCTTTTGGCGAAGTTAGTTTCTATGCCAGTTCTGACAATATAAACCTCATCTGCTCTCACAACGATGTCTAACTTAATGTTGTCCTTGCCTTTAAACTCTTTCGTTGTTAATCTCAGTTCTGATATGTAACCAGTCAATCCTTTTTTTAGAACAGGAATCGTTTTATCCTTATCGATGTTGTAGTGATACCAGAGATAGGATTCACCACTTAACTCGGCGTTTTTGACGTAGAGATAAATCGGTTCAGGAGGGTTGCATAAACCTAGTTTGATTTCAGCAGTCATGTTTCACCTCAATTAAAGTTTCATTGATTGGTGTTCTGTGTGCAATAATGGAAATTCTGTAGCGGGAGAAGAACTTCCGTGCGTTCATCTGAAGTAATGGCATTCCTTTAGATGAACGCTTTTGTATTAGACAGAAAGTTATCGATTCCGCTCTAACTCCCATTGCAGATAGGTGAGTGCAGTTTGAGCATCAGCAATGTTTAAATCTGGGCTATATCCCAAGTCCAGCAGTTGTTTGTAGTCTGGGTGCGTAGCAATAAGGGATATTAGGTTTTGGGCTTGTTCAAGTAATTGGTGGAGATGCGGATTAGACATTTCAATGCCAAGCCGTGAACATAAATCCTCAGCTTTAACTCCCATGACTCCTGGCTCAATCTCCGTCTCTAACTCTTCAAGTAGTGATTGAAAATCAGGGTGTTCATCATTGATTTCAACCTCAAATAAATCTGCGCTCTTTGTAACGATAGTTGCCCAATTGGGTAAAGTCTGTGGAATGGTCTTCGCGTAAAGTTTCATGATTGTGTCCTCTGGGATTAATAACCTAAAAATCCTCGGCAATCTCCAACAAAAAGCCGCGTCTCGTGTTCTGTACTTGCACCAGTTCTTTATCCAGCAGAGTTTGAATGACCTTGGCGGAGAATTGGAATTGCAGACGATGCAATGGAACACAACCGCCACAAAGCTGAAGTAAACGCATCAAATGCTTGGCTCTACCCTCGAAGTTGTCTGTAGAATTAGCCATTAGTGCTACCTCCAGTCATTGCGGCTAACTGTTGTTGCAGAATTGCTATTTGACTTTGGTAAAACTCAATATCTGCGCGTATCTGCGAGAGTAGTTCTTCAAGGGAAAGTGGTTTAATTTGATCTTCCTGAAAGTGGAATAGTTCGTCAGAGTTTTTATTAGGCATCAGGGCATAACGCCAACCTTCACCAAATTGTTCAGCCAATTCAGTACCATTTGGGTAGTATTGAAGCCCCAGAATGATGCCGTCTTTAGTACGCTGATCCAAAGCAAAGCGAGGGTAGTCCCAGTGTTGGGGGATTGATATTGTAGGTTGCATTTTGATTAGTGAATAGTTGAGAATGTGGGTAGAGGCGATCGCGGATTGTTATGAAAGTGCGATCGCCGTGTTGTAGGAATTACGCCGCTACTAATTCCAAGTGCGGCTCATATTTCCGCAACCGTTCCCACTCTTCGGCGGTCAGTTCGTCAAATGGGCGATCCAGCAATTGCTCACAGTCGGACACTTCTGCATTCAGCAACTGCTGTAGTTCACCAGTAGTTAGTTGCTCCAATGGGCGATATTGCAAGTATTCCTGAGATGGTTCAGCCTGGAGTACGACATCCACCATCGACAGCCACCACACGGCTTCCATTGCCGAATCACAGGATATGCGCTGCTGGGTGTCGTCAGTGGCGCGTGTGAACCACCAGTTACCGTTAGTCAGCCCCACTTCGCCCAGTTTCATGTCGTTGTGGTAAATTCCATCTTTGAGAATTTCAAACCCGTATTTCTCACATTCCGCGAAAATCTGCGCCATGATTTCGTTGCCAGTGGTGCAAACTTCTTCTGGTAATTGCTCTTGTACTGGTAGCGTACCTTGCTGGTATTGTTGCTTGATGTAGCTGTGGCATCTGGCTGCTGAGAGATCGCGGAAAATCTCAACGTTGTTTACCAATACTCGCCAGTACAGGTTCTCGTAATTGTCGTGGTCGTAGCTAATGCTGGCTACCAGTTCCTCACCCACAAACGCTTCCTGGTCATAAAAGGAGATTTCCAGAATTGTTGGGGCTTCAGCCTGCGGCAATTCGCAATTCGCAGTTCGCAATTCGCAATTATTTATGTCATGAGGTGATTGATGCATCAAAGACCCAAACTCTTGACTTTTAGTTAGGGACTTCCAGAGAATAAAATATACAGCCAATAAAAATGATAATCATTTTCATAGAAGAGAGGGGTTGCCGACGGCAACCCCTCTCTTCCCCAATAAATATGCAAGACAAATGTCTGCACAAAGATAGTTCTTAAATGCAGTGAACAGAATTGACATCGATTATTTTGGCGCTTTTAACCTTTTGAAAATTACGTTACTCCACAACAAATATCAA
>NZ_JAIVFS010000215.1 GCF_020829645.1 Nostoc mirabile CHAB5784 | reverse complement strand
TGGTGCAGACTTGTCGTCGTCAAGGCAAGTCTATTATTGATTTTTTTGTACAAGCACTACTGGTTGATTCTAATAATTATCTGTCTCCCCCATCTCTACTTCCTAAATATTAGACCTGAATCCTTACCTTTGTGCTACTGACGACCAAGAGTCGTGGCTCATCTATTTGCGCTCCTTTTCGCTGACAGACGCTCTATCACTTGCTCAAAAACTAGTGCAAATAGATGAGCCGGCAAACTATTGAGTCTTTGAGACAACGCTTGTTTACTGACTTTCGTTGCTTCCACCCAGATTAATCCTTCTATTTCTAGCGATCGCAATACATCCGTAAGATGTTGTACTTGTCAATACACTATACTCAACACTATTGCTGCCATTACTGGCTTTCTTCAGTATTCGTGAACGCAAGCTCCGTTCAAAGTCTTTTACCCCTTTGAGGTTAGCTGTAGGTTCCTGGACTGATTAGTTCATATTGCGTGATTCTATCTCTTGACTGGCTGGGGCAGGTACGCTGACTCGATGGCGAAAATCTGGATTCCCTTGCTTTTTCCGTGGTTTACTCATGGCTTTTCAACACAGGGGTGTTGACTTTTACCATTGATTTGCCCACTCTTGACAGTCATCCATTTTTCTTAACTTGACACCAATGACGGTGTACCCATCCTCGACCAAACCCCCAAGCACCGATTCCCGATAGCACCGCATTTCAACATTGATGACAGAGCCACGTTTGCCCCACGTCTGTAAGGATTCGGGCTGAAAATTCTGGTCAACGTAGCTGTAATCGTCATTGTTTGCCGCCGACAACAGTGCAATGTTAGCCTGGGTCGCAACGTGTTGACTTCTCAACAAACCTCCTATAAATGTAGAGCCATTCTCCCCAATAACCACTTTTCCCTCTCAAATCTAGGTTATCTTTAGGTAGCAGAAGACAGATTTCTCCCAGGTGATAGGGATTGGGGACTTTGGTTCGCTCACGGATTCTGTTCACAACATCTTTAACGATTCTACCTGTTGGGACTTTACCCCCAGTTTCTTGCACTGCTGTTAGCCACACTTGTTGCTGTTGCTGAGGTTCAAGCTTAGTCATCGGTCGAACTTGTCCTTCTGCTACTGGTAAAATGTCCACAATTTGTGGACATTTTTGCAGGTTGTCCACAACGATAGCCGCATCAATTATTTGATAAGAGCGAGAACGGTTGTAACCAAACCTATCCTTACAATATTCCTCAAACGTTGAGTGTGTGGAGCGATACATGCGATCGCGCAGTTCCATAAGTGCCTTTCCCGCCTCAAAAACTGCTCTCTCGACTTTCCTCTCTAGGTGCAGGCGGTAAGCGTAGCCATGCCGTCAGGCTTATCGCTAATTTCCTGCTCGGTCAGTTCTGGAACTTCAACAGCAGTAACGATTATGAAGAATTATTAGACCGCCCTGTTGACGAACTGACCACCGAGGACTGGGAACAGTTACGGGAGTATGAGCCGCACTTGGAACTGGTAGCGGCGTAATCACACACCACGGCGCGATCGCATTTCTACAACTAGAGAGCGATCGCCCAACCCATCCTCACTAACACCAATTTATCTATGCAACCCACAATATCGATACCCAAGAACTGGGAGTATCCCCAACGAGATTGCGGTACATCCTGATTTTCAAGCGCTAGATTATCAGCCTGATTTAACAATTGGGGATGCCCAAACTGTAATTTCTTATTTGAAGCACGAGCTAGAGAGTAATCAAAAACCTGGTTGCACAGCCTACGCTCGTGGCAATTTTGTCCAGGTTTCCGCAAGGGCTAGACGATCGCGCTGTTCGTTTAATCGAGAAATCAACTTTCACCACACCGATGAATTAATTGTGCAATCACTCCTGTCCAGCCAGTTTGGTGGCTTGCTCCTAAGCCAGCGCCATTGTCGCCATGAAAGTACTCATTAAAGGTAAGCAAATTTCGCCAATGAGGATTTGTCTGAAAAACCTCGACGGCACCGTAGACGGGTCGATGCCCGTTGGCATCTTGTTGAAAAATGCGTCCAAGTCGTTCTGACAACTCGATCGCCACTTCCCTCAGCGTCATCCATTGTCCAGAATTAGTCGGGCATTCTACTTTGTAGTCATCTCCTAAGTATTGATGAAAGTAGTATAAGGCTTCGATCAGCAGATAATTCATCGGAAACCAAATCGGCCCACGCCAGTTAGAATTGCCACCAAATAAGTTGTTTGTGGATTCAGCCGGTTCGTAGTCCACCTGATACTCCCGATCGTTGACGTGGATGATGAAGGGATGAGCGGCATGAAATTTTGATACAGAGCGAATGCCATACGGACTTAAAAACTCGCCTTCATCTAACATCCGCTCTAAGATGCGCTTTAGCTTCTTGCCGTCTAAGATTGCCAGTAAACGGCGCTGGTGTTCGCCTGTGGTTTGCATACAGGCAATTCCTGTTGTCAGGTCTGGGCGATTTTCAATAAACCACTCGGTTCGCTTGCGGAATCCGCTAAGTTTTTCTAAAATTTCGGGTTCTAGGATTCCGATCGCAAACAAAGGCACTAAACCAACCATCGACCGCACTTTCATGGGACAATGATGTCCATCTGGGAAGTGCAGTGCATCGTAGAAGAACCCGTCCTCCTCATCCCAGAGGACAAGTTCATCCTTACCAATCCCATTCATGGCATCGGCAATTCGCAGAAAATGCTCGAAGAATTTACTGGCAATATCTTCGTAGATGGGTTCATCTATCGCCAGTTCTAGGGCAATTGTCAACATGTTCATGCAAAACATTGCCATCCAGCTTGTGCCGTCTGCCTGCTCTAAATCGCCACCTGTCGGTGAGGGGGCACTGCGATCGAACACGCCAATGTTGTCCATGCCCAAAAAGCCGCCCTGAAAAATATTTTTACCCTCGGCATCTTTGCGGTTAATCCACCAAGTAAAGTTGAGCAGCAGCTTTTGAAATACCCGTTCGAGAAATTCTTTGTCAGCGTGTCCGTAGAATTTCTGCTCAATTTGATAGACTTGCCACACTGCCCATGCATGTACGGGTGGATTGACATCGCTCAGTTCCCACTCGTAGGCGGGTAACTGTCCGTTAGGATGCATGTACCATTCCCGTGTCAGGCGTTGTAGTTGTCGCTTGGCAAAATCTGGGTCAATCATTGCCAAGGGAATCATGTGGAATGCCAAATCCCAAGCGGCAAACCAAGGATACTCCCAGGTATCGGGCATCGAGAGAACATCATCAACATACAGATGTACCCAATCTGTGTTGCGAACACTGCGACGCGAATCGGGGGGAGTCGGAGTAGTAGGGTCGCCTTTGAGCCAATCTTCGATTACATACAGATAAAACTGTTTACTCCACAGCATCCCAGCAAACGCCTGCCGCTGGATGATCCGCTCGTCGTCGGATAGTTGAAATGGCGTAATCCGCTGATAGAATTCGTCGGCTTCTTTGATGCGATCGCTTAAAATTTGCTCGAATTCATCGCCAAACGGATCGGCAATCCCAGACGAATCCGCCAGCCGCAAGCGTACTGTGTGCGTTGCACCGGGTGGAATCATCAATTTGTAGTCAGCAGCGAATTTCGTACCCATGCGGTTCGGATTCACTGCATCCGTGCGATCGCAGATTACATACTCATGAAAGCCATCTTTAACGTAAGGTGAGATATTGTCCACACCATACAGCCGCTGAAAATTCGTTTCATTTTCAGTAAACAAAAGTTCTGTTGCACCTTGACAGTAGAGCCAATAATTGCTCATGTCAGGATGGGACGCTTCAATGATGCTGAAATCTGCTTGAGATTTTAGCACCTTCAGCATCGGTTTTTTACTTTTTCCATCCCATGACCAAGTATTGCGAAACCAAAGCGACGGCAAAAGACGCAATGGCTTGGCCTGGGAACCGCGATTGGCGATCGTGATTTGAATTAATATATCTTCAGCAGAGGCTTTGGCGTACTCAACGAACACATCAAAGTAGCGGTCTTCGGCAAATACACCCGTGTCAATCAATTCAAATTCCGGTTCCTGCTTGCTGCGGCGACGGTTTTCTTCGACTAATTGAGTATAGGGAAATGCCTGCTGCGGATATTTGTACAAGAATTTCATGTATGCATGAGTTGGCGTATTGTCAAGAAAAAAGTAGTATTCTTTAACATCTTCGCCGTGATTGCCTTCGTTGCTCGTTAAGCCAAACATCCGCTCTTTGAGGATCGGGTCTTGCTCGTTCCATAGAGCGATCGCAAAACACAATCGCTGATGATTGTCAGAAATTCCGGCAATGCCATCTTCACCCCAACGGTAAGCACGCGATCTAGCATGGTCATGGGGGAAGTAGTCCCAAGCTGAACCATCGGGGCTGTAGTCTTCGCGCACTGTACCCCATTGCCGCTCACTCAAATACGATCCCCAGCGTCGCCAGTAAGCTTTGCGTTCTCGGTCTTCTTGTAATCGTTGTTCTTCAGCAGTCATAATTGAGGAGGTTTCTAATGTAAGGACTTTGTCGAAAAATGGCAGGCTTAGATATGAACCACCAAACGAATGCTACCTACGAAGGAGATTTTTATGCCTGGTTGTACAAAAGTGCTGAACTATTGCGACGAAGACAATTTTCAGAACTCGATCTAGAGCAGATTGCCGAGGAATTGGAAGGCATGGCGAGGAGTGATAAACGACAGTTGATCAATCGCTTTGCTGTGCTGCTGGCACACCTTTTGAAATGGCAGTATCAACCAGAAAAACGATCAAAAAGTTGGGAACGAACCATTCGGGAGCAGCGCAAACGCATTTCATTATTGTTAGAAGATAGCCCCAGCTTGAAGTCTGAAATTGAGCAGAAATTGGCGGATGCCTATGAAATTGCGGTGCTATCTGCGGCAAATGAAACCGGATTGGATGAAGACCGCTTTCCTGAAAGCTGCGAGTACACTTTAGATGAAGTGTTAGATGCAGGCTTTTACCCCGATTAGTAGCAGTGCGATGCCTACGGCGGGCTGCGCCTACGCGGTCTTGTTGCAACCGTTGTTCTTCTTGTCATATTTCTTCTAATTTAAGAGCTTTTTTAGTTGCTTCAGGCGTATCCTGGTTTACGTCCCCCCAAGCGTTGTTCCTTGGCTTCTGGAAGTTGATGAACTGAAATTGTTGCATAAGAGCCTAGTTTCCTACCACCAATCATAAATCGAATAAAGTCGCCTAAACCCTCAACCATGCGCGCACGATGCAATTCTCCACAATCGACAGGGTTAAAGCCGATATCTGTTATCAAAGCGATCACCGTCTGCTTTGCCTGCTCGTTATCGCTGCATACAAAGCACGAAACCTGATATTGCTTAAGTGGGTCTGGACTTAGTTCAAACACTTCTTGAGCAAAGGTGTTAAAGGCTTTGACTATGTGGGCATTGGGTACATCAGCGGCAAATTTTTCAGCAATTGATTCTGCAATTGGTTCAAAAGCAAAATCTTCAGGGATGGGTGAGTTATTACAATCAATCAGTACTTTGTTTGTTAGCACATCGGTTGCAGAAAAAACCTTAGAAGGTAGCTCCCGCACGCCATAAAAAATTACGTCTGCAAACGCCGCCGCTTCATCGTTTGTCCCGCCCTTGGCACCGTGTCCTGCAAGTTCTGCGTGAGCTTGTGCTTTCGCTGCCTCACGGGAACCAAAGAAAACCTCGTGTCCCCGTTGTGCCCAAAGAATTCCTACCGACCTGCCCATGTTGCCTGAGCCAATAATGCCAATTTTCATAGGATCGAGTTTCCTAACGCTCTTTTATTACTCTCATGAGAGTATAATTAATTACTAACAGTTTAACTTAGCAAGGGTATTTAATTGGGTTCAAGAACGGCTACCTCCACGATCACCGTGGTAGATCAGTACTGCGATG
>NZ_JAIVFS010000214.1 GCF_020829645.1 Nostoc mirabile CHAB5784 | reverse complement strand
CTAACATCACCACGTAAAGAACCATCAGTTGCGGTTTAATACTAAAGATTATTCATAATTTTGTTAAGTCTCTGATTAACTCAGCCCTGCTGGGTCATTTTCCATAGCTTAGTCTAAACTCCAGTTAGGATGGAGTGCTGCAGAGTGCCCAGCTGACAAAGGGATTGATGCAGATCAAGAGCAAATCGCCCGTTTTACATGGTTACGTCGCGCGCACATGCCTTATGAAGGCGGTGTGATGTATACGCGGTGCAGAGGTGCGGTGTACGCTTTGGTCGCTGGCTGCTTTGAACTTTGCTGGAGAACCGCCTTTAGACAGAACTCGTCTTTATCGGTGGTTTACTGAGTTGCAGAATCCCGATGGTGGCTTTGGCTACTGGCATGGTCGTGGTTCAGACCTCGTGGCAACTGTTTCTGCACTTGAGAGTCTTCAGTATTTGGGACTGAAAGGCGATCGCCAGGTAAACCTCGCAGCGAGTGGTCAGTTCTTGCTACAGTGCGAAGACCCAATGGGGATGAAATTTGTACCCGACGGCGAAGTTACATTGAGTACCACCTGCCAAGGGATTCGCGGTTTACTTGCTGTGGGACTAGAAGAAAAAGCACGAGAGCTAGCAACCTTAATTAATTGAACCACAGGAGGTTTTACAACGATGATTAGCCAATACATTGAAAAAACAGCGATCCAAGACCGTGTCCGCCAAACTCTCTCCGAGGTATTTGGTCAGCCTATTGAGAAACAGTACGACCAAACTTTGCTACGAGACATTCCAGATATTAGTTACGACAGCATGACTGCTTTAGAGTGTGTCAGTGCAATTGAGCAAGAATTTGGCGTCACAATCGACATGATTGAAGATGATGTCATGTACAATTTCCAGTCTGTAGAAAACATACAGGCTTTTGTGGAGAAAAAACTGGCTGACAACTATGCCTTAGAGCAGTCTTTCACATAAAGATCGTATTCAGAGCAAGGGCGATGAAATACCAACATCAAAAAACCCTGACACCGGGCGAAATCAAACACCATCTGCTGCAATCGCAGATTTCAGGGCCAGGAAATCAACCGAGTGCAATCCTAACTCCCAATAAAGTTGACCCATTACATCAAACAAGTTGGAACGTACAGTGGCATCTATACTCAGAGTCAACGCGGGCAAACTTTCTCGCACAGATCCCTAAATGGATTGGTTTTTACACGTCCGGTCATACCAAAAAACCTACGTTGTGGCTGCGTGAAATGAAACAGCTACTGAAAGAGGTTGATATCTTGAGTGACATTTGTCAGGCAAACAGGATTGATGGAGTCATAACCTTTGCCCCTGCTCATCATTTATACGGACTCCTTCTTTCCTTTTTGCTACCAGCTGTCAAAGGGCTACCTGTTTGGTTTTGCCCCATGAACTCGCTTACTTCACTCCGCTATCCCGAACTCAAGAATCCCCTTTTTGTGACTATCCCTTCAGCTTTGGCTTATCTGGAGCGTAGAGTTCGAGACCTCGCCGAATATGATGCGATAACAATTATTCACAGTACAGCTTTACTACCAACTGTCGGTTTGCGACTATTGGAAAAGCTGAAACACAAGCAGGTACATTTTGTAGAGCTTTTTGGTTCTACGGAAACCGGCTTAATTGCTGTACGCACACCTAAAGCTGAGGTTGAAACTCCCTGGAAACTTGTGAGCGATGTTACTTTCGCAAATGTACACCCACGCGAAGAAGGTCCACTGGAGATTTGCAGTCCCCGCCTTGCTTCAAATTCACTGGGTGTGCGACTCACGTCTTGGCAACTTGACGACTTTGTTAAAACTTTATCTCTAAAAACCTTTAGCTTTCAGGGTCGCAGATCCCGTCTCGTTAAGATTAACGGACGACGGGTGAACTTGGACTACATGGAGGAAGTTATTAGGCAAGCTATTCCCTGTCGCGATTTGGCTTGTGTGCCCGTACGTGACAACCTCAGAAGTGAAAACTTCGACTTGCTTCTGGTTCCCGATCCAAAAGAACCAATTGGTGTACAACAGACAAGGTCAAAGTGCAAAGAAGTACTGGCAGAGACGGAACAACCCCGGAGAATCTTGCTAGTTCCAGAACTTGAACGCAGTTCCACAGGAAAGCTTCGCTGGCAAGGAAGACTCTCTGCATAATAAACACAACATTAGACCTTCTTTCGGGAAGTCACACCAACTTCATCAAAGAAGGTGACATATCAAAATCCCCCAGCCTCCCCGAAATTTGGGGAGGTGCCTCAAGCAGGGGAGGGCGTTTGTAGCAAACATGAAATGAAGAGGTAGTGCCATGAGTCATTATGTATCTACTGAAGTTAGCGTGGCATATTTAATACAAAATGCAGCTTGGAATGCCAAACTCAGCCTATCACCCCAAAAACGCAAGCACATGGAAGAGGGGGCGCTCGCGCTGTCGCAAAAGCTGGCAGCAGGCTGCAAAGTGTACGGAATCACACAAGGATTTGGACCGTTGGTACGTTTTGATGCCAGTCCGTCATCATCCAATCAAGGCATGGGACTGATATCACATCTTGCTACCGGTCAGGGAAAGCCACTGACTCCAGACGTAACAAGGTTCATGCTGTGGCTGCGTCTTCAGGGGATGACGCAGGGGCATTCCGCTGTCTCCCCAGATTTCTGGTTGAAACTAGCTGAGCTTTGGAACCGAGGCTTTACCCCTGTTGTCCCGCGAGATGGCAGTGTAAGTGCCAGTGGCGACCTTATACCACTTGCTCACGCGGCTCTGGCATTTGCAGGAATTGGGGAGGCTTGGTCAGGTTCACCCGATTCAGGATGGACGCGGATTCCTGCGAAGGAAGCTCTCTCTACCCTTGGCGTTGAACCAATTGTTTGGCCTGCACGCGAGGCTCTGGCATTTGTAAATGGCACAACTGTGAGCTTGGCCGCTACTTGCTACAACTATCAGTCTATTTACATTATGGCTCGTGCCCTTGCCGCTTTGTCTGGTCGCATCGCCTACCTTCTGGGTGCCAACCCCGAACCGTACACTCCAAAGATTTCTTTGGTTCGAGGACAACCAGGTCAGATCCGGGCTGCTAAGTGGATACGTGCGGAGTTAACACCAGAAATGTGCGTAAAAAAGGGTAGACCTTTACAAGAGCCATACAGCTTGCGGTGTGCTCCACAGGTAATCGGTGCCGTGATTGACCATTTAAGTTTGCAGGAGTCAATCCTTGTGCAAGAAGCCTTGGGTTGCACAGATAACCCTGTGGTTTGCGATGGAGAAGTGCTTCATGGAGGAAATTTCCACGCGCTACCAGTGGCACTTTGCTCCGATCAGCAAGCTCTATGCTTGCAGCAACTGGCATTCCTGGCTGAAAGGCAACTCGCACTATTGCTTAATCCTGAGCATAACGGGGGCAAACCACCAATGCTCACCCCTAATCCAGGTCCAACAAGCGGGCTAGCTGGCGTTCAGATTGCCGCTACATCATTCGTGTCCAAGATCCGCCAACTAGCTTATCCCGCTACATTGACCTCCTTGCCCACCAATCTGGGGAATCAAGACCATGTTCCCATGGCTCTCAACGGTGCCAATACAGTGGCTGAAACGATACAGCTTGCATGGCTTGTCATCGGTTCACTAGCACTGGCACTGAACCAATGGACTCACCTTGAGCAATCAAAGAGTACGGCAGGAACGGTGTGGGCAGAGTTACAAGCTAGGTTTAAGCCCCTTGACACTGACTTGTCGTTAGCAGAGGATGTACACAAGCGGCGGAACTGATAGAAAATGCTGCTACTTGCTGGTTAAACAGTCCACATACAACTAAGGGTGTGGAATAAAAAGTTTATAACGGCTAACCATTTGGACACAGATATCAATGTTTGCTGAACAGTTCTTTCACAGTGGATTATACATTCAGTAGACCGAAAAGTTTTCCAAAAGACTTAAGCGCGGTTCATTTGAGCGAGTGTATACAATCAGCCAGAAATCCGGTAGACTCTGCTTTTCGAGCCATAGAGTTGTAGATTAGCTCTCCTGCGATCGCTTGCAAGAAAGGACTGGAGTAAAAATAAGTCGAGCCACAATGGGGAGAATGATCCAAAAGCTAAATCTAACACGCAAAAAAAACAATACATGCCAGTGAACGATACACAGAACGAGTGCAAAAACTCCGGACACAATATTGGAGAACAATTGGGGAGGTGAACCTAGCTGACCTAGTATTTATCGATGAAGCTGGAGTTAATATTGCGATGACCAGACTATTTGCTCGCTCAAAAAAAGGTAGTCGTGCTTATGGTGCTCGCCCGGATGGACGTGGAAAAAATGTGACAATGATAGGGGCAATGTCTTTGAAGGAGATTATCGCCGCCATGACCTTTCAAGGAAGTACGGATACCAATGCTTTCTACACTTATGTCACTCAAGTTTTGGTTCCTACACTTTGGCCTGGAGCTTGTGTAGTTATGGATAATTTCAGTTCCCATAAGGTTGCAGGTATCCAAGAAGCGATTGAAGCGGTGCGGGCAAAATTAGTTTACTTGTCCCCCTACTCTCCTGATTTTTCGCCAATTGAAAATTGTTGGTCTAAGGTCAAACAGCGTTTGCGATCGCTTAGCGCTAGAACCTATGAAGAATTAGATCAAGCCATTACAGATGCACTCTTAACAGTGACCAATAGGGTTTTGCACCTGAGATGGGTTGAACTTGATGCTCATAAGTTCGCTCTTTCAATGTCCTGGCATTCAATCTTGACCAAGCTGTATGGTCTCCAGCTAAGACGATTTGTTCTACTGAAATCAGTTGTTTTATATACAACTTCATCAGTTCCGTTCGGGGTGGATTTCCGTCTTGTATCGCCTCGTACACACTTGGCCACTGCCGTCGAAACACAGGAGATACTGATAGTTCTGCAAATGAATAGACACTACGTGTTACCAAGACTGCATCCATTAAGTCAAATAAGGCATCCCTGGCTTTCCCAAGGATAGTGTACACGCCTGTACGAAATTGTTTAAGCTGTTTTAATGTCATGGTCAAGCTGAATCAATTTTTCCTTTTATCAGCATTGACCAAAAAGCGGTCAGTTCAACATCGCTGACCACTTTTTTTTGACGACATTCTGCGATCGCCCTTGAATAAGCATGTTTTCCACCAAGAACTGTAGATGCTGTGCCCAACCCAGTAGTACTCCTCGCACCCGTTAGCGTTGCTAACGGCTTAAGCCGTATCGTGTTCGACCATCCCTGACCGCGTGCATAGCGAACGTTACCACGATGCCTCCAACAACCATAGACTCCCCTTCGCTTTTTTATACCTGTACCCAATTTTTCCCTTCTAGTACATTTGAACTGTTATGGGAGTGAGTACCAACTTTTAGTCTAAACTCCAGTACTAAAGAAAAGAGCGATTGCCCCCATAGGATCAGGAGACAATCGCTTTCTCATCAGTTCATATTCCGAAACTTAGCAGCACGCAAAGATTGAGTTTTCGCTGCAACCACAGGACTACTAGCCCGTCGTGCGGTGGATGCCCAAGCCTGCATGCGCTCAACTGCCGCCGCATCCTGAATCGCAAGCGGAGTGATGGTTTGACGGCAAGTTTCCAAATCCCCTAAAGTGATCTGTTGGGGTCTACCCTCATCGAATGCCAACAGCGCAGCTTCAGATGCGAGAGTTTCCAATTCTGCCCCTGAAAACTTTGCAGTGTTGGCTGCGATCGCTTCGAGATATTCAAGCTGTACTTGAATACCGAATCGCTCTAGGTGAATCCCTAGAATCTGTACCCGTTCTGGCTCTGTCGGCAGATCGACGAAGTTAAACTAAGCCGCTTTGTCACCAAAGCGACTCGTCTTCAGAACCGTGCATGAGACTTTAACCTCACACGGCTCCTCAATAACTTGGCTTTTGTCATAAGCACCTCGCTTAATTCGCTGTC
>NZ_JAIVFS010000213.1 GCF_020829645.1 Nostoc mirabile CHAB5784 | reverse complement strand
TTCTCCCACCAGTCCAGCATTGCTTGTTACCTTTAGCACCCGATTTCAATTACTCTACCGTATATGCTGTGCTGTTTGTTAAATCCTTTATCAGTAAGCCTTTCAAGACTTAACGGGAAAAGTCAGGGGAGCTAACAAGTTATCTTTAAGCTGCTGCATGAGAATTGCCGCTATGGCAACTTGAACTGCCAACCACCAATTTTGCAGCAGGACTAAAATCGTCACTAGACTAATGCCGAGAGATGCCCCAATAAAGGGAATGAGTTCTGAGATCCCGATTAATATGGCAAACAACAGGGCAAAGGGCAGCTTCATCACTAAGAAAATTGGCGTCAGGGTTAGCACCATGAACAGTCCTAACAACAACTGGCTGAGGAAAAAGTTCTGAAAATTTAGGCGCAAGGATGCGGTGAGGGGATCTGCAATATTAGAGGGCAAAAGATTGATCAGACCATACCAGACGCGATCGCCATATAAAAGCATATAAAATGCAAGCACGATTACTAACACTACGTCAAGTAATCCTGAGAGCAGTGTTCCAGCAAATCCCACTGCACCAGAAGCTAGTTGTTGTACCAGATTCTGAATGTTGGCATTGATTTGACTGCTCACAACCCTCAAATCAATTGGCAAACGTCGTTGTTTTGCCAGCATCTCAAACTGCTTTAAGTTTTCTTGACTCGCGCCTAACCAATCAGGGATATTATTTAACAGTTGAACTGTTTGATCAATGATCAACGGCACTAGAGTAACGCCCAGAATCCCAAACAGGGTTAACGTTGCAAGTAAAACTATGATCACCGCCTGAGTGCGCGTGATCCGGGCACGTTCAAAGAACTTAACCGGGTAATTTAGTAGAAAAGCCAAAATCGCTGCAATGATCAAGACAGTAATGGGATGCTGAAAATAGCGAAAAAGCACAGACAGCAGCCAGACATTGAGAGCGATAATCGGGCCGCTTAGACCATAAATTAACAGGCGTTGAAGGGAGGCCGAACGGCGCATCTTATGCAACCTATTTTAGATATTCTTTAAGAGAATTTGTAAAATTCTTGATGGTGCTGATCATCATCATCATAGATATTTTTAACAAAGACATGTATAAGCGTATCTGATAACAAGGAAGTAAATCAAAATGGACAAAACCGTAGCTGACCTTCGCAAAGACTACACCTTGGAAGGTTTGAGCGAACTTGAGGTTGACCTCAATCCGTTTATCCAATTTAAAAAATGGTTCGATCAGGCACTAGTAGCGCAACTCCCAGAACCCAATGCCATGACCATTGCTACCGCTACACCAGACGGTAAGCCCTCAGCCAGAATGGTGTTACTCAAGGATTTTGATGAACGGGGCTTTGCCTTCTTTACCAACTACAACAGTCACAAAGGACAAGAACTGGCAGAAAATCCTCAGGGGGCTTTAGTGTTCTGGTGGGCAGAACTGGAACGTCAAGTGCGGATTTCGGGGTATGTAGAGAAAGTTTCCGAAACTGAGTCCGACCAGTATTTTCACAGTCGCCCTGCCAACAGTCGCTTGGGAGCGTGGATATCTAATCAAAGCGAGGTGATAGAAAGCCGAGAAGTCCTGGAGCGACGTTTGCAGGAATTTAAGAGCAAATATGAAAATGAGGAGATTCCCCGACCGCCTCATTGGGGAGGCTTACGAGTGATCCCCACAGAAATTGAGTTTTGGCAAGGCCGCCCCAGCCGTCTGCACGATCGCTTGCTCTATAGCCGTTTAGATAATGACACTTGGAAAATTGAGCGGTTGTCACCGTGAAGAAGAGGCAGGGGAGGCAGAGGGAGATGAGGGAGATGAGGGGGACAGGGCTATTTCATTCTCATCTAGCCCGCCTCAGAATAAATTCTGAGGCTAATAGCAAAAGTTGTCTAAAGACGACTAAGAAAGGCTTTTAGTCCACTAAGCGTGGACTTGGGCTATGAGCCGCGGAACTTTAGTTCTGGGCGGTTTCTGTCTAGAACGAAATAGCCCTAATGAGGGGGATGAGGGAGACAAGATAAATTTTCTTCCTCATCTCCCCCTACTCCCTCATCTCCCCCTGCCCATTCTTTGCATCACATTACCACTGGGTGATCAAATTTTGAATTGCTGCTTGTGCTTCTGATAGAGATTGGGTACGGGCATCTCCCCCGTTCAGGCTATTAGCGTTAATAAATTGAATGTCTGTAATTCCAATAAAGCCGAAAATCGTCCGCAGGTATGGTTCTTGGAAGTCGTAGGCAACGAAAGGAGAGGTCGCGCTAAAGTCACCGCCACGAGCTGTAATGATAACTGCCTTTTTACCCTCGACTAACCCTCTAAAGCCTTGAGCTTCTATTGCAACAGTCCGGTTAATGCGAACGATTTGGTCGATGTAAGCCTTAAAAGTGGAAGGTATATTGAAGTTATACATTGGCACTCCAAAGACGTAGCGATCGGCTGCCAAAAACTCATCAATCAGTTCGTCAGAAATCCTAAGTGCCTCAGTTAATTCTGGGGTATGGGTTTCTGGTGGTGAAAATGCAGATGCAATCCAAGCTTCATTAACGTGAGGAATTGTGTGACGCCCTATATCTCGATAGGCGATCGCATCTTCCGGATGTGCTGCTTTCCAACTACTGACGAATTCCTTAGATAGTTCTCTGGAGTGCGATCGTTCACCACGGGGGCTGGAATCAATATGTAGGATGTTGACCACCAAATATCTCCTGATTAAGCTAGGATTTACTGCTTTTACTTTTTTTGAGTTTCTATTTAAAAGCATTACATTAGATACTAAAAGTAACTAGTTACTAAAGTAAAGTAGTTACCATAAAGTAACTGTCGGACAATTTTAGCTAACTTATCGATGTCTGTCTCTAAAAATCTTGATGCTTGCCCTGTCAGTATTCTGATGTCCTTACTATCAGGGCCCTGGACAATGTATATACTGTGGGTGTTGTGTAATAGTGGGCCTAGTCGCTTTGGTGCATTGAAACACCTAGTTGAGGGCATCTCAACCAAAGTTCTGACGGAAAGACTGAGGATGCTTGAGGCAGCAGAGATTATTTATCGCCAGTATGAACCAACTGTCCCACCCCAAGTAACTTACGGTCTCACAGAACGTGGTCAGGAACTCATTGATGTGCTTCATCAACTCAATGCACTTGCTGAACGTTGGTATGGCAGTGAGCAACTGTCTAAATGTGAAGCAAAAAAGCCGATGCATTCTCCATCGGCTTAACTGACAATATAAACAGATGAATAGTCTACTGTTCCTGGATAGCTGCTGCTTTGGAAGAAAACTGAATTCTGGGATCTGGCATGAAATTGTATCTCAAGTACAATCCTCCCCAGACAAACAGGATAATTAACAACGCACCAATACCAAGGGGACTGGGAAGCCAGAAAACGGTTTCTATGTGGTTTAGCTCACCAGGTTGAAGTTTCCACACTAATCGATTGCCATTCTTTTCTGGCTCTATGGCAGTTTCAGTTAGTTGAATATTTTTGGCTCCCCAAGGAGTCTTCAAGCTAAATTCCAAGTCGAGAATTGAACCAGCATTAGCCAAGACGTTACCTTTGCTGGCAATTAGAGATAGCGATCGCAAATCCAAATCATAAATCAATCGATTTCTGACTAAAAGTAAAAAATTGTTTTGTTCCAAAAGGACGTTTGATTCAATTTTCGGTAGTTCTGAGTCAGATTGGCTCCCCACTGACTCAGAGGCTTGATTCGCATGGGAGTTAAAAAATTCGTTGAACTTCTCTTGCAATTCACTACCACTACTAAAAGGAATTGTAACAATGATTTCTTCTTGGGAAACTCGCTGCGTTTTCCCTTCTAGTTTACGGGCGCGGTGTTCTATGCTATTTAACCATTCATATACATAATCGCCACTAAAACTAGTTAGCCGCTCTCCCAGCTTAATATGTTGTACTAGTTCGCCACTATTTGAATTGTCAAAGTTAAGTCCCACATCGTACTTAACACAGCCAGTTAGTAGCAGGGATGTTAACAGCACTAGCCACAAAATAGGATTTCGCTTGGGAAAGAGGCGGTTCATTCGATTTCGACCATTCAGTACTGAGAGAAATTTCATATTTGTCAATACAAAACTAAATGGTCTAATTAGCCAAAAGAAAATCTTTCCGAAAATTGAAGAATTTGAAACCATAAATATCCCCAAAAGTCAAACTTTTTAACCAATCTTGACTTCTACTACTGGGCGGCGCAATACGCTTCGGTTAACTTGCTTTATCTCTCGAAGATCCCCCCAACCCCCCTTTTTAAGGGGGGCTATTTTTATTCCTCTATCCTCTTAAAAAGGGCAGGGCTGTTTTTAATTCCTCTACCCCCAATTTATCGGGGGTCGCCGCAGGCGGGGGGATCTGATCCGAACTATACTGCTGAGTGACGAACGGGCTGCAAAAGCAGGAAGGAACCCCAGCACGGAAATATCCTCTTGTTAGGATTAGCTAGGGGTTCCTGAAAAATTCAACCAAACCAAGTACGAGATGGTTAAACCAATAGCAATTAGCGCCACCCAGATAAAGCGATTATCTCTGGTATTGACCTGACTGAGGTCAACGAATTCTGGCTCGGCAGGTTTAGGCTTTTGCTGCACAGAAGATTTAGTAGACTTAGCAGGTACAGAAATTTTGAGTTCATTATCGGATAGTGCGCCCAAATCGGGGATTTGGGTCATCCACTTGCTGGGTCTTTTCAGCTTTGGTGCTTTCAAGATGTAAAGCATCCGTCGCGCTTGTTTGCTAATTTCAAAATGGGCATGGCGTTTGAGTCTTTCGCAAAGAGCGATCGCATCATCCGTGCGTCCAACAGCTTCATAAGCTGTCACCAGATAGATTTCTACTTCCCCCCCAAGGCGAGAATTACGAGCTAACAGGGCGCTGGCCTTTTCTAAATTTTCTATGGCTTCGCGGTATTGCCCATTTTCAAAGGCAGCTTTCCCAGCCTGGTAGCGGGTTTTAGCAATTTCTAAACTTTCTACACTCACGGCTTATATAAAAATCAGCACTATTTTAATTTTGCCAATGCCAGCAATCTTTTGGGAATTTTTTCCAAAGCTGGCAACCTAAAACTAAATAAACTTCTAAAATTTTAACTAAGTAGCTGCGATTATTTTCTGATTAAAAATTCCGGTATCAAATACAAGTGAGCAAAATATGTTGAAAATCAAGCATTCGCAACTGAATTGGTTCAAAGCCGCCATGACTTTAGCAGTTATGGGTGTAAGCATTGCTCCAGCTTCTGCACAGTCTGTGATCGTAATTGATGGTGCTTATGGAGTCAGGCGATCGCCTGCTGTGGGTTCCTTCATTTATGGTAATCCGATTTCCATACCTGGTTATGGAGTCAGGCGATCGCCTGCTGTCGGTTCCTTTATTTATGGTAGTCCGATTCCCACACCTATGCCTGTAGACCCAGCAACGGGACTAATGCCACAACGCAATAATTACCCCGATTATTACTATCCCCAGTTCAGGCAGAACGTGAGAAATTCCACGCTGATTAATCCAACTTTGATTAATCCGGCAATTCGAGACTCAACCATCGTTAATCCGGTGATTATAAATAACTCATGGCGACGTACACCATTTAGCGGCGGGCGATCGCGTGTTTTCATTTATCCCCGGTAAAGTGATGCTACCGTGTACACACAAGTCTTTTAGAGTGGCTCCACAGACTTTTAACTCAATTCCGTGGGTTTAAGTCCCCCGGTTCAATAAAAAAGCAAGTTTTGTGTTGGGGTTAAATCCCCATTACAAAACAAAATTTACGAATTACGAATTACGAATTATCGCTCTTTTATTACTCTCATGAGAGTATAATTAATTACTAACAGTTTAACTTAGCAAGGGTATTTAATTGGGTTCAAGAACGGCTACCTCCACGATCACCGTGGTAGATCAGTACTGCGATGCC
>NZ_JAIVFS010000212.1 GCF_020829645.1 Nostoc mirabile CHAB5784 | reverse complement strand
GAATAGACCTTTTATCCCAAACCACACTAATCATTAACAGATTAATACACCCCCAATTAGTCCGGTCAATCACTACATAAATAACTTCATTTCAGGGAAAATATATCTCTAACCAGCTTTTAATAATGTTTCGGTGGGTTCTAATCTTGTTGCAGGAGTGATTTCTCGCCCTGACAAAGCCCTTAAAAGCCATACTGAGCGTTCCGGAACTATCCTTAGTGCAAAAACTATACATGCAAAAGCATTTGTTGAGAAATCACCTAAGTAGTAACGTTTCTTCCGCGTAGATTTTTTGGGTAATAGTTCTCTATGTTTTAGCTTTGCAAGCTCGGCAAGCTCGCTTGGGCTAACAAACTGTTCTTGCAAGTCACGATCAACCCGTTCTTGCGGGCTGGGGTCAGGCAATAATACTTTCTGTGCCAAATCAAGGATAAACTCTGCGACCTCAACCCGAAGTGGAAATTTTTCTGCAAATATTCCCCAGTCAAGCCAAGCTTCAGCTGCTTTGAAGACTAAACCAGATTCCTCGACTACAGCCTCTTGGTTTTGAGATATGAGCCAACGCCAAACAGGTTTCCAAAGATGTGGTTTTGGAATACCCGTTATACTCTCCTGTGCAGCCAGCCTTACTGCTGCGGACATAGACTGGGAAGTTTCTGCAAGATAAGGATTGGGAAATGTTGCGATCGCAAAAAGGCGAGAGAGAAGACGTTCAATTAAAAATGGAAGCTCATCCCCCAAAGAAACTTGAAGAACAGAGCAAGGCTTGCTGCTCAAAATTACACCATCAAGCAGTAGGTCAAGTAGCTGTAAATGATTACCTTCTAATGCTTCTTGAAGCAATTCTTGCCATGTTTCAGTCTCTTCCGGCTCCATAGCAAGGTACAAGGCAAACCAGCGCATTGGCTGAGACCAAAGAGGATTTCTGAGTCTCGTCGCCAGATCACTCACCTCTAGTTGACGGCGATTTTCCAAAAGATACCGAAACCTTGCACAGTCTCCTACAAAGCGATGGGTAACAGCTATCCGTCCCTCCACAACTCGAAGACAGTCCCGCCTCACAAGTGCATACAAGATTTTGGTATCAACAGGAGAATTATGGAGAGATAAATCAGGGGTAAATTGCTCTGCCAAAGATAATGAAGTATTAATTAAAACTTGACCGAATAATTCGTAATTCGTAATTCGTAATTAATAATTAATTCATTAAGGGTACAAGCCCCTTAATTTATTAATGAAAAAAAGAAATTTATTCATTATTCAAGCCCCCACCTTTAGGTGTGGGGTAATAATTACGAATTACGAATTATCAATTACGAATTATTTTGACCCTCGTTAGTTAACTCACAACCATTACCTACGTGATAGCACCAAAACCAAGTAAGCAGGTCTAAATCATTTTTAAAAGTTGACGCATTTATACCATCTCTCTGCACACTACTAATCAGCCAGAATCAGCGCACCATTCAACAACTCCCTGACGCACCCAAAAGTGGCAGTGGCATTCGTTAAGCTGCCTAACAGAAGGATGAAGTGTTGGTCGTCCCAACGAATCAATGGGGTTTCCTTCTCCAATGACGTAGGCTTCTGCCTTACGGCGTTCGTACTCATCAGGATTACTACGTTTCAATGCTTCATCCCGTGCAATCACAGGATTTATAACTTCACGACACAATAGACAGGTGTGTCCTGGTGCAGGTGCAAGCACCGTGACGCGACCATCCAAAGCCTGAAAATTGGGCGTTTCCCCTAGAGAAACCTCAATTGCTAAACCCATATCAAACACAGGTGTTGCATAGTAGTAGGCAAACCGATTCAGCATTAGGCGACCCGTGTGGTCATCAGTGCAACAAAAAATTACGTCGCACGCTTTTAGGGGATCGCAGCAGTCTGCTTCTCCAATCCAAGCTTGATATGTTCTCACTTGAACACCAAGTCCAAGTTCCACAAGTGACTTGGCAACAACTTCAACTTTGGGACTCATAGCATCAGCATCTGGCTGACGCGCACCGTGTAGCCGATTTAAATTCGTATCCTCAACAATATCTTTATCGAAAAGTGCAATGTTCCGAATACCCATCTTTGGCAGCAACATGGCGATCGCACTTCCTGTACCGCCGCAACCAATGACTCCAACACGCAACATCGATAAGTCTTGATTGAGGGCCTCCCCAAAAGCTAAAGCCTGTCGCTGGAATGCTGGAGGAGAAATCCCCAGTCCCCAGTTTGGATAATGCAAACGCATTTTTTGCCCAATAACACGAATCATCCGCAAGGAAATAACTTCCTGCGAACTAACCCAGAGGCGACCAATCAAATTTCCATCCGGCATTAGGATAACACTTAAAATCTGTGTATCTGAGCCGTTGCGGTTTTGTGCTAGTTGAATTAAGTCTGGTTCGTTAGTATCATCCTGGATAGAGAATTTTCCCAAACCTTCTTGATGACTGTGGAAAATGGCTAGCGTCAGGTTTTTTGCTTGTGCCGCTTGCAATGCCCGAACAAAAGAATCCGTTTTCCAGGTAATGTGTTTGGCAGAGAAAGAAACAATTTCATCCTCTGGCACTGGTATTACTTCATAAGAAATGAATTTTTGGTGCAGCTGCCCATCCCAAGGGTCGGCATTGATAACGGCCTGTCCACACAAGACATAGGCCGCTCGCTCTTTACCATCTATGGTTAATAGCAATTCGTGCAGGTAATTTGAGTGTTGCTCTTGCAATGTCAAGCTTACAGTATTCAAGCAGCCACCTCCAGAGCATTTTCAATCCGTTTGAGCATTGTCCATATGCCATCTGTACCAGGTCGCCACTCATTGTTATGTCTCGACCATCGCTGCCATTTCTGACCATTAAATTGGTGTGGTTGATCGGCTGCCTTTGGGTATTTTGCACCCTGTACCAGCTTTACCCACGGCAGCAGGTAAAACATATCGGGGGGTGCATCCGGGTATCCGCTCGGCAATAGAATTAGGATATCTGCCTGTTCAGTATCAAAACGGCCAGGTGGTAACTGAAATTCGCGTAAAATAACGCCCTTTTGACTGGCATCTACCACTTCTTCAAAAGGTAAACCCCTGTTTTCCAGGTATTGGCGATCGTTTAAGGGTAAAAAACTCATTGCTTTAACCCTCCGTTGTAGTCTTTTTACCAGTGAAGAATCGCTCAACCCCTGGTGCTTGTAAATCGACAGATTCATTATCAGCAATTGGGCGGTCTTCTGCACCACGTAGTTCAAGCCAAACTCCATAGGATGCAAGGTCAACGCCAGCAAGTTCCTTCAGCTTCAGCCCTGTGATAATTGGCGCGCCCCACTCAAATCGCCGACCGTCGATAACAAAACGGAAGGAGCGATCGCTGCGCCAAGTAATGAATCGCTCGATACCAGGCTTTCTGAGTTCAACGGCTTCATCAAGGCGGATTTCTTCTAACTGACCGTTATGTAGCACTTGGAAGATGAGGTACTCATCCACAGGTCTCTTGCTTGCTTCATCAAGCAGCTGCCCTCCCGTAATCACGGGGTCGTCTACTTTGTAACTTCGGTCATCAATCCGCACTACGTAGCGTTTTGCAAGCGGTGGTTGTACAGCCCCGTGCTGCTTGACCCACACTTCCAGTTCAATCTCATCAACCACAATATTGTTCGTCATAATTTTGTTGCAAAAGTGACTTTCAATTTCATATGTGAAATTTCATCCATTATATTGCACACATGATTTAAAATTGCAAGAGTGAAATTGGAGATGAAATGGCAAAAGGACAGTTTGATGTTGAAGCTTTTTATGCAGCATTGGACAGCCAACGGCTGTCTAAGCGTATGACCTGGAAACAAGTTGCCGAAAAATCTGGTGTTAGTGCGTCTACCTTGACTCGGATCGCGCAAGGTAGACGACCAGATGTAGACAGTATGGCGGCAATGCTCGCATGGTCTGGGCTGAAAGCAGACTCCTTCATCAAGCGCGAACAGGATACTCCAACTGAATCCGAACCACTCGCTAAAATTACGGCGTATTTGCGTGCAGACCCCCATTTAACGCCGGAAGCTGCATCTGCAATGGAAGCCGTCATCAAAGCTGCTTACGAGAAGCTTCGCAAGGATCAATAAGATGACATTATGCTGTGGTTTTAGGAAGGAGGCAAATGCTTATGCCAGGTAAGGCGAAGTTCCGTCGTGGCTTTAAGAAGGAGGCAAGTGCTTATGCGAAGGAGTTTAGAGAGGAGCTTGGTATAAAACCACACGCTCCCTTATGCCCTTGGCAGCTTGCTGAACATTTAGCAATTCCCATTGTTCCACTATCGGAATTTGAAATAGCAATTCCCATTGTTCCACTATCGGAATTTTAAAATAAAATTCCTAAAGAGGTTCGCTATTTCACAGAAAAAGACATAAAAAGTTTTTCTGCGATAACAGTGTTTTATGGTACACAAAGAATAATTGTTCACAATGACGCTCACAGCCTTCTACGTCAGGCTTCTAATGTTTCTCACGAGTTAAGTCATGGCATCCTTCAACACCAGCCAGATGAAGTTTTCAACGAATGCGGATGCCGGAATTTTAACCAAGAATATGAAGATGAAGCAAACTGGTTAGCTCCGGCACTTTTAATTTCAGAAGAAGCTGCCCTCCATATCGTTCAAACTGGAATGACAATAGATGAGGCTGTTGAATATTACCACGCTAGCAAGGAAGTTATCAATATGCGTATTAATGTTACTGGAGCGCGAAAACGAATTTTATCTCGTTAGAGGGCTAGTTGAATCAGTTTAACTGCAAAAATTAATAAAATCCTGGCAATCATCAATCAAAAATTTTATATGAAATCAAAAGTTAATAATACTGTCATCTATATTCATAAACTTGGTCAAGTAAGTCTTTTTCGTTTTTAGCCTGCCATATTTGACAGGCTGTAGTAGATTCAGATTATAGCTGATTTTAACTAGCAATAGGCGCTATTTCTGGTGAGAATAATTTGTGATTTTCGATAGCGTATTTATAACTAAACAGTCCATTATTTGATAAGAAAAATTTTTCTTCACTACCCGATATCTTCCTCCCACTGAGGAGGAAACTGACAGTAGCGATGGCTTCGCCAACGCCAAGGGCGAACGCCCTTTGGAGTTCTACGCCAGATTGATATCTGTTTTTGTTGTTCCTGTTTTTGGGTTTTAAGGAGGGCTTTCCTCTCTTCGATTAACTCCAGCACCAGTTCACAGGTTAATCCCCCAATTGGGTAATCCTGTAATTGACTGATAATTGATTTGTATTGAAGAGAACACAGCCTGAGAAGTATTGTTACTGGAATTGGTGCTAGGTGTTGAGGACAAGTTAAAAATTCTTGAAAGTTTTCGGCTATTTTAAGCGCTCGTTTTTCCTCACAGCTTCCTTTATCCCAACCGTATGTATCGAGCAGAGTTCGGTATTCTTTTTTGCTATAGGTAGTTTTGTATTCGTAGAGTAGGAAAGCAACGTGCAAATATTCCAGACTACTGGTTTCGATATGTGCGGTTGGATTTGGGTTTAGTTGATGCTTTTGGGAGTAAGGGATTGATGTGATAGTTGCTGGCATGATAAGATTGACCTTGCATTAATTTCGTTGGTCTTAAAAGACCACTTACCTATTTAAGTCAGCGCAAATAATTCAAGCTGCTTGTTTGTCCCAAGCTTTAAGTCGAGAAATTCAGAAGTTTTTTCAGCAGCAGCTTAATGTATTATCGGAAGACGAGTATGCTGCATTTTTGAAAAATTTGCATCGGGAAGCTGTTATTGGACAAGAGTTTGTAGCTGCTTGTCAAACGCTTGGTTTGCAGCTACCAGAGACAGGAAAACTACAAGAGTGGTTGCAGGATTTAGTAGTGCGATCGCGCAGCCTCTCCGCATCCGCAGTAGAATCGCAATTATCAAACGAGTTAGTCGAAGAATGCGAGCGACTAGGGATAGACCCGCCAAAAAGGAGTGAGGTTGCAGCGTGGCTACAAAATACCCGCTCTGCGGTATTTGAGCAGCCGATGCACGAACATAGATTACCTTTTACGGATGATGGTTTGCCTTTAGGGGGGTCGCAACCTTTTTTGGAGCATTTACTGACACTAAATGCACTGCCAACTGAAGATGAGGAGTATGACATTGCTCATAGGTTTGGTGTAGACC
>NZ_JAIVFS010000211.1 GCF_020829645.1 Nostoc mirabile CHAB5784 | reverse complement strand
TATTAATATACCTGCTGATTAGTCGCGTCAAAATAGTTTCTTCCATTCATAGCGGGTGGCGATCGCCGCCAGTGGGGCTGCTCCTAAGAAAACAGAATGGTTTCTTTCAGCCATAATGGGCGATCGCCCGAATTCAAGATGAGGAGATACGAAAAGAACTCTTAGAGGATGCGAAAGTCCTAAATCTCTCACTGAGCGAAATCAAACGTAAGATTCAAGTAATTGAGTCTGCTGCTCAATTAAATTCATCATCTCAAACAGAGACAGCATCCATAAAAGAGCGTGTTGATGATACGTTCCAACGCTTCAAGAAAGCGAAAGTGTGGGATGACCCGAAGAAAAAATCCAAAGTAGAAAAGCTCTTGGCTCAGTTGGAAGCATTAATAGAAAACTGAATAGAAAATTGCGATGCTCCAAAGGAGCCGTCTTATGGCGATCGCAACCAGCGGTCTTTGTATACGCTTTCAACCCGTCCTCAAATCCACTGAGTATCAAACGCATCTTGCCCAGTTCCATAAATCAAGTTTCCGTATTCCTGCCATTTGGCTACTTCTTGGGCTTCAATTTGGGGCGCGTGCAGAACAGCAAGATTTTCTTCTAATTGCTGCCTAGTTTGGGGTGCGGTGAGCGCCAGACGTATTGCCGGATGACTTAGTACATAGCGGTAACAGTCTGCTGCCGTGGGTGGTTGAAGCTGCCAGTTGTGATGACCTTTGAGTAACGTTCCCCAGCGCGTGCAAGTGAATGCCACCACGGGAATACCAGCTTTTTGAGCAGCAGGTAAAACATTTTGTTCAGCCTGACGATGTGCCATATTGTAACGGTGCATCAACACATCACACTGATGACGTTCTATCATTTTTAAAGCTATGGCTCGATTGTGTGTGGTAACTCCCACGTAGCGCACAACTCCAGAGTCCTTCCACAAACGAAGTTCATCAAGCAACACCTGAACCTGGGTCATGTCGTCAGCAGGGGAGACATATTCAGCAAAGAATACATCCACCTGCTCGACATCTAGGCGATGGCGCACAGAGTCGAGGTAAAGGCGTAAAGATTGTATATCTCGGTTTTCACTCCCCGTTGCCACCAAGACCTGCTCACGGTTTGTTAGCAACAGAGATTTTAAGCCACTCAAAAAGTTTTCAGATTCTAAATTGTAAAAGAAAAAGTAATTGATTCCCGCCTCAAATGCCAACAAAACAGTTGCAGCATCTATCGATTGCCCTGCCAAACCGAGAATACTTGCTGCTTGTCCTTGTAGTGTTGATAATTCCACGGTCAACTATCCGACTTCTTACTTTCAGTGTATTACGCCAGTACGATGCTAGTGAAGACATCATCAATGAATGTTAATTTTTGGACGATCTCTTCTTCAAGCGAGGAAATGTGAGATATGTCTGGGGCGATCGCTAGCTAAAATCAATGCTGCTTATGAACAGGCAAAGCAGGCTGGTTACAAGGTGCAACTAGATTAGTAAACCGTAATTACCACAGCACTGATTTTATTACTTTGTCGGGTGAAGCTTCACAATACAACCCGTAATCTTACCGTACACTCCGGCAGACTGTACGCCAGATAATAGAGTGAAAAACTGGCATACAACAAGCGGATTATGGCAGACAATCAACCCGATAACATCCAAACTGACGGCGAAGATTCTCAAAAAGAAGAAAATTTTTCTAAAATTTCCATATTAGAATTACAAAAAAAATATGGGATTGGGCGTGACTCCTTCTACGCTCGGACACGATACCTTCGGATTACAACCTGGAAGGAATCCGATAAGGCTTATCTGGATGCTGACCAGATAGCTTACATGGACGGACTACACGAACACATACAGCAGACTGGTAGGATGCAAGGCTACCCAGTACCGGAACCATCGTGGCCAATTGAAGAGGACGAGCAGCCAGCACCTACAACTACCTTGACAGTCGCAGAGACTCAGCAAGTTACAGCGCCAGAATACGCACCCAAGCAAGCGATCGCAGTCTTCAGGACAAGTCGATGATGTCGCCGCCATCGTACAATCTGCACAGGGTAAAGCAGCTGGTACGTTAATTGCAGAAAACATACTCGCTCGTCACTTTATTGAAAATCCAAACCTATTACCAGATGAGCTAAAAACCAAAATCAAGGAATCGGGGGAAATGCCTTGCATCGACCCTTTCGCCTACGCCGACTCATTGATCAACGCCGCAATGGGTTCTATCAGCGCGGCCTGAAGTTTTTGGGAATGCTGGCAACTGGGGTGATTGTTGCTGCTAATGGGCTGAATCCCCTCTCATTGCTGGCATTGGGCATGGGGGGAGTGTTGGCGATGTCTGGCGACAAGCTGCTTTGCATCTACGCTCCTAAACTTTCCTCTAAGAATTCGACTACTCAAGACCCAGCACCAATAATAGATAGCGAAGGCGTTGCCTCTCGTAGAGAAGCCTCTTCGAGTCCGCGAGCGTCGGAGATACCCGCGCCTGGAGATTTCCGAATTTACCGACAAGCCGAGTTAAACCGGACTACAGCCTCACTCCTAGCGAATGGGGCTATTCTCATAGCTGGTGAGGATGGTAGTGGTAAATCTGTACTAGCTAGTGCTGTAGTTGAGAAATTACAGGATGATGGCTTCACTGTGGCATTTATCGAGCCTGCAACACCCAAGCAGATGCTCTTGGAAATTGCCCACCAGTTTGATATTCCAACCGAAGACCTGGAGGGCAAGTCACTGACAGCTGACAAGTTGAAACGGGCGATCCCAACTTATTGCGAGGAAAATACAGCTTTCCTGGTACTGGATGATGCCCACGCCTGCGACGCTAAATTTAGGATGTGGCTCAAGCAGCTAAAGCGAAACGGTGTACCAATGCTACTTCTAGCTCGTAATTCGTAATTATGTTGGGGATATCGCACTTATTAATTAGTGGAACGGCTACCAGTTTGCTCCTTGGGACTGCTAGCCCTACAATCATTGCGGTGGGTGCGATCGCTGGATTGCTCCCAGATATAGATGTGTCCACCTCCCCGGCTGGTCGCGTCTTGCCGTGGGTAAGTGCGTTTTTTGAAAGCAGAATGCCTCACCGCAGCTGCACTCACAGCTTGGTTGCCAGTGCAGTTGTAGCAGCTGTTGGGTATGGTGTAGCACTTTTTCACCCTCAGTTTATTAATCTCGTTCACGCTCTGAGCATTGGTTACACCTTCGGCTGGTTTGCGGATGTCTTCACGCGGGGTGGTGTAGAGATGTTTTGGCCAAGCCCCGTGAGATGTGTCTGCCCAGGTAATCGTAATTTGCGGTTGAGGACTGGGAGTAACGTTGAGTATTTCGTGTTGGTGGTGCTGATTGCGATCGCTCTCGCAGGCCAGCAATAGGAGCCGCCGCGTTGCCGCAGCAGTTTCTTTTTATGAATGCTGTGCGGAGCCGGAGCCGCTCCGCCTCCGGTCTGGGTCTAAGGGCTGGCTCAGGGAACGCTTCATTTTTGGCTGCCCCCCGCGATCGCAATTTTCTGTTAACTTTTCTACTAAACTTATATTTTGGTTATTTTGCCACTGTGGGAATTGGCAATTTACGAGATAATCTTTCTTTTGAGGTCGCTTGTAAGGGGCGATCGCCTGTTATATTAAATTGTCACAGTGACAAGTCTTATGGTTTTGATTCCCTATCACGCTTATGGCGTATGGCTGCGGCTTCAATAATTGAGGCGATGTCAATATTAGGGGCGTTCTGTATCTGGATGTAAAGGCTGCTGTTGACAGCAAAATTAGAACCGCCGGTGACTACATTAACACCGCCTAACTCAGGCATTTTCCTTTTAGACTCTTCTGGAAGTGATGCGAATACTTCTGCTACCAGTCGCTCTTTTTGCTCCAGTGGCAGTGACTCTATAAGATTTTTGATATCATCCAAACTTACCACCCTCGCTTCAGTAGCCCTGATAGAAGTATTCATGTCACTCTAAGCACAAAGTTCTTTTTCTTGATTACTATTTCTTAACCTCCATTTACGAGCGATCGCAAGCATAATCCCCTCAACTTCCTCATCCGTTGCGCTCTCTATCAGATTTTCCAAACTTGCTTGAAATTTATTTGGCTTGGAGACTTCTGGCGATGCTTGCTCGCTTACCTGTCTGAGGAAGTGACTTACACTACCAGGCTTTAACTCTTCCATAGCCCTCATCAGCTTTGATAGTGCCTCAACAGTGATATTCTCACCATTTCTAAAGTCTGAGATGTGGTTTTGACTGACTTCCGACTCTACCGATAGAGCTTTACCTGTCAGGTTATAGCTTCTGAGGGTCTTGTCAAAAGGACTAGAGAAAAAATTGTTGATTTTCATAAACAAAATACCCCAGCAGCGAATTGGGCGGGTAAACTATCCATCAATAGAGTGATTCGATTAGCTTTTAGATGTATTTTCAAGTTTATCAGGGCAATCAGAATATGACTAATAAGGATTTTGAATACCCAGAAAATTACCCTGTTCCAGATCCAGCCTGGAGCTATGCAGGGGTTCACCTGGAGGCTTATAGAGCAGAGGATAGGCTTGTAAAGGCGATTAAATATGTTAGTTCCCTTGAGGAGAGTAACCCCGGTGATGATGCTCATCTAATCGCAGAGTTTGAGACGGTCATCACCCATCTTCAAGGAGCGATCGCTACAGCTTGTTTTAGTTTCTCTGGTTCCTTGACTAGCCGCAGCAGTGAACGAGCCTAACGCTCATTTTTGATGTGTCCGCCCAATTCACCAGCTGTATCAATGACTGTCTTTGCCTCTAGCAGTTGGTTGATTCGTCGGTATCCACCCCAAGCGTATAATTCACGCTGGCAGTATTCTGAAAAGTTTTTATATCCAGCTTGCAGGTAAAGCTGCTGTTCCCTCATCAGGAGGATTTCATCTACCACGAAGCACTCGAACCTATCGATGGCGGTGAAGGTTTCCTGGATGCTGGTGTTGAGGTTGGCGTAATCGAGCGGTAAGGTTCTTTGTTCTCTTTCTAGTGTCAGCATATATGTTGCCCACTATGGTAAATGCTTGAAAGTTGAGGTGTTGCAGTTTAACCAAAGTGAACCGAGGAGATACTGAAGGGTGTTTGCCCAAAAATGTGTCAGCATTATAATTAGCTCACTTTGTGATCAACGGATTGAGCAGGCGATCGCATTGCTTTGACCGGCGGCGATCGCTTTTGCTAGGCAGCCGTTAAAGAGGCTTGATTTTCAGCATCAATTGCTGAAGACTTTCGACGCTGGCTTGGTGTGCTACTCTTACTGCTGTTAGGGTTCTCAGAAGGGGCAGAAGTATCTGAATCTGGGGTGTAATCAATTAAATCGAACGGAGTAATCTGCCTGTCTAAATCGTGCGCTAAACGATTTAGTGCGTTACAGAGATTATTCAAGGAATGACCATCCAAGCGTGGCATTGTTTTGGCTTTCCGTAAATTTGATACTGAATTAGCACTGAGGTTTAACTCATCGGCAAGATCACCCGCCTTGATGTCATATCTTGCCATTACCTCTTTTAATTTCCACTTAATCAAAGTCTGGTTCACAAAAATCAACACCTTAAATGTACTCCGCTACCTAACACTAGTACAAATGTTAGGATCTAAACTTGTAAATATACAAAAAAATTTTATATTTTTCCAAATTAAACTTATAAATATATAAGTTTATCTCTTGACAAAGGGCGATATTCCAAGTTAGACTTGTAATTAACAGAGAGGAAAAAGCGTTATGCCTCTTTGATAAATAAAGAAGCGCTAAAACCCACAGAACCTTAACAGCACAATCCAAAGTGACCGCTTGATGAGTAACCGAGGCACTGGCACAACAAGAGTTGGCGAGGGGTACACAGCCGGGAAATGGATATTGCACTGAATAAATAATTACCAAAAGACATTAGACGATTAGCTTTTGACGTTGTTAAAGCTGTACACGTCCCCTGATGCTATCCATCTGCTGTCTTGATAATGCTCTTAGCAACTAGCTTTGATGGCTACGCCAAATCTTTTTGAGAGCGTTGTGCTAAACCACAACGTTGTTTGCACACATAACAAAGGCGACCGCCCCGGTCTGACAAACAAGTGCGATCGCCTTTTCCCCAATGGTCGGGTAGGGCAGAGGCATTGCTGCCTCGTTCCCCCCTAAGAACCGTGCTTACAAGTTTCCAAGTACACGGCTCAAGCAAGTCTTGGATGCTACTTTGTTAGATTAATACTTCCTCTGGGAGGGGG
>NZ_JAIVFS010000210.1 GCF_020829645.1 Nostoc mirabile CHAB5784 | reverse complement strand
TATATTTGATTACTTCTCAATATTTCCGACATAGCAGCGCCTGTATTGTTCACAGTCTTCAAGGAATTTCAAAAATCTCAGCAAATCAGAGCATTTTTCTCTCACCAGAGACATAAAAGAGCGTTAGGCGGTATCATGCTTGACCCAGAAGCAATTGGTAGAGTCAGCGATCGCTTAATTCCCGAAGCCTTTTACATTAGCGCCCATAAAGATATCTATCAAGCCGTGCAGCGCCTTTATTGCTCTGGTAAACCCACTGATTTACTCACAGTTACAGCTTGGCTTACTGACCACGATTTACTAGTCCGTATCGGTGGGAGAAATAAATTAGCAACTCTGGTAGACCGCACAGTGTCAGCTGTCAACATTGACACTTTAGCCGAGTTGGTGATGGACAAATTCGCGCGTAGACAGTTAATCAAGGCTGGAAATGAAATTGTACATCTGGGTTACGAGACAGAAACTGAGTTACCACAAATCCTTGACCAATCAGAACAGAAAATTTTCCAATTATCTAATCAAACCCTATCTTCAAACACTGAACATAACAGCACGATTAACGTTGCTGCTTACGAGGATTTAAATTCAGGAAACCCCATTTACCCTACAGGACTTCATGAACTCGATAATTTGATGGTGGGATTTGAAAGCGGCACACTCACCATAGTTGCGGGTAGGCCATCAATGGGGAAGTCCCAAATTGCGCTGTTTCTTGCCCTCCAAATGATACTACTCCACAATCTACCTGTGGTCATCTTCTCTTTGGAGATGACAAAGAAACAATTGGAATACAGGCTGTGGAGTTTAATTAGTATTACCAATGCCTATAAGCATTTAGAGTTAACGCCACTAAAAAGCGATCGCATACGCAGACATCGCTCAGGTAATAAACCCCTAGCAGACTGGGAATTTATAAGCATTGCCAAAATCGTCGGTGTTGCTTCAGAATTACCGCTGTACATGAATGACTCAAGGGGCATCACCGTTTCACAAATTGCGTCTGAATGCCGTCAAATTAAGGCCAAAGAGGGAAAACTGGGGTTAGTTGTAGTTGATTACCTGCAAATGATGGCAGAGGATTCTGGAGGGAACCGCAGCTATGAACTGGGAGATGTGGCCAGAGGACTTTACAAAATGGCAGGGGAACTGGATGTACCCGTGTTAGCACTGTCGCAAATCTCTAGGGGAGTTGAGGGCAGACAGAATAAGCGCCCAATGATGAGCGACCTCAGCCAGTCAGGAATTTTAGAAATGGTGGCAGACAATATTATTCTCGCTTACCGCGATGAGTACTACAACCCAGACACTACAGATCAAGGAATATTAGAACTCATCATGGCTAAAGCACGGCACGGTGAAACAGGCACAGCAACGGTATTTTTTGACAAGTCCTATGGAATTATCCAGAATTTGCGCTCCGGAAATATCTGAGTCCTCAAACTGCTGTCAAAACCATCCGCCTCCTGTATCGGAACTTTTACTGGGGGGTATTGATAATAGCCCTAGTAAAAACTCTGAACAAATAGAGATATCCCTAAGTATTGATAGCCCTAGTAAAAAGCCTGAACAAATAGAAATACCCCCAAGTATTGACAACCCTAGTAAAAAGCGCAGAAATTGGGGTGAGGGTAACGGCACTATTCATTGGCGCACCATTACTAGGGGTGGAAAGGACTATCCCCAGGCTTATTATCATTGGCAGGAAAAAGGGAGAAAGAAGACCAAGTACATTCCAAAGCATTTACTGGGAGTTATTCAAGAAGCAGAGTTCAAGAAGCGCCCAATTAGAGAAATTTTGACATTACTGGGTGTTGTACCTAGCCCTAGTAAAAACACATTACTGGGGGATATCGAAAATAACCCTAGTAATGATGTCGAGCAGTCAGAAATACCCCCTAGTAAAAATAACCCTAGTAAAGATGTCGAACAGTCAGAGATACCCCCCAGTAAAGATAACCCTAGTAAAACTAGACGACACAAAGGATTAGGTAGTGGCTCCATTCAGTGGAAAACCATCACCCTTCACGGCAAAGATTATCCCCAAGCTTGGTATCACTATGAGTTTTGGAAGGATGGCGATCGCCTTGTTAAAAAATGCAAGTACATTCCAAAACGGTTATTAGAGAGAATAGAGAAGCTAGAAGCAGACAAAGCCCCAGTTAGAGAGATTTTGTCAATATTGCGAGTAAAATTATAGAAAAACCTCATAAAAAGCGTGCAAATCGTAAATACCTGGTAAGTCTACTACAGGTTTACAATAATTATTATTTGTACTTAAATTTATGTCACCTGTAAATTCAACTATTGATAAGCCATTGAACCTATTCCAATGTCCTCATCGTCTACATCGTACTGCAACCCTGAGGTGCAGAGTGCTTTAGCTCTATTAACTGCTAAAGTATGTTGTTAAGTCAATCAGTTCAGCTAATCCTTTTTTCGCTAGTGCATAACAGGTATCTAAAACTGCTTTGTGTTCAATTGGTAAGACAGCAATGCAAAGCCTGGTTTTATTAGTGGTTTTTTCAAGGATGCTGCCTTGAATAGCTAAATTGATGCTTTCAGTGGCTCCTGATGTAAAAACTATCTCTTTTGGTGAAGCTCTAATTAATTTAGCTACATGAATAGCTGCTTGAGAAACCGCTTGTTCTGCTTCATCGCCATAGCTATGATCGATGCTGCTAGCGTTACCGAATGCTTTGGTCATGTAGTGCAACATCAATTCTGCAACCCGCTTATCAACTGGGGTTGTTGAGTGGCAGTCGAGATAAATAGGATAATTTTGACTGGGTGTATCAGTAGGCAGCAACGAGTTAATGACTACTCCTAACTTGAGAATGATAAGTAAATGCGCTTACATTAGAATCATACTTTGAAATTGTAGCGCTAAACCTGCTCAATCCGTATGCTTTTGTGGCTTGCTGCTATAAGCATGGTAAGCAGTAGGAGGGTGAAGCATAACTAGGCGCACCGCGACCGAATTACGTCCGTTGCAAGCATGGCGATAGCTAAGCGCGGCAATCTCAAAACTTGATTTTACGTCTTCAGTGCGTAAGTCTTGAACTATATGTATTGGCGCAAATTTCTGTTTTGGAAATAAACCATTAAAAGCAAAAGGTGTAACTCTTGGCAAAAACAATAGGTTTTTATCAAAATTTTAATTTAGATTTGAAACGTCTAAGCGCAGCTTTACAATGCGTTGAGACTCAGCCTGAACTGGGTCATGATGCTTTGGCGACTTGTATGGCTGTTAATCGGCCTGTTGCAGAAGGATTTTCCGCGTGGTTACGTCATACGGGTTTAGCAACGCTAGGAGAACAACGTCAACGGGGACGAAGCTACGAACTAACACCCTTTGGCAAGTTAGCTTTTAATTACGACCCAAATTTAACAGACTTGGGGACGCAATGGATACTGCATTATTATTTATCCACGAAACACACTGAATGTTCTCAAGCGTGGCGTGTTCTGATGAATGAATTTCTTTCACCTGGCTTGAGTTTCACTGCTGAACAATTTACTTCGTATTTTGCCAGTGTTATGGGGGATGAAGTTAAAAATCGCTCCGCACTAAAAAAAGACCCTTCCACAGCTATTAGTACATACATACGCCCGCAAGGGTTTAGCAAATTAGGGATTTTAGGTAAAGAAAAAACCACCATCAGCGTAGCTTCCCCTAATTTCCCACAAATTTTGGTAATAGGGTATGTGTTATTTGATTGGTGGCGGCGTCATTACAATCAAACGAATACTTTAAGCTTCCCCCAATTGTGTAAGGAAGAAGGTAGCCTGGGGCATATTTGCCAAGCTTCGGAGCCACAGGTGCGTCAGTTTGTCAGCGAATTAACAGGTTTGGGCTGTTTAAGTTTTTCACAAACACAACACGAGCCAGTCAACCGACTGTATTTGGAACCACCACACCTGTTACTAGAACGTTACTACAGCCAGCGATGAAATTTGATACTTTGCTTGATTCACTTGAGAAACAAGTCCGCTTGGTATGTAGTCAGCAAGCTCGATACCGCGTTCTCTGGGTTATTGGAAAGCCCCGTTCTGGAAAAACTTCCCTTTGCCGATCGCTTTGTAGCCGTACTGGTTGGAAATATATCAACTTTACACTTGACCCTGACTTTTTAGAAAATCTGATTGGACGGGAAGAAACCTATCGTCCGGAAGATTTTTTGGGAATATTAAAATTAGTATGTAATGATACTGCGGCTGAGTTTGTTGTGGTTGATGAGATTGAACCTTTGTTAGGTTGGTGGACTCCGCAACAGCAAGAGGTGTTTTTTAGGCAAGTTGGGCGTGCTACCGATTTGCGGACTGGTGTGGTGTTGATAACTCGCAAGCACGCAAAGTTAGAGTTAGGGAAAATACTGTCTGGAATGAGTCAAAATCATATATTTGAGATGTCAGAGGAAATACTGCTATGACACGAAGGATGGGGGAGTTAGTTGGAGTACAAGGTGGATTTAAACCTTCCGTCCAACTACCGAATGACTTTTTTGATCAGGAACAGAACCGCCACTTCGTTGAAAACTATATCCCTACTCCAGAAATTCTCGACATCTTTATGAGTGTTCGGGATAGTCTGCAATCTAATTCCGAACAACGCGCCCGTTCTTTTGTCGGTACTTACGGCACGGGTAAATCTGATTTGATGTTGATGATTGCAAATTATATCACACGCTCTGCCGACGACCCACTTTTAAAACCATTTTTTCAGAAACTACGGCTTTTGAATGATTCAAAAGCAAAAGCCATATATGATGCTCGCTTAGAAAAACCACCTTTTTTACTTGTACTTTTACAAGCAGATACAGCCATTACTTTTAATAGTTTTGTGTTGCGTGGTTTAGCTGATGCTCTTGAGGAAAATAATTTAGAAGATTTACTGGGTAATACTTATTATCAAGCGGCTTTAAATCAGATTGAAACATGGGAAAGTGATTATCCTGATATCATTCAGCGATTATCAGATATTTTAGAAAATGATTATCGTCGGACATTAAATCAACTCAAAAATGAGTTAAAAAGCCCCCGTGCTGACTCAGCTTTAGGTATTTTCCGTCCCGCAGCTCAAAAAGCTAGTGGCACACCTTTTCAACCAAATGCTGTGATTGAAAGACCATCAGAAGCGTTTTTTGAAGTGGCGCAAAAGCTGGTAGAAGCAGGTGAATATAGTGGGATTTTTGTGATTGCGGATGAGTTTACACATTTGCTACAAAAACTGGGTGAGTCTTCAACCGCAGTTGTGGACACGAAAGGTATTGATAATTTAGCAGAAGCTGCTGGGCGTTCTGGAAGAAATCAACTGCATTTTTATGTAGTTAGTTTACAAAGTTTTGCCAGCGCCCAAGGTAGCACTCAGGAAGCACAAGCCGCGTTGGAACGCAGTGGTGGACGTTTCCTTCAAAATGAGTTGCGATCGCAAAACACGGAAGAATTGATAAGTGCTTCCATTGCTAAACTTATCCCCAGCGAGCGTTTGTTTGATAATGCTCAAGCACAGCAAGACGACTTACTCACCTTAGCTATGGGCTTATGGGGGAATCGTGCTACTGCTAGCAGTAGTCGTGAATGGCTATTAGAGAAGGTAGTACAAGGTTGTTTTCCATTACACCCATTAACTACTTATTGTTTACCAAGATTAAACGCCGTTCTCGCACAAAACGAACGCACAATGTTTAGATTCATCTGGGATGATGAGCGGGGTTTAAAGCGCTTTGTTTCCCAAGCGAGTGCGGAAGTTTCCAATGGATGGATAAGCTTATTATCATTAGATAATTTATTTGTATATTTTGAAAGTACGCTGCAAGAAAAGCGTCCAGATTTATTACAAGCTTATAAAGAAGCTAGTCAAAATTTGTCACCAGAACAAATAGAAAGCGGAATAGAAGGACGTTTACTACGTGCTTTATTAATGTTAGATGTTGCTAGTAGTGGTGGTGCAAATTTACAAGCAGACCAACAATTATTGCGTCACGCCCTTGGTTTGCCCCTGAAACAAATTTCGGAGGTAGATGCTGCACTCAAAGAACTAGGAGAAGCAGGTATTGCATACGCTTCCCAAAATGGATATTACCAACTAGTCAAACCAGGCCGCGCACATCCTTTAGAACTGGAGTTTAGACTAAAAGCGATATGAGAGAACGCAAATCAAATGGAATTAGAGATTAAAAATATTATCTTGTCAGCCTCAAAGTATCCGCGACCTTTAATAATTATGTAGTATATCTGCCCCAG
>NZ_JAIVFS010000020.1 GCF_020829645.1 Nostoc mirabile CHAB5784 | reverse complement strand
CAAGTTAGCCAAACTCAAGCTAAATAAACTTGAAGTTATGGCTGATTCCTACCTGCGGGCATTGGCTTTCGATTTCGTAGAAATCTAACAAGCCTGCTTTCACAGTTTTGGAATCAACGGAGCGCACAACTGGTATCTCGTCTTGATCCCAAAAACTTGCAATACTTGTATAGCTTTCTTCATTAACAATTACCTTTATTCCAGTTAGCTCTGCTTTATAGGTAATTTGATCAATAAACCTTGTGTGAGGTACTTGTACAAAATTTTGGTTATTTCGATTACCTATAGCAATTTTTTGTTTCCAGTTGTCGTTTTTACCAATAACTAAAATACCAATATTTAACTCAACTAGCTTGTTGATTAGATAACGACTTGCTTTGTGTAAATAGTCGTCAACTTTCAAGTTACGTTTAGTGCAAAGTTTTTTCAGTCTCTTAGATGTGCCAGTTTTAAGGATTGCTTGTAACTCAGCTTTTTTCTTGTTAAAAAATTGGTTGATAGATTTTAAAGGTCTGCCATTTATCAAGAACGGGACTAGTCCGGCTTGATTGAAAGTTACAGCCGCTAAATTATTCAACCCTAAGTCAACACTCGCAATTCTTGTGGTTTCTAATTGCTTTTCTTCAATTTCTTTGTGATAAACAACCTCAACAACGTAGTGGTCAAGTTTTGGCACTATCCTAACTTGGGCAATATCTTTTGCATTAGTAGGTATAAAAATATTTGTTTGACTTGGGTTGACAAAACCTTTTGCCAGAGCAGGTTTAGATAAAGCTTGGACTGTGTAGATTAGCAAATTCCTCCCATCAGTTTTGTGCTTGTATTTTGGTAATTTAGGTTTACCTAAAAACTTCGAGGGGTTTTTTAAATAAGACTTTGAAGCAGCTTGAAAAGCTTTCCAATTTTTATCTAAAACCATTAAAATCTGCTGACTTACTTTAGCTGGTATTGCTTTATAGTCAACGCTACCAGAAAATAGTTTTTGAACCTGATTGTAATTAAGAATTTCGCCTGATTGAAACAGCTTTTGTCTAATCAGATAGTTAGCTACGTTATAAAGATTTTTAGACAAAAAACATAGGTTGTCTATTTCTTGGTGATATTTGTGAGATTTCTTGATTACGTGCCTTTCAACTAGTTGCACTCGTCCTCCTTTAAGCATTTTACAATGCACTCAGTTTTACGAGTCCGTCTTATAATTGAATAAAGCGCAAAGTGCGGTCTTGGGGTCTCCCCAAGAGGAGCAACTTTGTAAGAGAGTCTTGCACAAAAAGAGGTTATTATTGACACAAAAAGCTCTTTGTATACCTCACATTCTATTAGATATTCTGTAAAAAATCTTTGATCGAGCCATACTCTTTGACACTCCTATCCTTCCCTGCCCTAGAACGACAGGGTTTCTCGGAGGTTTGCGATGAAAATGTTCTGTTAAAAATATTAATTTATTATGGTAGTTTTTGTTAGATGTAATACGCCGTAGGGTAGCACAGCCGTGCTACCCTACTTCTGAAATTCTGAATTTTGCGATCGCGTACCCGTCCATCGTAGGCGATCGCACCTTCAAATTTTACGCCACATCAGCCTGTGTCGTTTCCGAATCCGCGCACTGTAACTGTTGTGTACTCTCCTGTGCCAGAATTGCTGTTGCGTCTAATACGAAGTTGCCAAAGATAGTATTGTTACATTTCGTTATATTGAACACAACCAAGAAAATCCGACTTCTCCTTTAACAGTGGTTGGATTGTTCATCAACCACTGACACCGTTCAATCAAGACAGTCTCTAAAGAATCGAGTGTATCAAATACTTGATTGGCTAATCGTTCTCTAAGTAATGGCCAGATACACTCGGTGGGGTTAAGTTGAGGAGTATATGGGGGAATAGAGTAGAATAGAATTGAGACAATCAAACCCTTCGGGATTACTTTTTCTGCCGATGTTAAATGCACCATTTACGTCGGCATGAATTTTAAAACCATTCTTACTCACATACCAGGCTCTTTTGACGCGCCTTCCTGAGAAGGTGTATTTTACCTTGTTGTCGGGGTCATAAGTTGGGATATTGTCCCAATCAATAAACGAAGCGCGACTAGTGTACGATTCTTCGTTTACCACAACGATAATGCCAACTCGTTGGAGTTTATAAGTCAGCATTTCGATAAATTTAGCATGGGGTATTTGAGTAAAACTTTGGTTGGTTCGCTTACCTAAATCAAGATGTGTTTTCCATTGTTCATTTTTACCTATTGATACATGAGTGACACCCAAGCGTAAAAATTCATCCACAATCCTAAATGTGGATTGATGCAAATATGAATCCACAAAATTGTTGCGATTGCGAACTATGTTTGCAATTCGATGTGATGTGCCAACTTTAATGAATCCTCTATACTTGGCAATCTGTTTGTTGTAGAATTGGTTGATTGATTTTAGAGGCTTGCCATTTACAACAATTGGTTGAATGGTCGGGTCGTTAAAAACAATGGTTGCTAGGTTATCTAACCCGATATCAATCGCCGCATTAAGTTGTGGATTTAAACTGCTGCATAACTGCGATTGGTCTGGTACTTCATAAACTACTTCAATTACAAAGTAACCAGTTTTCGGCACAATTCGTACCTCACATAAATCCTGAAACCTTAATTCGGGCTTGACTGGAATTTTGATTGGTGACATTGACGGGATTATCCAGCCCTTGTTAAATTCTCTTTTACCAATTGCTTGATTATTGAACTTGACTAAATTTTTATCATCAATATAGCCTGGGGGTTTTGGTTTCCCAGTGAATTTACTTGGCTCTAGCTTATATTCTTTCAATGCTTTGTAGTAAGCAAGCCAGGCATCGGCATTTTGTTTTAATACAAGTTGTGCAACTTTTGCGGGAAGTGCTTTGTAATTTTCGTCTTGTTTAAATAGTAAGTCTAGTTTTGCTTGAGATTGTGTACTCCAACCAAAGAAAAAACCCTGGCGTTGAGTGAATTGAGCCGTGTTGTAAAGCTTGCGGGAAATTGTAGTTATTTGACTGCAATAATCAAACCAAGCATCACCTCTTTTAATAACGTGCTTCTCAACTTGTCGCATAAAAAATTGCTGCCTCAATTGCTAAATCTTACCACTTTTCTTCAATAATAAATAGGCGACTATTCTTGACTATATTTGACTATAAATTGAGTGAAGTTTTCCAATACTTCATTTCCCAGACTTTGAGCAAAATCAGATATTCGTAGAATGCCTGCAATGTACACCAAACAAATCCGGCGTGTCCATCTAAGCAACCGCCTAAGAAAAAATACATATATACAAACCGTAGCAGAGGTCTGGCGGGTAAACGCAAAGACAAATCTTTCAGGGCGCGGCGTTTTTCGACTTCCGATTTGCCAAAGAATAAATCTTGCCAGTTGAGCTTTCCCTCTTCTAGTTGATATAGCGTTTCTTGAGCTTCGTCTGTAGAATAACGGTTATGCTTGTCAATCCAGCGACTCAAGCCTTTGCTACAAGTGTAGTGTGGGTATGTCTCTTTTAAAAAGCTAGTTGCACCCTCACAAACTTCCCGTTCAGTATGACCGTAGTCTGTAAACCAGACCTTACCGTGGCGGAAGAGGCGCATTTGGTAACGGGGATACTGTGTACTGTAGCGAATCCAACGATTCATGAACATGACACGTTCAGCCACGTAGTAACCGATGTAGTCTGGACTCTGACTTGCCTTTTCGCATTCCGCGAACAGTTCTGGTGTCATGCGCTCGTCAGCTTCGAGAATATAAACCCATTCGTGCTTTGGAGGGATAGACTGTAACATCCAGGTGCGTTGGCGACCGTGGCTTTCAAAAGCGTGTTGAATGACGCGGATGGGATAGCGACTGGCGATTTCCACAGTGCGATCGCTACTGCATGAATCGACAACAATAATGTCATCCGATAGCATCGCCGATTCGATACAAGCAGCAATATCTAACTCTTCGTTATATGTCAGTATGTAAATTGAGAACATTACCCAAGTTTTATAGCGATTTTACTAACTGATAATTGCCTTTTTATTGTTATTAGCTACTAGGCGCATGGCAGTATCAGCCGTCAAGAATTTTTGGATACGTTCTACTGCCATGCCGATAATGGATTAGCGTGCGGTAGCTCTAGGTTTACCACCTTGTACAGCACCCCTACCTCTTAAGCCTGTCCAGCCGATGATAATGTAACCAATGGACAACAGCAAACTGCTAATACCAATCCGCAGCCCAGACTTCCAAGCAGTATCTTTAGCTTGTTTCTCTGCTTCGTCTCTGCGCTGGCGAACTTGGCTCAGTTGTTGAGTTTGCAGCGTCTGAATATCTGTTTGTTGTTCGATAGCTTTGTCAAGTACTTGGGGATCTGTTTTAGCTTTCTTCAGTAACTCTTTGATATTTGCGGGAATTTGAGAGCTTTCAAGCGCTTGCTTATATTTTTGATCATCTTTGAGGATTTCACTAAACTGAGCTTTGGTTTGGTTTCGCAGTTGATTTAGTTGAGCTTTTCCTTGCTCAGTATTCAGTTGTGCTTGCAATTGCGATAACCGATTCTTCAGTTGAGTTTCTGCCTGATCTGCTTCTTGGGCGATGCGGTTAAGTGTTTGAGTCTTAGCTTGATTGACGTTATTAAGGTGCAGGGGAAAAATCAGCAAGAACATCAACCCTAAAATACTTGAGAGGATGACGGCGGGAAATCTTAAATCGATACCTTGGGGGCGATCTGCTGCATCAGCACTATCAATCCAATAGGCAGCAAACAGCAGCCCCAAACCTACGAGAGGCACAATTCCCCGATCAACTAGCGCTGTTGCTAAGTTGATTTGCCATACCCGATCTGTCGGTTGAAAGGGTAACAATAGAATAAAAAAGTCAACGAAAAACGACAAAATGCAAATTATTCCAACTACCTTAAGTGTGAGAGCAGTACTCACGGAAGTAAAACGGTTAACCATAATTTTTTGAACTGGCGGTGAATACGAGTGATTTTCATATTTCAACTTACTTGAATATTGTGCCCATGACTCTAACTGTTGTGTAGAAACATAAAGCAGATGCAGTACTGCTTAAGGCTCTCTGCCTCTTGGTTTTCAACTAGGCCACAGTAACATTTGTTATGTGCAGTGTCTTCAGGAAATTTGTGGTGTTTTAAGATACGAACATGATGCGGGGCTGTAAGAAAAGACTTATTAATTACCCGATTTACCTTATTACAGTTCTCAATGGGTCGTAATATAGGCATTTTGTAGGGGCGCACAAATATGCATTGGTGTCAACTTAACGTAAAAGTCATGTCTCGCAAGGAACTGAACTTCCTTGCTAATAGCGAAAGTTATCTGAGAGATGACTAAAATATAGCCAAAAATCTTTAGTCTACTTGAGTAGACTTTAGCTAAAAGCCAAAGAACTTTAGTTCGAGGCGGGTGAGTCAGCCCATGCGTGTCAACTTAACGTTAAAAGAGCGGTTATAAAACGCGTCTACACGAGACAAAACCTGCCTCCGTGGGTTAAGAATCAAAGATTTTGTATTAGTCCACGGAGGTGGACGAGAGTTTGTGTAGCCGCGAATTCCCTGAGCCAAGGCAAAAGTAGACACCAATGACAAATATGCGCCCCTAGTGGGTTTTGCATCCATATAAAAATCGCTATATCTCCCTCATTTTTCCATCTTTCTTGCAAGGGCTTGTTCCCAAATTGGCAGATCCTCCGGTCGGTCAACATCAGCTAAAGGCAACAAGTTCACGTATGATAAATTAAGTTTCTGGGCAATGTCCACGGTTTTCTGGAATACTTGAGCAGTTCCCCACTCGATGTTAACGAATAACTCCGGGATGGGTTGCCGCAACCCAATTAAGTAATATCCACCGTCGATCGCAGGGCCAAGTACGAGGTCAAAGGTGCGTAACTTTTCAAAGGCTGTCTCTAGAATCTGGGCATTGACTCCAGGACAATCTGTACCGATGATAATTACTTTTGTGGCATCAGATTGAAAAGCCTCGAAAAGCGATCGCGCCATCCGCGAACCTAAATCCCCTTCACCTTGAGACTGGTAAACCAAATCCAACCCCAGCCAGTTTTGCATAAGTTGCAAATCGCCACCTGCAAATCTCACTTCCACAGATATGGCAATGGCTTTTTGCAATTCTCGAACCTGAAATATTGTATGTTCAGTCATTTCCCGTTGAAGATTGGCAGCACCAACAGTTCCCAAAGCAGGTATCAGTCTGGTTTTAGTCTTCCCTGCTTCTGGATAGCGAGTGAAAATAATCAGGTGCTGTTTTGGGTTTGTTGGTAATTTCAGCATACAATACCTTATTTGAATAAACTAAAAATATCTTAATAGCAATACTTGTCGTTTTCGTTGGCTCTGAGATGAGATTTTCCAGTTTTTATTGCCCCTAAAATCGTAGAGACATAGACGCAACGCTTAGTCTTTACATTATTTTGGCTGTATAGAGTTATCTGTCCAAGTGTTCTTAGTGATGTGTTAATACACTCATCTCCAACTTCATAGATAGGACAACCTTGGTAGTTAAATAAAACTCGCCATACTTGCTGTGAAGTCTGTTTTCGTAAAGTTGTTTCTTTTTTTCCTTTATTATTTTCCTCTTCATCAATGCGAGTACTTGCGTCAAGGTTATACCATAGGCTGCTATTGTTTTTAACAGCATCAGGAATGAATTGTCCTGTTTCTGCTTGATGAACTGCCCATTGCACGACACCATTTTGTATGCGAAAACTGGCTTGCCTAGTTAATTTTTCCTTGGTGGCTTGGCTTCGAGCTTGGTGCATAGCAAGGTAAACTTGGTTTTGGGCAGTGTTGAGACGGCGAGTTTCCACAAAAGCCAGCCAGTTAGGTATTGCCAGCGTGGCTAATATACCAATTAATGAAACAACTACTAAAGTTTCTAATAGTGTAAAACCACTACTGGAATCCTTATTCAAGATATTTTTTGAATTAACTAGAAACGGTAACTGCACCCGGATATCCATTTTTGTCTTCTGATCGCTTTTCAACTACCCAGTCGTTGAGCAATGTTTCAGCTTTTTGCCTTCTTACTTCGCGCTGGTTAGTAATACTGTCTAGCAAGGTAGGTACTATAAGGACTATGACAATTTTCAATGACAGTTTTAAGGTGAAATTTATATTCTGAAGTCTTGAAGGGTCATAAAGAAAATACTTCCACAAAAATATAGCAGCTGCTAAACCTTTTTTTCTGTTAAATGGCTTTTGTAGCGCTTTGCAGGTCAAGTATTTGTATAAATTTGCTAGGCTCATATTCCAACTATGCTTTAGTGTCGTTCGCGTAGCATCTCCTAGAGAGGGTCTTTCCTTGTAAGCTTTTTCAAGCACTTGCAGGCAGGATTTTTCCTGTCTGACAAGATTGGAAGAAACAGAATTAGCACTTATACGATATAAGATTTGTACAGATGGCACACATATAAAATCAAACTTAGAAGCTAATCGCAGCCACATATCCCAATCCTGAGCCGCACTTAGAGATTCGTCAAAGCCACCTAATTTAATTAAAGCTTTTCTACAAATTAAAGGATTGGAACCATTCTCTAGGAAGTTATTTATTAACAAACTTTCATAAACATTTCCATTTAAATTAACGCGCTTGCCTGAAAGTATGAATTCACCATTTTCATCAATATAATCAGTCCAACTGTAAGCAACTTTCGCAGTAACATTTTCTTGCAGAGCCTTTAACTGAGACTGAAGTTTATCAGGTGTCCAAAGATCATCTGCATCTAAGAAACTAACAAATTCTCCAACTGCAAGGTGTAGACCTCGGTTACGGCTGACATTCCCGCCAGCATTAGGGTAAGAAAATACTTTTATTAGTGAGTCTTGAATTTCTGCAATAACTTCTATTGTTGAATCTTGCGAACCATCATTAATTACAATTAATTCTAGGTCAGAAAAAGTTTGATTTAAAACAGATTTAATTGTATGCTTAATAGTTTTTTCACTATTATAAGCAGGGATGATTACAGAAATTTTTGGCAATTTTCTGCTCGTAGATTTAATCATTCTATTGAGCTATTTTATTTTTTAATACTCTGTCTAAATTACATTTAAAGTAGTAAAAAGGACTCATCATACTAGCCAAATAAAACTCCATCTCAAAAATGGGAATTAGATTATTTTTAAATTGCCCTCTATACTGAATGAGATGCTGTAATACTCGGCGTAAATTCCCTAAGATAGTTTTCACAAAAACTATCGGTTTTTGCCACTTTTTAGTATTTATCAAGCGTAGCTGGAAAATACACAACCCACAGCCGCGGGCCAAAGTTAGGAGATAATCTCTCTCAAGTCGCCAATGTGGTATTTGATGATAAGTATGCATAGCAGGGTTATACCAAATTTGCCAGCCTGCATAATGTATATAAAGTAATGGTTCATAGTCATCACCCTGCACCAAAATACCGGGTAATTTACCACTTAAATTAGGTCGTTGTGGTACATTTTCACGCCATGCTTTTTTCCTGACAACAAGCGCTGCACCAGGAGGAAGCCTTAAATTATCTGCATCAAATAAATGTGGATTTGAGCCATGTTCTCTGATAGCTAAGAAAGCTTGAATTCTTTCAAAGTTTTCTGGCGGCTTTACTTCAAAATCACCATGAATCTGTCCACTCCAAGCACCTGCTTGAGGATGCTCTAATCCAAAGCTATATGCTTCTGATAACCAATCAGGAGCAGGTAAGTTATCATCATCTAAAAATGCGATTAGCTCCCCTCTTGCTTCACGTACTGCCCTCAGTCGTGCAAATGCTGCTCCCTGTTCGGTTTCTAAAAAATATCTTAAATGACAGTTTCCATCATATATTTTTTGGTATTTCTGGATGATTTCAGATGTGTTATCAGAACTATTGTTATCTACAATAATAATTTCCCAGCTAAGTTGTTCTACTCCTGTCTGGCTTAAGAGTTTATCTAAAATTTTAGGTAAGCGAGTTGCCCCATTATATGCAGGAATGGCTACGCTAACATCTAAATTTTTAACGGCTAATTCAGTCATAATATCTAATATTTTGATAATTTATTTCTTAAAATATCCATTTTTCCAAAGATAAAAAGGGCTAAGGAAACTACTTAAAAAAAGTTCCATTTCGCAAGCAAGTACTAAATCTTGCTTTAGCTTAGTTCGATATTTGAGTAAATGTAAAACAATTTTACGCAGGTCATTTATCATATAAGTTAAAAGAGCAACAGGTCTATAGACCTGTTTTATATTTACCATTCTAGTTACATAACGGCTAAGTCCAATACCTCTAAAAAATGGAATTAGATAGTCTTTTTGTAACCGGAAGCTTGGTATTTTATGAAAAACTTCCATTTCAGGGTTATACCAAATCTCCCATCCTGATTTTTGGATGTAAGACAACATTTCTAAGTCTTCACTGGTAAGCATATTGCCTTTAACTCTGCCAGTTAAAATAGGATTATCTGGTACACTTTCTAACCAGGCTTGTTTACGGACAACAAGTCCGGCAGATGGGGGTAGTAATTTTTTAGCTGCTTCATATAATAGCGGTAAATTACCTCGCTCTGTAATTGCCAAGAATGGAGCAATTCGCTGAAAGTTTTCTGGTGGTTCTACTTCCCAGTCAGGATGAATTTGGCTGGCATAAGCTCCCGCCTTGAGATACTTTTCACCAAAAGCATAAGCTGCGGATACCCAATTTGATACTGGGTAGTTGTCATCATCTAGAAAACCTATTAATCTACCTTTAGCTTCTGCAATTGCCCTTTTTCTAGCATAAGCTGCTCCTTGTTTTGCTTCAAAGCAATACTTTAAAGGGTAAGGACACTGCCAATTTTGTTGATAGGTTTCAACAACTTTAGCTGTGTTATCAGTGCTGTTGTTGTCTACAACTATAATTTCCCAAGATAAATTTTCGGTGTGAAGTTGTTTTTGTAGCCGTTCTAGTAGTTCAGGTAAACGACTTTCACCGTTATAAGTTGGGATAGCTACAGTAAAATCAAGGTTTTCAGTCATTTGACAAAAGGAATATTTTGATTAGGACGCTTTTAATATGTTCAGCCAATGGCTAATTTATCAGCGATTCTTAAATAAATTTATCAAACATTAAAACTGCACCTAATGTTTTAATTTTGCAATCAATGTGCAGTTTTATATACAGTACTATCACGTATCTTTAAATAAAGATTACTACATAAGCTTAACTGCATTCATTGTCTTTTGCTGTGAGCAATGATCCTAAAAGAGTTTTCACAATGACGCATCGTTTTACACTACTAGGCGATGTAGAATTTGCAGAACTTAGTACAGCTACCACTATTTTTAACCCAGGTGGCTCTGTCGAAGGGGCTATAGCTGTTCCAAAGCTTGCATTGGGTAAAGCCCCCATATAGTCAAAGGTAATTTTTTTTGATGCACTTAAAGTGTAGGATACAGATGAAGCAGCAGTGTTTTCGCCACTGAGATTTGTACCTAGCAAAAATTGATCAGAGCTAACGCCTACATCCGCCCCTAAAGGTTTCCATGTCCATGTGCTAATTACAGCATCGGTACGATAAATAGCAACCTCTACATTTTGGGTTGTGTTGTTTTTCTGAAAACTGACACTATAGCTAAGTTTTTTGTTTTTAGCTTCGCGCTGTGCTTCTTGCAGTGCGGCTAAAACGGCGTCGTTAGCTTTATTTACCTTCTGTCTATTTACAAAGGCAACCCAACTAGGTGCTGCGATCGCTGCTAAAATTCCGATCATTAGCGCTACTACGATCACTTCTATTAAAGTAAAACCAGCATCGTCTTGAAAATGAAATCGCTCTTTGGTATTTTTATTACACATCCTAGTGTGGAATAACTTTAAAGTTAGGTTGCCCATAATGCCCCACTATTAGTTGTGTTGTTTATTCTGAAGTTTATTTACTATATAAATATCCACGTCCCTGCACGCGGACACTTGCTGTCGGAAAGTAAGTTTGGTTATTTGAAGAGTAATCGAAATTGCTATTTTGCAACCGAGCTAGTGCATTGCCTCGTAAAAACACCTGTGCTGTCGTGTTGGCAACATCAACGCAAGTATAAAAGCCCATAAAACTACCTGAGTTAAGTGTTGTTCCAGTGGGGCAAGTAAGAGTTGTTGAACCAATAGAAGTTTGATCAATAAAATCAATTAATACTAAAGGTTGTTGAGTGTAAGCTGACGAGGCTGTTTTCCATGAATTCATTTGATTTTTTATACCTGCGGCACCTGGTAAATTCAGGTTAAAACGCTGAAAACCTTTATCGGGGCAGTTGGTGAGGTTAATATATTTATCATTGGGATAGTCAGTACCACAACTGACACCGCCAGGAGCCAGAACTCCATCACTAATTTCAAATCTGGCAATACGAGCCGCTTTTGACCAAGTAGTATTACTATCTTTGATTAAATAGTAGGCAACTAGTGAGTAAACAAAAGTATCATCTTTTGTATCTGTTGTAGTGCTGCTGGAAAGTATAACCCCATCTTGGAGAAACTTACGTTTCCAAAATACGAGAATTGGTTTACAAGTAACAGTAGTATCAGAAGAATCGCAAACACCAGCTTTTTTAACAGGTGGTATTTGGTCTTGAATTCCTGAGCTTGCTGGGACAGTGTTTGAATTGGTAGTCAGTGCAGTTTGATCATATATGTAGACAGCTTGTTGTAAATCATTGGCAATGTAATTAACTGCTGTCTGGATTTCTTGTTCAGAATTTGCTTTTGCTTGCTCCTTCTGATCTGTACTGAGAATATTAACCATGAATCCTAGCAGTGGTGTAATCACAAGGAATGCCAGCAATAAGGCTACCAAAAGTTCTATCAGGGTAAAACCATGAACTTGCTGAACAAACTTAGAGTGTTTCAGCTGAATGCTGAGAATAAATCTGAATACATTCTTCATAACTACGGTCTGCTTCTTAGTAATAGAAATACATCTAGTGAATGGTGGTGTACTGGTATACTATATATTCAGAATGTTAACCATTACGGTTATAGAATGATCACCGTCTTGAAAGTTATATCTTTACAATCCTGGCTTTTCACGGGATCTGGAAAACCTCTCTCCAAACCTCTCTCCTAAAAGGAGAGAGGCTTTGAATTTTCCCCCCTTTCCTTGTAGAGAAAGGGGCTAAGGGATTAGATTTCACGTTGGTTTTCCATCCACATAACGTGAAAAGTCAGCTTCCAACCTCACTGCACAGGAATTAATTACAAGTGCTGTTACTAGTAGTGCTGCTAGTAATAGCAAGACGCTGACACAGAGCATTGAAGGAAGTATTTCTAGAACCAATTTCAGTGGTCATTTCCACTAATGGGGATTGACGATCGCCCAAAGTTCCAGTGAAAGTGTTTTGTGTTTTTCGGTTACTACTGTCGCTAGGATAGATAGGTTTAGTAAAGTCAATATCTGACCGATAAATCCGAATTCCTAGACGATAACCATCCTTTGGTATACCTGTGCTATCAATTGGGGTGCTTGTGGTTACTGTAATTGTTTTAGCCTGAATGTAAAATAGGATGTTTGTACAGGCTGTTGTACTAATAATTAGGTTGTTGCTTGCGTTTTTTGTCACGCAATATAACGATGTTGATGATGTAGGAGGTGGCATATTTGTGTTAAGTAAATTGCCAGCTAATGTTCCATCGGGTGCAGTAGTGGTAGTAGGGGCTGTCACTGCTCCCGTTTTTACACCGTCAATGAAACTTCTTGCAGCTTGTGTGGCTTGTTCTACGCGTTTTGATTGGACGCGAGTTGCTGTTGCAATGACGATGGTAGGTGCGATCGCTGCTAGTAAAATAGTAACTAGTAGCATTGCTACCAACGACTCAATGATCGTGAAACCAGACTCATCACATAGTTGACTTACTTGCTGTTGTTTGTGCTTAATCATAGTTACTCACCCTTTCTAGGAATTAAAGATTAACTACAGCTAGGACGTTGATCGGCATCGACGGCATAACTACTGTCGGAGACTTTTTTGGCACACAACAATGTTTGCACCCATGCATCATCTCGACCAACTTCCCGGAAGTATTCATTGGGTTTGTCATCTGGTGTTATCGCTAACTTTTGCGAAAATGCGTCTGGTGATTGCGACAGCAAGCCAACATCGTAACCCCACTGCCGTTTAGGAGCTTGATAAAAAGGTACTTGACCACTAGCATTAGCGATCGGATATGGTGCGATAGATGAGCCAGAACTTAAGTATGCTACAAATGGTGCAGTAGCATAGACACTACGAGTTCTTTGGATAAAAGAGCCATTAATTATAGCTGGAATAGCTGCGTTTAGGTCGCCAGTTGGGTTCCAATTTTCCAAAAGGCGGACAAAGTTGTGTAAACCACCATTATCTTCTGTAGGACGAGCTGGGGTGTCTCCGCCTGCTGCGGCTAAGTTAAAGGTGGTACTTTTTGCATGTTGTATCCAGTTACTATCCTGTGTATTACTAGGGCCTATTCTGCTAATTGATGTTGGTGATGCATTTTCATCAGTGCCAAAAGCCACTTGAATTTGTAAAACTGGCGATAAAATTGGTTGATGAGCGCTTGGATCTGAGCTTAGAGTAACCTTTGGCGGTTTAGTATCGTCATTAGTAGCAGTTGTTCGGAACCATAGAGCATTATCTTTGGAATCTGGTCTATTAGTATCAAAACTACTCAATGGAAATTGAGTTATTGCGCCACTCTTGATACCTATAATGGTTGGTTTATTACCATCAACCGTCAGTACTCCAGATGCATTACGGAGAAAGGCAACACGTCGAGGATAGCCTAGATATTTAGAATCAGTCGGTAATTGTACAGTTGTACCTGCTTTATGGGTAGCAAGAGAAAAACTGACAGTAGCGTTAGGAATATCAGAGGCTTTTAGACCACCATCAGCGGGTACTGTTACATACCAATCAGTACCCGGATCGCAAGCTGAAACAGGCAGTTTCGGACAGACCTCCATTAAATACTCTGGGGCATTTTTCCTTCGCTGGATGGGTGTAACAAAGTTATTGAGGTAAGAACTACCTTGCATACCATTAGTTGTATTACCATCAAGGTCTTTGGGCAAGCCGTCAGTACCATACCAGGAAGCATTGACGACATTAGCGTTGTTGGTAGCAAACCCATTGTTTTGAAATGCGGTAATGGAATTAGTATCACCCAAGTTATTATTTAGGTCATAGTCTCCATCGCTGCGGTAGCCTAACGTGAAGTTATTAGAAAGAAGTGTGATGGCATCTGACAACACGCTGGCAGGTCGCCATTCGTCCCCAGTGGTACAGTTTGGTAGTCTAGCGTCACCACTACGACAAGCAAAGTTTTTATTACGGTCTGATGCAGTGCGAGAGTAGAAATTGCCCAAATCACTAGCTAGAGCTGTATTAAACTCTTCTCCGGTATGTTTATTAAAATCGCCTTTAATATATACAGGCAAGTTAGAGGCTAAAATCAAGCCTTTTTCTGCATCTCTGTAACCCTGAACACGCCAGATTGGGTTGCCATTGATTAACATGATGGCGTTGGGACGGCGAGTTGGGTCAAGCTTGAAGTCTACAGGGCTACTTGTTTTTTGTGCATCTGTGCCACTACTAGAACTGGCACTTAAATCCAAAAGTGCATCATCACGAGTAGCGTAAATAATACCGCTATTGGGAATTAAGTATTCTTGTATTGTTGCTGTGCCATAAGTTGTTGTCCGCAACTTATTAATATCTAATACAGTGGCGCGAATTTCCAGGGGCTGGCGGGTTTCTTTGGCGAGTTCATAGTCTGGAGCCGAGGAACCAGCAGATGGATCTGGTACGTTTGCTATTGTCCCAGTAGTTCCATCTCCGTTTACACCATCACGGTTGGTGAATGTTTCTACACCAGCTGTTGATGCATCTTTATGAATTGCCTTAATCTGTCTCGCATCTAAAAAAGCAGTTTCGTAAATTGCGCCGTGAGGGATGACAGTAGCATCTGGATTGCCGATAGTACCGTCTAATATTTGGATGGCACAAATAGCAGTATGAATAGCAGACTGCTCTGAGAGTATCAGTGTCTTAGAGGAAGCTATTTTTGACAGAGCGGTACTTAGTACTTCATTTACCAACCGACCATTGGGATACCTTAAACTAGCTTGGTAGTTTAGTAAATCTGAATAGTCAGAAACAGCCTTTGTTGGAGCTGCATAGACAATACCATTATGGGAATTACCACCCGTATTGTTATATGGAAGAGCAGCAAGGTTAGTAGCTTTAGTGCTGTTTGTAGGGTCGTAGAAACTACTTATACAAGCAATGGGTGTAGGGGTTGCCGCATTGTAGCCACTAGCTTGGTAGTGATAAACTGCTGTAGCCCGCATCCGTAAATACGGCGTATAACTAGTATTGGGTAATACTATATTGCTATTTTGGGTATCTTGGATTGATTTATCACCATTAATGCCAATACTATTAGGCACGGGCATCATATCTGACCAAATTCTATTTGTAGCCGCCGCCGCCGTGTCTAAATCAGCTTTGGGACTACTAACAGTGTAATTGTGAGGCAAATAAATCCCTGCACCAGTGACTACCCGTAAGCCACCCACAGGATCTTGGGGAGTAGTTGGCACTGTAGCAGCAGCTGATTCCCAGTCTCCATCTCGCTCAACAGTTCCTAAATCAGCTAGTTGCTGTACACGACTGCGGCGATTGCGAGTTCCAGTTCCATCGTCCCAGTTAATATTTGTAAGATTTTGGGTATCTGTGCTATCTGAGCCAATAAATGTCGTCTCATTCCACCATAATGCAGGTAGGTTGTTACCAAGCAAAATGCGATCGCCAACGTATTGTTCTTTACCCAGTTGTTGCTGCTTACTTGTTTCTGTAGCACTAGGTAATAGCTTAGAATTATTAATGTTAAGTGTTAAATTGGAATAATTAGTTTTAGTTTGACCATCACTAGGATCAAAAGGATAAACCCAAGTGTCTGGTGGACGCAGTGAGTCACCACTTCCTTGTAGCAATGTAGTACTATTAATAGTATAAGTTCCTGTTCCATTTACACCAAAAGGAACTTCAGCATAGGGTACACGACGGGTACGTTTTTTAAAGTAAAGTCCTAGCTGGTTATTACGGATAGTAGTTTGTTGCGTTGTAGTGACAGTAGATGTAGTTAGATTTAATACTTCTAGTTGCTGTGTAATACCATCTTTGACTTCCTGTGGGTCAGTAGATGGAGCGTTAGTTATCTGCTTTTGCACTAAGAGATTGATGCGCTCTACATAAGCTAGGCTATTATAAGCAATATTCTTCGGTGTTTCAGTTATTGATTTGTTATCTTTAACACCAAGAGTTTGGGTAGGATCAATTCCTTGTCCTTGGAATAAATGCACTCCAGTAGTGTTGTTAAAATCACCATCAGCGGTGAAACCGCCTCCTGATAAATTGCCACCTACAATAATTTTGGCATTGTCATCATCGTAAAAACAGGAATTTTTACTACTAATCTGATAAAGTGTAACATATTGAAAACCGCTACCAGTCAGGAAGTTACTATTAGTTAAAATCCGTCCATTTAGGTTAAATGCCGGGCCGGGGGTAAGTTGTATATCATCGTCAAAAACCACCGCATTGTTAACTAGCGGTAATTGTACACGGTCTTGTTGATATTCTAAACCTGAAAAGCCTTTATTTCCTTTGAAAGCTTCGTAATTTGTAGGTGGGTTAGTGTTAGTGATTGGAACATTAGCAGTGTAGACAAAAAAGCTTTTTTTGAGCTTACTAGCAATATTAAACCAGCCTGTACTCCCTACCAAAGTAGCACTTGTTCCCAGAGTATCTTCACAACCGTTGCTTATACTACCAGAGGTCATGGGCGGAGTTCTGGCCTCTAGAGGATTTCTAGCGCGGCTGTATGTGCCACTACTTATAGGCGGATTTCGGAAGTAAATTCCATAAAGAGTATAGCTGTCAAATTTCCCATTGTTATCTGTATCAATGGGGAACATCCAGGCAGTTTGTAGTGCTGTTTGACCGGTATAATTCAGATTTAGTTGAGTTTCATCCCCAAAAGTATATTCCTTCAAAGAATTTGTTAAAGTACTCTCCAAAGCTATATCTGAAGGTGTGGCTCGTGGGAGTTTGGGGTCATTAAATAGTTTGTCTAATTTCGCTCTAGCTCTGTCAATAGCTGGTGCTGCGGCGTTAAATACAGCTTCATTGACCCGGACATTACTAGCATTTTTGGAGCGTTCAAAAGAGCGAAATAAAATTGCAGTTGTTAACAGCACGACTACTAAACTTACCATCGCCACTGTCGGCAACAAAAACCCAGCATTCTCCGAGCCGCGTCTTCTTCGAGTGCCGAAAACAGTCCGCAGGAGCCAAATTATTTGCCTGTTAATTGCCGATAACAACTGCTTGCTAATTTGTTTAAAGGTTTTTTTAATTGCCTTGACTGGCTGATTTTTCCGAGACATAGCTGCTTCCCTGTCAAGTGTTTTTATTTTTATAAACATCCTTAACTATGCCTGTAAAGTTTTTTGTAGGCATAAGTTGAGGTTATATTTAATTACTGCATCTTGTTTGACTAACTTCCAAATAAAGTAGCTACAACAAAAGAGAATTTATTAAATTTATACCATTTATTAATTGTTCATTTTATCCGGTAAATACTGATTTTTTGAGAATTATTTAATTAAAGCCCGATAAAGGTAAGAGCAGAACTTCACAGTAAATTTGCGTAAATGTATTTTATCTAAAAGCAAATTTATGAAGATGTTGTTAAGAGAGTAAGCTTATAATACCCATCTGTTAAAGGAAAGATATCAGTTGGGTGCAAAATAATCAGATATAGGGGTTCTAACTTCGGTGCAATACTGTCGGAACCTCAGCCTATCTTGACTTTAATCCCTCTCCTTATTAAGAAGAGGGACAGGTTTTGCATACCATAACCAGGGTGAGCTTTTCTTGAGCCATTCGATAAACCGTAAATTTCGTCGAGAGAGACTTGTGTGTAGACCGTAGCTCTTTTCATAAGCAGCGGGGCTGGGGGTGAGGTTCAACTACTATCCCCTTAAATTTCGTATATTCTGAACAATACTTTCCAGCACCCCAGACAAATTAGCATACACATCATTATTCGTAAATCTAATAAATTTAATTCCTGCTGATTTAATAAATTCTTGCCTTGCCTTATCATATTCAGCAGCACCTTCCTGAAAATTGCTTTCGCCATCAATTTCTATAGCTAACTTAAATTCACAACTATAAAAATCTATAACAAACTTATACCATTTCAATTGATGATTGCAACACATCGTTGGGTAAAGACGCGATGAATCGCGTCTCTACAAATGGTCTATTTGTCGCATTCTTTTTTCAAATTGGTATTATCTACACTATATTGTCGGCGAAATTTACAGTTTTCCAACTGTCTATCTCTGATTTTATCCCAAATAAGTTTCTCGGCTTTTGTTATATTTTGGCGTAATAGTCGCCTTTTATATATTTCACTACTTTTGTTATAAAGTTTAGTCATTTTTATTTACGATTCCAGCCCCCTTTCCTTTATCAGGAGAGGTTTAGGGTGAGGCCAAGCGATAACTATAAATGTTTATCCCGCCTTGATTGAATTGCTCACAATATAATAACTTCACCCCGCCCTTCGGGCACCCCTCTCCTTATTAAGGAGAGGGGAAGGAGATATGGATTAAGCGCTAAAGTATTTTGCTAATGGGTGGTAAGCAATAATTGCAGTGGTAGATTGTTCTGGATAAAGTTGTTCACTTTCATCCATATACAAGTTAATTCTGTCAGTCTGCAATAACTCAAGTTGCTTGTATTGGTCTTGGATATTTGGGCAAGCTGGATAACCAAAGCTATACCGTGAGCCACGATAGCGTTGTGCTAATATATCCCGAATATTGTCGGGTTCTTCAGCAGTAAAACCTAACTCTCGGCGGATTCTGGCGTGTGTCCATTCAGCCACAGCCTCTGCCACCTGCACTGCCATGCCGTGAAAATACAGATAATCTGTATATTGATTATTGGCAAACAGCTTTTGGGCGAACTCTGTGGCAATCTCCCCTACAGTCACCGCCTGCATCGGGAAGACATCAATAATTCCCGACTCCTTCGGTGCAAAGAAATCTGCTATGCACAACCGCCTTAAAGACTTCTGTCTGGGAAACTCGAAAGTTGCAACCTGTTGTGATTGGTTTTCTGAGTCATATATATGTAGAGAATTCCCCTCAGATTGACAAGGGAAATACCCATAAATCACCTGGGGATGCAACAAATTCTCTTCAATAATCCGGTGTTTCCAAGTTTCTAAAATTGGGTACACTTTCTCAGCTAAGAAAGCTTGATATTCTTCCTTAGATTGTTCCTTTGGTTTGCGGAATTGCCACTGTCCAGCAACTAAAGCTTGTAAATCCAAGTGCCAGAATATTTCTTCGATGGGAATATCACTAGGCTGCAATAACTGCGTTCCCCAGAAAGGCGGTGTCGGACGTTCAATATCTATCGCCACTGCGTCCGAACGTCTTGTATCTACTTCTTTTGGTTCAGTAGATGTTTCTTCAGCAGTTGTAGCTTTTGGTTCTTTGTGACCATTGGTCGAAAGTTCAGCAGTTTCGACTTCATCCAAAAATCCCTGCAAATCTTCCCAGTTACCAGCAGCTTTTGCTGGCATTAATTTATCCATGAAGTGCAAGTCAGAAAAGGCATCTTTGCCATAAACAACTTTACCTTTGTAGGTTTTTTGGCAATCTTCATGCACAAACTTGGGAGTCAACGCCGCACCACCTAATATGACGGGGACACTAATTCCCTTTTCGTTGAATACCTCCAAGTTCTCTTTCATAAAGGCGGTGGATTTTACCAGCAAACCACTCATGGCTATACAATCAGCTTTGTGCTGTTCGTAAGCGTTGATGATGTTTTCCACTGGCTGTTTAATTCCCAGGTTAATCACCTTGTAACCATTGTTGGACAAGATTATATCTACCAAGTTTTTACCAATGTCGTGGACATCGCCTTTTACTGTGGCAATGATAAAGGTTCCCTTGGCATTGTTGCCTGATTCTGATTTTTCCATGAACGGTTCTAGAAAGGCAACAGCCGCTTTCATGGTTTCCGCAGATTGCAAGACGAAGGGTAGTTGCATTTGTCCAGAACCGAACAATTCCCCGACAACTTTCATGCCATCTAGCAGGAAGGTGTTGATAATTTCTAAGGGGGGATGTTCTTCTAAGGCTTTTTTCAGATGTTCTTCTAAGCCTATGCGTTCACCGTCGATGATGTGACGTTTGAGGCGTTCTGGGATGGGGAGACTTTCATCTAAGGAGCGATCGCGTTTTGTTGTCACCCCAGCAAACTCTGTGGTAAGCTCTCCCAAAGGATCGTAAACGCAAGCATTACCCTCAAACTTCCGCTGATCATAAATCAACTGGCGACAAATTTCTTGATGGCGTGCCTCAATCTTAGAGAGCGGTAAAATTTTGTTAGCACTGACAATGGCTGCATCCATTCCCGCCGTCGTTGCTTCGTGCAAAAACACTGAGTTCAGTACCATCCGCGAGGCTGGATTCAAACCAAAGGAAATATTGGAAACACCCAAAATCACATGACATCCAGGCAATCCTTCACGAATGCGCCGAATGGATTCAATTGTGGCTTTACCGTTTTCTCGGTCTTCTTCAATCCCGGTGGAAATTGGTAACGCTAAGGTATCAAAGAATATTTCTGTGGGTGGTATGCCATATTCTACAGCTTGACGGTATGCGCGTTGTGCAATCGCAAACTTTTTGTCTGCTGTCCGCGCCATCCCATCTTCATCGATAGTACCAATGATTACACCAGCACCGTATTTTTTCGCTAACTCCAGCACTTTCAAAAAGCGGGGTTCCCCATCTTCGTAGTTGGTGGAATTCAGCAAACACTTACCACCGGCAACCTTTAAACCCGCCTCCATCTTTTCCCATTCGGTGGAGTCAAGCATTAAAGGCAATGTCACATTATTAACAATGCGCGAAACTAATTCGTGCATATCCCGTACACCGTCGCGTCCCACATAATCGACGTTGACATCGAGGATATGTGCGCCTTCTTTTACTTGCGCCCTCGCCATTGAAACGAGTCCATCCCAATCTTCGGCATTTAGCAAATCGCGGCACTTCTTGGAACCACTGGCGTTAAGACGTTCGCCAACAATCAAAAAGGAATTATCTTGGTCGTAGGGCTGAGTGGTGTAAATTGATGCTGCTGCTGGTTCTAAACTAGGATGTCTAACTTTTGGCTTCAGGTCTTTGGCAAGTTCTGCCAATTGTTGAATGTGTTCTGGACGCGTCCCACAGCAACCCCCAATCACTTGGACACCCAAATCTTCAACAAAGTGCATCAATGACATCCGTAATTCCAACGGTGTCAGGCGGTAGTGCGCTTGACCGCCGACGTTCTCAGGTAAACCCGCGTTGGGAATACAGGAAACGATGAAAGGCGAATGTTCTGCCAGATACTTGATATGTGGTTTCATCAAGTCTGGGCCTGTGGCACAGTTTAGACCGAGAATGTCAATTGGGTAATGTTCCAGAATTGTCAGCACAGCGCTGATTTCTGAACCAACCAACATTGTGCCCATGCTTTCCATTGTCACAGACACCATCAACGGACGGCGATCGCCTTTTTTGGCAAACACTTCTTCAATGGCATTCAGCGCCGCCTTAATTTGCAGCACATCTTGGCAAGTCTCCACCAGAAATAAATCGACACCACCATCCCATAGCGCTTCTGCTTGTTCGGCAAAGGTAGCTTTCATGGTGTCAAAGTCAATATGTCCCAAGGTAGGGAGTTTCGTTGTGGGGCCGATGGAACCAGCCACAAACCGGGGTTTTTCTGGCGTGGAAAATTCCGCAGCCACACGCTTCGCCAATTCTGCGGCTGTCTTGCTGAGGTAATAGGCTTGGTTTGCCAAGTCATATTCTGCCAGCACCAGGGACGTACTGCCAAAGGTATCGGTTTCAATTACGTCTGCACCAGCAGCGAGAAAGTCTCGGTGAACCTTAGCGACAGCTTCAGGTTTCGTGTGGACTAAGTATTCGTTACAACCTTCATACTGTGGGCCGCCGAAGTCTTCAGCAGTCAGGTTTTGGGTTTGTAAGTTGGTTCCCATCGCCCCGTCGAAGACGAGGACTGGGCTATCTGGACTACGCAGGCGTTCAAGGAAAGGATGAGTCATATTTTCCTAGAATAAATGAGGAAATCAAGTGAGTCATGTGATACTCGACTTACTTTATTATTTTCCAAGATTGTGATATTTTCGGCACGTTTTAATAAAGTCTGTTTTGCTGAAACTCACCATCCGCTCATTTTGACCTGATTTCTCAAGGTTGGCGATGACAAAATTATGCAAAAGCGTCCTCATATCATGTCCGCTTGATTGCTTAATTAAACTCGAAGAACCCCACCCCGCCAAAGCTACGCTTTGTCTCCCCTCCCCGCTTGCGGGGAGGGGTTGGGAGTGGGGTGTACACACAGGTGTTGCCGCAGCCATATCTTTGTTAAAAAATCTCGCACTGCGTTTCTATCCCGCCTCGGAATGAATTCCGAGTCTGATAGCTAAAGTCCACGCTTAGTGGACTAAGGGATTTTCAAGAAATAAATTATCCAAAAAAACGTAGACGCTGCATCGGCTTGCCGCAGGCTACCACTCCAGACGCAGAGAACACAGAGAGAGAAAAAATAGAGAGAATTTTTGTGTCAGTTTTGGGATATTTTTTATTTGGAAGTCCCTAAATGATCAATTCAGTCTACGCTTAGTGGACTTTAGCTATGAGCCGCTGAACTTCAGTTCTGGGCGGGATGTCGGTGAGTGTGACAGTTTCACTCTGACAAAAATGTGGGTAGAGAATTTTTCGACTTGTGCGTACACTGTAGCCCGCTTGCGGGGAGGGGTTGAAGGTCGTGAAACCCAACAAAGCCCTGAAAATGTTGGGTTTTGTTCTTCAACGCAACCTACATTGGAGTTATTTTTTAGGCAAAACCTACGCAATATTGACACAGGTGGGGTTTCACTGAATTCTACACATAGTAGGATGAAATATTTTCGCCAAGTTTCTTATCTTGGGATCACAGCTTAGAGTTGTTACTCCGTTCAGCTCAAAGATGGAAAAAACACCAGGAGTATAACTTGAGTCTTACTATGGATTTAAATTCTTTGTTCAATCTAAATACATTTATTGAATTATTATTGGGGATTAGTTTGAGCGCGGCGGCTGGCTTTCGAGTATTTGTACCACTGCTAGCATTGAGTGTGGCTTCAGTTTTTGGACATTTTGATTTGCCGACTAACTTTGATTGGCTGGAAACACCTCAAGCTGTAATTGTATTTGCAGTCGCTTGTTTACTAGAAATTATCGGTTATTACATTCCTTGGTTGGATCATCTGCTAGATATTGTTGCCACTCCTGCGGCATTTATCGCCGGGACAATCGTAACAGCATCTGTTGCTCCAGAGATGAATCCACTTGTGCAATGGACGTTAGCTTTAATTGCTGGTGGTGGAACCGCAGGATTAACTCAGGGATTAACGAATACATTGCGGATAAGTTCTACTGGCGTTTCAGGTGGATTAACCAATCCAGTTGTGTCAACCATTGAGTTGGTCATTGCAATCGGACTGTCTGTGCTGGCGCTAGCTTTCCCAGTGGTAGCAGGAGTGATTGTGATTGGTTTTCTAATAATAGCTATTCAAAGAATTTGGAATTTCTTCTTCAATAAACCATCTTCTCAAACTAACGAAACCGTCTCTCCATCAAGAGAATTGGGATAAGTACTTATGGAGTTTCATAGCTGCGACGCCGAATAGCCCGTCGTAGACATCGCAATTATAAAGCGATCGTAGTCGTAAGACGTGTTAGCGCGAAAGTTAAGGAGAATCGTATTGCTACCTAACCCGCCTGGAACTCAAAGTTCCAGGCTAATAGCAAAACTCCACTAAAGTGGACTAAAACCGCTTCTCAGTCTTCTTTAGAAGACTTTAGCTATTAGCCTCAGAATTCATTCTGAGGCGGTTGTTGGGAATGGGCGCGAAAGCGTAACGCACCTTTGATACTCGTGAACGAGTCTTTAATACTCGTGAACGAGTCTTTGATACTCGTGAACGAGTCTTTAATACTCGCCGATGAGTCTTTAATACTCGTGAACGAGTCTTTGATACTCGCCGACGAGTCTTTTATACTCGTGAGCGAGTCTTTGAACTCCGTTAATGAGTCTTTGATACTCGTGAATGAGTCTTTGATACTCGCCGACGAGTCTTTTATACTCGTGAACGAGTCTTTGATACTCGCCGACGAGTCTTTGATACTCGCCGACGAGTCTTTGATACTCGTGAATGAGTGAATATTATTGCGAGGTTAGCGATGTTTACGACGGGCTACGCCTACGCACCCTGCTAATTTAAACATGACAGCCGTTTTTGTGCACATGAACACACTAATCCGGTCTCTAATGCTTAGTTGCGATATACTACTTTAGTAAATATCACTACAAAGTTAGTGAGGTTTGCAGGTGACAAACGAAGAACTGTTGCAAATTATTGAACAAGCTGTCAGGGAAAAGGCAACGGAGCTAAACCTCAATCACAATCAACTCAGCAGCCTGCCGCCAGAAATCAGCCAACTCTCCAGCCTGACAACGCTAAACCTCAATCACAATCAACTCAGCAGCCTGCCGCCAGAAATCAGCCAACTCTCCAGCCTGACTGAGCTATCCCTCGATAACAATCAACTCAGCAGCCTGCCGCCAGAATTCAGCCAACTCTCCAGCCTGACTGAGCTATACCTCGATAACAATCAACTCAGCAGCCTGCCGCCAGAATTCAGCCAACTCTCCAGCCTGACTGAGCTATACCTCGATAACAATCAACTCAGCAGCCTGCCGCCAGAATTCAGTCAACTCTCCAGCCTGACTGAGCTATACCTCGATAACAATCAACTCAGCAGCCTGCCGCCAGAATTCAGTCAACTCTCCAGCCTGACAACGCTATCCCTCCGTAACAATCAACTCAGCAGCCTGCCGCCAGAATTCAGCCAACTCTCCAGCCTGACAACACTATACCTCGATAACAATCAACTCAGCAGCCTGCCGCCAGAATTCAGCCAACTCTCCAGCCTGACAACACTATACCTCGATAACAATCAACTCAGCAGCCTGCCGCCAGAATTCAGCCAACTCTCCAGCCTGACAACGCTATACCTCTATAACAATCAACTCAGCAGCCTGCCGCCAGAATTCAGCCAACTCTCCAGCCTGACAACGCTATCCCTCCGTAACAATCAACTCAGCAGCCTGCCGCCAGAATTCAGCCAACTCTCCAGCCTGACAACGCTATCCCTCCGTAACAATCAACTCAGCAGCCTGCCGCCAGAATTCAGCCAACTCTCCAGCCTGACTGAGCTATACCTCGATAACAATCCATTAACCTCGCCACCACCTGAAATTGTCGAGCAGGGAACACAGGCAATTTTGACCTATCTTCGAGAAAGGTTAGAGGGTAGCCAACAGCAGTGGGTTTCTAAACTGCTGGTCGTCGGTGAAGGAGGTGTGGGTAAAACATCGTTATTAAGAGCATTGCGCGGTGAAGAGTTCGACACCCAGGAATCCACCACCCACGGCATTGAAATTAAATCCCTGGAATTAACCCATCCCACGCAAGCAGTCACCATGCAGCTGAACACCTGGGATTTTGGCGGACAGGAAATCTATCACGCTACCCATCAATTCTTCCTCACCAACCGCTCTCTATTCTTACTCGCCTGGAATGCCCGACTGGGATTTGAGCAAGGTAAACTCTATTACTGGCTGGATACTATCAAAGCCTTAGCCCCGGAATCTCCGATTTTACTCGTCGCCACCCACATCGATGAGCGAGATGCAGACCTTCCCCTCAAAGAGTTACGCGACAAGTACCCCCAGATTATCGAACATTGTAAAATTAGCTCTAAAAGCAGCAATGGCATTGAAAAACTTCGGCAAGGAATTGCAGAATCAGCCGCTAAGTTGCCTTTGATGGGTGAAATCTGGCCTACTACCTGGCTAGATGCTGCCAATGTCATCCGTACCCAACTAAAACAATACATTACACCGCAGCAGTTGTGGAACATCATGGCTAACTCCCAAGTTGTTGACATCAGCAAGGAAGTGCTGGCGCGATGGCTGCATGAATTAGGTGAAATTCTCTACTTCCAAGACAACGAAGAACTTAACGATACCGTTATCCTCAAGCCAGAGTGGGTAACTGAATATATCAGCAAAGTTTTGGAAAGCAAAGACGTAAGCGATCGCTTGGGCATTTTCACCCGTCAGGAAATGAATCAACTTTGGCGCGACCTAGAGCCATCAATGCGGGATCACTTTTTGCACCTCATGGAGCGTTTTGACCTTTCCTACCGCACTCAAGAAAACCGGGATCTCAGTCTGGTGGTGGAACGTTTGCCCCTCGACCCGCCTAATTATGAACACAAATGGCAGCAAATTAAACAAGCAGGTGAGTGCCTTGAAATTTCGATGAAATTTCAACTCAATACCATTCCTGCGGGGATTCCCACTTGGTTTATTGCGCGTCAACACCGCTTCACAACTGGCATTCATTGGCGTAACGGTGTTTTATTTACTTATGAGCAAGAACAACATTTAGCATTAGTGGAAGCTGTTAAAAGCGATCGCTATATTAAATTAACAGTGCGAGGCCCTAACCCACTGAATTTCTTTGTCCTGCTTCGAGATGGCATGGAAGTCACTCTCGCCAGGTTTCCCGGATTAGATATTAAACGCACAATCTCATGTCTTGGTCATAATGGTCAACCATGTACTCACGAATTTGACTATAAACAACTATCGCAACGCTGGGAAAAAAAGAAAAAAACAATTGAATGTCCAGAAGCTATGGAAGATGTATCAGTGCCAGAACTCTTATATGGCTTAAACTGGAATACCGAAAATGCTGTGCTAGAACGCATTGACCAGTTAGAAAAAACAGTTGTTGACACAGTTGTTGACGGACAAGCAGTAATTCTCGATGAATTTAAAAATCTCCGAGAACTGGCGCAACGGGAATTTACCAATGCATTCCGCCGCGAACAAGCAAAAATCGATTCTCACTGTCCCAATGTCTTTGTGCTGCGTCCCCGTGGCGCTAAAGCTTGGCAAAAGAATCTAACTGGACAGAAATTAGAATTACAACTTTATTGTCAAGCACCGGGCTGTTGGCATCCCACCCAAGAAGGCGGTTTATATGAAATAAATGAACCTGCCAAATGGCTGAGAGTAACAGCACCCTATCTTGGTAGGTTATTCCGAATCTTGAAATATGCTGCACCCATAGTAGGGCCGTTTGTAAGTTTGGTAAACGAACAAGAATTTGAAAAAGTCTTTAAAAATGATCTCGAATTCACCAAAGAACTAGCAGCAAAATTACCTGAACTCAAACAATCTGAAGATTTAGAATTAGCAAACAAAATTGCTAGAGGTGAAGATTTAGATCCAGAACGCGCTGATGGTGCAGCTTTGCGTGCCTTGCGTCAACTTTTAGAAGAAAAAGATCCACAGCAGCACTGGGGTGGATTAAAGAATATCTTGACTCCAGAGGGACATTACCTATGGCTATGCGAACACCACGCATCAAAGTATAAACGCTAACCATTTTAGATTTGAGATTGCGATCTTGAATTGTAGAGACACAATTCATCAACTATTCGCTCAAGCACTAGCAATGGTTTTGATAGCATTTGAAGAAGAATGCAAAATTTAGAATTCAGAATCAATAATTAAGGTATTATAGCGATTCTCGTTTGGATACCATAGGCAGTAGAGGTTTACAGCTGTGCGCCCTACGAAGGACACGCCAGTTTAGCTATAAGTTAATATCTACCGTTTTACGGGTATTAGAAAAATGAGGTTTAAAGACTGGGCGACTAGGGTGCTATTAATCTCGCTGATGTTCATGGCTTTAATTGTAGTGCTGCTAATTGGACGAGTGACAAAATTACAAAATAATCCGACTACATCAAAACCAGAGGTTACAGCCTGGAGTCAATATCCACAGGCGCAATTTCAATCAGCGAAAAACTTAGAGGAGAAGAAATCTCAAAATGTTATCAAGTCCCCAGTCAAGATTAACAAGCCTGTAGCAAGGTACGTAACCACTCAAGCTTTTGCACAGTACAGACCTAATTATCAAGTTGTCTCAGTTAACCCAACTAACTATGGAGAACGGTACGCCCAAGATGTTAACGGCGTTCCTCTCAACAACCAACCAATTATCGTCCTCCATGAAACTGGTTATTCTGCTTCTAGCGCCATCAATTTCTTTCAAGTAGCCCATGACGATGAAAATGTGCAAGCAAGTTACCACGCCTTAATCAAGTTAGACGGAACGGTGGTTTATCTAGTACCGCCAGAAAAGCGAGCTTTTGGTGCAGCTAACTCAGTATTTGAGACTCCACAAGGAGTGGAAACTGTGCAGACTAATCCGAATTTGCCTGCGTCTGTGAATAATTTTGCTTATCACGTTTCTTTGGAAACACCGCCAGATGGTTATGACGGTAGCAGTCAACAAACCCATAGCGGCTATACGGAGGCTCAATATAATTCTCTTGCTTGGTTAATTGCTCAAAGTCAAGTGCCAGACGATCGCATCACTACGCACCATCTAGTAGACCGTTCTGGTAAAAAAGTTGACCCGATAAGTTTTGATGGTAATAAATTTCTGAGCTTACTTAATACTTATCGTCAAATTAAACCAATCTATAGAGTGAGTAAATAAAAAATGGTGCGTTACGCTTTTGCGATAACACACCCGACAAAATTTATTCAACTAAGCTATTTGCTAAAGCTATAAATTTGTTGTGTTTCCAGGCGATCGCTAATCGATGAAGGCAGTGTACCATTCGAGAATGTCTGTCGATCCAGTTGGACTTGTAAATTACTCAAGGGATCGCAACCAGAAGAAATCAGAAATTCTAGTTTCTGGATGTAAGGCAAAGTTGCTAGGTTGTCCAGAATTTGGAAGATAGCCTGTATGTAAGGATGACCACTTTGGCTATACCAATCACAGCTAGCAACTTTTGGCTGATCAAAACCCAAGTGTACTGTCAAAGATGGCTCGTCAAATATAGCGATCGCTAATGGACGCGCTTCTTCCTGTAACAATAAATCATTACTTTTCGCTAAGTGTCGCAGTTTCTCCAAGCGTTCATAACGTTCCGTCACAGCTTCCGGGTCATCTTGCCAATGGATTGCTACTGTTACCAGATAAGTCTGTAACAGCATGTGACCCAGCTTTTTCGCTTTTGTTGCCAGGTAATAGGAATTGTAGTCATTGGCCTCAATCAATAACGGTAAGCGATCGACTACTTCCATCCCATAGCCCTTAACTCCAGCGATTTTACGAGGATTATTGGTAATCAAACGTATCTTTTTAATCCCCAAATCCATGAGCATTTGTGCCCCCATCCCGTAGTCTCGCAAGTCAGCGGGAAATCCTAAACGCTCATTTGCCTCTACTGTATCCAGTCCCATATCCTGCAATGAGTAGGCTTTCAGCTTGTTAATCAAGCCGATTCCCCGTCCTTCTTGACGCAGGTATACAACTACACCTTGACCAGCAGACTCAATCATTTTGAGTGCAGCTACAAGCTGCATCCGACAGTCGCAGCGCAAAGAACCCAAAGCGTCACCAGTTAAGCATTCTGAGTGCATCCGCACCATTACTGGCTCATCTTTGAAGTTAGCTGGATCGCCCTTGACAATTGCAACGTGTTCTGTATTATCTAGGGTGTGGCGATAAGCGTAAATTTCAAACTGGCCAAATTGACTAGGCAGCTTGGTAATCACCTCACGATATACTAGGCGATCGTGCTGTAGCCGATAACTGATTAAATCCGCAATACTAATGATTTTTAAATTGTGAAGTTTCGCATATTCGACTAACTGCTGCAACCGCGCCATTGAACCATCGGAGTTTTGAATTTCACAAATTACTCCTGCTGGGTATAGTCCTGCTAGTCGGGCTAAGTCCACAGCCGCTTCCGTATGTCCTGCGCGTTTGAGTACGCCTCCAGCTTTAGCCCGAATCGGGAAAATATGACCAGGACGACGTAAATCAGTAGGTTTTGTCGCTGGGTTGAGAGTAACCTGGATAGTGCGGGCGCGGTCTTCTGCTGAGATGCCTGTGGTTACACCCAATTCTGGGCCGGCATCAATACTTACAGTGAAGGCAGTTTGGTTAGTATCTGTAATGTTGCTTACCATCAAGGGTAAGTCTAGCTCGTCTAGGCGATCGCCTGTCATTGCCAAACAAATCAGCCCTCTAGCTTCCACCGCCATGAAATTAATCATGTCGGGTGTGGCAAATTGGGCGGCACAAATTAAGTCGCCTTCATTTTCTCTATTTTCATCATCTACCACTACAATGACGCGACCAGCTTTTAGGTCTGCTAAGGCGGCATCAATCGAATCAAATTTAAAAGCTTGGTTAGTATTAGGCTGTGACACAGAAAGATTTCCAGCTACCAACGTAAATTTTTTTAACAATTTCTTCTTTTAGATTGTAGCTCCTTTATAAGGCAGAGGAGTAGACTAGCAATGATTTGATAACCTAGCAAAAATTTCTGCCCCTAAAATCGGGGTTTATTAGTAGAGTGCAACGACAATCAAGGATGAACAGGACAAGGGAGACAAGAGAGACAATTAACAATTCAAAATTCACGCATTCACGCATTCAAACATTTTAGACATTTTCAGACGAACGCGAATGCGTCTCTAAGAGTTGAGAAGTGCCAAGCGATAGGTTAAGAGCGTTGTGGCAACTACGTTCGATTTAAACCCCGACTGAAAATGATCGGAGGCGGAGTGGCTCCGACTCCGCACTACGTGTAATGGTTGGGGTCTTAAACCCTTTGATTGACGATAAAATATTTGACAATTTCGCCGCGTCACTCCTTTCCGGCATCTGAAAAAAGTAGAGGGGTTTCATGTGTTTTGTACGCTGTGCGTCTAGTCGCTGATATTGTTGATAGCTGATAACGAATTCACCATTCATGGGATAAGGATTTCAGATCATGGGCAAATTTAGACGCGTACCCGTTGGGATTGTTGGCGCGTCGGGCTATGGAGGAGTACAGTTAGTACGGCTACTGATGGATCATCCAGAAGTCGAACTGGTTTATTTAGGCGGTGAGAGCAGTATCGGAAAATCCTTCGGGGATCTCTACCCGCATCTGGCTCATGCAACTACCCTGCTAATAGAAGCAGTAGAACCAGAAATAATTGCTCACCGATGTGAAGTAGTTTTCCTGTCTTTACCAAATGGTCTAGCTTGCCAAATCGCGCCCAAATTGTTGGAAAAAGGATGTAAAGTACTAGATTTGAGTGCAGACTATCGGTTTAGTAATTTGACAACTTATACAAATTGGTATGGCATTGAGAGAAGCGATCGCACAATTGCAGCTACAGCAGTTTATGGATTACCAGAACTTTATCGCGATCGCATTGCCGAAGCTCAACTCGTTGGCTGTCCTGGTTCATATCCCACCGCTAGTCTTCTTGCACTTTCGCCACTCTTAAAGCAAGGCTTAATCAGACCAGAAACAGCTATTATCGATGCCAAATCTGGTACATCTAGCAGTGGACGGCAAGCTCAAACTAATTTATTACTAGCTGAAGCAGACAACTCTATAGCAGCTTTCAATATTGGCCGTCACCGTCATACCCCAGAAATTGAGCAAATTTGCAGTGACTTAGCTGGTCACGAACTCATGATCCAATTTACACCGCACCTTATCCCAATGGTACGCGGTATTTTGGCAACGGTATATGCCACAATGAGCGATCCCGGTCTAGTGCGAGATGATTTAATTACAATTTTCTCAGCCTTCTACCGCAACTCTCCTTGGGTGAGAGTCTGCGGTAGCGGCGTTTACCCTCAAACCAAATGGGCTAGTGGTAGTAATCTTTGTTACATCGGTGTAGAAGTTGACCCGCGCACAGGTCGCGTGATTGTCATGTCAGCAATTGACAATCTAATTAAAGGACAGGCGGGACAAGCGATTCAGTGCCTAAACCTAATGATGGGCTGGGATGAAACTTTGGGGTTGCCCAAGTTGGGGTTTTATCCATAATTAGGGGAAAGGGTACAGGGTACAGGGGAAAGGAAATACCTGTAACCTGTAACCTAGTCCCCAGTCTCTACTTCGGCCCTAAACCCACAGCACCAGCATAAACGGCGCGATCGCCTAGTTCATCTTCAATTCGCAGCAAGCGATTGTATTTTGCTACTCGTTCGCTGCGACAGAGAGAACCTGTTTTGATTTGACCGGCACGGGTTGCTACGGCTAAATCAGCGATCGTTGTGTCTTCTGTTTCACCAGAACGATGGCTAATTACTGAACGGATACTGTTGCGAGTTGCTAAATCAATTGTTTCCAAGGTTTCAGTAAGAGAACCAATTTGGTTGAGTTTAATCAAAATGGCATTAGCAGCTTTTTCCTGGATGCCTCTTTGCAAGCGAGTAGCGTTGGTAACAAATAAGTCATCGCCTACCAATTGCACCCGCGAACCTAACTTCTGGGTGAGCAATTGCCAACTTTGCCAATCTTCTTCATGCAAGCCATCTTCAATTGACACAATTGGGTATTGGTCAACTAGTTGTCCTAAATAATCAATAAATTCAGCCGGGGCGTGAGGTTTACTATCGTAAACATACTGACCATTCTTGTAAAATTCGCTAGCCGCTACATCCAACGCCAAAGCTACTTCTTCCCCTGGCTTGTAACCAGCTTTCTTAATGGCAGCAACTAGCAATTCCAAAGCCACCTGATTAGACTCTAGGTTAGGCGCAAAGCCACCTTCATCGCCTACACCAGTGAGCAAACCCTTTTCATCTAATACTTGACTGAGGGTGGCAAACACTTCTGCACCCCAGCGTAAGGCTTCCCGGAAGGAAGTTGCGCCAATTGGCACAATCATAAACTCTTGAAAATCCACGTTGTTTGATGCGTGTGCGCCACCGTTAATCACGTTCATCAACGGCACTGGTAGCAAATTCGCTAAAGGGCCACCCAAATAGCGATATAGAGGAATTGCTAAAGACTCAGCACTAGCTTTAGCAGCTGCTAAGGAAACCCCCAAAATCGCATTAGCTCCCAAATTGGATTTGTTAGCAGAACCATCTATGGCGATCATTGTCCGGTCTAGGAGTTCTTGGTTGAGGACATCCAAGCCTAACAATTGAGGTGCAAGTGCTTCCTTGACGTTTTGTACTGCTTTGAGTACGCCTTTGCCCCCATAACGGCTTTTATCGCCATCACGCAGTTCGTGAGCCTCAAAAGTGCCAGTTGAGGCACCACTGGGAACCTGCGCCAGTCCTACAACACCATTGGCTAAATGCACTTCGGCTTCAATTGTCGGTCTACCGCGTGAATCAAGAATTTCACGGGCTGCGATCGCAACAATTGCAGTATCTAGAAATTTACTCATCTGTACTTTATCCTTTGTTCGAGTCTGTTACGCATACAGTCCATCTGCCTAACCCAATCGCTAGCATAGGCGGTTAAGAGACTTTATTGGCTGAGATTAAAGAAGATTTCCATTATATGGATAGGGATCAACGCCAAAAATGGGCAAGAGAATGTTTATCCTGTCCTTGATCTTTTAATTGTTTCCCTGATGGCATTTCTACCTTCAGACTTTGAGCTAGGTAAAATATTGGCAGAGAATAAGACTAAATCAATTACAGAGAAAAGGTCAATATGCGATTACTACATACAATGCTACGGGTGGGCAATCTTGAAGAATCCTTAAAGTTCTACTGTGAACTTCTAGGAATGAAATTACTACGCCGAAAAGATTATCCCGGGGGAGAATTTACCCTGGCTTTTGTTGGCTACGGCGACGAAAGCGACAACTCAGTGATAGAACTAACCTACAACTGGGGGGTAGAAAAGTACGAATTGGGTAATGCTTACGGTCACATTGCCCTTGGCGTTGATGATATTTACGCTACGTGTGAGGAAATCCGCAATCAGGGCGGTAAAGTCGTGCGCGAACCAGGGCCGATGAAACACGGTTCGACAGTAATTGCTTTTGTGGAAGATCCAGATGGGTATAAAATTGAACTGATTCAACTGGGAACTCAAGGATCAGCAGTCAAACAGGAATCGCAAGAGCAACTTGTGAGTCAGTAATTCTCATAATTAAGAATATTAAGTCAATACGCTTGGGTTAAGGCTTGATCCTGCTTAAAAAGGCTTGTCATGAGCCACATTTTTGTAACAGTCAAGGTATGGCATTGGCCAACATCCCGCCCAGAACTTAAGTTCTGGGCTGATAGCTGAAGTCCACTTAAGTGGACTGAAATTTTCCCTAACACAAATTTAGCCATCGACATCGCTTAAGATCTTATATTTAGTCCTCTTGAGAGGACTTTAGCTATTAGCCTCGGAATTTATTCCCAGGCGGGTTAACAACGAAGCGTCAGATTTGATTTATTTGATGTTGGTAATGATAAGCCTTAAAAAGGAGCGAATTAAGCCACCCAGTAAAACCCTATCAAAGGCAATAAAGTTGTAGGGAAATTTACACCGATGTCTTGAAAAGTTGAGCTACATAGGGCGAAATTGCTTCTTGCTGCACACCGGCATTTCATGCAGGTAAACCCAGATGCGCGATACTTTTCGCTTTTTGCCTCCCCTTTTTAGGCGGGTTAGGGGAACTTCTCTGCATAAATCCTATTAATATTACGCCCATACTGTCGTTGATGAGCAACACTAATAGCTTAGGCGTAGCCCCTCGTAGACATCGCTCCAATATTACCATTTGGTAAAGTCCGTTCAGAACAGTGTTTTCGTTTTAAATTAGAAAATAGGTAATGGATTAAATTATCACCAATTACCAATCCCAAATTGCCACTGGAGATACACGCGGATATACGCCCAGAATGTTTGGATAATTAGGGACTAGGGAAGAGTTTCCAATACCCAGTCCCCAATACTTCGGCTCCTTTCGACTTCGCTCAAGGCAAGTCGCTCAGTACAAGTCCCCAGTCCCCACTCCTTAAACTAAAAATCAAAATTCCAAAATTATAAAGATGCAACCTACAGATCCAAATAAATTTACTGATAAAGCTTGGGAAGCGATTGTTAAATCTCAGGATATAGTCCGTGCTTATCAACAACAGCAATTAGATGTTGAACATTTAATTATCGCCCTGTTAGAAGAACCCACTAGTTTAGCAATACGTATCCTGGCTCGATCTGAGGTCGATCCAATCCGCTTGCAGCAGCAGCTAGAAGCCTTTACCCAACGTCAGCCCAAAGTTGGTAAAAGCGATCAGCTTTACCTTAGCCGCAATTTAGATATTTTACTAGACCGAGCCGAGGAAGCTAGAGCTAGGATGAAAGACTCCTACATTTCTGTGGAACACATACTTTTGGCCTTTGCTGAAGACGATCGCGTTGGACGAAAGATACTCAAAGGCTTTGGTGCGGATGCAGCTAAACTAGAAGCTACTATCAAAGCCATTCGCGGTAGCCAAAAGGTGACAGATCAAAGTCCAGAATCCCGCTATGAAGCCTTACAAAAATTTGGCAGAGATTTGACAGAACAGGCAAAATCTGGAAAACTCGACCCGGTGATTGGGCGGGATGACGAAATTCGGCGAGTAATTCAAGTATTGTCTCGTCGTAGTAAAAATAACCCCGTGCTAATTGGTGAACCTGGGGTAGGTAAAACAGCGATCGCAGAAGCTTTGGCACAACGAATGGTAAACGGTGACGTTCCCGAATCTTTGAAAAATCGCCAGCTTATCTCTTTAGATATGGGTAGTTTGATTGCTGGGGCAAAATATCGGGGTGAATTTGAAGACCGTCTAAAATCTGTTCTCCGGGAAGTTACGGAATCTAATGGTCAAATTGTCTTATTTATTGACGAACTACATACCGTAGTCGGCACCGGTTCCAATCAACAAGGGGCAATGGATGCCGGAAATTTGCTCAAACCAATGCTGGCGCGGGGAGAACTGCGTTGTATTGGCGCTACTACCCTCGACGAGTTCCGCAAACACATTGAGAAAGACGCTGCCCTAGAACGCCGCTTTCAGCAAGTATTTGTCGATCAGCCAACTGTGGAAAATACTATTTCCATTCTGCGGGGGTTGAAAGAACGCTATGAAGTGCATCACAACGTCAAAATTTCTGATTCGGCTTTGGTAGCAGCAGCAACACTGTCAGCGCGTTACATTAGCGATCGCTTTTTGCCAGATAAAGCCATTGATTTGGTGGATGAAGCAGCAGCACAGTTGAAAATGGAGATTACCTCCAAACCAGCAGAATTGGAAACCATTGATCGCCGCCTCATGCAGTTAGAAATGGAAAAGCTATCATTAGCTGGCGAAGAAAAGGGTATCCCCCAAACGAGAGAACGTTTGCAGCGCATTGAACAAGAAATCGCCAATTTAACCCAAAAGCAGCAAATATTTAATGAGCAATGGCAAGGTGAAAAGCAGATATTGGAGGCTATAAGCGCCTTAAAGAAAGAAGAAGATGCGCTGCGAGTGCAAATTGAACAGGCGGAACGCGCCTATGACCTAAATAAAGCTGCCCAACTGAAGTATGGCAAATTGGAGGGAGTGCAGCACGAGCGCGAAGCCAAAGAAGCGAGCCTTTTAGAAATTCAAAACCAAGGTTCCACGTTGCTGCGAGAACAAGTCACCGAAGCTGATATTGCGGAAATCGTCGCTAAATGGACAGGAATTCCCGTCAATCGCCTATTGGAATCGGAACGGCAAAAGTTGCTGCAACTAGAAAGTCATTTGCATCAACGAGTCATTGGGCAAGAAGAGGCTGTAGAAGCGGTAGCAGCTGCAATTCGCCGCGCCCGTGCGGGGATGAAAGACCCCTCTCGTCCCATTGGTTCATTTTTGTTCATGGGCCCCACAGGCGTGGGTAAAACCGAACTCGCCCGTGCTCTAGCTCAGTTTCTCTTTGATTCTGATGATGCATTGGTGCGCTTGGATATGTCTGAGTATATGGAAAAACACTCAGTTTCTCGGTTAGTGGGAGCGCCTCCAGGATACGTAGGCTATGAAGAAGGCGGTCAACTTTCCGAGGCGGTTCGTCGCCGTCCTTACTCAGTGGTGCTGTTGGATGAAGTCGAAAAGGCGCACCCCGATGTGTTCAATATTTTATTGCAGGTGTTAGATGATGGGAGAATTACTGACTCTCAGGGAAGGACGGTAGATTTTCGCAACAGCGTCATTGTTATGACTAGTAACATTGGTAGTGAACATATCTTGGATGTATCTGGTGATGATTCCAAGTATGAAACGATGCGGAAGCGGGTAATGGAAGGCTTGCGATCGCATTTCCGCCCGGAATTTCTCAACCGCGTTGATGATATTATTCTCTTCCATACCCTAAATCGCACGGAAATGCGGCAGATCATCCGTATTCAACTCAAGCGGGTAGAAAATCTCCTGCGCGAGCAAAAAATCTTCTTTGAGATATCCCAATCTGCCTGTGATTACCTTGTCGAATCAGGCTATGACCCTGTTTATGGTGCCCGCCCACTCAAACGGGCAATTCAGCGAGAAGTAGAAAACCCACTCGCCACCAAATTATTGGAAAATACTTTTATCTCTGGAGACACGATTATCATTGATAAAAATGAAAACGGTTTATCTTTTAGCAAAAAAGTCCTGGTGAAGGTATCAGTACCACAGATTGCTACATAGTTATTAATTGCGTGGAATATATTAGGGACGCACATTTGTGCGTCCCTAAGAGGATGTTTGAAAAGTCCTATTGTCGGTATCAAAAGTTTTAGATCCCCCTAAATCCCCCGATAAATTGGGGGACTTTAATTCCGATTCCCCCCTTTTTAAGGGGAGCCAGCGCGGTCTTGGGGTCTCCCCAAGTGGAGCGACTGGCGTGGGTTAGGGGGGATCTAAAAGTGCCTAAAGTCACAGCGAAACACTTTTCAAACAACCTCTAATGTGTGTTGTATCAATTTGCTTCTGATGAATTACGAATTAGAATGAGAAACTGTTATTTTCAAAGTTTTTCCGGGAATCCTGTAGTTGTATACCCATCACATTTGTTAGTCCATCAGCTTAGGTAGGCATTGTTTATGCAACTCATCACCTCTTTAGATATTAGAAATTCAGAATATTTATCAAAAAATCGGCTCATTAGTTACCACCACCAGTTGCGTCTAATTTTTTCGCTAGGTAATCAGGTAAAAAACGTTCTGGAAATTGGGATTTTTAATTCTTTGTTAACGGACATTTTGAAGAACAATGGATACAACGTCACTACCGCTGATGTTGACCCCAATCTCAAGCCAGAAATAATTTTGGATCTGACAACAGATTTTTCATTACCAAAAGATAAATTTGATGCGATTGTTCTGTTTCAAGTGCTGGAACATTTTCCTTACCCTGACTCAGAAGAAGCATTGAGAAAACTTGCCGAAGCAACCAAGAAATTTTTGGTAATTTCAATTCCCTATTGCACCCAATACTTGGCATTTCAGATCAAAACCTCTTTCTCCGGAAGACCAAGGCATTTATTACTCAATGTGCCAAAATTCTGGAGTACAAAACCAGTATGTGACGAACACTACTGGGAAATGGGTTTGAAAGGATATCCCAAAAAGCGGATTTTAAACTCTGTTGCCAAAGCTGGGTTAACTGTCAAGCAAGAATTTATCGATCCTACTTATCCGTACCACTATTTTTTAGTGTTGGAGAAGAATTCTAGCAATACTTAGTATACCTTTGCGGGAAATCGGAACATTTTTTTAAACGCAGAGGGGCGCAGAGTAAAGCGCAGAGGGACACAGAGGTTTGCCCAATTTATTCTCTACTAATTAATGAAATGTTGTATTTAGACAGCAGTCTCAACTAGGCTAAGAAACCTGCGGTGAAAATCGGGAGTAGGGAAATCCGAATCACAAAATGGGGGCAAACAATGCTTAGAAAAGGAGCGATCGCCTAAGTTATGCTTTTAAAATCCTAATTGGTATCATGCCCTTCTATGTTCTCCGGGTTTATCCTGGAAAGCAGAAGGCTAGGCTGTATTAGCCGCTATCATCATTTCAGATACTAACGTCGAAGATTACCAATTATGCTAGAACAAGGCACTATCAGTATTCATACTGAGAATATTTTCCCGATCATTAAGAAGTCGCTTTACTCAGATCACCAAATCTTCTTGCGGGAACTGGTATCCAACGCTGTAGACGCCATCCAAAAGCTGAAAATGGTATCCCGCGCCGGAGACTACGCTGGAGACATCGGCGAACCGGAAATTGAAATTGCCATTGACAAAGATAAGAAGACTCTCTCCATCTCCGATAACGGTATCGGGATGACCGCCCAAGAAGTTAAGAAATATATCAATCAGGTTGCTTTCTCTAGTGCTGAAGAATTTATTCATAAGTATGAAGGCAAATCAGATCAACCTATAATTGGCCACTTCGGTCTTGGTTTCTACTCTTCCTTTATGGTGGCGCAAAAGGTAGAAATTGATACCCTCTCATATCAAGAAGGAGCGCAGGCAGTTCACTGGACTTGCGATGGTTCCCCAGCATTCACTCTAGAAGAATCGCCCCGGACAACTCGCGGCACTACTATTACTCTCAGCCTGCAAGGAGAAGAGGAAGAATTTTTAGAATTAGCACGGATTAAGAATCTTGTCAAGACCTACTGCGACTTCTTGCCAGTCCCAATCAAACTGGACGGTGAAGTATTAAATAAGCAAAAAGCACCGTGGCGAGAGTCTCCGAATAACCTGAGTCAAGAAGATTATTTAGAGTTTTACCGCTACCTGTATCCTTTTCAGGAAGAACCGCTGTTGTGGGTACATTTAAACACTGACTATCCCTTTATCATCAATGGGATTCTGTATTTTCCCAAAATGAGACCGGATGTAGATGTTACTAAAGGGCAGATCAAGCTATTTTCCAATCAAGTTTTTGTTAGCGACAACTGCGAAGAAATTATCCCCCAATTTCTGATGCCGATGCGGGGTGTGATTGATAGTACCGATATTCCCCTAAACGTATCGCGCAGTGCCTTGCAAGGCGATCGCACCGTGCGAAGAATCGGTGATTACATTGCCAAAAAAGTAGGCGATCGCCTCAAAGAACTCTTCCGTGATAACCGCGAACAATACATTAGCGCCTGGAAAGACCTTGGCACCTTTGTAAAATTCGGCGTTCTCAACGACGAGAAATTCAAAAAACAAATCGAAGATATCATCGTCTTCCGCACCACCGCCAAGCTGACAGAAAAAGTTGCTGCCCAAACTCCAGTGGTTGAAGTACAATCTTCAGACGGGGATGCTTGGCAAGATGTGACTCCCTCACCCAGTTCTGAGAACTCAACACCCAGCGCTCCTTACACCACGCTCAAAGAGTATCTAGAACGTAACAAAGAACGTAACGAAAACCGGGTTTTCTACAGCACTGATGAAGCAACCCAAGCTACATACATAGAACTGCACAAAAATCAAGGCTTGGAAGTCCTGTTTATGGACTCCTTCATCGACACCCACTTTATCAACTTCCTAGAGCGGGAATATCAGGATGTTAAGTTTACACGGGTGGACTCCGACTTAGATAATACCCTGCTGGAACAAGACAAAGCTACGGAAATTGTTGATCCCAAGACGAATAAAACTCGGAGTGAGAGCATCAAAGAGTTATTTGAGAAATCCCTCAACAAACCCAAACTCAACATCCGCACCGAAGCTTTAAAATCAGACGATCCTCATGGGACACCACCTGCGATCGTTCTTTTACCTGAGATTCTCCGCCGGATGCGGGAAATGAACGCCATGATGCAGCAGCAGTCAGTAGAGTTTCCCGAAGATCACGTTTTGCTGGTGAATACTGCTCATCCGTTGATTCAAAATCTGGCAAATCTTAACCAAGGTAGTATTATTCAAGGTGACGGTCAATCGTCTACCGATCAGTTAGTGAACTTGATTTGCCAACACGTCTACGATTTAGCGCTGATATCTCAGAAAGGATTTGACGCTGAGGGAATGAAATCTTTCGTCGAGCGATCGAATGAGGTACTCACCAAGCTAACGGAACAAGCTAGTAAGTAAGAATAGTTAGGAGTAGAGACGCGATTAATCGCGTCTCTACAGGAGTATTGAGTAGAGACGCGATTAATCGCGTCTCTACAGGAGTTATTTCTCCCCCTGCTCCCCCTGTTCGCATCTCCTTTCCTACTTCTGTTGCCTAAGACCTAAAATGGAAAGGCTGTATTAAAATAACAATCTGGAGATACTTGCTATGTCCCGTCGCTGTCAACTAACTGGTAAGAAGGCAAATAACGCTTTTGCTGTTTCCCACTCCCACCGCCGTACTAAACGCCTTCAGCACGCTAATCTGCAAAACAAGCGTGTTTGGTGGGAAGGCGGAAATCGCTGGGTGAAGTTAAAGCTGTCTACCAAAGCAATCAAAACCCTACAAATTAATGGGTTAGAAGCAATGGCAAAAGAAGCTGGCATTAACCTGAATCATTACTAATTGACACTCCCACGGCTTCAAGCCGTGGGATTCTTGGTTCACCGAGCCGACTTGTCTTAACTTGTTGCCAGATCAAAATAGAGGTCGAAGTTAGGCAGATATCTACCTAAAATTAATTACGAATTACGAATTACGAATTACGAATTATTCAGTCATTGCTGTTGTATCTGTTTTTGTACCCAAAGACGAAAAGCCTTGAGCGTTGCATTTCTACCTGCTGTTGTACTTTGCTCCAAATATTGGGGAATCGTTTCAATTAGTTTAAATTTAGGAAAATTTAGGCTTTGCTGAGACTCTACATAATGCCCGTCTTGCAGAACATTAATTTGGAGCTTTCCTTTATCAAAACGCCAAAGTTCAGGTACTTTTAAAGCTTCATAGATATTAGGATGAGTGCGAGAAGTAATATCAATTTCTAGAGCTAAATCTGGAGGTGGATCTACTGTTAAATCTAGTCGCTTCTTGCCGCGAATCTTGGATTCATTTTTGATATAGAAACACTGGTCAGGTTCTATACCTTGAGCCATTACTTGATTTTTGAAAGTGGTAGAACCAAGGCTGATAAACTCAGTATTTAGCTCTTCCAGAAGGGCTTTGACTAAATCACCAATAATTTCTTTGTCATATTCATGTTCTGGCAGTGATGCCATAATCTCCAGTATTCCGCTGTCATAAGCAATTCGTGCAGCACGGTGTTCCCCTAAATCCTCTAAAATTGTTTCCAATTCCTGCCAGGTTACATCTCGCAGTAACACCCTTTGCCCTGGTGGAACATGGATGCGCTTTAATTCCAACAACATCATCTCCACTCCCGTTAGCTCAAACCTAAATTTAGCTTACTCCAGTTAAGGCGACAATTGTTTGCTGCTTCATCACTAAATTGTCGGATGCTTGGACACGCAGCAGTTTGTCGTCGCATCTCGCCTGCTTAATAAACCCCTTTATTGAAGTGTATGGGGCGATCGCTCCTAGAAAAGCGTAATTTAAAGAAAAAACCTCTGGAGTTTCCAGAGGCTTTGGTTCCTGATTTAGTTTCTACTGCTTACTACAATTTTTCCTCAGTCATTTCCCGATAATGAAGGAAATTATTTGATTTGAGTAGTTACTCAAGTACTCATTAGAACTTACGCAAGAGTTACGGAATAAGGTAGATGCAAAGCGGCTTGCCGCAGCTACCACAGAGGAGACGGAGAAATAAGAGTTTGAGAGATACTTTGCGTAAGTCCTACTTATAAGTAGTAGGACAAAAATATTTACAGTCATTGCGAGCGTTCGCAATGACATTGTCTAATTAATTCTGTCTGACTACTTAACTAAACGCTGATTACCAGGAAATCCTGAGAGGGATACCTTGTTGATAGCGCAATCAGGGAGAAGAGAGACGCGAGAAATCGCTTCTCTACTTATGGTTTTAATCGCAATATGTGATTAATTCTTCACCTGTGGCTGTGAACCAGGAATAGTTACATCTATTGCTGTCACCTGTACTGCTAGCTTCGTCAATGGCGGTTGAATAGCGGTTTGATTCCCCACCACTAGAGTCACTATCTTTTCTGGCTTGAGGTATTCTCGTGCTACTCGTTGCACATCAGCAGCTGTGGTGGCGGCGACGGCTTTTTGATAGCGAAAGAGAAAATCAGCAGGATAGCCGTAATATTCGTATCGCATCAACCGTGATAAGGTTTGACTAGGGTCTTGAAAGTTGAATACAAAGGAGTTGAGTGTAGACTCTTTCGCAAAAGCGAGTTCTTTTGCTGTAACTCTTTGAGTTTGGATGCGCTTGATTTCATTTTGTAAGGCTTTGACAAACTGCACAGTAGCATCCGATCGCGTTTGTCCACCAGCAATAAACATGCCAGGATAGTCGAAACGGGGACTCCAGTGGCCATATACAGAGTAAGCTAAACCTTGACGCGATCGCACTTCATTAAATAAGCGTCCACCAAATCCACTTAACACCCCATTCAATACATCCAGCGCCGCATAATCAGGACTGTCAAACCGTCCGCCTAAATGCCCGATAAGCACACTACTTTGCGTCAGTTGTGGCTGATTGACAAAAAAGACTCCACCTCTATTAGCTGGCGAAACATTTGGTAATTTGGGTTTAGCAATACCTGGGTTGCGCTTCCAGTCGCCAAACTTAGCTTGAATGAGCGATCGCATTTTCTTGGTCTCAAAATCTCCCACAATCCCCAAAATCATATTATTGGGGTGGAAATATTGCTGATAAAAGTTGAGCAAATCCTCACGCTCAACCTGATTTACTGTTGCATACTCTATCGTGCGAGCGTATGGACTATCTTTCCCATAGATCAATTTCTTAAATTCTCGGCTAGCAATACTATCTGGATCGTCATTGCGACGAGCAATGCCACCCTTAGCTTGTGTCTTAGCCAAGTCTAGCTTTTCTTGAGCAAATACTGGCGATCGCAGCACCTCGGCAAACAGCCCAAACACCGTTTCTAAATCTTCACTCAGTGCGCCAAAGCTAGCACTACCAGAAGCTTCACTAATACTGGTTTCTACAGATGCCGCGCGTTGTTCCAACATCTCATTAAGTTCATCAGCCGAATGCTTCTTAGTTCCTCCAGTTCGCATCACCGCGCCTGTAAAACCAGCTAAACCAACTTTCTGTTGTGGTTCCAAGCGATTTCCTGTCCGTACAAACGCCGTCCCATTCACCAACGGCAATTCGTGATCCTCCATTAAATAGACAACCAAGCCGTTTTGGAGAACAAACCGCTCATACTTGGGTAACTTGATCTCACGTAGCGGTGGTAACTGCAACTCTGTGTAATGCTTTGCCTCAGCCGTCGCCGCTAGAGAAAAATTACAAGTTAAAAGTAAACACGCAAAAACACCAACCAAAGCATAAATAAGCCTCTTCCCATTTTGGATTTTAAGTCGCACCTTTGGTGCGCTTCCAGCGCAACTTAGATTTTGGATTTTGAATGTGATCTGCTTTTTACCCTTCACCTTAAACCTCTGCATATCTCTCTTCCTTTGCGCCCTTTGCGGTAGCCTACGGCAGCCGCTTCTCTACGAGACGCTTTGCGAATGCGTCTACGTTGTTCATCCTTCTTTCGACAACAGCTTACCAATCGTGCGATTTTTCGGCGTAAACGTTTCCTTTGCCACCCGTTGAATATCAGCCGTCGTCACCGCCGAAATATCATCCAACTGCTTAAACAAATTCCGCCAAGAGCCAGTTTTCACCTCATATTCCAACAATTGTTGAGCCATCCCCATATTGGAATCGAGGGTACGTAACAAACCCGCCCGTGCTTGGGTTTTCAACCGTTTCAAATCAACCGTCGCTACAGGCTCAGTTTTTAATTTGTCAATTTCTTGGCGCAAAGCCACAGCCAACTCATCAACCGTATGACCAGGAGCCGTGAGAGCATAGAATAACATGACGTTTGGGTACTTATCTCCAGGAAAACCGCTGAAACCTTGGGCATTTAGCGCCAAACGCTGCTTTTCTACCAAAGACTTATACAACCGCGACGTGCGCCCATCACTTAATAAACTGCCAATGATTTCATAGACTGCATTATCTGGATGGGTAATTGCCGGACGATGATAACCTTCTAAATACCAGGGTTGAGAAGGTAGCTGTAAAGTAACTTCCTGTGTTTTTTGTTGTGGGGGTTCCACCGGAATTTTTTCAACAGCTTTGGTTCTTGCCAGATAGCGGCCAAAATAAGTTTGCGCCAGTTTTTTCACCTCAGCCGGGTTAACATCTCCGACAATAGCAATGGTCAAATTACTTGGTACATAGTGAGTATCAAAAAACTTTTGGACATCTTCTGGTGTCAGATTACGGATATCTTCGTCATAACCAATCACTGGACGTCTGAAGGGATGAACTTTGTAAGCAGTATCAAGAAATTTCTCCACCATCAGTCCAATGGGTGAATTTTCCACCCGCATCCGTCGCTCCTCTAAAATTACATCTTTCTCTTTATAAAACTCACGACGAATTACAGGATCGAGAAATCGTTCCGACTCCAGCGACATCCAAAGTTCCAGCTTATTGGCAGGAAAGCTGTACAAATAACGGGTAGCTTCGGTTGAAGTATTGGCATTTAAGTTTACACCTCCCGCTTGTTCAACAATTTGCCCCAATTCGTTTTGCTTGACAAGCTTGGCTGCTTGCGCTTCCACTCGCTTAAACTCAGCTTCTAACCGGGCAACCTCATCTTTTTTGCCATCGGCTTTCGCTGTTTTAATTTGGCCATCTAATCGTTCTAAGGTTTCTAATAGAGGTTTTTCTGCCTTATAGTCTTCTGTACCAATGCGCGTTGTGCCTTTAAACGCCAAATGTTCTAGAAAGTGAGCTACACCAGTTTTGCCATCTGGCTCATCCACACCACCGACATTCGCATAGGTAAGAAAAGAAACCACAGGCGCTTGATGTCGTTCTAAAACAATGAATTTTAGACCATTGTCGAGGCGAAACTCCGTTAACTCCTTGATAACTCGATTCAGATAAGGTTGGATCGAACTTTCAACTGGTGGAGTTTGAGTTTTTGTAGGTTGTAGAACTCTTTGGGGAGGAGGTGCTGTCTGAGTTTGAGCCAGAGCAATTTCTGGCAGCAATCCCCACCAGAGGATGATCAAAGCCAACAAAGCGACGAACAGCCGCCGCAATATGAAAGACACCTTATCTGACCAATCCAAAATCGTTCGACTGAGCGTACCCCTACTCAAAAGCCAGCTACGCGTAGCGTCTCGTAGAGAAGTCGTACTCCTTCGGAGAAGCAAGCTACGCGTAGCGTTCCGTAGGAAAGTCCCCAATCTAAAATCTAAAATTGACTGACTGTTCTGGTTCATAAGCACAAATTAAGATAAAGTTACACTACCTAAAAAACAGGTTACTTAGCAAAATGAGGTTAATCTTGTATTAAGCATGTTAGGCTTTTTGTTCTTGACGTTAGACAATAATGCTACAAATCGTGTTCCGCAAATTTCACCATAACTGTTATGCGAGTTTTTAATTCTTCCCCACCCTCAGAGGCTCAGACGCGCACCCGGATTTTACAGGCAGCACAACGGTTGTTCGCTGCTCAGGGATTTGACGGCACTACCACCCGTGATTTAGCACATGCGGCAAGTGTAGCTGAAGGCACTCTATTTCGTCATTTTCCCAATAAAAAGGCAATTTTAGTGGAAGTAGCGACGAGTGGATGGGTGGAGATTCTCACAGATTTGCTGACAGAATTAAGTGAAATGGGCAGCTATAAAGCCGTAGCTCAGGTGATGCGTCGCCGGATGTGGAACTTCCAAAAAAATGCCGATTTAATGCGCGTTTGTTTTATGGAGGTGCAGTTTCACCCCGACTTGCGCGATCGCATCCAGTTAGAAGTCATTACCAAAATGACCGACGTGGGCGAAGCATTCTTTCAAACAGCGATGGATAAAGGCATTTATCGCAAAATGGATGCAAAGCTGGTAGCCAAAGTTTTCTTAGGAATGTTTGCGATCGCAGGTTTTTCTAACAACACCCTCATGGAACCTGACGCCTCCCCCCAACAAATGCAGGAAATGGCAGAAGGACTCGCTGATATCTTCCTTAATGGTGTTTTAGCTAAAGATTAGGGAGTAGGGAGTAGGGAGTGGGGAGTAGGGAAAAAACAAGTGAGACACTTCTTCAATAGACCTATTACAAAAATCCCTAACACCCCACCCCCAACCCCTCCCCGCAAGCGGGGAGGGGAGCGTTTGCGTTAGCAAATGCGGGGTGGGGTTCTTTATTTTTGATTTATGCAAGAGGTTTAATAATGATTCCTTGTCCCCTTATCCCCTTGTTCCCTTTCCCCACTCCTCACTCCCTAATTCCCACTCCCCACTATTTTCGCTTGCTGGCTCCACTGTTGTACTAATTCAATTGCTGGACACAAATCTCGTCGCTGCATTGTTGCCACTTGCAAGCGCATGATTTGTTGGTGCAATCTGTGAGTGGGAGTCTGAGCTAACTGCGCCACAGAACCAATACCCGCATGGAGCAATAAACCACAATATTGTATGCCTACACTGGGAATACGCGCCAAGTCAGCTAAAGCCATCCATTTATTTACATAGTGAAGATGAATCTGTAGTTTATTTGCTAATGCTAGTCTTTCCTCTAGAGTTTTGCCTTGTTTGATTAGCGCTACTGTGCTAAGAATTCCACAATTGTGCAGTTGAGATTGTTCCTCGTGGCTTAGTCCAGGTAATTGCTCGATTGGCCAGTCACGAGATTGGATACGACTCTGATTATTTGTATTTTTAGCAGACATTTTTGAAATTAAAATATAGGCTTGTTTAGATATTGTGAGAGTCGCTTCTTTGCAAAATAGGACTTACGCACGGGTAACGGAAAACGAACCACAGAGAAGCCAGTGCGCCCTTGCGGTTCCCCGACTTGAAGCAACTGGCGCGGCGCAGAGGTCACGGAGGAATGAGAGTTTGAGAGGGTTTTTGCGTAAGTCCTAGCAAAAAATAGAGGTAATATCATGTCTGGGTAATTGCTTATGATAAAACAAGTGAGTGTAAAGATGACTAATTGGAGTTTAATCGTAACTAATTACCAGGACATGATATTAGCCTACGGCATAACACACCCTACAGCTTATATTCCGCAGATTGGCGATCGCTAATTGTAGATTAAAAATTTCATGCGAGTAGGGACGTTGTTTAGTTTACAGCAGCACTAACTAAACCATTGTGCCTGAGCAAAGCGATCGTACTTGGTTCACGACCCCGGAAAGTTTTAAACACCTCCATTGGATGCTGACCACCACCAAGTGCCAGCACCGTATCTCGATAACGCCGACCTGTAGCTTTTATAGCCTCTTCATCTTCTAGCCCAGCTTCTTCAAAAGCGGCAAAAGCATCAGCACTTAGTACCTCGGCCCACTTGTAACTGTAATAGCCTGCTGCATAACCACCCTCAAAAATATGTCCAAAAGCACATAAAATTGAATCTTCTGGAAGTGGTGGTAAAACAGTAGTAGTCTTGGCTATGCGATGACGCACATCTGAGGGAGTTTCATTACTACTAGGGCGATAGCGATAGTGTAGTTCTAAATCAAGGCTGCTCAGGTGGATCTGCCGCAACGTGGCAGATCCACTCATATAATTACGCGCCGCTAGCAGCTTTTGATAATAATGCTCCGGTAGGGCTTCACCAGTTTCGTAATGCTTCGCCATTCCAAAGAAAGTGGTTCGCTCATAACACCAGTTTTCCATAAACTGACTAGGTAATTCCACTGCATCCCACTCCACATTATTGATGCCTGCGGCTCCGGTATAGTCAACCTTAGTGAGCATGTGGTGCAATCCATGACCAAACTCGTGGAATAAAGTCTCTACTTCATAGAAAGTCATCAAACTAGGTTTACCATCTACGGGAGGACTTTGATTACAAACCAAATAAGCTACAGGTAAGCGGATGGCAGTCACACCATTTTCAGTGATTTTGGCCCGATTGATGCACACATCCATCCAAGCACCACCGCGTTTCTCGGCTGGACGGCTGTAAGGGTCTAAGTAGAAGTACGCTATGGGAGAACCAGTTTCGTCAGCAATTTGGAAATAACGGACATCTTCATGCCATACTGGCGCTTGAGCATCGGCAGAGGTGACAGTGACGCCAAATAGCCGCTTGACTAGTCCAAATAAGCCGTCTAACACTTGGGGAAGAGGGAAGTAGGGACGCAATTCTTCAGCGGTAAAGGCAAATTTTGCTTCTCGTTGGCGTTCTGCCCAAAAGCTGATATCCCAGTGTTTTAAATCCTCAGCTTCTGCTGCTAAGAGTGCTGCTGCAAAAGCTTTGAGTTCTTCCAAGTCTTTGACAGCAGCATCATAACTAGCGCGGCGTAGTTCTTCTAATAGAGCGTTGACTGCCTCAACGTTGGGAGCCATTTTACTAGCTAGGCTCAATTGGGCAAAACTTTTAAAGCCTAGTATATCTGCGAGTTCTTGGCGCAACTTTAAAATCCGCTCAATTAAGGGGTTGTTATCCAAATCGCCACTAGAAGCGCGGGTGATATGAGCTTTGTAGAGCTTTTCGCGCAAATCTCGACGGGTACTGTGCTGCATGAAAGGGCCATAGCTGGGGAAGTCCAAAGTAATCCGCCAGGGGCCATTTTCTGGTGTAGCATTGCTTTCGCCAGATGCACGAGCCGCTTGGGCTGCTAAACTCACTAAGCTTGGTGGTAAACCGTCAATTTCCGCTTGTGTTGTTAGGGTTAAGCTGAAGGCTTTAATGGCATCAAGTACATGGTTAGAGAATTTGGTAGAAAGTTCTGCTAACTCCATTTGTATGGCGTTGAAACGCTCTCTTGCCTCTCCTTCTAAGCCAACACCAGAAAGTTCTGCATCTCGAATGGCGGCTTCTACAATGCGCTGTTGGGCTAATTCTAAAGTTGCCCAACTATTACTGGTACGGAGTGCCTTAAAAGCATTATAGATAGGTTTGCTTTGACCAAGCTTGTTGATAAATTGTACAACTAGTGGCTGTACAATTTCATGAGCTTCGCGCAGTTCCGGGCTATTTTTAACACCCATCAAATGATTCACCACCGCCCAACTCCAGGTAAGCCTTTCAGTCAGCTTTTCTAAGGGTTCTACTAAACCACTCCAAGTAGGCTGTACATTAGCCTCTAATGTGGCAAGCTGCTGGTCAAGTTCTGCCAACAACTGATTGAAGGCTGGTACTACTCGTTCTGGTTTAATCTCTGCAAAGGGAGGTAAACCAGTGCCTTGAAGTAAGGGATTGTCGGAAATAATGGTACTTGCACTCATAATTTTGTGTGAACTGCGAAGGAATAAAAATCATTGTTGATTTTTATATATATATCTTCTAATGTAGCGATCGCTGTGCTAATTAGTCTTGCCATTATGACAAAAAGGCAAAAAAAGCGAGAATTACTCAGAAAATTATCCTAATACAGCTATTTTGTTTGCTTTGTGAACAATATCTGACGGCGTGACAGTTACAGAAATATCAAAGCGATCGCCATTTACGTAGTGGACGCACCATCGCAGAGTGCATTCACCTACCTCAACTTGACCAAAGGCGATCGCTAAAAGACATCATAATGTACTATGTCAGACAGGTAGCTCGTCCACCAGCATAAGCTTTATCCTGAAAGCGCAGTTTCAGCCCAAGAATCCCACGCTTTCAAGGCGTGAGAGTGTCAAATTAACTGAGTGCAAGCCAGCATCCTTGCCGAACCGAAAAAGGAAGCTCTATATTTATGATTTTATTTGGCAACTCATCTTTTTACTCGTAAAATCGAAAACAAGATCAAGGTCAGTAGAAAAGAGTCCCTAAATTAATGAATACGTTAATCAGTCAGGGTGGAAGAGCTATCACTAAATTTCAGGTGGTAGACCGGATAAATGATATCGTTTGGCAAGCTCACCAAGGTAGCGTTGCTGCGATTATTCAGCTATTGAACGAAAAGCTAGCCAAGTCTGGTGTCAGAACTAGAGCCATTTTTTCTGATGGTGTCTTACAACTTCTGTGCGAGGCGGCTAGGATAGAGCAACTTGAGCAATCTCCCCTCGTAGAACAAATCCAGCAAATTCTTGATTCCATCGCCCCGCGTCACATTCGGCGAGTCAATATCAACAGTCGGATTGTTCGGGAACAACAATTATTGTGGTTAAAGGAAATAGATAGCGATCGCGACAACCAATTGCTTTGGTCGCAGGAAATTACGTTAATTCAGCCTAATATTGTAAAGCAATTAATTACAGATTTCACAGAAGCTCAAGCTGAACTAGGAAAGCCAAATTTTCCTAGAACTCAAGTCTCTCGTCCTTTAGTACTTATTAACAAAGAAAAACAAAAAAAGAAGCCTAAAACAAAGATATTAGCTGCGGCTGGTTTATGCTCACTGTTGTTGCTTAGTTGGGTTATTTATGCCCAGTTAGGTAATAATCTGATAAACCTAATGCAATTACAAAGTTCTAAATCTATAACTCCAGAAAATACGATCTATAGGAAAGTTCAAACACCACTTAGTCCTGCTAAGAATAACCTTTTTGACCCGTCTAATGACCAATTTGCCACAGCCGTGCGAATTGCCAACCAAGCTTCTGCATCTGGTAAAACAGCCACAGTCTCAACTCAATGGTTAGAGATAGCTGCTAAGTGGCAACGGGCTTCAGATTTAATGAGTAAGGTGCCACAAAAACACAGCCGTTATCAGGAAGCCAAGATTCGTACTCAACTTTATAAGAAATACAGTGAGGCGGCGCAGAAAGAAGCAAATAAGAGTAAATCTTAGTTTTTTGTTATGAGAAAACTTCGATTACTGAGCGGGCAGAATTCAGTAGACAATGATTTTTACTTAAAATCTATTATCACATATTGTATACATCATGACTGGTGGCTTAGAATTTCGATTTTTGTACCAAATACTGTTGGGGACAATTAGAAAAAAATCGACTTTATTGTGTTGTCAATAAGGCCGATTTAATCAAGCTGATTGATTCGTGGAGCAATACGCTTGGGTTAAGAAGAATGCTACGTTGGGTTGAACATTCGTGTTATCCAACAAAGGCTTGATAAGGTTGGGTTTCGTTCCTCAACCCAACCTACACAGGACTTACGCAAACAATAGCCGAAACCCTTATTTCACGTAGGGGCAATTCATGAATTGCCCCTATAGCGCAATACAGTTCAGTTAAGCAATTTTTCCTTCTCTCTCTTCTCTCTCTTCTCTCTTCTCTCTGTGTCGCGCCAGTTGCTTCAAGTCTCTTAACCGCAAGGGCGCACTGGCTTCTCTGCGCCTAATAAGGTTCGTTAAAAAAAAGAGTCCTAGCCTTAACCCAAGCGTATTGCCCTATAGCGTGTATTTTTGCGTAAGTCCTACTACACTAGTTTTATTTTTTAGCCTTAACCCAAGCGTATTGATTCGTGGAGTCAATCTAAAATCCAAAATGTGTATGTCCCCTAACTCAGGAGTTCTCCTGTTTCTTGCAGGGAGTGCAAGCGGCGGTAAATACCCTCGTGACGCAAGAGTTCATCGTGGCTACCCACTTCTACAATCTTTCCTTGCTCCAAAACCACAATTTTATCGGCTTCCCGCACTGTACTTAGACGGTGAGCAATAACAATGGTGGTGCAAGTACCCTGAATCGATCGCATCGCTAGCTGAATTGAACGCTCAGACTCATAATCTAAACTAGAGGTAGCTTCGTCAAAAATCAGTACGTCTGGTTCTACTAACAACGCCCTAGCAATTCCCAAGCGTTGTCTTTGTCCTCCAGATAGCCTGACACCTCGTTCTCCCACGACGGTGTAATAACCTTTGGGTAAGTGCTGCACTACTTCATCGACTCTGGCAATTCTACAGGCTTCTTGAACCTGCTCCAAACTAGCATTTGCTCTGCCGTAGGTGAGATTATCCAATATAGTACCGTTGAAAACGTCTACTTCTTGGTGAACGATCGCTAGCCTTCGTCTATACTTACCCACATCCAAAGTGCGAATATCTTGACCATCAATCAGAATTTGACCTTCTTGAGGTTCAAAATATCGCAACAGCAATTTCACTAAAGTAGACTTACCAGAACCGGAACGCCCCACTAATGCTACTGTTTGGTATGGCTCAATCAACAAGTTAATATCTTGTAAAACTTGACGCTTGGCATCATATCCAAAACTGAGGTGCGACAACTCAAGTTTTCCAGTAAATTTATAAGGTGATTCTGTCTGGTTACTTTCTTCTAAAAGACTAGCACAATCAGATGGAGTTGGCTCTTGGAGAAATTCGTGAAACCGCAGCATAGAAGAATAACGACGGGCAAAAACTTCTGCCAAGTTACTAATAGGTTCTAATTCGGCATAAGCCATGCTAGAAAGAGTTAAAGTCATGACAAAGTGACCAAGAGAAATTCGCCCATTTACTGTTGCTGCTAAAGTCAAACCCAGAATTGCAAACACACAAAACTGAATTACAGTTTTTTGCCAAGTAAACAGTATCGTATAACCTTTGTGGATGCGATAATCAAGCACCGTTAGTTCACGATCCAAACGTTGCTTTTGCCGTTTCAGTTCCCTAGATTCTGTAGCAAATGCTTTTACCGTTTTGATATTGGTGATCAATTCGGAAGTGCGGCTTTCGGTGTCCTCTGCATATTTATCCACACCACTTTCGTACCGAATTAACTGCTGTAATTTCTTCAAGCTGAAGCTGAGAATGATTACAAAGGAAATTAGATATAAAATCGCAATCCGCCACTCAATCACCAAAATAAACACAAAAATTCCCAATACACGAACCAGTTTAGGAATCAACTGTCCGGCGATTTCGGGATACGCCCAAGTGTGGTTCTCAACACCTCTAGCTACTTTTCCGGCGATGCGTCCGGGGTTATTTTCGTCATAAAATTCCAGTGGGAGAGTAAGAATTTTGGCGATCGCCGCTTCGGTTTTATCTCGACGCGCCCTGAGAGTTATATCCCAGTGAAACCAACCAGTCAACCAAGGTTGTGTCGGTGCTCTCACTACGGTGACAATGAATATTAAACCCAGTAATACTCCTAAAGATAGAGATTTATTAACTGGGTAATTGGTGATGTCAGAAAAACTGGCGATCGCACTTTGAAGTGGTTTATCCAAAGGTTGATTAGACAAAACGTTTAAAATCTGCCCGATCGCATAAGGGACAACCAAATCAATAACTTCGTAAATGCTAGATGCTGTAATACTGAAAACACTCAACTTCCAGTAAGGGCGAAAGTAATTGACGATATCTCGAAATTTTGCCATGATGCACACCGTCCAAGAGCGCGATCGTAAACTTGGAATTTATATACTACAGATGTATTACAAAGTAGTCAAGGGCTATAGGTTTAAATCACTCCTTTGGAGTAGTAGGCATTTGTGCGGGGATAAATTCTAGCCGATAGCGATAGAGAGCAACTGGTCGAGAACCAGCTTTAAAGTAATCTGGATCTTGGGGTGAAAGATAGACAGCAGTAACTTGATCTGCCTCAATTGCCGGATTAGCTGTTGGAAGTTTATGATAAGCGGTGGTAGATTCAACAGAGTTTAAATAAGGGCGTGAATCGCCTTTGAATAGTTGTTGAAACACTTCTGTAGTAATGAATTTGTCATCAGGGGTAGTTTCTGTAGCCCGTGCAGTCACAATAGAAACTAGTTGGCGACTGCTACGCAAGAACGTAATCTGACGATTAGGTGAATCTGGATCTACTTTGACTAATAACACAGCTTCATCCCCTAAATAAGCTCTTGCCAAATTCAAGCTATTAAACGCTCTATCTGCTACTAAAGGGGATTTTTCATCTATCTGAGGTAATATTTTTAACTTAGTAATAGATGGTTGCTCTTTCACAAATCTTACTACAAAACTCACAGGCTGATTTAATTGTCGGCGATTACCTTCAAAGCCTGGTGTTATGATATCTGGTGCTAAAGGTGCAGCTAAATCTGCCAAAGTACTTGTAACTTGCCAAGTACCAGCCATCCATTCAGGGTAAACCAAATCACCTGAAGCAGGTTGTACTGAAGTTAATTTTTCCCATTGAGGAAAATTTGCTAACCGTTCAGACAACTCTCCTGCTAGAGCTTCACCATCCCACAGGAAGAATAAAAGCAGCAAGCAAAAACTCCAAATTACCTTCATTGTAAGCATTAGTAGTTTTATATTTAATGTTTATTTTTTATCGATTAAAAATTAAGTAAGTTTGTGTAAAAAATTAAAAGTTGTAGTCATCGCTTTAGCGACAAAGCGCTTACTAAAAGCTAATCATAGAGTTTTATTTTTTTCTATAGTTCACTTTATTTGCGCCAATTTACTTAATCTATGGGATAATGATACACTTAATTTATTATTTATTATCCTACTAGATATCCACTTAGAAAATATTGTTTAGTCATTAATTTTCCATCGCCAGGAGCCAACATAGTTAAATAATTCGTAATGACGCTCCTGCGTCGCTAACGCTGCGCTAACGTAATTCGTAATTCGTAATTCGTAATGGGCTTTGCCCCGCAACGCTTTCGTAAATTTTGTTTTGTAATGGGGATTTAACCCCAACACAAAACAAAATTTTTATTGAACCGGGGGACTTAAATCCACGGAACTAGTTAAAGATACTTAACCCTACAATCCTAAATTATGGTGACAGCATGACATTGGCACTAGGCATGATTGAAGTTTATGGAGTTCCCACAGCAGTGGAAGTCGGAGATGCCATGTGTAAAGCTGCCCGCGTCACTCTTGTTGGTTATGAAAATACTGATTTGGGAAGAATTACTGTGTTAATTCGGGGGGTTATAGGCGAAGTGAATGTGGCGGTGATAGCAGGATTAAAGGCGGTGCTGCGAGTTAACGGTGGCGAAGTGATTTCTTATCATATTATTCCCCGCCCCCACCAAAATTTAGAATATGTTTTACCGATTCATCGCAGCATTAATGTGGAGCAGTTCAGTGCAGATATCCGATTTCCTCCACCCCTATCAGTTTAGCTTTAAATTTCTGCTGGTAAAGGTTGCCAAATATCCCCATACTGATCCTTTAAAGTTTGCCAAGCCTCTACTTGACCGGGTTCATATTCGCCAGGTTTACCCCATTGCAAAAACAGGCTTAAGGCAGGTTCTTGTTTATCATCTAAAAACCGAATAGCATAGGTTGTAAAATTACCCCTCTTCGCTTCACCTGTTTCAAATTTCACCTGAGTAATTTTGTCCATATTCAAGTGAAACTCAAAGCCCTCGGTATGCATATTTGCATACTTCCCTTTAGGCAATTCTGCATAAAATAACTTTTCTATTTTGCCTCGTGCTTCTAATACAGCAGCGCTGCTAGTAACAATTAAACGCAAAGTTCCCAAAGTCTCACAAGCTGCTAAAAATTCTTTCAAAGTAGTAGTCATAAATTGCTATCCTTTCTCAGTTTTTTGACCAATAACAAATGACAAATGACCAATGACTAATGACTATTTTTCGTATTGTTCATAAGCAGCAACAATGCGCTGAACTAAAGGATGGCGCACGACATCTTTTTGGGAAAATTCGCAAAAGGCAATGCCTTCAACGTGTTTTAAAATTTGTAAAGCCACTCCTAAACCAGATTGTTGGTGAAGTGGCAAATCAGTTTGTGTCATGTCGCCTGTAATCACCATCCGAGAACGGAAGCCCAAACGAGTCAAAACCATTTTCATCTGAGCGGGTGTAGTATTTTGCGCTTCATCCACAATTACAAAGGCGTTATTGAGGGTGCGTCCCCGCATATAAGCGAGTGGTGCGACTTCAATCACACCGCGTTCCATTAAGCTGGGTACTTTTTCGGGGTCGATAAATTCATAAATAGCATCGTAAAGTGGGCGAAGATAAGGATTAACTTTCTGTTGTAAGTCTCCAGGCAAAAAACCGAGTTTTTCACCAGCTTCGACGGCAGGGCGAGTTAAAATTAGCTTTTCGAACTGGTTAGCAAGGAGTGCTTGCACGGCGACAACAACAGCGAGATAAGTCTTACCAGTACCAGCAGGCCCAATACCAAAGGTAAGATCACGTCTACGGAGTGCATCAATATATTGACGCTGGCGGAAGGTTTTGGCACGAACTTCTTCACCCCGGCGACTTTTGGCGAGGACATTTCGCTGTAAATCTTGCAGTTCCCCTTGCCGATCGCTATCTATGGCTTGACGAGCTGTTAAAATATCGGCACTGGAAATAGTATTGCCTTTAATCCAGAGGTCTTCAAGCGATCGCACTAATCGAGAAGCCAGATCAATTTGCCCTTCGGTACCAGAAATCACTAATTCCTGTCCGCGTAGCACTAAAGTGGCTCCTGTTTGCCGAGATAGGATTTTGAGATTTTCTTCTCCATCTCCTCCAAGAGCGATCGCACTGGGAATATTGGGCAGCTGAATTGTTAAGGCACCTGCCATAGTATTTCTTAATTGGTGAGGATCTGTGTTTGACAAAGGTTAATGTTTTTTCGCTCTTGGCGAAATTACGCTTTTATTACTTACATTTTGGAAAAATCTTTGCAACAAATGAATTGGCTGTAGGGGCATACAGTTGTCATGCGTGTCAACTTAACGTTAAAAGGGCGGTTATAAACCGCACGCCAGTTGCAACAAGAGTGGCTCGCCGCCCAACGCACTGGCTTGTCTACACGAGACTTTACCCACCTCCGTGGGTTAAAAATCTTTGATTTTGTATTAGTCCACGGAGGTGGACGAGAGTTTGTGTAGCCGCGAATTCCATTCGCCAAGGCAAAAGTTGACACCAATGTACAGTTGTACGCCCCTACTGGTCAAAAAGAGGAAAAGGGGCAGTTCTTGCGGGGAATAGGGGGGGAATCCCCATACATGAATGTAGGGCTGCTGAAAGTAAGGACGTATTATTTCTCATGTTACACATCTCGAAATAAATACTTTTACTTTTGGCATAAATAAATTTAGTTGCTCTCTAACCCTTGTGGCAGGGTAATTCCATTATTTTTCTCCCTGCCCCCTACCCCCTGCCCCCTGCCCCCTGCTCCCCTGCCTCTTCGGTGAAGAGTTCAAAAAAAGATCCAAAAATCTTTTTGCTACTTTCCATCTTTATAAAAATTCTGAGCGGAGGTAACCACAACCGCTCAGACTTGCTCCTAGTTTCAACCTAGCGGAGACGGGGTTTAACAATGGGTTTAGGCCCATCATTTCCACGCGGTTCTCTTCTAGTCGGCGGTGGCGATCGCTCTTCTGTCTCTTCATCAAAAGACATACCCTCGCGGCCCGGCGTAGTGCTGCCGTAGATATCCAGATATACTGATTGCCCAGTAGCGGCTGCGGCTGCGGCAATTACTGTACGAATCGCCTGAATATTGCGTCCCCCTCGACCAAACACTTTCCCTTTATCTGTGCTTTCAAAGGCGATGCGAATCCAAGCCCGGTTGAGGGCTTGAGAAATTTCACAATCGACGCTTAAAGTCTCTGGAGATTCCAAAAACGGCTGCACTAAAAACCGAACCAGCCCAACATAGTTGGGACTAGCTGTTGGGGATACTGTTCCGGAATTATGATGCGGCTGTAGGTGTGGCACTGACCTGTTCAAAAACATTGGCTTTTACTAAAATGCGACGGACGGTGTCAGTGGGTTGAGCGCCTTGTTGTAGTCGCTTGACGATGCCGGGAACGTCTAGTCGCACTTCATCGGTTCTGGGGTTATAGAATCCCAATTCTTCTAGGGGACGGCCATCGCGGCGAGCGAGGTTGTTAATGGCGACAATGCGGTAACTTGCTTCCCGCTTTTTACCGAATCGCTTCAAGCGCAGTTTGATCATGGTTGAAGAATCATTCTCCTAATTGGTAAGTATGCCGAAATGCTAATTTTAGCACTCGTCTAGCATTTGGTGCTATTAGTCGTTAGTCATTAGTCATTAGTCGTTAGTCATTAGTCATTAGTCATTAGTCATTAGTCATTAGCAAATTATCAATGCCCCATGCCCAATGCCCAATGACTAAAGATTACCGAAGCCTTTTTTCTTTTTATCTTTGGTTTTTTTCTTTTTCGTGCCTGTGGCATCACCGCCATAACCCCGCCATCCTGGGGCTGGGGGACGATTGCCTGCGCCTGCGAAGGCGTTGCCCATGCCGCCACCGCCGAACATTCCCGGCATTCCAGGGAAGCCACCTTGACTCATTTGCTGCATGAGCGATCGCATTTTTTGGAAATCACCTACCAGTTTAGTCACATCTGACTCTCTATAGCCGGAGCCAGCAGCAATCCGCCGCCGCCGACTGGGAGAACTGGCTAATAAATCAGGGTCGTGGCGTTCTTGGCGAGTCATGGAGTTAATCATCGCCTCACAGCGTTTCAGCTGGGTTTCTCCCTGCTTGAGCTGATCGTCTGAGAGCTTGTTCATCCCTGGAATCATCTTGATGAAGCCTCCCAGAGATCCCATGTTCTTCAGCATCCGCAACTGCTTGAGAAAGTCAGTAAAGTCAAACTTCGCTGACAAAATCTTCTCCTGCATTTTCTCAGCATCGGCTAAATCAAACTCTTCTTGGGCTTTTTCTACCAGGGTCAGCACATCGCCCATTCCCAGAATTCGGGATGCCATGCGATCGGGATAAAACGGTTGCAGTGCCTCGACTTTCTCACCCACGCCCACAAACTTAATCGGCGCTCCCGAAATCTTTCGCACCGAAAGCGCTGCACCACCACGGCTATCACCATCCATCTTAGTGAGAATCGCCCCAGTAATTCCGATTTGCTCATGGAAGGTGCGGGTAAGATTCGCTGCCTCTTGACCAGTCATCGCGTCCACCACCAACAGAGTTTCATGGGGTTGGACAGTTGCTTTGATGCGGGCTAATTCCGCCATCATATCTTCGTCAATTTGCAGGCGTCCAGCAGTATCAATAATTACTGTATTTACACCTTCTGCCTTGGCGCGTTCTACACCTTGCCTTGCAATTTCTACGGGATCTGCGTCGCTTCCTAGTTCAAATACTGGTACATCAATTTGCTTACCCAATGTCACCAACTGGTCGATCGCTGCTGGGCGATATACGTCTGTCGCCACCAACAAGCAGCTACGATCTAATTTTCTCAGATGTAAGGCTAACTTAGCGGTAGCTGTGGTTTTACCAGTACCTTGCAACCCAGCCATTAGCACAATAGTAGGCTGTTCCTGGGCTTCTGCGATGGGAACATTTTCGTCTCCCATCACCTGCACCAGTTCATCGTGAACAATTTTGATGAACTGTTGATCGGGTCGCACGCCGGTAATCACCTCGGCTCCCTGTGCCTTGGCTTCGACTTCGCTAATAAAATCTTTGACTACCTGGAGATTGACATCTGCTTCCAACAAGGCGCGGCGCACTTCGCGCAATGCATCTTGAATGTTGGATTGAGAAATTTTGTCCTGTCCCCGTAGTTTTTTCCAGGCGGCTTCTAAACGGTCAGATAGAGCATCAAACATAATGTAATTACAGGTAGTTCGCCAATGGGGAACTCTAAACCGCCGATGAATGCGATTCTGAATTTCCGCTAAAGTTTTAACGTGCTATTTACCAGCTTAGTATTTTTCACCCCGACTGTAGCAACCAGATACCTACCTTTATAGAAGATTGAGCTTAAAGTACAATGAGGGCAAGAAGGGCTATTGTACAGCGAGAACCAACATCACATAGTAATGTTCGACTGAATGGCGATCGCATTCTTGAGTTAATCCACGGGGAAGCAGCTAAAACTTGCAGCAGTGGCAGCTTTAGCAGAATACGAGCAGTTTGGCTGTCCCTAAGTCCCAACCTAGGTAGTGGAAGGCGAAAGGTTTTGGCGTAAAGATCGTGTTGATTGGGTCAATACGCTTGGGTTAAGCATTTTTTCTCTTCTCTCTGCTTCCTCTGCGCCTCTGCGGTAGCCTGCGGCAAGCCCTCCGGCTTGGTGCAGTCGCTCATGGGGGAAACCCCCATCGCCCTTGGCGTCTCCCCTTGGGAGAAGACCGCGCTGCTTCACCGCTTTGCGTCTACGTTAAAAATTTGACTTTGATAAAGAGTTTTAGCCTTAACCCAAACGTATTGGTTGATTGGGTTACTGAAAAGGTAAAACAATTATGTAATACTGTCGTCACCAAAACAGTAGTGAGTGCTGAGTAAAAAAGTGATAATTTTTCCCGTGAACGGGTAAAAAATCATCACTTTGCTTCCTTGCTTATTTCTGGTCTAACACCTTGATTTTAGCTACTGATTTTGTAGCTGTTACCTGACGAATCGGCAACTCAACCACAAACTCTGTACCTTTGCCAAGTTCAGATTGGCAGTATATCTTGCCGTTGTGTTTTTCTGTGACTATTTGATAGCTGATAGATAATCCCAGTCCTGTACCTTTACCGACAACCTTGGTAGTAAAAAATGGATCGAACAGTCGAGAAAGGACTTTTTCATCTATGCCGAGTCCGTTGTCGGCGATGCGAATTACAATCCAATCTTTATTGAGCAGGGAGGTAGAAATTAGGATTTTGCTGGGGTTTTTTGCGTTGGCGTAGCCCGCCTTTGGCATCGCTTCAGAAGATTCCTGCGTGGTTCGTTCTTCTAGAGCATCAATGGCATTGGACAGCAAATTCATAAATACCTGATTCAACTGACCGGGATAGCATTCTATTAGAGGTAAAGTACCATAATCTTTGCTCACATGAATGGTGAGGCTATCGGCTGAGGGCTTTAAGCGGTTTTGCAAAATCATCAATGTACTGTCGATGCCTTCGTGAATATTTGCTGGCTTGAAGTCAGCTTCATCTAGGCGTGAGAAGTTCCGCAAAGAGGTGACAATTTCGCAAATCCTTTCAGTACCGACCTGCATAGACTGAAATAATTTAGGTAAGTCCTCGAATAAATACTCTATTTCAGCTTTATTAAAAAACTCTTGGATCTCTGGTGCGGCATCGGGATAATGATGCCAAAAAAGCTCTACATAACGAAGTAATTCTTGCGTATATTGGTGGGCGTGTTCCAAGTTGCCATGAATGAAATTAATCGGGTTATTAATTTCATGGGCAACTCCCGCCACCAGTTGACCCAAGCTGGCCATTTTTTCAGCGTGGATAATTTGCATTTGGGCTGTACGCAGCTCATTCAGTGTCTGGGCGAGTTGATTCGCTTCTTCACGAGTTTGACCCAACAAACTGGATTGTTGAAACAAGTTGGCTTGACGCAGCGCTACACTGAGTTGAGCCGCCACTTGGGTGACAAATTCCAATTCAGCCTCTTCCCAATTACGTGTATGGGTACATTGATGAATGCACAATAACCCCCACAGTTCATCACCTTCCATCAACGGCACAATAATCTGTGCTTTGACTTGGAATCGCTCAATCACATCAAGATGAGGTACTTTGGAGCCAACGCTGTTGACATCAGACATCACTTGCACTTGCCCTTGGCGATATTGCGGTGCGTATTGGTCACCGAAGCAATAGTCTTGCACCTTTACGGCGAGGGCAGAATCGAACTTGGGTAACACATCTTCAGCAATAAATTCACCACTGCAAAAACCGACATTAGGATCAAAGCGAAAGATGCCGACTCTATCTGTACTCAGCGATCGCCGCACTTCCTGTACTGTGGTATTAAGGATCGTCTCTAAATCCAACGATTCCCGAATTTTGACGACCAAATCAAATAAAATCCGGCGCTGTTCAGCCGATTTGTGTAGTTCATCAGCGCGAGTTTGGATTTGGGTCACCATTTGAGAACTTTGCAGCGCCACTCCGAGTTGACTGGCAACCTGTCCCAAAAATTCCACTTCCACACTATCCCACTGGCGCGGTGCAGAATGTTGATAGGCAGCCAGCAATCCCCACAGATTCCGTCCTACAAAAATTGGGGTCAAGGCATAGGCGCGAATCTTGAACTGCTCCAAAATATCTAGGTGACAACGTGAGTGTCCGGCTTGGTAGATGTCATTTACAGCAAAATTTTCGTTGTTGCGGTAGCGTCCGCCTTTGGTTTCTTGAAGGTGGGTATCTTCCCAAACGAGATTTTTGCCAAAAGGATTGATGCTGTCCCACTGTGCCTCAACCATGCCGAAATGACTGACGAATTCACCACTCCAGTCTGGATTAAAGCGATAAACGCCGACCCGCTCAACTCGCAGCAATTTACACACTTCCTGGCAAGTAGTTTTCAGGATTAAGTCAATATCCAGGGAGGAGCGAATTTTCCCGACAACTTCAGTTAGTGTTCGTTGCCGAGCGATCGCATCTTGTAAGGCGATCGCCTGTTGTTTTGACTGAGTTAAATTCTCGGCTTGCTGAATTGCAACCCCTAATTGTGCCCCTACCTGTCCGAGGAACTCAACTTCGTAATTTGCCCATTGCCGTGGCCCAGAGTGTTGATACGCCGATATCAGTCCCCACAGTTTTGGTCCAATGAAGATGGGCGCTAACATATACGCCCGAATCTTGAATTGCTCTAGAATGTCAATGTGACAACGCGAGTGACTAACTTGATAAATGTCGTTTACGGTAAAACTTTCGTTATTGCGGTAGCGCCCGCCTTTTGTCTCTTGGAGGTGGGTATCTTCCCAAACGAGATTTCTGCCAAATGGATTGATTCGCTCCCACTGCGCCTCTACCATACCGAATTGGCTAACAAATTCACCGCTCCAGTCTTCATTGAAGCGATAAACCGCCGCTCGCTCTAGCTTTAAGAGTTTGCAAAGTTCCTGACAGGCGGTATTCAGAATAATTTCGGTGTTCACAGACGAACGAATATTCCCTACCACTTCCGTCAAGGCGCGTTGCCGCGCAATTGCATCTTGCAGTTCTGCTGTGCGTTGTTTGGTTTGTTCTAGGTTTTCTGCCTGCTGCATTGCCACACCGAGATGGCTTGCAGCTTGCATTAAAAATTCAACTTCGTTAGGATGCCATTGTCTAGGAGTGGAGTGTTGATATGCTGCAAGCATTCCCCATAGTTTTGCACCAATGAAAATAGGCGCGATCGCATAGGCCCGAATTTGAAACTGTTCTAGTACCTCAATATGACACCGAGAATGTCCTGCATCATAAATGTCAGCCACGGCAAATGGCTCATTTTTGCGATATCGCCCTCCCTGAGTTTCTTGCAAATGTGAATCTTCCCACACTAAGCCCTGCCCAAAGGCGGTAAGTCTATCCCAAGGAGGTTCTGCAAAGCCAAAATGATTGATGAAACTACCGCTCCAGTCTGGGTTGAAGCGATAAATTCCAACTCGCTCAATCTTCAATTGCCGACAAATATCTTGACAAGAAGTCGAGCATAAAGATTCTAGGTTTACAGATGAGCGAATCTTAGCCAGAATTCTCCCCAAGATTTTTTGGTACTGAACCGTTAGCTGTAGCTGTTTGTGGCAATCTTGCAGGTCTAATAGGTTCGACTCATAACTGTTTGTTGTCATAAAGTATAGAGAAAATGAAATACCTCCTTTTAGTATTCCCTTCTTGATTTTTCAGATCACAGACAGTATGAACTAGATTGCCAATATTATGGGATCATACATACAGTAGAATTCAGAACTCAGAATTCAGGATTCTGGCTCCTGGCTCCTGAATTATTTTTATTAAAAATTGCTGTAATCACCCTTTTATGATTGAGTTGCTGCTGGTTTTGAGAGCTGTTGTTGATAAAAGCGGACAACTTTTTGTACATACTCAGCAGTGAAACCTTTGTTGCAGCCTGTATAGCTACCAGTCATCCACCAACAAGCTGCGCCACGCACAGATGCAATCTCATTATTGTTGGTAGCACGGAACTGATTGGTTAGCTCACGGCGCGTGATACAGGATACAACTTGGCGGGCGATCGCAGGGCTGTTTTCAAACTGCGTCGGTGTCAGTTCTCGTTTGAGACAAGTTCTTGACCAGCCTTTGAGGGTTTCTGGTTTAACTTGCCATTGGCTGTAAAGTCCATCGTTGGGATTTTTTGTCTGCGGTGCAGCTTGTCGCAATGCCTCTACCATCGCCGCAACTTGGGTATCAGAAATCGGCTGCTGTGCTTGAGCTAATAATGGTAATAGTCCTAAGCTGACAATAACTCCGTTGAGTAGTAATTTTATAGGTTTTGTGATCATAAGTTAACATCCTATGCTTTTACGCTATCAATTAGCAAGGCATGATGCACAGATTAACAACCTACTAAATTTTCTATAGTATCGGCATCATTTGGTAATGCGGCTGTTAAAACTTCGCTACCTTCTGCGGTAACTAAAACATCATCTTCGATGCGGATTCCGCGCACATCGGCAAATTCAGATAAACGCTGCCAATTCACTACATTCTGATATTTTGAGCGGACATTCGCATCATTTAAAATTGCTGGCACTTGATAAAACCCAGGTTCAATTGTGACTAGCATTCCTGGACGCAAAGGACGATTTAAACGCAGGTAGCCTAAGCCAAAGCGATCGCTCCTAGAACGTCCCTCTTCATACCCTGCTAAATCACCCAAATCTTCCATATCATGAACATCTAAACCCAGTAGATGACCGATACCATGAGGGAAAAACAGCGCGTGGGCATCCATCTCTACTAAATCTTGGGGATTTCCTTGTAAAATGCCTAACTCTACTAAACCTTCAGCTATAACCGTAGCAGCTAACAAATGAATGTCCCCATACTCTGCACCAGGGTGTATTTTGGCAATACAAGCATCATGGGCTGCAAGTACGACATTATAAATATCTCTCTGGGTAGATGAAAACTTACCAGAAACTGGCCATGTGCGAGTGACATCACCAGCCCAACCCATCTCAGTTTCAGCGCCAACATCGGCAAGTAATAAGTTACCTGGTTGTAGAGGATGGTGATACTGTTCGTTATGCAAAACTTCACCGTGAACGGTGACAATACTGTTGTAAGAGGTAGTCATATTATGAGCAATAATTACCCCTTCCATCGCTGCACGAACTTCTGCTTCTAGCTTGGCTTTAGGTGTTATTGCCATACCAGCTTTGTGCGCCTCAACAGTGACAGCAGCAGCTTTTCGCAACTGGGTTAATGCAGCTTCATCATGAGTGAGGCGTAGGGTAACGATCGCCTTAGCTAACTCCAAGTCAATTCCTTGGGGAGGACTTTGTGGTAAAACCCATCTATTTAATAGCTGCGATTGTTGCGTCCAAGTAGCTGCATCTTGTACAGCAAGTGTGGCGGCATCTTCTACCCAAGACTCTAATTCTGCCATTGGTCGAGCCACATCCGCCCCAATTTTCTGAGCTATTTCCTGGCGCGTTGGCATTTCTCCATGCCAAAGGGCGCTACTGGGTGATGGATCGTCTATAAATAGTTCTAGTTTGCCCGCTTCTAAACGAATTGCCGCCTTTGATAATGGTAGTCCGGCAAAATAGAGGAAATGACTGCTAGCGCGAAACGGAAAGGGATTTGCAGGGAAGTTGCGTGGACTGTTGCTACCTGACCAGAGAATTGCTGGAAAATCAATGAGGTTAGCTAATTGTTGCCTACGGAGGCGTAAAGTATCAATTAGGGAAGTAAAAGTTTGTTGGATCAGCATAAATGGAAACTCAAAGAGAAGGATAAAGGTTATAGCTTTGCCTTTATTTAGTCGTTATCGTCTTTATCATCCTTGCGATCGTCATTTTTGTCGTCGCCATTTTTGTCGTCATCATCTTCGTCGTTCTGGTTTGTCTGGTTAGGCTGTTGGTTAGGTTGTAGGACTGGTTTTTGTTGCTCAGTTGGAGCAAGTGGCTGCGGTACTTCAACACAACTAACTAATCCTCCAGAAATTAGCGCTAAATTGACAGCAGCAAAGATGCTTCTGAAGATTTTTATTCTCATGTTTCCGTTTTGCTTTAACATTGATTTTTGCGAAAATAAAAAGTCGAATTTACTTGAGATTGAATGTAGAGAGGCGTTAACAAAGCGAAAGTGCAATTTTGCTTCTCTAAAAGTTGCATTATCTACGAAAAGAAACCGCCGTGTGTGGGCAAAACCATATTCTAGACGATAGTGAAATTAGTGGCAGTCAACGTCGTGGTATTAATACCAGTCAGCGTTGCCAAAATTTCATTAGTGGCAGTGACGATGATGTTGTTACTAGAGAAACTTAATTGCTTGAAGGTCAAACCACCAGACAAGCCAATCAAGTCTGTGTACTTGCAGAAGTCGGTAATAGTATCAGTACCTTCTCCAGGGGCAAAGATAAATTTATCCTGACCATTGCCACCCGTGAGGATATCGCTACCAAAACCACCAGACAACCTATCGTTACCATTACCACCAACAAGGGTATCATTACCATTACCGCCACTAAAAGAGTCTTTGCCATTACCGCCACTAAGGAAGTCATTTCCAGGAGTGCCGTTGAGATGGTCGTTGCCGTTGCCACTAAAAAGGCGATCGCCTACTTGTACAGTAACCTTTGCAGTGCTGGTAAGTTGACCATCGCTAATGGTGTAGTTGAAGCTAGCCGCACCACTAAACCCGCAAGTTGGGGTAAACACGATGAAGTCATCTGCCGAGTTGTTAGCAGTGCCGTTATTTTTCAGCACCGCAGTACCGTTGGTTGTAGCGCTGACACCAGTTATCGTCAGGTTGGTGCTATCGATATCGCGATCGTTAGCCAGCAGGGTATTTGCTTGAATAGAAAAGGCAGTATTTTTGGCAGCGGTAGCAGTATCATTGACAGCAACTGGTGCGTCATTAACTGGCTTAACGTTCAGCTTAAAAGTACCAGCAATGGTGCCGCCATTACCGTCAGTGACAGTGTAGCTGAAACTGTCAGCGCCGTTGTAGTTGGCGTTGGGGGTGTAGATGAAGTAGTCATCACTGGCATTGCCAACAGTACCATTGTCGTTGAAGGTGAGTGTGCCGTTGGCAGGGTTGGTGAAGCCACTGATATTTAGGGTATCGCCATCAATGTCTGAATATCCCTTGAGAATGGTGCTGGCAAGGATGTTAACGGCGGTATCTTCTTGGGTGCTAGCTGTATTCGCAAAGCCGTAGATGACGTAGCTTTCTCCCTTTTTAAATGGGCCGTAGGGGCCTCGACTTGGTGCCCCAATAATCAAGTCATCGGAGCCATCACCGTTGAAGTCTCCGGCATTGCTAACGGAGCGCCCTGAGAAGTCACGTACATCAATGCCGTTGATCACAAAGCCGTTGCTGCCATCCAGGGACGAGAGGTCAAAGCTAGCTCCAAAGCCACTGCTGCTGCCAAACACTACATAGCTTTCCCCAGTAGCTCGGTTGTCGTTGCCGGAGGCATCTGGTGCTCCAATAATCACGTCGTCGAAGCCGTCACTGTTGATGTCTCCAGCACTGCTAACTGAGATGCCTACGCCATTCCCATTGATCGCGAAGCCGTTGCTACCGTCTAAGGATGAAAGGTTAAGAACCGAACCAAAGGCACTGCTCTTGCCAAATACTACGTAGATATTCGCAGAAGGACCGATGTCGACATCATTTATGTAGCGGGAACCGGATGCCCCGATAATTAGATCATCAATGCTATCACCGTTAAAGTCTCCAGCACTGCTGACAGAGGAGCCTAAGGAGTCATATTGATTAATGCCGTTGATCACGAAGCCATTGCTGCCGTTCAGGGATGAGAGATTGAGGCTAGCTCCAAAGCCGCTGCTCTTGCCAAACACGACGTAGCTCTCCCCAGCACGGAATTTGCCGTTGGGGGAGGCACTTCTTGCTCCGATAATCAGGTCGTTGAAGCCGTCACCGTTGATGTCCCCCGCATTGCTAACAAAGTCGCCTGAGAAGTCACCTGTATCAATGCCGTTGATCACAAAGCCGTTGCTGCCGTTCAGGGATGAGAGATTGAGGCTAGCTCCAAAGCCACTGCTGCTGCCAAACACAACGTAGCTCTCCCCAGCACGGGATTTGCCGTTGGGTTCGCCACGAGGTGCCCCGATAATTAGGTCATCAAAGCCGTCACCGTTGATGTCTCCCGCATTGCTGACAGACCAGCCTGAGAAGTCACCTGTATCAATGCCGTTGATCACAAAGCCGTTGCTGCCGTCTAGGGATGAGAGGTTGAGGCTAGCTCCAAAGCCACTGCTCTTGCCAAACACAACGTAGCTCTCCCCAGCACGGGATTTACCGTTGGGGCCGGCACCAGGTGCCCCGATAATCAAGTCATCGAAGCCGTCACCGTTGATGTCCCCCGCATTGCTGACAGAGTAGCCTGAGTAGTCACCTCCATCAGTGCCGTTGATCACAAAGCCGTTGCTGCCGTCCAGAGACGAGAAATCAAAGCTAGCGCCAAAGCCACTGCTGCTGCCAAACACTACGTAGCTCTGCCCAGCACGAAACTTGTCATCGTTATCGGAGGCATCTTGTGCTCCGATAATCAGGTCGTCGAAGCCGTCACCGTTGATGTCTCCGGCATTGCTAACGGAGGAGCCTAAGCGGTCATATGCAGGAAATTGATTAATAATGTTTTTGAGCAGGAAGCCGTTGCTGCCATTGAGGTCAGAGAGGTTGAAATCAGAAACAATCCTGGGTGCATCATTCACTCCGTTGATGGTCAGGTTGACGCTAGCTGTACTGGTGAAGCTGCCATCGCTGATTGTATAGGTAAAGCTGTCGCTGCCTGTTTCACCCACACCCAAAGTTTCAAATCGACCATTGGGGTTGTAAGTAAAAGTGCCATCAGCATTGAGAGTCAGTAAAGCGCCAGAACTCAAGGTAATAGGAGTGCCAACAGTTACACTACTACCGTTGACATTTGTCACTGTTAAGGGGTTGCTGTCTGGGTCGCTGTCATTGGCTAAGACCGAAATGTTAACGGCAGTGGCTTCGTTGGTGATAGCTGTGTCGCTAACTGCTACTGGAGGTTGATTAGGAGCTGTAGTAGTCGCAAAGCCATAAATGAAGTATCTCTCCTGAGAGGTTTGGACGTTTCGGGAAGAACTTGCCCCGACACTCAGGTCGTCAAAGCCGTCACCGTTGAAGTCTCCAGCACTGCTAACGGCGTAGCCTGATAGGTCATCCTTATCAATGCCGTTAATAATAAAGCCGTTGCTGCCGTTGAGGTCAGATAGGTTGAAGCTAGCTCCAAAGCCACTGCTGCTGCCAAACACCACGTAGCTCTCCCCAGCATCAAGCTGGCCGTTGGGGTCGGCATATCTTGCTCCGATAATCAGGTCGTCGAAGCCGTCACCGTTGAAGTCTCCAGCACTGCTAATGGAGTCGCCTGAAAAGTCATCCTGATCAATGCCGTTAATAATAAAGCCGTTGCTGCCGTTGAGATCGGAGAGGTTGAGGCTACCTCTAAAGCCGCTGCTGTTGCCAAACACCACGTAGCTCTCCCCAGCACGGGATTTGCCGTTGGGGTCGGCATTACTTGCCCCGATAATCAGGTCGTCGAAGCCGTCACCGTTGAAGTCTCCAGCACTGCTAATGGAGTCGCCTGAAAAGTCATCCTGATCAATGCCGTTAATAATAAAGCCGTTGCTGCCGTTGAGATCAAAGAGGTTGAGGCTAGCTCCAAAGCCGCTGCTGTTGCCAAACACCAGGTAGCTCTCCCCAGCACGGAATTTGCCGTTGGGGGATGCATTACTTGCCCCGATAATCAGGTCGTCGAAGCCGTCACCGTTGAAGTCTCCAGCACTGCTAATGGAGTCGCCTGATCGGTCATCCTGATCAATGCCGTTAATAATAAAGCCGTTGCTGCCGTTGAGGTCAGATAGGTTGAAGCTAGCTCCAAAGCCACTGCTGCTGCCAAACACCACGTAGCTCTCCCCAGCATTAAGCTGGCCCTTGAGGTCGGCACGTGGTGCTCCAATAATCAGGTCGTCGAAGCCGTCACCGTTGAAGTCTCCAGCACTGCTAACGGAGTAGCCTGATCGGTCATCCTTATCAATGCCGTTAATCACGAAGCCGTTGCTGCCGTTGAGATCAAAGAGGTTGAGGCTAGCTCCAAAGCCGCTGCTGTTGCCAAACACCACGTAGCTTTCCCCAGCATAATACTTGCCGTTGGGGGATGCATATCTTGCTCCGATAATCAGATCGTCGACGCCGTCACCGTTGATGTCTCCGGCACTGCTACTGCTGTTAGAGAAGAAGAAAGACCCAAAGATCGCAAAGCCGTTGTTACCGTTGAGGTCGGATAGGTTGAAGCTAGCTCCAAAGCCACTGCTGCTGCCAAACACAACGTCGTATTTGGCAGCACCGCCCTTGTCGTTACTTGCCCCGATAATTAGGTCGTCGATGCCGTCGCCGTTGAAGTCTCCGGCACTGCTATCGGGGACACCCAGGAAAGACCCAACGATCGCAAAACCATTATTGCCGTTCAGGTCAGACAGGTTGAAAACTGCTGGATTAGATGCCATTATTCTTGATTCCTCTTATTGCTTCGTAATCAGCTAATGAACATTTAGCGTTGTATAAAAGCAAAGATGGAGCCGCTTACTACCAGCCAATCATTTTGGAAAAATAAATGACGATTAATTTATACAATATACCAATATGTATGATTTCTGATTTTCTATTATATATCTGTCTCAAGATAGGCGATTTCATACATTACTAAAACTTGTGTAAAATTTATCTTTGGCAACCCTGAATCTCGTTTCAAGGATTTCCGAACAGCGACTAATACTACTTGAGAGTAATTTTATGGGACAAATCATTACTCAGGTTGATGCTTTCACTAATATACCGTTTGCAGGTAATCCTGCTGCTGTCTGTGTTTTGCCTACTCCCCAAGATGATGCTTGGATGCAAAACATAGCGCAGGAAATGAATTTATCTGAGACGGCTTTTCTAGTCAAACAAAACGATCGCTTTAATCTGCGGTGGTTTACGCCGACGGTGGAAGTACCGCTTTGTGGTCATGCAACTTTAGCTAGTGCCCATGTACTTTGGTCAGAGGGACATTTATCACCTGATGAAGTTGCGCGTTTCTATACCAAAAGTGGAGTACTCGTTGCCAAGTTACAAGATGAATGGATTGAGTTAGATTTTCCCGTGAATCACTCCAAAGCAACGATCGCTCCTCCAGAACTGGGCCAAGCTTTGGGTGTACCATATAAATCTGTTTGCCAAAATTCCCTTGGCTATTTAGTAGAATTGGAATCTGAAGAATTAGTACGGCAAATACAGCCAAATTTTCAAATATTGAAAACCTTGCCGATTTCTGAGATCATTGTCACCAGCCTCACTCACCCTGATTCCCAATATGATTTCGTCTCACGCTTCTTTGCACCGGGATTAGGTGTTAATGAAGACCCGGTGACTGGGGCTACTCATTGCTGTCTCGCTGCTTTTTGGCGCGATCGCTTGCACAAAAATGAGTTATTGGCTTATCAGGCATCCAGCCGTGGTGGGGTGGTGAAGGTGTATTATGACGGAGGCGATCGCGTCTTTCTCAGTGGACAAGCCGTAACTGTTATGCGAGGTGAGTTAATTACCGGATAAACCTAATAATTACAAATCAATCGCATCCGGTAAAAACTCATCATCAAGAACTTGGGGAATGGAATAAGGATACTCCATAAGAAAATTGATGAAGAAGAATAACTTGTCTGCACCGGAGTCTACAACTACAAGCTTGGAAGTACGCCGTTTCCGATTATCCTTTGTTTATGCCGTGCCAATTGGGCTGTTAGGAGGGCTGATTGGCTTAGGAGGTGCAGAGTTTCGGCTGCCAGTCCTTGCTGGAAAATTGGGCTATTCAGTGCGGCAGGCTGTGCCTCTGAACTTGGCTATCAGCTTGATTACGATTGCTGCATCCTTAGTAATCCGGGGCAGTACGCTTTCCTTCAGCCCCGTTATTCCATTATTTTATTTATTAATAATCAAAAAAATAGCGCCACCTTAATGACAGGCTGGCGCTATTTTTCGGATTTAATTCACAATAGTTAAATGAATTTTTTAAATTCCCCTTACTCCTTGTCTGCATTATTGCTTTTATACAGCACTGCGACGGGTTATTAAGTTCCACAAGAAAACCGCAACAATTGCACCAAGAACTGCTAGCGCAATACCAGGGATGCTAAGAGTAGGAGCTGCTAAAGTCAACGTTCCTGTACTGAAAAATACGCCTAAGCTACCGCCAACAAAAGCACCGATAATTCCTAGTAAGATTGTTCCCAGAATTCCGCCACCTTGATGACCGGGGTAGATAGCCTTAGCGATCGCACCAGCAATTAGACCTAAAACAATCCAAGCAAGAATATTCATTGTTATTAATTTGGTAAACGTTTTTCACTCACAAGTGCATATTATCAATCTTAATCTTTTGCTCCATCTACCATCAGAATTAATCATTAATAACCATAAGGAAGAGTTTAATTGCAACTAGGTTTTTTCATGTGTGCCCCATTGAGCTAGATAATCACTTAAAAAAAGCTCCTAGTTGGTCTTTAACTAGGGGCTTATCAAACTATTGCTTGGTAATTGCAGTATATGCATTTTTAAGTAGCTCTCTCCTCTACTAGAAGAATTAAGCTGAGTTTTTAATGACTGTCTCTAAAGTAATGTAAAGCAAGCAAAATTAGGCGATGTCTACCACGGGCGTAGTTGCTGCAACTTTATTACCAACATTCCAGGCTTGGGTATCGCCAGGATAACTGCCACGATGCATTTCTTCTCTACCAGACAGGAGGCGAACATTTCTAGTTTTTAATTGCTTATCCCAATTACTATCAATGACCAAATAATTACTAATTCGTAATTCGTAAATTTTGTTTTGCATTAGCGTTCGCGTAGCGTCTCTAAGAGGTTGTTTGAAAAGTCTAATTTATTACTAGCCCTGGCGACTGGAAGTCGCGGCTACACAAACAAAACCCACCTTTCCTGCGGAACGCTACGCGAACGTGGGTTAAAAACCTTTGATTTTTCCTTAGTCCACGGAGGTGAACTTCGTTTGTGTAGTAGCGAATTCTATTCGCCCAATACTTTTCAAACATCCTCCAAGAGTTGCGTTAGCGAGTCCGCGTTCGCTTTTAGCGTCTCTTCGAGAGCGTTTGGGGATTTTAACCCCACCGCAAAACTTGTCGCGATTTAGAAGCGAGGGACTTAGACCCCTCAAAAATGTTAATAATTAATTCATTAAGGATACAGAGCAACTTAATTTATTAATGGAATCAATAAATTCATTCCTTATTCAGAGCAAGCGACTGAAGTCGCTTGCTCTGAATAAGGAATTACTGTCTTCGCAGCGTTAGCGAGTCCTCGAACGTCATTATCAATTATGAATTATGTTGACTGGATGGTTGAGAAATGGGAACAGTCTGCGATAAGACCAATGCATACTTAGGAAAATCAGACTCACCAAGGTTAGCAATATAACCCCTAAAATCGTTCCGTATGCCTTAGTACGCCACCAAAATCCGTTTATTTGTACTGCACCTAGTCGGACAAGCTTCCGCAGTCTGCCTATATCCATGCTTTTGGAATCATGAATGGTAATTGGTAAATATCCTGCTGTGTTTTGTCGTGCAATTGTCATTTTAATTACTCCTTTAGTCCCAAAAGCTGAGGTATTTAATTTAAACTACGGTAAATCGATAGATTTAATGACATTTGTAATATCTCATAACTTGATACGAGAAGCAAGTTTGAGAGCCGATCGCTGTTATTATGTCAGGCTTGTATTGGGGAATGGGGACTGGTGAGTGGGAAAATTTGCTTGTATTAGCCCAATCCATAATCCCTAATCCCTAATACTTCGGTTCCTTTCGACTTACTTCGACTACGCTCAGTACAAGTCGCTCAAGGCAAGTTGCTCAGTACAAGTCTCCCATCTCTAATTCCCAGTGAAAATGCCTAATCAAATTTGGTTATCACAATTGCAAAAACATCGTGCGATCGCAGTCATCCGCGCTCCTAAAATCGAAGTGGGACAGCAAATGGCAATGGCTGTAGCATCTGGGGGAATGCAGTTAATTGAGATTACCTGGAATAGCTCGCGGGCTGGGGAATTAATCACTCAACTACGTTCGGAATTACCAGCCTGTACTATTGGCACTGGTACGCTATTCAATGTGCAACAGCTAGAAGAAGCGATCGCATCCGGGGCGCAATTCCTCTTCACACCCCACGTTGATCCAGCAATGATTCAAGCAGCACAAGAAGAAGATGTACCCATCATCCCAGGAGCTATGACTCCTACAGAAATTGTTACCGCCTGGAGTCAGGGTGCTAGTTGTGTAAAAGTGTTTCCCGTGCAAGCAGTGGGAGGGGCTGATTATATCAAAAGTTTGCAAGGGCCACTAGGTCAGATTCCCTTAATTCCTACTGGTGGCGTCACTGTGGAAAATGCCAAAGAATTTTTACAAGCCGGAGCGATCGCTGTAGGTTTGAGCGGTGAATTATTTCCCAAAAAGCTTGTCACAGAGGGGAATTGGGAAGCGATCGCATCTGGGGCAAGAAAGCTGATACAACAGTTAAGTTAACTTAGAATCAAATCATTAAAAGTTCACGTCTATTAAAGTAATAGATAGGAAAATAAAGGTGAAAACTGATAAGTTTTTCAAGACCCCATGATTTAAGTGTGAGTGTATCTCAAATGAAAAAACTGATTAATCCTGACTGGGTGCGTCGCTTACAAATACTCCTTACTGGTACAGCACTGTCCGTAAGTGTTTTTACTACTACTGGAACAAGTGAAGTTTGGGCGAATTCCAAAAATCAAGTAATTGCACAAACAATCCAGACATTACAAAAATCGGATAAGCGCTGGATTCAAATTGATCTTTCAAAGCAACGGTTAATAGCTTGGGAAGGTGACAGAGTGGTTTATGGAAGTGCCATTTCCTCTGGCAAAAAAGCTACTCCCACTCTGGTTGGTACTTTTAATATTCAATCCAAGTTCAAAACTACGCGGATGCGGGGAGAAAACTACAATGTTCCCAACGTTCCTCATGCGATGTTTTACCAAGGTAATTACGGTATTCACGGTGCTTACTGGCATAAAAGGTTTGGCACTCCAGTCAGCCACGGCTGTGTAAATCTCCCACCTAAACATGCTAAATGGCTATTTGAGTGGGCATCGGTAGGGACACCAGTAGTTATCCAGAAATAGTAGGTGAAGCAACCAAAAGGCAATTTAGAGAAAATCATTAATAACAACAAATCAAGACAATTGAGTGATTCCCAGCAATATTTTATGCTGGGAATCTTCGGAGTCGGAATTAGGGAATTTGAAATAAAATATAGAAGAGGGCATTTAACGATTTGCCCAAGAAAATAAGCGTAAATCCTGACAATTGCTGTGTGAAATTAAAAATGCAAATATAAATTTGGGGAAAGTTTGTATTTAGGCATTTAAATGACAGATTTTTTTTAAAGATGTCCTTTGTAGTTAGTCATTAGTCATTGGTCATTAGTTAGAACTCATCATTTGATTAAGGACAAATGACAAATGTGCAAATTGGATGCAGATTAGCTTAGGACTTGTTTTGAAAAGCATTAGCGGATGAATTGCGTAAATCCTCAACAGGAAGCGAGTAGTCGATCTGGAAATTTGTAGTTTTCTAGAAAATTACTTCACTTCATAATTTTTGCGTAGTTTAGAAGGTGAGGCATAATGCAATCTTGGATTCGCAGTGGTAGGATTCGTTCTTCAGGAACTTTTTGTACAGGCGTGGCGCTGATGGTGGCAACTCTATTTTCTTGGTCATCACCTTTAGCAGGTACACCCAACTTTACTACAGCAACAGCCGCGTCAGTGGATGAAAACAGCATCACTGCATCTAATATCAGGCAAACATCCCAACCTCGCTGGATTGAAATTGACTTGTCAGAGCAACGCTTACGGGCATGGGAAGGTAAAAGGCTTGTTTATTCATACCGCATTTCTGGAGGCAAGCGATCGACGCCCACACCCATAGGTAGATTTCGGATTAATTCTAAGTATCGCACTCACCGGATGCGAGGCAGAGGCTACAATATTCCTGATGTTCCTTACACAATGTATTTTTACAGAGGCTATGCCATCCACGGTGCTTACTGGCATAACCGTTTTGGGACTCCAGTCAGCCACGGTTGCGTGAATTTACCTGTTAAGCAAGCTCGCAATCTTTACAACTGGGCTAGCAATGGAACTTTAGTAGTGGTGCGGAAATAATTCGTAATTCGTAATTCGTAATTCGTAATTCGTAATTAAAAGTTCCAATTACAAATTATGGTGAGGATGAATTAATGCGGCAATTCTTACCTGTCCATAAATCCAGGTGAGAATTGCCGAGTGTAACGCACCGTACATCACAGCTAGACTAAAGACACATCTTTGAGGGATTTAGGAGCTATGAGCTACTCAACTACTCAACTACTTACCCTGGAGGAGTTTCTGAAGCTCCCAGAAACAAAGCCTGCGAGTGAATATATTAACGGTGAGATTATTCCTAAGCTAATGCCGAAAGGGAGACACAGCCGCTTGCAAGGCAAACTCGGTGCTGTTGTTAATGAAGTTACAGAAAACGAGAAGATTGCCTATGCATTTCCCGAATTACGGTGTAGCTTTGGGGAACGCTCAATTGTACCTGATGTAGCTGTATTTCAATGGGGACGCATACCGTTCACCGTTGATAATGAAGTACCTGATAATTTTGAACTTCCACCAGACTGGACGATTGAGATTCTTTCACCAGAACAAAAACCCAACAAAGTAATTGGCAACATTCTCTACTGTCTAAAGTATGGTAGCCGCCTTGGATGGTTTCTTGACCCTGATGATTTCAGTATTTTGGTATTTCTACCAGACCAACAACCAGTGTTACTCCAGGGAGAAGATTTTTTGCCTGTATTACCAGAAATTCAACTTGCACTAACCGTCAATCAAGTTTTTGGATGGTTAAAGATGAGTGGTTAGAAATCAATACGGTTCAGTTAAGGCTAAAAAATAAAACTGGTGTAGGTTGGGTTGAGGAACGAAACCCAACATTATCAAGGCTTTGTTGGGTAACACTAAAGTTCAACCCAACCTACGATTCTTCTTAACTGAACTGTATTGGGTTAGAAATAACTCGCCTGGAATGATAAAGTGCGAGGCCAAATAGCCCATCGTAGACATCGCTCTCTGGGGAAAACAAAATTATAGATATAAATTATGTCTATAATAGACATGATTATGAATAAAAGAGGTAGGAGAATGCACTGGAGAATTGCAGAAGCGAAACAGAGGTTCTCCGAACTAATTCATGCGGTAACTAAAGAACCGCAACTCATCTACAACCGAAATGAACTGGTGGCTGTTGTTGTTGAAGCTGAAATGTTTGAGGAATTCTTGACGTGGCGCAAGCAACGCGAAAAGTTTTCTTTAGCTGATGCCTTCAAAGAACTACGTCAGATAGCTGCTGAAGAAGATTATATTCTCGAAGTACCCTCCCGCCAAGACCGTCCTAACCCTTTTGCTGATGCCATCGATGACTTTTCTCTGTGACACTAACATTATCAGCGAATTAGTAAGACTGCAACCTAACTCTGGTGTACTGAAATGGGCAGAAAAAGTTTCCTCAATAGTTCTGAGTGCAATCACCGTTGAAGAAATATTTTACGGACTGACATCCAAGCCTAACCCCAGAATTCAAATATGGTTTGAGAGCTTTTTGGAAAATAACTGTCAAGTATTGCCCATCACCATTGAAATTGCCAAGCGCTCCGGTGAATTGCGAGGTCAACTAAGATTAAGTGGGAAAACACACACCCAAGCAGATATGATGATTGCTGCTACTGCTCAAATTCATCAATTGACCTTAGTAACGCGCAACATCCGGGATTTTGACGGCTGCGGTATCCCACTTTTGAATCCTTTTAGTTAATTAACTCAACTGTGCCACAAGTTGATTTTCCAACAGCGTATCATTTGTCAACAAATCTTCAACGGTGATTCGCAAAAAGCGTTGTTCATCAACTTGAAAGAGAATTTTGATGCGATCGCTTCCAGGATATCCGGCTGGTGTCAGTTGGGCAATTGTCCTCGCGCCTTCTTGATCGTTGAGAGGTTTGACGCTGGTTTCACTATTGTCCATACGGCGAGTAATTAAGCGATCGCCATCAAAATAAACTTCAGTACTACCCGTATCTGCTCCCAATTCTCCCATAATTAGTTCAATGCTGGGCTGATTTTCCACTGAAGCGCCTAAGACTAATTCCACTGGCTGACTCATTGGATATGCCTGTCCAGCTTTAATCAGAGAATGCCATTTGTGACGGTGATTGCGGCGATCCCAGTAGCGGATACCATAACTATGGTAGAGAAAGTCTTTGATTTGTACGCCTTGAGCTAACTGTAATGCTCCTTGAGCGATCGCTTCAAAGGGACGTTCACAACGGATTTTTCCTGGCTCAAAATACTGTTTGATCCATGTCTGCACTGCTGGTAATTGCACTGTCCCACCAACTAACAAAACTGCATTAATATCTGGAAGTTCTATTCCTTGGCGTCTTGCTTGCTGCAACAGTGTCGTCATCGACTCATCTAGTAACTCAAAAAATGCATGTTCTTTGAGGATATTTTCAAAAGTGTCGCGGTTTAGTTCCAGTTCATAACTTTCAAATGTCTCGTCGTCAAAATAAACTTCACTAGCTTGGTTTTGAGTTGATAGCTGAATTTTTACCCGTTCTGCCAATCTTGTTGTCAACGGACTTATCGCCAATTCTTGAGTTTTGGCAAAGTAATCTACTAACCAATTATCAATATCAGTACCGCCCAAATTTTGCCCAGCTTTCGCCAGGACACGGGCTGTTTTGACTTTTTGTTTTGAATCTTCAGCTAGGGACTTATTACCCCACTTGAGGAGAAATCCGAGCGGTTTTGTGGTTGCTTGCACGCCTTGATCCAACCGGACAAGGGATAAATCCAAAGTGCCGCCGCCAAAGTCTATCACCAAGAGAATTTCTTGATCTGCCAAGCCATAACCCAAGGCGGCGGCTGTGGGTTCATCTAGCATCCGCACCTGTTCGACGGGGAGGGCTTGACAAACTTTCCCCAACCAGTGACGATAAGCTTCAAAACTGTCTACGGGTACGGTTAACACTAAAGAGTCTAACCCTCCTTCCAGGGGTGCTAGTTCTTCAATTACTTTGGTGAGGAACCATTGCCCTACTTGCTCAAAGGTGACAATTTGCCCATCTAGTTCAGGTAAGAAACCTTGGATATCTGCACCAATACCCCGCTTGAAGCTGCGGAAAAATCGCGTTTCGCCCTTGAGGTCAAGACCGCGATCGCGTACTTGTTGTCCTACTAAGACTTGATTTTGGGTTGCGTCTTCAACATAAACTAAGCTGGGAATCAGTGGCGGATTGAGACTTTGTTTAATTGATAAACCTGGTAGAGTCAGGGTTTCTGGCTGTTGGGTTACAGGGTTCCAACGAGCAATGACTGTGTTGCTAGTACCAAAATCGATTGCGATCGCCATATTTTATATTTATTATCTCGCACGAAGACACTAAAGCTGCTTTATCTGTGATTATTCTCTATAAGGCATCAAGAATGCAAATGCACCCAGATGCTTGCTTCTTTGCATCCCAACCCAGATATCGATTCAGTCCGTTGCAGCTAACACTTCGCTGGATGAGAAGTCCCAATTCTCATACAAAATAAGATATTAACTAATGCTTCCGTTCAGTGCAGCTAGTTTTTAGGTGTCCTCTGATGTCAAAACTAGTTCAGTCTGGCTTGTTTTGAAATCCGTCTAGTTATTTCAATTTCTTGCTTGATTTTATCTGCTTCGTCTTGACATTCCTCTGCTAGTCCTTCAAGATTATTCGCTATTGACAATACCTCTTGTGCTAACTGTTTCGTCTGTGCTGATTTCTGATCGTATTTTTGAGAGGCTTCTGTAATTTCATAAAAAATATCTTTGTATTCTTCAGGTGGATTTTCCAACCACTCCTCAAACTCAGTTTGCGGTTTTTGAAGAATAGCAATAGTTTTTTCCCAGGAGGTTTTAAGACGCAAATCTAACGTCTTAATCTCCTGATTTTTTGCCTTGAGTTGTTTGGTATTATTTACTCCAGCTAACTCATAGACTTTAGCTTTTAGCTCTTGAAGTTTCATGATTTCTATCGAGCGTCCCCAAATTAGAGCATTTTATCGATCCACTTATTTTAATTTCTGATAAAGTCTTTCATTCTCTTCACGAAGGCGCTGACTCTCTTGAAATAATGTAGCAATTTGCTGTTTCTGCTGTTCAACTAAAGCTATTGCTTCATCTCTTTGCTGCTTATATCTTTTAGTATGGGCAACTCTTCCACCTAAACTCTTATTATTTTGAGCTAATTCCTGTCTTCGCTTTTCAACTTCATTATATTTCTTTTTAAGCTGCTCTAGTTCTTTAACCAATTCCACCTGAGCTTTACTATTCTCGGCTTCAGATCGGAAGGCTTCATTTTCCGCTTCTAGCGAGGCAATTCGTGCTTCTAATCTCTTAATTTCTTTGTCTTTGCCAAACAGTTTCTCTTGCAATGCCTTGATCAGACCCAAAAGCTTGGATTTTTGTTGATCTTGTTCATGACAAGCTGCTTCAAGCTCATTAGCGCGATCGCGGAGACGACCAGCCCGATTCTGTAGAACTTTAGCTGTACATTCGTACTTAATAATAGCAATAACCCTGCTACGATCTGGTTCTCCTAGTTGTTGAACTTCAGGGCTACGCCAAAGATCATCGTAGTTGGTACAATCATGGCGTAGATCCTGGGTTTTAACGTGTCCAGGATCTGCAATTAACTCAGAGTTTTTCAACCGAACTCGGTCATGCCAGTAGTCAAACAATGCCTTGCTGTCGTCCATGATTGTGCGATCGCTTGTGAAATAGCTATTTATCTTTAAACATAGAGTAACTGAAAGCTCAATAGGAGCCGTATTTACTCTGAACTGCTGTAAAAAATCTTCACTTTGTTGGGTAATTTGCTATCTTCGCCATGATTTAGACGGTATTTGATAAATGCTTACCCTGTAATTGAACTAGGAATTCTATTTTTGGGGGACGAGTTTAGGCAATACGTGCTCAAAGATTCGTTTTTGACCATTAGGGGTGAGAGCAACTTCATCCTCTGCAACAGGTCGAATATCCTTACTTTTGATTAGCCTAGATATAGCTACATTAACGTTTTGAGGGTTCTGGCTGACAGCATGTTCACGTAGTTCAGCGCGACTTAAGCGATTATTGGCGGCATGATACAGCAACAACAGAACTTCATCCGTTGCATAAATATCCCTTGCCAGAACTAGAGGTTTTCCGTCCAATTCATGAATTACTGAATGTTCTAGTTGAACAATTTGGGCAATGGTTTCTGCAACAACCTTTCGATCTCGATTCCAAACTAGGCGGAGAAATTCTGCAAAAATCCATTTGCTTGCATGAAGCACCAGCATTGAATCCATATAGTTTGCGGTGTACTCAGTTGATATGTGAACAGCACCGCGATCGGAGCGAAATCCATATACAACCTCAATCACTTTAGCCAAATGATAACGATCCTTCGAGCCAAGTTGATGAGGAATGTTTTTGTTTAATAAATCCTCACGAACCTTACCAGGCAATTTTCGATGATCAATCTTTCCGGTATCCATTTGAAGCAAGCAACGCGAAATTGCTTCACAAAACCGCCCACCGTCTAGTTCTGTTGGTTGCCAGTCGCCAGCTAGAAATCGTTGCTGCATTTCGACGTAGCATTCAACCACTGCATGGGCAAAGTGAGAGTCAACAATTGTCGAAAGTTCCTGAATTAATTGCTCAGATGTCCTCCTCATGGTTACACCTCACCAAAATTTTCAGAAGATTCATCGGTAGATGCCTTACTTTGTGTAGAGCCTGTCAATCTCTCAACCTCAGCCAAGCCTGGAGGTAGTAGTTGGAAACCACCCTGCACTTTAATCAAGCTTCCTTGTCCTGAAGTTGCTTGTAAGCGCCGTTCTAAATTACGCTCATTTACCTTGATGCCAAGTCCGAAGTATAGAAACTGCTGTAGCTTGTAGCTCGAAACCACTATCTCAGGGTTGCTTGTGGCCTTACCAATTGCCCACAGACCAAACAAGCCCTTTTGAATGACTGTGCAATCTTTAATGGCTGCATGAAAATCAATATTCGAGGCAAATAATTTCCAACTCGCTACCCAAGGCTCCACTTCTTTGGAAAATCCATTACTCTTGCGCTTGCCATTCTTTGTGGAATTCTCTGAATCCTCCTCACTTTTGGCACTAGACTTCGAGCTTCGTGAAGTTGCACCTGTAGCTAAATTCCACTTACCCTTTATCTTGTCATCAAGTACCTCTGTGAGAACTTTTCGCGCTTGCTCTTGTCCCGACAGTCGCAGCCCAACCATATCTCTCTCAACAATCAATTCAGGACTTTTGCCAATCCATGTGATGGCATTGTTGTCATACAATCCAACTCTTTTAAGAATGTCATTCAATTCATTACGAGGAATTTCCTCTCGTCCATCGACATTCAATGAGTACAGGAGAACCAGATAGGTTAACCGACGTGCAGCATCTAGCCTGTTTGCAGCTTTGAGCCGCGTTTCCATTAGCTGTAGTTGTTCGCCGTTGTGCCGGAAAATCTGTTTTAACTTGTCGGTATCGCCTTCATGAGCAGCAGGAAGTTGAGCAACTACATCAATTGTAGATTTATTGTTCTCGTCGCTGGATTCGTCGTTGAATAAGGAAAGTTGTTGAGGTTCGGCATTACTTAAATCACGAATCACAGGACGACCATTAGGTGGTTTTCCAGGTGTCATTTGTCCACCAACGATCGCCGCGATCGCAGCACCACCCCAGCTAATACCTACTTCGTTGGTGAGGGCAAGCTGAATCTCAAGTGAATGACCCTTGCTGGTTTCCACGAATTTTAACGTATTCATTACGGCAGGTAGACTACCGCCATTGCTTGATGCTGACCCATTATGCTCTTCACCTATTGGGGTTCCACACATTACACATCCTTTTGCGCCAGGAAGAAGTATTTCACGGCAGTTTTTACACCGAATTTGCTGAGGACAGTTTGAGCAGTAAAACCCAATGGTGGGTAAGGGATGTTGGCAAGCAGGACAGGTCTGCATATTATTTAGTCTCCAAAACTCTATTTGAACTGCATCTTACAAAGAGGTTTAGATAGAGTACGACTATTTGGCAGTATTGGAGGCTATAGAGTGAAATCTCTAGGAGCTATACTTAGCAAAAGTTTTAAACTTTTTAAAAATTACAGACTAATACTTTATTATTATTGACATTTCTGAGTGAAATATAGTTTATGAAGCATTCTTATGCCACTCTTCCTGCCTTCGAGCGACTTTTACTTTTAATTGCTACGTTTCTCCGCTACCCAGGAGTTGGTTATATTGATTCCATGCAATCTGACTTTGAGAAATCTCATCATAAATTCCAAATAGTACAATTGTACCTCCAGAAAGTAGCAAGTGAATTGAATGTAGAGCTACCCCTTTATTCGCGTCATACCATCCAAAGTGATTTGAAGACTCTTCGCCGCTATGGGCTTTTAGATCGGCGACCTTACCGATGGGGTTACTATGTTGGCACAGCAGCAATGAATCAAGAGGAATTACAAGTTGCGCTTAACGCCCTACACTCTCAGGCAAAGTATCAGGAAGACCCTCAAATTAACCAGATTTATCAAAGACTAACGCAGCGATTACGGGGGTTAAACCTGAAAGATGAGATGTTTTATCCAGTGAGAACCCAATTAGACCGAGTTATTGTCTACACCGATCCAAAAGAAATGATGGCCAAGGGCAAATATCGAAGCCGAGGTACGCTATTTGAAAAACTAGATGCACTTGAAGCCGCAATCGTTAAAGGACAAGCAGTTGAGCTTTATCGCTGCCGTAATCCGTACAATCCTGAAAAAATCGGATATGAGCAAGTTTATCCCTTGCAACTGATTTATGCAGACATTGCCTGGTATTTGTTGCAGGAGAACTACAAGGATGGTCATCTTGTAGTATCACGTATTGATCGCTTTAGCGATCACTTTAAGCTGCTGGATAGCAAAGGCCGAGGGTCTAATATCCAATGGAAAAGCTTGCATATCGCTCATCGGCTCTTAAAAGCAGGTTGGGGGTTGAAGTTGGGTTCAAGAGAAGATCAGCGACGGGAGATTTGTGGAAAACTAGAGCTTGTGCAAGTGCAAGTTCGATTTTTTCCTGAAGTTATGGAATTTATTCAAGAAGGCGAGAAACGACATCCTAAGCAAGATATCAAACTAGGGCCAAAGGGAAAAAATGGCAAATCTGCTTACGTAGATTACATTGTTAAATTGCCTAAGCGATCGCTGGAGGAGTTTTGTCGCTGGGTGTACCGCTTCATGGGCAATGCTCAGTTTATCTCTCCTCAACATCTAGCTGAACAACATCAGAAATTTGCTCGTGCATTAATAGATCGGTATTCTTCCAAAGCCACATAAATCAGGATGATCGACCGCCCAACTTCAACACAAACTAATCTAACCCGGAGTACCGGGTTAGTGGTAGATAGTTTACGCTCAATCTTCATGCCGTAACTGCCATGCTGCACCGAAAGCGGCCCCAGCCCCAGCTAACAATCCGGTACTCATTCCTTGGATAGTTTTTTGGATCGGATCTTGGGTTAAACACTCACTTGTAACCTTACTGTCTTCCAGGCAGAGGCTACTTTCTGCCCAACCGGCAGTACCTCCTAAAACTACACCAGTTATACTACAGCAAACAACTAGCAGCAAAAGACGTTGGGTTTTTCTAACCATAGATAGATGTGTCAAAAATTAGATATAGTGAGTGACTCTCAATTACTTTACACATACTTGCTAGCAAATGTCAGCTGGTTTCAAGATAACTTGCTGATATCAAAACTTAGACAACTATTAAAAAATCTGATTAGGCATTGCATTTAAAAAAAATAACCTCTGGGGAAGGGATATCACCAGAAGTTTTTAATAAAGACATTAGAATAGGGAACTATAGCGATTCTCACTTGGGTGCAACACAGTCATAACCTCACCCCGTATTTGATATTGCAAACACTCCCCTCTCCAAAGCATCGGAGAGGGGTTGGGGGTGAGGTTTAAAAATGTACTTCATGCAAACGAGAACCGCTATATTATAAAAATAAATTTATCTTTTTGCCAACACTATTTTCTCCTTCCTAAAAACAGATCAAAGTTAATTTTGTCTGTAATTAAGGATACAAATTGGACTTATCAATTGCATAAATCATATTTTTACCTCTTTTGAGGCACTAATACAGGCAGTTGACGGGCACCGGCTACGGATTTGGCGTGTTGTGCAACAGTCAAAACATTAAACTGACTGGATATAAGTTCCAAACTTTTGTTCACTATTGCCAGCTTCTTGTAGGTGGGAAGGCTCATTCCAGGGAAGAATGATAGCTCTGGCACATCCTCTTGACTTACAAAGTCTGTAGGATGGAATAGCAAAGAAGGCTGGACATGGGTAAGTTTACACAACCACAGGGCAATTCTCAGGTAGAGTAACGCCACTTCTGAAGAAAATGTACTCAGATACATAATGTAGCTGAAGTGAATTGGCACCTTGAAAATTGGCATCGTGGTAACAGGAATTTCAGTGAGTCTATACTTACCCATGTGCCACTGGTAGGGTTTCAGAGGCTGCAAACCCTCTTTGAAACCGCCAAATAAGGCTTCCCGTTTCTTGCGTTCTTCCTTGCTCAGTTTACAAGTCATCAAATAATATGCTCGTGCGATGGGCCCCAAAAATGTGGGGAAAGTCGAAGCATCATATTCGTATCCCCGTCGTGCTAGGACTTTCAATACCGCAGGGGAGAAACTGTATCCAGGCCCTCGGAAGCCGATAGGATGTTGATGGGTGACGCGCTTGATATGTTGTTCGGCTAAGGCCACCTCTTGTTCAATCTCATCCTCTGAATATAGATGTAGCCAAGGATCATGGTAAAATGAATGATTGCCAATTTCATGATTGGCGTTGGCGATCGCTTGTAATGCTTTGGTATTCTTTTCCAACGCTGCATCCTGACCCACAATGAAGACTGTGATTGTCAAATCCCATTGCTGAAAAATTTCTAAGAAACGAGGCACTGCAATATCTAAGTAAGAGGGGAAAGTCTCCCAACCCGGAGCGCCCTGATTTTTTAGAAAAGACCAAACATTATCCAAGTCCAAAGAAAGACTCGCTATTGGTTTGTTTGCTTGTCTTTTGATTTTCATTATTAGTTCAGGTATTTGGACGATTTTAAGCGTAACGTAAATATAATCTTAGGTTTGGGCTTTATCGATCAAGAGTGATTTTAAGAGCAGCATTCCAACGCCGAATAGCCCGTTATAGGCATCGCCTAGATTGAACACTAATAAGTGTCCCATATTTGTAAACAAATTCTGCTTGTTTACAAGATACTTCCGGTGAATTAGATAATGGGTTTTCAGCGCTCCTTTAATCTCGACTTGATCAGCCTTGCGGACAACTTTTTACCCTGATATATAATTGCTGGTCATCAATATATCATAACCAAGACACATTTAAACGTATAAGAACCTATCCCACTAATAATATCTGTGCTACAAAGCTTAACCTTATTGAGAACTGAAAACGAAAAATTAAGGTTTTCAAGCACATTTTACGAAAAAAAGTAGGGATTTTTAGAATAGTGGGATAGGTTCAAGTAAGTTTTAGCGATCGCACTAGATATAAAAGTAATTGATGATTTGGATGCTCAATTTATATCATTACTTCCAATCAAAAGCGATCATACAAAAAATCTTTTACACATCCTATATATTTATTTGCTGCCTCTGGGTAAAACACATTGCAATTCCCTTTTCGTAATAAGCTGCCTCATTTATAAAAATCGGCCAAACGGTAGATGCACCATCATAAAAAATTATTTTATCATCAAAGGTTATAAAAATTGGATCTCCTGGGTTTAAGGCTTCATAATCCTTATCCTGAAGCTCTGGATGAATCATCCCAAATATTGTACCATCCGGTTTTTTTGGATAGTCCACAACTGATAAATGGTCATACAGAATCAATGTTTCGTTAGTTGATGGAATTCCACCCTGGTTAAAGTGTTCTATATAGTCCATAACCGCATAAACAAGTTCCTCTGTTTGTTGGAACAGCGTTGCTTTTAAGAGTCCTTGGGCAATAGGGCCAACCTCGATCGCAAAGCCTAATTCGCACAGAGAATTTACAAATGGATTTTCTTCAATTGATTTAAAAGAGCAGCGATAAACCCTAACTAAAGGATTAATCTGGCTCAAATAAGCAGCCAATTTCAAGTTTAAGGAATGACTATTTACCAAAATAATTGTCAAACCCATATTAGCTGTACTGCTGTGCAAGTCTAGGATAAAATCTGCTTGTTTATCCCTATTTGATGCTAGGGTGTGCTGGATTGATTTAGCTTGCAATTCTTCGTAACTGCTCAGAGTCGGATCTTGTAAATCTTGCTTGAGAAAACAACGATTTAAATCTTTCTCTACATATCGCCTCCCCGCCGCAAAAGCGTTAGGATTTGCTAACAGAGTAACTGTTTCAAAACTTTGTCTAGTAATCAAGTCGGGAAACTGGGCAAATTTTTGAATTAAGTAGGCTCCCGTAAACTCATTGCCATGAGTTCCACCAACAATTGCAACTCGATTAATCTGGTTCACAATTACACCAACTCCAGAATGCAGCCATCGAGTGAAGAGGCAGGGGGAAGGGGGCAGGGAGCAGGGGGGGAAATCACTTCTTCCTCCAGACACAGAGCAGAGCGGAACATGAGTCTGAGTCCCCTACTTTTTGGCTTGTGTTCTCGTAAAGAGCAGGAAGCTAACGCAATAGGCAAGGTCGAATTCCCACCGGAACCATCCCCCTTGCTCCCTGCTCCCTTGCCTCTTTTTCAATGTACCTTATGAAGCCTTCACTGTGCCGATGCGATCGCGCCCATGTGGTTGATAAAGATAAGACATATCAGGCCCATCGGGAATAATCCCACCCGGATTGAGTGGGAATAGGTTCCCGTAGTAGTCCCGCTTCACACTCTCTACATCGCAGGTGTCAGCTACACCTGGAAGCTGATATAAATCGCGTAAGTAAGCTCCCAAGTTCTGATAGTCTCGAATTCGCTGCCTATTGCACTTAAACAACCCATAGTAGGCACTATCAAACCGAAATAACGTCGTGAATAAACGGACATCTGCAAGGGTGAGATTGTCCCCACACAGATATCTACTAGTCTGCAATGCAATGTCAATCTCATCGAGAGTTGCAAACAGTTCATTACAGGCTTGATTGTATGCTTCTTGGCTTTGGGCAAAGCCGCAGCGATATACACCGTTATTTACCGCGTGATAAATCTTTTCATTCCACCAGTCAATTTTTTCTTTGAGTACTTCTGGGTAAAGATTTAGCGTCGGATTGTTGGCGAACTCGTTAAACTCAGAGTTCAGCATGACGATAATCTCTGAACTCTCATTGTTGACGATGGTTTTTGTTTGGTTATCCCATAGTATTGGAACTGTAGAGCGTCCACTGTAACCAGGTTCTGCCAGCTGATAAAATTCAGCCAGTGTGCGACTACCTTCTTCTTCCTCGTTGAATATCCAACCGCCTTCAATGGGAGAAGGAGAGACGATGCATACTGATATTACCGCTTCGAGTTTTTTGAGCGATCGCACAACTAGGGTTCGGTGCGCCCAAGGACAGCCCAGCCCAACATAGAGTTTGTAGCGCCCTGCTGCTGGTGGGTACGGATTCCCTTCTTCTGTGCCAATGAACTTCCGAAACTGGCTATTAGGACGAATATAAGCTCCCGACTGATTGCTAGGAGCAAGCTTTGACATCATGATTTGCCACATAGTCGTCCAGACAAACTTTCCCAGCCAGATGATCAGCTTGGGAGGGAGCGTCCTGCCCTTTTTCTTGGGAACATTCTTCTTGTCATCCATTGGAGTTGAGTTGCTCATGGCGACAATCTTGCTTTGAGAGCGATTGATGTTACCACTGTTTCTACTAAGTAGGTTTCGATTTTTACAACCCACTCTGAGCTTTACTACATTATTTTACTACGCTTTGGCTGTGCTTTGTATCATGCCCATGGCGGAAAATCTTTTAGCTTTGAGCTAATCGTCTCAAACTTGCGTAGGCAAAGCCCACCGTTCGCGTAGCGTCTCGCAAAGAAGGTATCGCAGCCAAAAGCGATCGTCGAAAACGGAGTCTAAGCATTGCTTCCTAAAAAACCTACTTACTTTTTCCAGTTGAATTCATCCATCCCCTGTAAGAAATTGCCAATCTATTTCGCAAAAGGCTAAAAGCTGATTCGCAAAGAAAATCTTAAGGATATCCAATTGATTCCTGGGCAAGACTTTCACAGAATAAATGCTTGATTGGCTCAAATTCTTGAAACTCTTACGAATCAAAAACTTTACTCTAGTTTACAAATTAGCTCTAATGGGAATGTCGCGATCCTCTTAATTCTATCAACTATGTAATATGTATTGTATTATACCTGTAATTTAAATTTAAGCTATTTATTTTTTTCCCATAAAAAAATAAACTAAAAATATTTTAATTTGCATCCTCCAAAAAACAAATCTCTTGTGGAGTGGGCATTTTGCCCGCCCTAGCTGTGCAAATTAAATGCGCGACATCTGAGTGTTTAAAATTAGTCACAAATATAAGGTCAAAAACACAATTTTTTCCCAGGAATGCCCAATGACAAGAACTGAAAAGTATACGTATCATATTTAAAAACATGGTTGATCCTTTCCGAAAAAACACAGTACAAGGCTTAATTAGATACTCAATAGCAGGGAAAATTGACCGCGTAATTACTAATGAAAAAACGGTATTTACCTAATCTTGTTATAAAAACATCACATCTTAACATTAGATAAGCCTAAAAAAGTATAGATATAATTTTAGGTATAAGTTACTGAAACAAAAAACAAAAACATAAAACCTACGTAGGAATAATTGTAAATAAAGTGACTCAAGTTGATAACAATGCTAACCTCCAAGAGGAAACGGATTTAGGGACTTTCATCGCTCAGGCTACTACCACAGACAAATGGGAAGTATTGCCGTACAGTGCGCCAATCATCCCTATACATGCCGCTTTACTTCGTACTGGTAAAGTATTCTTTTTCTGCGGTTCAGGTAATGATCCCAGTCGGTTAAATACTCCCTATGACAGTGTGGTTTGGGATGTGATTAAAGGAACCTTTAGCAGTCAAAAGGCTCCATTGGATAGTAATAATCAACCTATTGATCTTTTTTGCGCTGGCCACTCCTTCCGTCCTGATGGTAGGTTATTGGTTGCAGGTGGAACTTTGCGCTATGACCCATTTTATGGTTCACCCTCAGCTCTGATGTTTGATCCTATTGGGGAGAAATGGGTCAAGATACCACCAATGAATAATGGCCGCTGGTATCCTACTGTGTTAACACTAGGCAGCGGTCGGATCTTTGCAATATCTGGGCCAGATAAAGATGGCAAGCTCAACAGACAACCAGAAATTTATTCTGCTTTCTTTCCAAATGGTTGGAACGCTTTTCCAATAACTCGTCCCTACGCGCCATACTTACATCTGTTTCTACTCGATAGTGGAAAAATGTTTTATTCAGGTGCCCAGATGGGCGGCAACATTGGAATAGCGCCAGCTATACTAACCCTACCAGAGACATTTACCGAACCCATTACAGAAAAAGTGGTGCCAGGGCTGCAAGACTCAGCTTTTGGAAATCAAGCTACCAGCGTGCTTTTACCACCTGCACAAGACCAAAAAGTGATGATTATGGGTGGAGGTAGTGGTAATAAGGCAACAAACAGGGTCAATATTGTAAATTTAAAAGCTACTAACCCAACTTACGTACCAGCACAGCCTCTAAACTATGCTCGGATGCATCACAGCGCAGTTTTGTTACCCGATCGCACAGTGTTTGTTTGCAATGGTAGCAAAATGAATGAGGACACAGCACAATCAATGCTGCCAGCAGAAATCTACAATCCAGCTACAAATACCTGGACAGTAGTAGCTAAACAAAATGTCCCCCGCGTATATCACTCAGTGGCCTTGCTCCTACCAGATGGTAGGGTAGTCACAGCTGGGGGTAACCCTCAACGGAAGGTCAATGAACTGCGATTAGAAATCTACAGTCCTGCATATATGTCGCGATCGCGCCCAATTATTCAGAGCGCTCCTCAAGAATTGAACTACGCACGGCAATTTACAATTCAGACACCCCAGGCTGCGAATATTAAATGGGTTAGTCTGATTAGACCAATGGCAACCACTCATTCCTGTGATACAGAACAAAGGTTACTGGATGTGCCGATTAATTTTAGGAACGCTAATTCTCTCAATGTCACGCTAACAAGCAATCGAAACATAGCAGTACCAGGCTGGTACATGCTTTTTATTAGTGACAACAATGGAACACCCTCAGTAGCAACCTGGATTCGAATATTATAGCCTTACCCGTTTATGTTCAATACACTGCCACCTAATAATAAGTCATTAATTCTAGGAGTGGAAATATGAGTTACAAGCTATCACGCCGGCAGTTTGGCCAGTTGGTACTTGGTGCAACTATAGTATCTGGGCTTGGTTATCTAGGCAACAAAACTTTGGCGCAAACTCCAAGTTTCAAAATTCTAGGTATAGGTTCTGGCTCTATCATCAACACTGACCAAACGGCTATTCCAGAGGTAAATACCACTGAATTAAATAGCATTGCCCCAAACATTGTACCCACAGATATTAAGCCTGTAGGGCTAGGACTTGTTTTGGAATCCTTTGTTTTGCAAGCTTTAAATACAGGAAAGGTTCAGCTTCTAAGTCCACAAATAATCTCTCAGATACTTGCCGAGCGCGGTACAGCTTTAGTACAGTCTAATCAGACGTTGAGTAGCTTCGCTGTTTTAAACGATGGCACACTTGCCAATCTCGATACAGCTTTAGGAGACGTTAATGATATATTGAGTAGCCTCACTTCTTTAGGGAATGGCACAGTTGCCGATCCGGTTACACCTTTAGTAGAGACTAATGAGACATTGAGTGGCTTCACTTCTTTAAGCGATGGGACGCTTGTTGTAGCCGCTACTCCTATCACCATTGATAGGAAACAGGCTACACCGACTCGCATTACATTTTTAGGTACGCCTATAAAAACTTTGATAATCTCAGGACTTAAACAGAATCAACAGCTTGGGAGCTTGCTAGGCACTAGTGATGGGCGACTCATCGGTCTAGTAGGTAAAAAGAACGGTACACCACCGATCACATTAGTAGATATTAACCTTCAAACAGGAGAGATCAGTTCTATTAGTAAGATTAAATTCCCGAACGATGAGCGAGCCAGCAATCTAGCTCAGTGCCCAGATGGAAAACTTTATACCTCTTTAGTTGGATTAAATGGCGATACAACTTTGGTGCAGCTAGACTCAAATCAAAAAAACCCGATCAGACTGGCACAATTGAAATTTAATGGTCAAGCATGGAATAATGGCTTACAAAGCTTAGTTTGCTCTGCAACAGGTCAACTCCTAGCATTTGGAGCTATGAGGTATGAGACACCTAATGCTGTGTATAGCATAGATAAGAACAGTGGAAACATGACTCGGCTACAAGACTTTGACGCTGCCCAGATTACCCTTGCTCGCGAGTAGAAGAGATTAAGCCGATATCTAGCAAAAAAATGCCAAGCCCTCATCTTACCTTGAGGGCTTTGTATTAACATTGATTGGTACACCTTATTACTGTGCGTTCGCTTATTTTGAAAGTCGAAGCGGAATTAAAGGCTTAATGCAAAAGGAAAACGACTACTTTTAAGTAAATCATTACTTGTAAGTAAAATTTATGACCATCACAGAAGGCTCTCAGAGGCGATTATTTAAGGCACAGGGATAGGATAAATCATAAAATGGCAAAAGCTCTATGCAAGACAAAAATGCCTGAATCCATTGAATCGCCTGAATTACACGCACTGTAAGGCAAAATTTAAATCTTGTATATCAAAAATGAGCGAACGTACAGTTATTATTAAAAATATTTTGAGTATTTTAATTGATTGACAAAAGCCGCTTTATTCTAACCCCTCACAGATGTATCTCCCTAAGGGACTTCCAAATAAAAAAATGTTCCAAAACTGACGCAAAAACTCTCTCTATTTCTCCTCTCTCTGTGTTCTCTGTGTCTGGAGTGGTTCGTTTATTTGGATAATTTATTTCTTGGAAGTCCCTAATCTTCCCTACTCTTCACTGCCCTTTCCCTAAGAAATGCATCAAATGTAAACCTATCCGGTAGTGAAGTTTGTGCGCCTGGTTTTGTCGTCGCCAAAGCACCGGCGGCGGCACCCCAAACAACTGCCTGATGTAAAGAAAGTCCTTCAACAAGTGCCGCCGTCAAGCCGCCATTAAAAGCATCGCCAGCAGCTACTGTGTCAACTGCATCAACTGGAAACGCGGGTACAAAAAACTTTTCCTCAGCAGTGGCACAAAAAACACCTTTAGCTCCCAGTTTAATGATCGCACATTTCACACCCCGTTCTAATAAAACTCCAGCTGCTTTGGCTGCAAGTTCTTCTCCATCCACAGCAAAACCCACTAACTGCGCTGCTTCAACTTCATTCGGTGTAATAATGTCCACTAATGGGTAAAGTTCATCTGGCAAATCAGATTGTGCGGGTGCAGGATCGAGAATTACCGTTATTTTAGTTTTTCTTGCTGCTTTAGCTGCTGCAATCACCGCAGCAATCGGAATTTCTAATTGTAAAAGCAGTGCTGTTGCTTCTGGTAATAAATAGGACAATCGTTCTACATCTTCTTGATTGACACACCCATTTGCACCAGGAATTACAATAATTTGATTTTCACCAGCATGATTTACAGCGATGATGGCGACTCCAGAACTAACAGTCTCATCCACGAAAATATTGCCAATCTGCACACCAGATGCTTGTAAATTTTTGACAAGTTCCACACCAAAATCGTCTGCACCTACACGCCCCACCATTTGGGTATGAATTCCCAATTTTGCTAACGCTACCGCTTGATTAGCTCCTTTACCTCCCGAAACTTTAAAAAAGTCTTCTCCTAGCAACGTTTCTCCCGCGACTGGCAAACGGGGTGCTGTTGCTACCAAGTCTATATTTATGCTGCCGAAGACGATAATACTCATGATGTTTATTTTGGTTGATAAGTAGTTGTGCAAAATTAAATATACATTTGTCATTGCGAGTGGAGCAAAGCGAAACGTTCGCGGAGCGTCTCTTAGAGTTGCAATTCGCTTGCGGCTTTGGATTGCTTCACTTCGTACCCTTCTCTTCTTAGGCTGCGCCAACGGGAACGCTAAGAGCGAACGCAATGACATAAATAATTTTGCGTAACCACTTATTAAAGTGATTCAGCCTAATATTACAGGAAGCGATCGCTCGAACAAATTACAGTAGATAGAACTACAATTGCATTCGCCCATCTTCAGACTCAAGACTCAGAACTTTTTTCCGTGGTAATATCAGTTGCACGAAACCGCAAAAAGCCGTGGCTACTGTATTAAAATCTCATCGGGCATCAAGAAGGCGTAAACATTCAACGCATCCTCTCCAGCGCTTGCTTGAGTATGGACACCAGTATCGTAAACAAATTTGGCTGGCGACTACTTATTCTACCCTCAATAAATTTTTCGACTTAGCACCACCCGGCTTAATTGGCGTCGCGGTGGATGTGGTAGTCAAGCAGCAGGATTCCATAATTGCCCAGTTAGGGGTACGCGATGTCTTTCAACAATTTTTGATTATTTCCTTCCTGACTGTGATCATTTGGATACTAGAATCTGTTTTTGAGTACGCCTACGCTCGACTTTGGCGTAATTTGGCTCAAAATATTCAGCATGACTTGCGTTTGGATGCATACAAACATTTGCAAGAGTTGGAATTGGCTTATTTTGAAGAACGCAGCACTGGCGGTTTAATGTCTATCCTCAGTGATGATATTAACCAATTAGAGCGCTTTTTGGATGGAGGAGCGAATGATATTATCCAAGTTTCCGCAACTGTTCTAATTATTGGCGCTGCTTTCTTTATTTTGGCTCCAAGTGTAGCGTGGATGGCTTTGTCACCGATGCCATTTATCCTCTGGGGTTCCTTTGCTTATCAACGACTACTTGCACCTCGCTACGCCGAAGTCCGAGAAAAGGTAGGTTTCCTGAATTCGCGTTTGTCAAACAATATTAGCGGAATTACTACTATTAAAAGTTTCACCGCCGAAGCTTATGAAGCCTATCGTCTGGAATTAGATAGTGAAGCTTATCGCCGGAGTAACTCTAAAGCAATTACTCTTTCTGCTGCTTTTGTACCGTTAATTCGGATGCTAATCTTAGTGGGTTTCACGGCATTACTGTTGTATGGCGGGATGGCAGCAGTTTCTGGAACAATGTCTGTAGGTACTTACAGCGTATTAGTCTTTTTAATCCAGCGATTGCTGTGGCCTTTAACTAGATTAGGCGAAACATTTGACCAATATCAAAGGGCAATGGCTTCTACTAATCGAGTCATGAATTTGTTGGATACTCCCATCGCTATTCATACAGGTGATGTATCGTTACCTGTGAATGAAGTGCGCGGTGAAGTCCAATTTAAAAATGTTTATTTTGCCTATAAAGATAGATTTCCAGTAATTAAAAATCTGTCTTTGGATATTCCGGCGGGGAAAACTATTGCAATTGTTGGTTCAACGGGTTCTGGTAAAAGCACTTTAGTCAAACTTTTGTTGCGGTTATACGAAGTGCAAACGGGAAGCATTACTCTCGATGGCATTGATTTGCAAAGTTTGAATTTGCAAGATTTACGCCGTTGCATTGGTTTGGTGAGTCAAGATGTCTTTCTCTTTCATGGCACTGTAGCAGAGAATATTGCTTATGGTAGCTTTGAGAATACAGAGCCAGAAATCATCACGGCGGCGAAGATAGCCGAGGCGCACGAATTTATTATTGAATTGCCCCAAGGTTATGAGACAATTGTGGGGGAAAGAGGACAAAAGTTATCTGGTGGACAAAGACAACGGATTGCGATCGCCCGTGCAGTTCTCAAAAATCCGCCCATTCTGATTTTAGATGAAGCGACCTCAGCAGTGGATAATGAGACAGAAGCGGCAATCCAGCGATCGCTCGACCGGATTACAGTAGATAGAACTACAATTGCGATCGCTCATCGTCTTTCCACCATCCGCAATGCTAATTGCATTTATGTCATGGAACATGGGAAATTAGTAGAATCCGGAACCCATGAGCAACTGTTGGAGAAAGATGGGATTTATTCCAGCCTCTGGCGTGTACAATCAGGCTTGAGGTGAGTCTCACTCATTCTTTGTAAATTACGAATTACGAATTACGAATTACGAATTATTTATGTTTTTTGGTAATAGTCAACCAGAATCAGGTGATAACAAGTGGCGTCGCCAGTTAGATAAATTTGTCAAAGCAAATCAGCAGGAATTGGCGGCGCTGTTTTGGGGATTGTGGTTAGCAAATGGTGACAGTCAAGGTACTGTTGGTATTGATTTGCAACCAACGCCGCATTTTGTTTATTGTCCGAAAGAGCAGATAGAGAATTTAAATATTAGAGTTGAGAATCGGCTTCAGGAAATTTTGGGAATTGTGGAGAATCATAAACCGGAAGTGGAAGTTGTGATGATTGGGATTGGTAAGGGTGAAATTAAGTTAATTCAGTTTGCACCGGAACCAGCACCACCGATTTGTTTTGAGCAAGTTGGTAAGGATGTTGATGGGTTATTGGATGTGCTGGAAGAGAGGATGAGTCAAGAGATTGTTTTTAACGCAGAGGAACGCTAAGGAAAGCGCAGAGGAACGCAAAGGAAGATAAGAACTTTGCGCTTGTTGTTTAGTCCATTGCTTTGTGGAAATCTGGGTAAGTTAGATTTTCGGCACAATGCCAGATGATGTTAAATACAGCCTCGTAGCGATATGAATTGCTTTTGTGGAACTGTTTACTTAGATAGTCTTTTAGAATTATGACTAGCAGTTCTTCCTAAAAAGTGATGGGTTGCTCCCACGCTTCGCTATTGCAAAACTTAATTACGAATTACGAATTACGAATTACGAATTATTTAATACCAATGCACTGGCTTTAAAATCTAAAATTGGTTTTACTTACGCACTTGGCCGCTAAATCCGGCTGCTTTAAACTGCTTCAGCTTCAACGGAGTAGGCTGATTCGCAGGTACAGAAATTCTCAATTCAAAATCGCTAATACCTGGTGGAACCTCAGCAATAGAACCTAAGCGAGTGCGGTTTTGCATTACCGAATCATTGTTGGCATCATAGATGCGTCCAAAAATATCTGCGTCGTAGACTGTTTTATAAGTGCCATTTTCTGCCTTGCCAACGACAAGAAAACAATTGGCAGCCGCGCTACCACTACTTGTAACAGCCCCTTGTGCTAGTTCTGGTGGACAATCTTTATAGGAAACATCAAATAATCTAATCTGTGTCAGCGCTACAGCAGGGGGAATGCTCACCCACGATAGAAAGGTGATGAGACAGGAAATAAAAACGACCGTGAGTGAGCGCAAGCGCATAAAAGACTCCGTGACTTAATCTAACAATATGTAACTTATAACCTCAGCTTACCTGAATTTCACTACAAGGGATTGAAGACTTTAATTTAACCTTTGTAATAATTAGGGAAATAACCCTCAATTGCTATTAAATTATGACTCCAGATGAGATTGAAGCATCCATGCTCGCAGCCTTTAATGATTGTGATGCAGCAAGCTGTCCTCTCACTGACATGCAAAAAGAGATATTACTGCAAGTCGTCGAGCAAATTCAGGGAAATTCTACCTCTAGAGCATCAGCTATGGCTAATCCCTTAGACGAACTTACCCCAGAGGAGTTAGAAGCATTTTTACAATTTGTTAAGGATGAAGAACAACGCAACCGCACTTGGAAAGTGCAATTACTCAACGACTGGCTACTGCAAAATGACTCTGGAACAGTACAATTTATCCGGCAACGCTATGGTTTACAGTGGCTGAATCGTGTAGAGTCATATCATTTTGATAAGTATTCTTATTTTGAGGATGCACTAAAGCTAAGAGTAGGCGATCGCATTGAAGTTTCCAATGCACTATGGGAATGGGTGCAAGAAGATGGGCCTTGTAAGCGCGAATGGTTTCCCTGTATAGCGATCAAAGTCGAGGAAATTAGCAACGGTGATGATACCTCTACTAACTGCGTCGTCCGCTTCTTCAACGGCGCTGAGTATGAAATTCAAGGCATCTACGAATGGAATCGCTATAACTGGCGCTGGCCTCAAAAGTAGTAGGAGTGCTGAGTGCTAATTAAATTTCATTGAGTTTTTGATACTCATTAATCAGGCTCAGAACTCCATTCATCCACCTTTGATACTCGTTCATCCACCTTTGATACTCGTTCATCCACCTTTGATACTCGTTCATCCACCTTTGATACTCGTTCATCCACCTTTGATACTCGTTCATCCACCTTTGATACTCGTTCATCCACCTTTGATACTCGTTTCATCCATCTCAGAACTCCGTTGATGAGTCTTTGATACTCGTGAATGAGTCTTTATGCTTTGACTGCTGCTGTAAGTTAATGAAATTATTCCTTGAACAACGCCCAAGCCAAAAATCTCTCGGTATAATATAACGCTAATTGATTGCTCACACCGTTGAAAACGGCATCAAAAGCGTGTTCTGCCCAAGGAATCTCTAGAAAAACCGCAGTATTACCAGAATCATGTAAACGTTCATACATTTGTTTGCCAAATCGCGCTTCTACCAAATGGTCACGACTGCCGTAAATTAATAAAGTTGGTGGTAAAGGGTGCGTCAGATAATTTATCGGTGAAGCAATTTCATACTGATTAGGCAATTCTTCTAAAGAACCACCGAGAAATGCTTTTAAAACAGCGCGAGTGTTAATAGGATCGGGATTTGGTGGTGTTTTGTATCCTTCAGTTAAATTAACAGTCCCGTAATAGTTCACCACACCACGAATAGGTGGTGCATCCGGTTGATAAGCCGCTAACATTGCTAGGTGCGCTCCCGCAGAACGCCCTAAAAGTACCATACGTTCTGGATCGGCTTCATATTCTGGTGCATGTTTGCGAATAAAATTTAGGGCTGTACGCACGTCATCTAACTGAACTGGAAACCGATATTTAGGTGCGTGTCGATAGGCGATCGCAAATACCGTATATCCCTGATGAGCGATATATTGATTAAACTCGGAGTTTGCATGAGGATTGCCATATTGCCAAGCTCCACCATAAATTACTACCACTGCTGGATATTTCCCTACCTCTGAGGGTTGGTAAACTTCCATTTTTAAGGGCACTCCCGCAGGCGAAGCAAAGAGAATATCTTTTTTATGACGGGTTTTACCTAATGCAATACCCCCGAAGAAATTAACTAAATCAAAGGGATGGGTTTGCATTTTAGCCCTTACTTGGGCTGGAATTTGCTCTAGATAATTTGCTCCCAATCCTTGTTTCATCGCTTTAGCCATCTGCATTTGAGTTAGTGGGATATTCACTAGCACCGATGCACAAATTAGCAATCCTATTAAGCTGAAAATACAAGCTAAACGTTGTAATTTACGGCGACGGATGTAGAAAAAAGCAAGTGATAAAGAGAGCAAATTTAATAACAATAACCAAGGACTGACTTCTGGCGCTCCTACTGCTAGGGTGAGTAAAAACATATTTGAAGCCGGAAGAATAATCCAATAACTAAGAAATAGACTTACAAAACTGAGTAAGAATGCAAGCCATGATAAAAGTATTTTGGGTTTAGCAAACATAGATTAAAGTGCGGTAATAACGACTTAAAGAAGTCCAATCTATCCGCCAATGCTACATTTTGCAATAGTAAAATAAGGAAGTAGGGAAAAGTGGAAAAATTGTGCTGGATCAGAAATTAGGCTTTCTGACTACTGAATCATTAAACACTAAAGCACTGGGAAAATTTTGCTGAACCTGTTCAGATGTGGAAAATTGATTAATTCCTTAGCGAATACATTTAGCTAAAGCTCCATTGGTGAAGCTGAAGGTTACTAGTTTCTTCCCCGGCTGATAAGTAAGCGCCTGTATTATCCCATGATTCTTGAAGAGCGATCGCTTTCGGAGCATAATTAGCATCTCCTCGACAAAGATTTTGCAAAGTCTGATTATTGTCTCGGTAAAAGACAGTGTAGAGATAAGTTTCCTGCTCTGGGTCTTTGGGGTCAACTTCCGCATCACGGATTTCAAAACTCAGCTGTCGCCCTTCGTCTTAAAAACTAAAAAGTAAAAAGATAATCCCCATAAATAAATTTAGGGGATTTGATTGCTATTTGGGGCTAAATATTCTCTTACACCTGCTTGAAAGTAATTAAGTACTAGGTATGCTTCATCTTAACAGGTAGTCATGACTAAACATAGATGAACTGGTCGGCGCTCGTCAGACTCAAATCTGACGCATTGACATTTTGAACAATGCTAATTAAGCCACCGGCAAAGCTAATTCCTGTACCTGAAATACCGTCAACAGTTACATTTGATAATGAATAGTTTCCTGCACTGCCTACTAGCTGGATCTGATCGCTAACACCTAAGCGGTCAAAGTCGCTAATTACTGCATAATCTGCATTACCTTGATTGCTGTAATAGACCTTTCCACCGCCGCTGCTTCTTTCCGCAAGGATAAAGATATCCGTATCTAATAGGCTATCGCTTCGTAAAGAATCTCGCTCACCATTGCCTCCTAGAGAAAAGTTGGTGCCGACGAGGCGGTCATTGCCTTCCCCTCCAACCAGAGTGTCATTTCCGGCATCCCCAATCAAAACGTCATTGCCTCCCAACCCTCGGATAGTATCATTGCCATCATCTCCCACGAGGGTGTTGAGGGCATTGTTACCAGTAATAACGTTGTTGAGGTTGTTACCCAAGCCGGCAATATTGCTGCTACCAGTTAAGACCAAGTTCTCCTGATTGTCACCTAGTCTGCTGTTAACTGAAGACTCTACTGTATCTATACCTCCATCAGCCAATTCAATAACTTTGTCTAAAGAACTATCGACAATGTAAAGGTCATTGCCAAAGCCGCCATTAAGGGTGTCATCACCTTTGCCCCCATTGAGCGTATCATTGGTGCTAAGACCAGTGAGACTATCATTACCGTCCAGCCCATTAATGCTATCAGGACGATCAAGAAAAAGTGGGCTGAAATCAACTCTACCAACCAGTGTGTCATTATTATTAGTACCGTTAATGACTGCCATAGTGAGCGTCTCCTTAAATTAGAGGATAAAGAAATTACTTCATCGCTTTCTCGTGAGGAAGCGAAAAGGAAAAATGGAGAGACAGTTGAACCAGACCTGAGTGGAGCAGGTCTTTGCGGTCTAGTCTGAAGATTTGAGAAGCACTGCATACATCGATGATGTTGACCTTAAAATTGTGCCAACGGTCATGTTGAATGTTTGTGCGTTATATCTTTGCTGTTTAGCTTAGGTTTAAGCTTGTCTGTCGTAGATTTCGGAATTCGTCTAAGAGGTTGTTTGAAAAGTGTTTCACTGTGACTATAGGCACTTTTAGATCCCCCCTAGCCTTAAAAAGGGGGGAACCGGAGTCAAAGTTCCCCAATTTATCGGGGAACCAGTGCGGTCTTCTCCCAAAGGGAGAGGCTAGCGCCAAGGGGGTTTCCCCCATGAGCAACTGGCGTGGATTTAGAGGGATCTAGAACTTTTAATACCGACAAGAAGACTTTTCAAACATCGTCTAAGGGAAGACTAGACGCGATGCCTACGGCGGTAAACTACGCACTTCGGCTGAAGTGTCAGGTTGTCTTTGACAGCTGATCGTGTCTATTCATCACAGAGCGATACCTTCTCTACGAGACGCTACGCGAACGGTGAGCTTCTCTTCGAGACGCTGCACGAACGCTAACGCAAAATTTTTCGGTCTACTGAATGTTATTTCTACGTGACAGGGCAATTTTGGAGTTGCGATCGCAATGTTATTTTTAGGTTTAGCAACCTCAAAGAGAAAGAGGGAGCAGTAAACTTAGTTTGCATCTTCCTCGACTGTTCGATGATCCTTAATTAGAAGATCATGTCAATTTTTAGTTTCTGTTAGAAAATCAAGCCTCGAACCTGGATTAAATCAAAGTCTCAAAATTTGGCTTTGATTATTGTTTTGCGAGAATGACAAAACAGGAATTATACGAACACAAACTGAGTTGTTTCAGTTAGCCTTAATTGCCCAAAACCATTGCCTGCGGTAACTCCTTGGACAAGACCAATCAGATCGTCATCAGATATAGTGCTGGTTGACTTTTTGTCAAAAATACCCACTCCTAAAAATCCTCCTGCGCTAACATTATCTGCTAACCGATAATCAGCTGCTGCCCCTGTAAGCTGGATTCGATCTACCTCATTTGCTGGTTCCCTTCCAAAACTAATGAGGTCAAAATCAGTAATTAGAGCGAAATCAGCATTGCCTACAGAGCTATAGAAGATCGAGCGAAAAAAACCTCCAGTGCCCAGTACGAAGGTATCTTGATCGCTGTCACTACCGCTCGTCAAGACATCGATTTGAGTGCGTGTAGGGACAGGGCGGAAAAAGGAGATATTATTGCCTGCGAGGATATCGTTGCCCTCACCGCCGTTAAGCGAGTCGTTGCCCGCACCGCCGTTAAGCTCGTCGTCGCCCACGCCACCGTTAAGGGTGTCATTGCCAAATGCACCAATAAGGGTGTCATTGCCAAATGCACCAATAAGGGCGTCATTGCCATCGCCACCATTAAGGATGCCACTACCATTAAGGATGTCATCGCCATTGTCACCATTAAGGGTGCCACCACCATCAAGGGTGTCATTGCCATCGCCACCATTAAGGGTGCCACCACCATCAAGGGTGTCATTGCCATCGCCACCATTAAGGATGCCATCACCATTAAGGGTGTCATTGCCATCGCCACCATTAAGGGTGTCTCCACCAACAAAGATGTCCCCGATCAAACTAACACCATTAAGGATGTCATTGCCATCTAACCCCCAGAGGACATTTTCACTACCAGTACCAGTGATCACGTTGTCTTGAGCGTTACCTGTGCCGCTAAATGCAGCCCCTGTCAACCTTAGGTTCTCCAGGTTCGCGCTTAGGGTATAGGTAACTGAAGACAGTACAGTGTCTACTCCGGCCCTAGTATCACCTAGTACCTCGGCAGCAACATCTAGAACGTTGTCTACGATGTAGAGGTCATCGTTGTCACCACCATCCAGGATGTCAGCACCTATGCCCCCGTTGAGGGTATCATTCCCACCTTGACCTCTCAGCGTGTCATCACCTGTGCCCCCATTGAGGCTATCATTGGTGTCAAGACCTGTGAGACTATCTTTACCGTCCAGCCCATTAATGGTATCAGGACGATCAAGAAAAAGTGGGCCGAAATCAACTCTACCAACCAGTGTGTCATTATTATTAGTACCGTTAATGACTGCCATAGTGAGCGTCTCCTTAAATTAGAGGATAAAGAAATTACCTCATCGCTTCCTCACGAGAAAGCGAAAAGGAAAAATGAAAAGACAGTTGAACCAGACCTGATTAGAGCAGGTCTTTGCGGTCAAGTCTGAAGATTTGAGAAGCACTGGATACATCAATGATGTTGGCCTTAAAATTGTGCCAACGATCATGTTGAATGTTTGTGCGTTATATCTTTGCTGTTTCGAGTACTACGCTGCTGTTTAGCTTAGGTTTAAGCTTGTCTGTCGTAGATTTCGGAATTCGTCTAAGGGAGAACTAGACGCGATGCCTACGGCGGTAAACTACGCACTTCGGCTGAAATTACAGCTTGTCTTTGACCGCTCATAATGTCACTATCTAGGATTGCATCACCATTGAATTCCTAGAAAAGTCAACCTTTGGGATTTACTAAATATTGGCGGATCTGGCTGAGGATTAAATCCGCCTACAATTTTTTTTGCTTCTTCCTCGGTTAATTCAATGATTTCGTTAAATAATAATTCGCTTTTTTTTGAAGTTACGGAATTTGTTTGAGTAGACATATTGTTTTTCCTTGTTTAAGAGACTAGGTTTTGACGCGATGCCTATGGCGGTAAACTACGCACTTTAGCTGAAGTTTCAGCTTGTCTTTGACCGCTCATAATGTCAGTATCTTGGATAATTCAATTAAATAGTTGAGTTAAATTCAGGAGTATAAGAAAGAAATAGAATTCAGGTAAATTCAGGTAAATTCAGGTGGGTATTACCTCAGATTTCTGTAATTACAGCGATCGCCTCAGAAAAATTACGTAATAAAATACAAAAAACTACTACGGATAAATTACGCAAATATTTTATAAATAGCTCTGGCAACCTTTATTTATGTGTTTGTCTGGAGATTGGATCGAGGTGTATCCGATCGCAAAGATGGCGATCGCTCTCCTTCACCCCAGCATTCGTCCGTAAATAATCACCTACCCAATTGCAACCATAAGCCAATAAGTCGAGATTGAGAACCTGCTCCAAATTCCAGAGAATGATACTCTTATCTAAAGAAGCCGAGGCAAGTGTTTTCCCATCGGGACTAAAATCAACCCCAGAAACCCCAGAGCTATGAAGATTTAAAGTACGCAGCAATGTACCATCTAATTGCCAAAGTTTAACTGTCTTGTCCAGACTTGCCGTGGCAATCATTTTACTGTCGGGGCTGAAGGCAATTTCGTATACCGCACCGTTATGACCTTTGAGCGAGCGAAGCAACTTGCCATCAGCAGCGTTCCAGAGTGTGACAGTGTTGACACTTCCTGAAGCAATAGTCTTGCCGTCAGGGCTGAAGGCAACTCCCCAAACCCAATCTCCGTAACCCTGCGTTAGGGTACGAACTAACTTGCCATCAGCAGTGTTCCAGAGTTTGACGGTGTTGTTTTGGCTCGCCGAGGCAATAGTTTTGCCGTCAGGGCTGAAAGCAACTCCCCAAACCATAGTTTTATGACCAGTGAAGGTGCGAAGTAACTTGCCGTCAGCAACGTTCCAGAGTTTAACTGTCTTGTCCACGCTTGATGAGGCAATAGTCTTGTTGTCGGGGCTGAAAGCAACTCTCCAAGCTCCATCACTATGACCTGTTAGGGTACGAAGCAACTTACCGTCTGAAGCGTTCCAGAGTTTTACCGTTTTGTCCAGACTCGCCGAGGCAATAGTTTTGCCGTCGGGGCTGAAGGCAACTCCCCAAATCTCAGAACGATGACCTGTTAAAGTGCGAAGCAATGTACCGTCTGTTTTCCAGAGTTTAACTGTTCCATCGACACTCGTTGAGACAATAAAAGACCCATCAGGGCTGAAAACGGCTCTTGTAAATGAATCAGTCTTTTGAGTTAGGGTGCGGAGCAAGGGGGTATTCTTCTTATAAAGTCTCACAGTTTTGTCGTAACTCGCTGAAGCGATCGCATTACTATCAAGAGCAATGGAAACTCCCCAAACTAAAGAGCTATGCCCTTCTAGCGTTTTTAGCAATCTCCCATCGGGACTCCAGAGTTTAGTGGTGTTGTCCACACTTCCTGAGGCAATAAAAGACCCATCAGGACTAAAATGTATCCCCCAAATCGGCCCACTGTGTCCCTCTAGGCTTTTGTAGGGATGGTTTTCAAACTCACCCGCGCTATTTCGTTTCCAGAGTTTAATCGTCTTGTCTTGTCCTGCTGAGGCAATTAAACTACTGTCGGGGCTGAAAGCAACAGCATAAATCGTACTGCCACTGATATGCCCTGTTAGGGTTTTATCAGCTATGTAAGACCTGTTCGCACCTTTTCGCCGCCAGAGTTTCACCGTTCCATCCACACTTGAGGAGGCAATCAAACGGCTATCGGGACTAATGGCAACTGCGACGACGCTATCGCGATGCCCTTTAAGAGTTTGCAGCAACGTGCCGTCCCTCTGCCAAACTTTCACCGTTCCATCTGCACTTGACGAGGCAATTAAACGACTATCATGGCTAAAAGAAATGCCCCAAACGGCAGCGCTATGACCCTTGCAGGTTTTCAGCAAAGTTCCATTGGACTTCCAGAGTTTAAAGGTGTTGTCTGAACTTCCTGAGGCAATGAGCTGACCATCGGGGCTGAAAGTAATGACGTAAATCTCAGATTCATGCCCTGTTAGAGTTTTTAGTAAAGTTCCATCGGACTTCCAGAGTTTAACTAGACTGTCCCCACCCCCCGAAGCAATTAAATTTCCATCGGGGCTGAAATCAACAGCGTAAACCTCAACACTATGCCCTGACAAGCGGTTGTACTCAACTGCCCCATAGACTCCCTGCCGTAAAGATTTTTCTACCTGTTCGGTTAAATTTGCATCTGCCTTACCGAATGAAAGCAGTTTTTGCTTCGCCTTAATAGCTTCTACCAGTGCGTCTAAACGTTGATTGGAAACAAAGAGGGCTTCTGAGGATTGAGCGATCGCCCCAATCTCACTTTTAAGTGCTTTGCGATACTGCAAGAAAGCTGTCACCCCTAACCCGGAAGAAACTACTAAGGCAATACTGACTGCCCCTAGCACAAATCGCTGGAGTTTAGCCGTTTTTTCTTCAGCACTCAAACGGGCTTCCACTTCCGTGAGTCTTGCTGCTTCTAGAGCTTGTTGCACCTCTTGGCGATCGCAATCTTCGCTCTGTACCAAAAATTGATAATCCAAATCACTTAAACTTTTGCCCACTGACCAGCTTTGCGCTTCTTGCAATGCTTGACCCCGCAACAGGCGTGATTCATCCTGGTAATTTGACTCTAACCAAGCAGTAAGTCCTTCGGAGTAGGGGCGCAGAGAAGCTAATTGCTGCTCTACCCAATCATCATCGAAAACAATCCGATAAATACGGTTATAAACTTTGAGAATGCCTTGTTGCTTGACTACCAGCCCTGTGAGCCGCAATTCCATCTGTTCAGAACTGTCATCGGCGGCAACTTGCTGCTGTAATATTTGTTGATATAGTCCCAGTAGGCGACTAGCACGCAGCTCATTGCTAAGTAGGCGATCGCGGATGGTTCTGAGATGTTCTGGATTGTCTTGATATTCCCAATTGTCAATGAGATGCGATCGCACGATTTGCCCAATCAACTCGGCTTCACTGCCTGCGGCCAGGTAAACGGGAGAAACCAAAATCAGCCGACACAACTTTTGTGTGAGAAAGGGCTGTCCCCCTGTCCATTCCACAATTTCTTTCATCACCGTCTGCGGATTCTCTATTTTGTTCGCTAATCCTTGAACTAAGGGGGTAATTTCTGACCACTTAAACCCCTCTAGCTGAATCCCATGACCAATATTAAATGGAGTGCGGCTCTTATCTGCAATAAGATCCCCAGGCGTTGCAACTCCCAATAATACAAAGGTTAGACGATTATAAACCAGATGATCAGCCCTTCGATTGTAACAGGCACGGATGAAGGCAAAGAAATCATCAGCTGGAAAGTTGAGGCTAATAACGCTATCAATTTCATCGATAAAGATAACAATGTTTTGCTCAATTTCTTTTAATAAAATTTCTTCAATAAAACCACTCAATCGTTGCAGAGGTGATAAACAGTCTTCTTGATGCCACCACGCCGACAATTTACCCCGTTGCGACAAAGAAACTGAAAAACAACTGGTCAGACTTTTGATAAATCCGAGATACCATTGTTCTGGGGTAATATTCTGACTACCAATTTCTGTTAAATCAATATCGGCACAAGCAAATCCTTCAGTTTGTAATCGCTGCATGATGCGTACCCGCAAGCTAGATTTGCCCATTTGTCGGGAGTTGAGAACATAACAGAATTGTCCCAATTTTAAGTTTTCATATAAAGATGCATCGGCTTGTCGCTGGATATATGTAAGTGCATCAGCCGGTAAACTTCCCCCAACTTGATAGAGTAGACCCTCCTTAATAAACATAAGGCATTCTTTTGGAGGTTGCGAGAAACCTACCAACTCCATACTAAGTCTAGAATTTTACCATATTAGAACTCGAAATACTCATTTGAAGCAGTCATTTCAAGTAAATTTGAGATCAAGTCAGGTAAAATTAAATTTTAAAGGTTATGGAGTCATTTATTCTTTTTTTACAAAATATTTAATATTAAGTTTTAATATGAAAAACTTTGACTTTCAAACAGCTATTAAAATTGCCAATCAAGCCTTTTTATTACAAACAAAAAGAAATTTGAATGATGTAGAAATTATTGTCATTCAAGGAGCATGGGATCGAGAAGAATATGATCAGATGGCAGCCAAACATCAATATGCAACCAGTTACATTAGTCAAGATGTTGCTCCAAAACTGTGGAAGACACTCTCAAAAGCATTGGGAGAAAAGGTGAGAAAAGGCAATTTCAAAGAAGCGTTAAAACGTTATTATGAACAACAGCTTCTATCCGAAAGCGAAAAAAATAATCAAACTTTGAGTGATAGCGAACAACCAACAGAAATTGGGCCAAGACTCCTCCAAACAAAGATTAACGCTACCACCTTAGACGCGTTAATTCCCGATTGCTATATTGAACGACCTCCCATTGAATCTATCTGCTATGAAACTCTTTTGCAACCTGGTTCTCTGATTCGGATTAAAGCCCCCAATTTGATGGGAAAAACCTCCTTAATTAACCGAATATTAACTCAAGTTGCTGCTCACAACTATCAGACCGTGAGTCTAAGCTTGGAACTCGCTGATCGCAAAACCCATTTTAGTAATCTTGATAAATTCTTGCGCTGGTTTGGGATTAACCTCAGTCGAGAATTAGGCGTACCAAATCAGTTAGAAGACTATTGGGATGAGGCTGGAATGGGCAGTAAAGTCAGTTGTACCAGCTATTTTGAAGAATATCTCTTAGCTCAGGCAGACAGTCCTCTCGTCCTCTGTTTAGATGATGTTGATTTACTGTTTCCCTATCCGGAAATTTATGAGGACTTTTTTGGGCTATTGCGGTCTTGGTATGAGAAGGCAAGAAGTCGGCAAAACTGGAAGAAACTGCGCTTAGTTCTTGCCCATTCTACTGACGTTTATATCCGGCTCAATATTAATCAATCTCCGTTTAATGTTGGCTTGCTAATTGAACTATCAGAATTTACCCGTGAACAAGTACAAGACCTTGCTCAACAATATGGACTAGAAAACGAATCCACCTGGGTCGAGCTATTAATGAGTCTAGTAGGAGGGCATCCTTACCTCTTAAAGCAAGCGTTCGCCTATCTCAAAAGTCATCCCGATGTCACCAGAGAAGACCTTTTAGCCGCAGCAGCTACAGAGGCCGGAATTTATGGTAACCACTTGCGAGAATTTTGGTTAAATTTACAAGACCATCCAGCCTTAGCGATCGCATTTCAAAAAGTTATCACTTCCCCTAGCCGTGTGCAATTAGAACCTTTATCTGCTTATAAGTTACAGAGTATGGGATTGGTGCAACTGTCTGGCAATGAAGTCGAACCTCGCTGCCAATTATACCGCCAGTATTTCTCTGCGCGACTAGGGTTAGAGTCAGCAAAGGCAATGTAGGCTCAAGGAGATTGTTTGTCTATCAACTTAAACCTAAATGATTTTGCAATGTTTGGCGCATCACTTCTACAGGCACTATTTCCTGCTGCAACCAAATTTTTAAAGCTGCTACTCCTTGTTGAACTAGCATTTCTAAGCCATCGATCGCAATTGCACCTTGTTTTTCTGCTTGCTTGAGAAATTGCGTCGGTTTCGGAATATATATTAAATCGTAAGCGATCGCACCCTTGGGTAAATTTGCTATTTCCTCTACACTCAAAGGCGACTCATCAACCTTGGGATACATACCTATGGGAGTTGTGTTTACCAGCAGATTAGCTTGGGGAATTAGCTTTGGCAATTCTTCCCAATGATGAACTTGTAGATTTTCACTTATGGGTGAATTATTCCAACTATTGGCAAATTCTTGTAATCTCTGCACATTACGCCCAACAACATGAATTTTGGCAAAACCTAGTTGGTGACAACCTGCTACAACTGCCCTAGCTGCGCCACCATTGCCTAAAATTACTGCTACCTTCTGACTCCAATCTTGCTGATACGTCGTCTGCAAAGGAGCGATAAATCCTTCTATATCTGTGTTTGTCCCCACCCATTGATTATTTTGGCGACTAACAGTATTCACTGCGCCTATAGCTTGAGCAAGAGGAGTAATTTCTGATACGAGAGGCATTATTGCCTGTTTGTGGGGAATTGTCACATTAAAACCAATAACACCAATAGCCGCGAAACCTGCGATCGCTATTTCTAAATTCTCTGGTGCTATAGGAAAGGGAAGATAAACGTAATCTAATCCTAAATGAGCGATGTCTTCTCTACGAGAGGCTTCGCCAACGACGAGCTGCGCTAACGCTGCATTATGCATCACTGGCGATAGCGAATGTTCTACTGGATGTCCAATTACCCCTAGCAGTTTAGTTTTACCTGTAATTAATACCATTTGTCATTTGTCATTTGTTATTTGTCATTTGTCAAGCATCAGCCTCAAAGGCTCAACGTTGAGGTTCAAAGGCTCATCGTTGAGGTTCAAAGGCTCAACGTTGAGGTTCAAAGGCTCAACGTTGAGGTTCAAATGCTCATCGTCGAGGTTCAAAGGCTCATCGTTGAGGTTTAAAGGCTTATCGTTGAGGTTCAAATGCTCATCGTCGAGGTTCAAAGGCTCATCGTTGAGGTTTAAAGGCTCATCGTCGAGGTTCAAAGGCTCATCGTCGAGGTTCAAAGGCTGAAACTTCCGACTTTTTTGCTTCTTTATCTCCCTCATCTTCGTCTGACTCCTCTGCTTTCTCTGCCCCCTACGTTCTCGGACTATCCTACAATTATTAAAAGCTACTTAACATTTCTTGGAATTATGCAGGCAACTACAGCCTCCTCTACAACCCTAACTCCTGGTAAATATTGGCAGTGGCGAGGGCACAACGTTTATTATGTGCGTGCGGGAGAAAAACAATCGCAACGTCCGCCCTTGCTTTTGGTACATGGATTTGGTGCTTCTACAGACCACTGGCGCAAGAATATCACAGGATTGTGTCAAGATTTTGAAGTATTTGCGATCGATCTTTTAGGATTCGGGCGATCGGCAAAACCGAAATTGCAGTATAGCGCCGACTTGTGGCGCGACCAACTCCATGATTTTATCAGTGAAGTAATTGGTCAAAAAGCAGTATTAGCAGGTAATTCTCTTGGTGGCTACGCTAGCTTATGTGTTGCAGCCCAACGTCCCGATAGTGCGGCTGGTTTAGTTTTGCTCAATAGTGCAGGGCCTTTTAGCGAAAGCCAGCCGATATCTGAGCCTGAAGCTTTACAATCAGAAATTCAGCCTCCCAAACAACCCGCTACTTTGCAGAAACTTCTTGGTGACGGCACTAAGTGGATTTTTCAACAACCTTTAGCCCAGTCTTTGTTATTTCAATACGTGCGACAACGTTGGGTAATTCGCCAAACTCTAGAAAAAGTTTATCTTGACAAAAGTGCCATTACAGAGCAATTAGTAGAAGAAATTTCTCGCCCTGCTTACGATCCTGGTGCAATGGAAGTATTTGTGTCAGTCTTTAGCACCCCTCAAGGGGAAAAAGTTGATGTGCTACTAAAGCAATTAACTTGTCCATTGTTGATGTTGTGGGGAGAAGCTGACCCTTGGATGAATGCTAGAGAACGTTCCCAAAAATTTCGTCAATATTATCCTGAACTTAGAGAACATTTCTTAAGAGCCGGTCATTGTCCCCATGATGAAATACCCGATAGAGTAAACCAACTTTTAGGCGATTGGGTTTTGTCTATTACCAAGTGATAATATCATGTCCGCTTGATTGCTTATTAAACCCGAAGAACCCCACCCCGACAATCGTCGCTTCGTCTCCCCTCCCCGCAAGCGGGGAGCAGGGTGGTTTCATACGAAAAAAGAAAAATACATAAGTCTTGATTTCTCGTTTTGTGACATAGCTTTTTACCCCACTTCCATTCCTCTCCCCGAAGCGGAGAGAGGCTTTGAAACCCAGTT
>NZ_JAIVFS010000209.1 GCF_020829645.1 Nostoc mirabile CHAB5784 | reverse complement strand
ATAGCTAGAGAAGAGAAATTACCTCTGCTTGCTTCGTTGGGGTTGGAGCAGCGCAAGCACCAATTCAAACTTGAAAGTACTGCTGTAAAATCGGGTACAAAGAAGCAGCGATCGCCTCAAACTTATCACCATCTGGATAGGGATTAGAAATTTCCTCCCCTTCTTCGCTTAACCACTTCTGCATGAAGGGAGTATACTCAAGTGATAGAATTTCAGTCCGAGGCCAGCCCGATAATGCTAGTTCTCTCTTATACCAAAATAGGCAGTAATCAACGCTCTTGTTGCGGCAAAAGTCATTTATGGGATTGGAATAGCAGCGATTCTTAGGAGTGAAATTTTCGGTACAATAACCTTTAAAATCAATTCTTAGAAAATCTTTTTTAATTTCTGCTGTTAATTTAAAGCGACAATAATAGGTATTACGAGATAATTGTTGTAATGGAGTTGAGTATTGGTCTACGATACCTGATATAAGCAGCGCTTGTTAGGCTTTTCTTTCCCTCATAGTTGATGTAACTATATTCCTCTTGTAAGGATATTTTTTCAAAAATACTTAGATTTTTTAACGCTTTCACTTTTTCACTAAAAATTTCTACTTCTTCAACATACTGTGTGCGAGCATCAGCATTATCTTCAAGATATTGAAAAAACTCCCAATCAGCAATAACAAATTCAAACTTACAAACATTTAAATTGTAAGTTTTCACCAATAGTTGGCTGTATTGCTGCTCGTCTTTGCCACAATAAGTTTTATAATATTCCCAAGCTTTTCTGACCTCATTTGCATACCGCTTCCGTGTTGAATTACTTATTATTTGCTCATCATTAATATTAATAATAACTAAAATGCACTTTGTTCCCTCTTCGTCTTTATACTCGCCAGCTACCACAGAACGAATCACGGGAAAAAGCATTGTTGGTTTATTTAAAACTCTCAATAACCGCTTAATTTCTCGCTCTATTTGTGGTTGTTTCGGCAAATATTTCTTCACTTTACACCCGTTGAGTTCGGGTTGAAATAAGTTAATATAATACCTTTCTCGTTCGTCCAAGCAGTTGATTGGAACCTCCTGCCAATAAATACGGTGCATAAGTTTGCGGTTGGAGCGAATTAATTGTGGGTATCTGTGGTGAGTTCTACTAACCCAACGATTTTTTAGATTAGCAGCTTGTCCGACATACCACACGCAGTCATTAATATCGGCAATGACATAAATTCCCGAACGTTCAGGCAAGTGATGACGTTCGCTAAAAGTAACGTTAGACCAATCCTTCCAATTCATCACAATATTGTGGTAAGTAGGGTGTACTTACCTAAAATTCCCATTGCAGAGCTATAAAGTAAAAATACACTACGGCAAATCTTGTGACGACGATATTACCGCAATTAAATAATTAGATTTATACTTAACAAATGACAAATATTTTTTGGTAGCAAAAACGTAGATTTGTGACCAACAATAAACCAACCGACTATGCTGCCCTTATCCGCGCCGCTAATCAAACCGTTCCGGAACCGCCTGAATGGTTGACTGTGGGCAACCGTATATACTCCCCTGAATACGGAGTAGGGGAAGTCATGGCGTTGTTGGGCAGGCGGTTGATTGTCAAGTTTGTTGAAGAGGTTAATCCAACTCAATTTGACGATTGGGAAGAAGCGATCGCTCTTGGATCAATTAAATCAAGTAACGCCAACTTAGTTTCTTCCACAACGTTGCTCGAAGAAACTAACGTCGTAACTGCAACAGTTTCCGAACGCATTCAACAAATTCCCCACCTGGCGTTTCAGTCTGTCGCTCAAGAACTGATAGCAACGATCGCCGCAGTAGATATCAAAAATGCCAACCAAGGGATGCTTCACCCCATACCTAATGATTTACCGCCCGCTTTACGTTTGGCGTTGCAAAATAACGGTATCGTCAGCATTTTTTCTCACCAACTAGAAGCTCTGATAAAGTTACGTGCTGGTTTTGACTTGAGTGTTACCACCCCTACGGCAAGCGGAAAGACGCTCTGCTACAATCTCGCTATTCTGGAATCGTGTATCAAGCAACCGCAAACAACGGCTTTATATATTTTCCCACTTAAGGCATTAGCCCTTGACCAAATGCGAAAGTTGCAATCGCTGGTTAAGGCAATGTCCAACAACCGCATAAAACTCGCATTAATGACGGGGGATACACCTGCATCCGAGCGGCAGCGCTTGTTTATCCCCAATCCACCAAACATCTTGGCGGTTAGTCCCGACTTGTTGCACCACTATCTTTATAATGTGCGCCGGCGAGAGTCGGGAGAAGGATGGCGACAGTTTTTAAGACAATTACGTTATTGTGTAATTGACGAAAGCCACACCTATATTGGTGCTTTTGGCGCACACTTTGCCAATTTGATGCGGCGGCTAAGGTTAGCAGTTGATGCTGTTGGCGGTAATTCTCAAAGGCTGCAATTTATCTGTTCCAGTGCCACAATTGGCAATCCCCAAGAGATGGCACTCAGGTTTAGCAACAGAACCCAGCAACCTCAAAGACTACACCTAATTGAACGCAGTGGTGCAGCTAATGCAGGACGTACCCTGTTATGCCTTGCTCCAAATAGTGCAGCTAATGTCGAAGCTTCCAAGATTGTTATTTCCTGGTTACAACATAACCTCAGTGGGATTGTCTTCTGTAATTCCCGTGCTGCTGTCAAAGGTTTACTAGGGTTAATCCAAAGAGAAACACAACGCGTTGGGTTAGGTTATTTAACAAGCAAGGTGGCGGTGTTCTACAGTTCCTTGACAGGCGATGTCTGACGACAAGCCGCTTCGCGTCTACGCCGTCGGGAGATTATTCAAAAACTGCAAGCCGGACAAATCAAGGTGATTATTTCTACTTCTTCGCTAGAAGCAGGAATCGATTTACCTGAACTAGACTGCTGTTTGATTCGGGGGTTTCCAGGTAGCCTCATGTCATTTTGGCAACGGGTAGGGAGAGCCGGACGCAAACAGCATGGACTTGTGATTTATCTACCCTTGGGACAAAACCCGATTGATGTATTCTACGCTCGGCATCCTGAACAGTTACTGTCAGGGGAAGTTGAATGTGCTGCTTTTAACCCAGACTATCCAACAATTCTAGGCAAACATTTAGAATGCGCCTGCATTGAAAGTAGTCTTGCTTTAAAGGAACTCAATACTCGTTTTGGAAAAGCAGCCGGCGCGGTTGCAGATTCTCTTTTACAACAAAACAAAATTTTTCTCAGTAATAACGGAAAACTCTGGGGAAGGGGTTATCCCCACAAGGACATTAATATTAGAAGCAGCACTCAAACTTCGATTTCCCTAATTGAGAAGCATACTGGCGAAATTTTAGAAATTATGTCCCTTCCGCTAGCCCATCGGGAGGTATTTCCCCAAGCAGTATATATGGTGCAAGATGAAAGCGGCCAGTTAATAGCCTACCGTAGCGAAAGTCTAAATGAAGAGAAAGGAGAAACGCTACTAGCGTTTTTAGGTAAAGATACAGATTTATTTACTGAAGCCGAATCAGAACTAGATATTCAACCACTTTCTACACTGGCAGAATCCAAGATTATCCCCACTAAAATTAAAGATGGTAGGTTACGTTTAACCCTTGTTTGGGGAGAAATTACGAATTCTGTTACAGGTTATCGGTTGATGAAACGCACTTATGGGATGACTTGTAAAAATCAGCGCTGTGCTAACTACAAAAAACCGCTTGAAGGGAAAAGCTGCTCCTTATGTAAGCGTTCTCTAAGTTCGGCTGAAGTCACAAAACTTCAAAAAGAAGTGGCATTTGAGGAGCCATACGTTACAAAATACCAAGCACCCTGCGTACTGGTGGAAATAAATGAACCTCTACAAAAGGCGCTACAAATACAAGTCAACAAGTACAAACAAGAAATTATGACCTCCACAGGAGGTGAAGTTCCTGAACAATATCAAACATTGTGGACTAGTAGTGCTGATTTTACGGCACTCCATAGCATCCAACACCAGATAGTAAAAGCTGTACCGCTGGTAGTTTTGTCCTCCAGCCTAGATGTGGATGGAATAGTCACGCAAAAAGGGAGTAGAACAATTGGCTACTTTTTTGACACTTGCTCTGGTGGTAATGGAGCAGCAGAAGCTATCTTTTCCGACTTGCCCAATTTCGCTGCTAAAGCATACGCGCTAGCAGCTGAATGTGATTGTGAAGCTGGTTAGCTGGTTGTCCAAGGTGTCTACATTCAACAGGGTGTCCGCAGCATAATGAAGCACTGCATAAAGATTTAGGTTTGTTTTTGTTGGATGCCATAAGCCAAGCACCGCAGAATACCTAATAGCAACGCCCTCTTTTTAAGCAGTAATTGATTCAGATAACAAACCTGACATACTCAACACTTGCTCTGACCAATTACTGGCTACAGCAGCGATATTTCCACGTTCTGTTGGGCTTGCCCAAATATTTGACCAGTCTTGCTGCCACTCCCTTAACTGGCTTTGTAGTTGGTTTAATTCCCCTGCCTTCTCGGTATCTGTATCTGGGATAATCAACCCAACAAAAAATAGACTTTCCTCAATAAAAGCAGCAACTAAGCCTTGGTTAGCTGGATTTTGGCATCGGGATTTTATACGCGCTAAACTAGCTGCCAACTCCCCTAAGCGGTTTGCTTTAGGTTGGCGTAAAAAACTCGCTTCAATTGCTCTCCAATCAGGCATTATAGTATAGTCCTCCTAGCAATCGTCGGGTAATTAGAGCTACTCTTTCTCTAATTTCAGCGGATTGAATTTCCATTGTACGATTATTTTGACTGGGACGGATGTTGATAATCGACTCAAAACCTACTTCTTGAGTGTAGGGAAACCAATCAGCACCCCAAATGTCTTTTTGTCTACTACCATCTTTCAACAAAACTTCTTCACACTCATAATGAAGTTGACTACCTCCAGCAAGAATTTCTCTGTCTATATCGACTGCCAATTTTATAAACACTCCCCAAGCTTTGAGCATTTCGTCAAGTTGCTCTTTTGTCGCGCGTTCGCGTATCAGCAGAATCAATTACTTAACCTCAGTCGCCAATATTAATTACCAACATTATTTCATAAATTGTCCTTGTGGACGTATTCCTTTTCGTTGATTAGCTCGATTAAAATGAGTAATTTATCGTTTGAAAAATAACAACATACCATGTGGATTATCTAAATATAAATCTTTATTACTATTGTGATTCTGCAATTCCTCACTTTGTAAATCTTGGCTAGAAAGTGAGTACACATCAGTTGCAACAAGCTGATATCCTTGAGTATTGAAATAACCAACTAGTTTATCAGGCATGACATGAGATGCACCGTAACTTGGTAACAAATTATGTTCAATTTTATCCTGGTCTAAAATATTTAATTGCACAACACCTGTACGACAAAATATATCAAAATCAATTGGCTCGACTAAGCCACTTGTAGTAATTTCTATTGAATCTAATTCTATCGCCAGTTGCTCTATACTCGCAAAATTCCGAGACCACGGGTTGCCCATTAAAAATAGCCGTATCGATATTGCCTCTGGCTGCACCTTCACGATATCAAGTAATGTTGCTGTAACCGTATGTGGTTGTAAATAATCTAACACTCCATGAACCGAAACTAGCCGCAGGCTATTTGGAGCGTAAAGTTTTGTCAGTTCTAGTTCTGCTAGATTGCGATCGCAAAAATAATTTAACTGTAGGGTTGGATATTGGCTGCATAAAGCTAAAAACTTTTCTGGCGGATTAGTAGCAATGTCGTAACAGTCGATTGTCGGAAGTTGGTAGTGCGTCAAGTCAACTCCTTCAAAACCAAAAAAAACTTCACGTTCGGCAAAACCTGCACCCAAGATAGCTGCACTATCACCATTACCTGAAAGAATCGCTTTCCAGGTAAGAGGATAAACATTCGGGGTAAGTTCTAAAAGTCTAGCTTTACTAATCTCTAGGATATTGCCACTGCCCTTATTTTCTAGAAATCTTACACTCATGAAACCTCGCTATATTATGAAACAACCCTGGGACGACTGATTGGGGTGATATCTTTACCTTCGCCCAAACGGTACACTTCTGTGCGCCCGCCAACATCAATTTCAAAAAACCGATAGCTTGTAGTAAACTGCGCCCACGGTGCCAAAGGATTAATTTTTGGGAGATTGGTTGTTGCTTGGTAAGTAATTTCAAACCCTGCTCCCCCATCTTGCTTGAACATCCGCAAAAAACATTCGTAGTCTCTAGCGTGCCAAAAATCAGTCGTTCGACGACGCACCACATCTTGTGAGTCAGAACTCATCGCCCGCGCTGCTGATGCGGACACGATTAATTGCAAATTGTCAGACATTCGCGTTAAGGCAAGTTTCTTGTCTGGGTTTGAGAATATTTCATCAA
>NZ_JAIVFS010000208.1 GCF_020829645.1 Nostoc mirabile CHAB5784 | reverse complement strand
TCTCTCTGCCAAGTTAGCAGCTAAGAAAATGGGATTGCCATTGTTAGCAGCTAATTGGGGTGTACTACTGGGCGATCGTCATCCCGACAGAGCATTAAAGGAGTTTATTGCTTTGGTGACTTCCCTTGCTCCCTGTGTACTTTATTGGGATGACTTTGATAAAGGCTTTGCTGGCTGGGACTCCAATGCAGATGGAGGTGTGGCACGGCGGCTATCTGCTGCTTTGTTGACTTGGATGCAAGAGCATCAAGAGCCAGTTTATACCATTGCTACTGTCAATCGCTTGTCAATGCTACCTGCGGAATTAGTTCGCCGTTTTGATGATATCTTTTTTGTGGATTTACCCCATGAAGGGGCAAGATATGAAGTTTTCAATCTACATCTAGCTAAGTATTTTCCAGGGTTTCGAGACAATAACTCACCTTGGAGTGATGATCAATGGCGTAGACTGTTGGCTGAATATCGCATTTGCAGTCCGGCAGAAATTGGTAATGCAGTCCGTCGTTGTGCTGAAGAGGCTTTTTATCAAGGTAGACCAGGGGAAATTGAGTTTGAGGATTTGCTGACACAGCGACAAGAATTTACACCAGCTATGGAGCGAGAGTCAGAACAGATACAGGCTATTCGCAACCAGGCTATTTATGCTAAACCTGTGGCTAGTCTGGATGTTTCTCGATTTGCTTATCAGCATCGGGAGTTATTTGGGTGATCAATTAAGCGATAAAAAAATGGTGGAGAGGCTCGTCCCTCACAGATAAATTAGGGGGCTTCTCGACTCGCCAAAAAGCCTCTGCCCATTTTTTCCAGCCTCGCCTCGGTTCGCCGAATGTAATTTTTGAAATTCAGCTTGTGTCGGATTTTAAAATCCGACATTTATTAAAATTCTCAACCTTATGTTTGTCGGATTTCAAAATTCGACAAATCATTGATATACTGCGACTAAGTTTGAGCAATTTTGATGAAACAGATAGTTCTCGCACTCCTGGCTAATGCTGGTGGGGTAGGTAAGTCTACCATTAGCACACATATTGCCTATGAAGTAAGTAAGCGGGGTTATACAGTAGCTATGTTAGATTTAGACCCCCAACGTTCATTGGATGTTTTTTGTGGTTTGTCACCAGCCGAAGCAAATTTAACTACAGTAGAGTTACTTTCTAAGGATTTTAAAGGTGATTGGTCATTAGTACCAGTTTGGGATTCCAAAGTTGAGGTGTGTCAAGGACATCCCTTGTTGGCTGAAATAGCTAATGAACTAGTTATCAGAAAACGTGGAGAATATAGTCTAGCGGACAAACTAAATAAATATTCATTACCTCATAACTTAATTATTTTGGACTGTCCTGCAACTTTGGGTATGCTAAATGTCAATGCTTTAGCTGCTGCTACTCATGTTTTAGTTCCAGTACAGTTAGAGATGAAAGCTATTTCTGGTTCGGCAGAGTTAGTTGAATGGTGTATTTCCACAAGTGACGAGTTACAACTTGAGCCACGTCCACCAATTTTAGGGTTTGTTCCCAGTATGTATAACGAAGTAGTAGCTATGCATAGGCAATACCTAGCACAGTTGCTACAACTCTTGGTGCTGTACTTAAGCGGCTTGAACGTAATAATCAAGTCAAGGAATTAACAAAATTATTAATTGCTAGTAGTGAGGAGCAACAACAAGGTTTAGAAGTACTGGGTATTATTAACGAGGAGCAAGCTTTATTTTTAGTGTTCTTAGAATTTGGGTTGAATCCTGCTTCTGTTAAGTCCAATCTTTTACCAATGTTATCTTTGCCAGAAGATTTAAAAAAAGCAATTCGTAATCAAGAACTGAAAGGCGCTCACGCATTGGCATTAGCAACATTGTCATCAAAAATCTTGAAAATTTCCGAACAAGAAGCAGCTATAGAACGAATAAAGGCAACAGAGCAGGTATTAAAAGAAAGTTTAACTGTACCTGAGACACGCGATTTAATTAAGAGTATTAAAGCTCAGTATTTAACATCAGAACAATCTGAATCGAAAGAAGTAAAAATAATTATTCAAAAAATCAGTAGTGGATTATCTGAGATAACTTTAGCTAATGCTAGTCGTGAACAACTTCAATCTTTACAAGGAATATTAGAACAGAAATTAAATGAAATTGGTAAGTTAATCGGATAAAACTTTTTTCTTATTTAGAGTATGGTAGCTGCTCAACCTGGTTGCCTTGGCGATGAATCAATTTATCAAACTTACCTGATCCTAGTTCATTAGACATACATGGAATAGTTTGACGAATACCTTAAAGCAAAATATTGTCATAAATCTTACCAATCTGTAATCTTACAAATCTGTTAATATATGTTGGTATAAAAGTATAATATGCCCTGCATAACTGAGGTTGACTACTTAGAATTAGCAACTGAGAGTCGGACGAGACACCAAAATTAAAAGCTTGAAACCCTTTATAGACTATATGCTTATAAAACTAATCCCTCTGGGAAAATTACATGAAGTTTCTAAGTATTCCTAAGTATTGGATCAACTTTTGTCTTGTTTGGGCTGTGGTTGCTCATCTGCTTTTCCTAGTAGCTGAGATGTTTTTGTGGCAAACCTCTTTCATGCAAGAAATATTGCTTGGAGGTTTCACAACCGCGCAGAAAGCCGAAATCCTTGCCCACAATGTAGGTCTTTACAATGGCTTTCTCAGTGCTGGTGCGCTCTGGGGATTACTAGCGATGAATCCTAAGATACCAAAAGTCAAGCCTGCGGTCTTTATTTTAGTGTGTGCATTTATCGCGGGAATCTACGGCAGCATTAGCTTAGGACGCCCAACAGCTTTTCTACTTCAGTCATTGCCTAGCATTATTGCTCTACCCCTCATCTGGTTGAATAACGATGAGGAAGAGCAATGAATTAACTCAGCGAAATCAGCCAGCTTGAAATTTGAAGAGCTATCTCTGAGTTTCAAACGAGTTCTTGTCTGCTTTCCACTATTAAGGAGTTTGTATGACGGAAGCTACGGTTGGGAACCTCAGTATTCACTACGAGATAAAGGGTAGTGGTCATCCCCTACTAATGATCATGGGTCTGAGCTTCAGTCTCATGGACTGGGGAGATGAGTTACCTGATGAGCTTGCGAAGCACTATCAGGTGATTCTCTTTGATAATCGAGATGCTGGGCAAACAACAAGTCGCTCAGTAGAGAATTACACGATCGCTGATCTGGCAGACGATGCAGCAGGTTTGTTAGAAAAATTGGGAATAAAGCAAGCTCATGTCTTTGGTGTAAGCATGGGTGGCATGGTTGCTCAGCAATTTGCTCTGAGACATGCTGAGAAGCTGAATAAATTGGTATTAGGCTGCACAATGGCAGGTAGTGCCTGTAGTATTCCAGCCAATCTTACAAGTCTGGTTGGAGGAAGCCTTTTGGATTTCCTATTTACGCCGTCATATCTGGCAGATCCAGATAATAAGAAAAAAGCACAAGAATTTTTGGCAAAAACTTCTCTCTTTCACAGTAAGGAAAATGGCTTTGTGCGGCAGATGCAAGCGATCGCCAGTCATGACACATGTAATGCACTGCAAGACATCAAAGCTCCGACACTGGTAATTACTGGAGATAGCGATGTAGCGATGCCACCTGGAAATAGTGATGTTTTGGCACAGAAGATTTCAGGTGCACAACTTGCAACGATTAAAGGTGGTGCTCATGGGTTTGCTTACAGTCATGCGGTTGAGACAGCAGATGCATTAATTAAATTTTTGCTTTGACTATTTATTAAATAAAGAGAATTGAAAATAAGGTGTCAGTCATGGAACTAATAAATATTTTTTCCGAAGCCATTAAAAAAGGAAGTAGCAACTCACAAAAAGAAGTTAAGCGTGATTTAGCTTCCCTGCTGACATTGGTTAGCGATCCCAACAGTTTCTCAAGCCAGGTTGAGACATTGTTAACAGGTGATACTCTATCGTTAACTTTGTTAAACGAAATTCAAACTTTATCACAAGCATCCCCTGCACCTAAATTTGGACCCGTGCTAGCTACAGAAGCAGGTGCTGCGGAGCGGCTTGCTCTATGTGTGGAACTTCGTCTGAACACATGGGAAACAGATTTTAAGACCATCATTCATAAACCAACTAAATGGAGGAGGTTCTCAGGAAGAGGTTCAAGCTTTTTGCAAGTGGTTAGTGGAGCGCGTATTTGATGGAGCACTGTTAACTGACATAAAGCTAGAATCAGTTTTCGCTTCAGGTTCATTGATTTTAGCTTTAGCCCAACAACAAGGTGTGGTTATTCTAGAAGATGGGCAATTAAATGTCCCACTAACCGCTGCTTTTTGGGGAGATTTAAGCGAAAGAGTTCTTAAAACTATTGTTAACAATAGCCAAAACATAAAGGGTGTTCCTTCCTTCTGGAAAAAGGCACAAGTTAAAACTCGCCAGATACTCTACTCTTGCCCAGAATGGCATTCCACCCCTTTGGTAATTAATTTAAGAAATCGGGCTTCTAAGCTCTTAGCAGAGGAACTGGAAAGCCTTAAATTAGTGATTTTGAGAGAGGATTCAAAAGTTACTGAGGAAAAGTTTGCTCCAAAAGCAGAACTGTTTTCTCAAAATATCTTGCCAGAGCTTCGCCCTGAAAAGCCCATTAATACTGATATAACTATCGCCCCAGATAGACAAGACTATTTCAAAAAACTAGATACCTTTAATAATCAAATCACCAATATTAGTAGTTTTGATTCAATCATTCAAGAGATTGCTACTAACGCTAAGAAAAGAAGAGTTGCCTTTGAACAACGGCTAGCAAGTCCTTTGGCAGAGCCTACCCTACCAGCATTGACTGCTTTCAGTTTTGAGCAGCCCGATCGCCTGAATTTGGCTTTAGCAACCTACCTACGTCAACAAATTTCTCAACTCTCCTTAGATTCCAAGTTAGTTCGCTCTGGTAATTTGATTCAGGAATCCCTTGCGAAGCAACCTGCTTGGATAGATGCAATCAACCAAACAGGCACGACCGATGAACAAGTATTATCTAATTGGTCTAAGTTAGGCATCTGGGATGGCTTACGGGGAAGACTTGCCCAACTAAATAATGAGGGAGATCGCAATAATGAGGGAGATGTCAACGTGACTCAATATTTGAGTCAGCAGCTACCCGACTGGCTCCAGAATATTGATCCCCCTACAGGTATCGAGCTGAATGCAATTCGGCCAACTTTAGCAGAGTTAGCACATCTGGGAGTAAGCCTTCAGGTAGGAAATTATCAGACACTCACCGATCGACTTGAGGATCTCTTAAATCGTGATAGTCTTAATGCTGCACTCAAAGGTCTGCTGGCTGCCATGCGGTTGGAGTTAGGGCTAACTGCGATCGCTGTTGGAACTGTTCCTAGTCAAGCCTTTAAGCAATTTGAGTCACCCAGCAAGGAACGTTTTGAAGAATTTGCAGGCTGGATTCAGCGCGCAACAGAGTCCAACAATGCATGGGAGTCTTGTGCTGGAATGAATGCGTTGATTTTGTTAGCGCGTTTGTCTGAAGGGACAGGAGATCTATTTATTAACAGTGCTATTCGGACAGCTATGCCGCCGGGATCTCGTGCTTCAAGTTTAGTGTCTCAATCAGTTGAAAAACTATTCTCTGCTGGTACGAGCAGTAAAGGATCAGGTTTGCCTCTGGCTTTTGCCGCTTTTGACTTAATGAGATATACGCGAGAAGCCGTATTGTCTATTGCTCCAGATAATGATAGTTCTATTCCTGTTTGGGCACCACAGCCAATTTCAGAATTTCTCAACAACCTGGCAACACGATTGGGCACGGCAACTCGGACTACGCTCCAAACAATGCTAGCAGAAGGCGGAATTGGACTGAAAATACTTTTGTTGTCGTTGCTTCAGATAAAACTAGACGAGTTGAACTGGGAACAACAATTGATCGTGCAACCCCTACGTCGCAATGCTTTGGGTAAAGAAGCTAACCTCAAACATAATGTGATACTCAAACAGGTAGACGATTTGCAAAAAGCAGTACGGTTCGTCTTCTGTCGAGAACAACTCTTGCTCAACGAGTTGCCTGAAGCATTAAGTGAGATTAAACCCTGGTGGCAGACTCGTTATTGGCTGACTTCATCAGAATCTCTTGAAAATGGACAACTAAACCCAATTGGAACAGTTAGTCCCACATTAGGCTCAGATCTCGAACAACAAGTTATTCCCTCTGAAATTCAGACTCTTCTGGGGGGGCTATCTGCACAAGCGACGGTTAGCTCAGTGCTGAAGCGGCAACGTTGGTTGATTACCGATTCGCAAACGGATGGAACCAATGAAACTTATCTAATAGACATCTCCGAAAATAGTCAAAGCCTTTGTGTGACTAGTTTAGAGCACGTAAATGCAATCATCTAAATTAGCTAATCTGTACGAGAAAATGAGGCTTTCAGATATTTGTTGTTGATAATTAGG
>NZ_JAIVFS010000207.1 GCF_020829645.1 Nostoc mirabile CHAB5784 | reverse complement strand
AGTAACTCCACCACGTAAAGAAGCATCTGTTGCTGTTTAATACCTTAGATTATTCATACTTTTGCTAAGTCTCTGATTAACTCAGCCCTGCTGGGTCATTTTGTATAGCTTAGTCTAAACTCCAGTACGAACCACAATTATTCCAACTAGAATCAGAGTTTCTTAAAGAGTGGGTTGCGCCTTTTATAGAACAACTTCAAGCTCCCTATCGACTCAATCAAGCAGACGTTTACTACCAAAGGGGTTTGCAGTTAGCTCAATTAGAACACTATCGAGAGGCAGTAGCTAGTTTTGATATAGCACTGGAGTTTCAACCAGAACTGGCAGAAATTTTGTACAACAAAGGAAGAGCATTACAGAATTTAGGTGAAGCCGAAAAAGCGATCGCCTGTTACGATAAAGCACTAGAGATTCAACCAGACTATCCAGAAGCCCGCTTTTACCGAGAAATTGCTTTGTTACCGGGTAGAAGGAACTATAAATTTGACGTAATCACTGTCAATGCAAGCGGTCGAGAAATTAAGCGGGAAAAAAAACAAGCAGAACATTATACTGAAGACTTAGGCAAAGGCATCACTCTAGAAATGGTCATCATCCGTGGTGGCACTTTTATGATGGGTTCACCATTGTCTGAGAAAGAAAGAAGGGACTATGAAAGCCCTCAGCATCTAGTCACTGTTGCTCCCTTCTTCATGGGTAAGTATCCCATCACTCAAGCACAGTGGCAGGCAGTCTCTTCCTTAGACAAAGTTGAACGCGATATCAATCCAGATCCCTCTAGCTTTAAAGGGGATAACCGACCTGTAGAACAGATATCTTGGTATGATGCGGTTGAATTCTGCAAGCGGCTCTCCATCGCCACCAGCAGGGAATACCGACTTCCCAGTGAAGCCGAATGGGAATATGCCTGTCGCGCTGGGACGACTACGCCCTTTCATTTTGGTGAGACAATTACCACGGATTTGGCGAATTACAACGGTAACTATATCTACGCTAATGCCCCCAAAGGAATCTACCGACAAACAACTACTCCCGTTGGGCAGTTTCCTGCGAATGCCTTTGGCTTATGTGATATGCACGGCAATATTTTGGAATGGTGTGCAGATCACTGGCACAGTAACTATGATGGTGCGCCGAGTGACGGGAGGGCTTGGCTTACTAATAAGGAAAAACATTCTCGTTTGCTGCGCGGGACTTCATGCCACAACAGTCCAAGTATATGCCGATCTGCTCATCGTCGAGGTGTCGATCCGAGCTACAGAGAAGCACTCATAGGGTTTCGGGTGGTTGCCGTTGCGAGTCTTGTCATCTAAGGAGAGGTAGAGAGAGGCGATCGCCGATGCCAAGTGCAACCGTCACTCAATATATATAGTTGTGGGCGATCGCAGAAGCACGAATTTCAGTTCTGGGGGAAAGTTGCCCCAATCACGGTAAAATCTACACGCTGATGTAGAAACGGGTGTAGAGATGGCGAAAGTTGAACGAGAATCAATCAACTTCAAACTGCCCAAGCCTTTAGCCGAGGCGCTTAGAGCCGCAGCCATCATAACGCAACACCACCGCCACCAATTTAGTAATTCAAGGGCTACATCACGTCCTGGGTGCTGTGGATGGTGTAGAAAGTGAGGTAGAAACTCGTCTACACCAAATAGAAAGCAGTTTAGAGGCAAAGTTTGAAGCGAAATTAGAAGCTATAACTACCAGGCTTGCTCAACTAGAAGGGGCGATGATGATGCTGCAACGCAACCAAAACACAGCACGACAGCGCAAGTCTGCATACTCGAACTACTATTCGGGGGAAAGTCCCCAACTCATGCCCTTTAAAGAGGAAAATTTAGTTTTAAGGTTGGTTACGGATGTTGCAACTTTACGTAGCAAGCGCGAAACTCTAAGTGAATCAGAGTTTGTGAGGTGGTGCAAAGACCGCGACCCCAGTAGTGTAGGTTGGCGGTATGACCCTGAATTGCAATATTTAAATGTTGCTGTTATCGTTCGTGCTTTCATAGTTTCTTAGAGGAAAAATGAGGAGTAGCGATCGCTATAAAAAATCTGGGCAATTTTCATCACCCAACCCATAAGGATGAATTGCACAAATTAGCTGATTCTCTCCATAAAACTCACCATGATAATTACTACATCCCTTGCAGACTGAAGGAACAAAATCATCATAATCATCATTGTCTTCATCATCTATTAAATTTTCACCACAATTAGGACATACAGTTATGTGTCACTGGAAGCATAACTTTTCCGTGACGGAAGGCTTATGCTTCGTAACCGTTCAGGGGGGTAGAAGGGCGATCGTAACTCAGTGGAACCAGAATCTGGTAATGTGAGAGTTATGGAACAGCGCCCAAACTATTTAAAGCAGATACCCCCGGAACTATTGGGAGCAAACTTGCGCCAGGGTTGTAATCCCAAACAGCAACAAGCATGGTTATGGGTTGCAGTCACACCACTGGTTACTTTTTTTGAGATTGCTCTGACTCGTTGTACCCAAGCAGAAGCGATCGCAGTCTTCAGGACAAGTTGATGATGTCGCCGCCATCGTACAATCTGCACAGGGTAAAGCAGCTGGTACGTTGATTGCAGAAAATATACTCGCTCGTCACTTCATTGAAAATCCAAACCTATTACCAGATGAGCTAAAAACCAAAATCAAAGAATCGGGGGAAATGCCTTGCATTGACCCTTTCGCTTACGCACCAAAGACCTAGAGGGGAAATCATTAACTGCTGACAAGTTGAAAAGGGCGATCGCCACTTATTGCGAGGAAAATACAGCCTTCCTCATCCTCGATGACGCTCACTGTTGCGATGCAAAATTTAGGATGTGGCTGGTCTTTCTCGACTCCTGTACAACCTTCCACCAGAAGACAGGAGGATACGGTAATGCTAGGCATTTCGCACCTATTAATTAGCGGCACGGCTACCAGCCTACTGCTCGGAACCGCTAGCCCGACGATTATCGCGGTGGGTGCGATCGCTGGACTTCTCCCAGACATTGACATCTCAACCTCACCCGCCGGCCGTGTTCTCCCGTGGGTGAGCGCATTCTTTGAAAGCAGGATGCCACACCGCAGCTGTACTCACAGTTTAGTTGCCAGTAGTGCGATCGCAATAGTCGGTTATGGAGTAGCGCTGTTTCACCCTCAGTTTGTTAACCTTATCCACGCTCTCACTATCGGTTACACCTTCGGCTGGTTTGCTGATGTTTTTACCCGTGGCGGTGTGGAAATGTTCTGGCCATCCCCTGTCCGGTGTGTTTGTCCAGGGAACAGAAATCTTAGACTGAGGACTGGCAGCAACGTTGAGTATTTTGTGCTGGTGGTGCTGATTGCGATCGCTCTCGCGGTCTTCAACATAAATAATAGTGGCGGATTATTCACCCAGTTCAACAGGTTAATTGCTAGCCCGTCCGGCGTACAACATATTTATAATGAGAGCAGTTCAACTCATCTGATTAAAGCCAATATCAAAGGGGTGAGGACAAGCGATCGCTGTCTCATCTATCCTGAGAAAATCTTTAAAGATGGGAGATAACCAAGAAGGTTTAGTTTTAAATACCTTGATAAGTTGCTACGAAAATAGAGGTATTTTTCAAAACAATCAATCAACTTGGACGTTAGAACCTCCTACCTTTGCTGACTTAGAAACTGAACTTCAAAGTCGGGTAGAAGATGGTTGTAAGGACTCACAAAAGTTATTATTAAAACTGGCGGCTACGTTGAAATATGGAATTTTCAGTAAGCCCCAACCATCAATGAATTTCCCCATTGTCAGATTTGATTTATCTGCATTGTCTAAAGTACCTGGATTGAGTGCGATCGCAGCAGAAACTTTATTAAAACAGCTTTTTGACCGTTACAAACTAATGGGTGAAATTGATGGTAGAGTTCCACGCTGTTATGCTCTACTAGATGAAGTAAAAGAAGTTAAATCATCTCATACGCGCGGGGACGGACTGTGGTAGGGGCAAATAACCGACCCCTGAAATCTTTGTCCGACATTATTGAGGGTAAGCAAGGACGTTTCCGACAAAACTTGTTAGGTAAACGGGTTGACTACTCTGGACGTTCTGTAATTGTTGTCGGACCCAAGCTGAAAATTCACCAGTGCGGTTTGCCTAGAGAAATGGCAATTGAGCTATTTCAACCATTTGTGATTAACCGCCTGATTCGTAGCGGCATGGTGAATAACATCAAAGCTGCGAAAAAGCTGATATCGCGTAATGACCCCATGGCTCTTGAACTTGATTGAATAGCATCAAGGACAATGCGCCGACTGGTATTTTACCTAGTTTTGTGAACTGGTATTCCCCACCATAGCGATATGTATTACGTTCCAGTAATTTTTCTCTAATTAAAATTTTTGGCACTTGGCTTTCATCAATACCTCTATCTTTGATTCCGTAGCGATTCCAGAGGTTTTTGAGTTGCTAAAGTTCCTTTCCAGTCAGCCATATATTGAAATTATCATACAGGGGCAGGGTAGGAAGCAGGCGATCGCTGCGGTTTACTTCCCGAAATCCCTATTAGGGATAAGGCATAGGGCATTAGGAATTTTAGATTGAGCGTTGGGACTGGTGAGTTAGGAGTGAGGAGTTATTACCCTTGTCCCCTTGTCTCCCCCCACTCCCTACTTCGTGCTTTCAACAAATGCGTTGCTCCCTATCCTCTAAGAATCAGATTAATCAGAATTATTACTAATATTCCCTCAATGCATTTTTACCATTAAAAAATGATGTGAAAAATCATTACTGCTTAACTACTTAAAATATAGCGATCGCTCTCTACACAAGCGATCGCTCTTTATCCTCTAAGAATTTGGCAGATAATTTTTTTTGCACCCTATTTCGACTCTTTTTCTGACCTGCGAAAATCTATCAATGCCTTAAAAACCGCTTCTGCATCAAACCCAGAGGCATTTTGGATGTTAATTGACACATCAGAGTTGAGACTGACAAACGAACCGGTAATTACCGTCAGCCCAGACTCAGACAACCCTAGAACTCGTGCCCTAGACTCAGCCGATAGCTTTTTCATCTGCTCGGTTAGCAAAGTTTCTTTTTCTTCCTGTGACAAGCCATCTAGCAACCGCTTCACCTCATCCAGCCCCACAAATTTAATTCCTTCCAGCATAAAAAGATACAGCCTGATAGTTGATTGATAGCTAACGATCATAGTACTTGTAGTGATTAGACTGCGATCGCACTATCTAGCCATGACAATCACACTCGTCCCAGTTGCAACAGATACAAAATGGTTTCACCCGTTAATTTCATCAAATTTAATCTGCTTCTGGAAGGGAAGAATTAAGTTTTTAGATGTGAACTATCAGCCTAAAATGCCTGCTAGGCAATCACATTGCTTAATTTATTTGGGTAAGAATCAGTCGAGATTTAGGCAGGTATTTTCACCTTATGGCAATTTCAATTTCTTAGAGGAACGACTTTTTAAAGTAGGCGATCGCTTTGAGATTACTACTCATAAAAAGTACTTAGGTGAGAAGGGCTATTTGTCTGGATATCACACAAAGGATAGCCCCGAATTTTGGGTCAAATTGGATAATTACGATTTACAAATCAGGGTTTTTCCCAATCAAGTGAAATTCTTAGAGGATAAATTGCTTAACGAGTGTACACAGCAATCAGAGCCGCTTGTACTCTGCCCTAGCTGTGAATTACAGCACATCTATTTAAGTGGTAGATGTGGTATGTGCGGGTTAGCACCCGAAAATTCAAGCGAGGAAAGTGAACACCACCTCCTCTCTGTGAACAAGCCAAAACATAGACAGCGTAAGGGATGTTTATACAAATATATTGAGAATAAGAAGCTGAAGAGTGGGGCGATCGCAATCCTAGAAGCGATACAGGGTAATTATCTGAGCTATGAAGAAATAGGTGAACAAACTGATACCCATCCCAACACGGTAAAGCAAACGCTGTATGCTCCTTAGCGGTCTTGCCTTGGCTTTGTCCGTGCCGGTTTCCTTATTTGCAGGCTGTTGTCAGGGGGGAAGAGGTTGTGGCAATGCCAGCGATTAAGTTTTGCCCCCAATGTTGGAATCCTGGGGGTGCTGCTGACCCGATGTGGGGAAATGTTAGGGCTAAGTTTTGTTATCTGTGCGGTACGCAGTTGCGGGCTAGTTGTCGGAATTGTGGTGAGATGGTGGTGTCGTTGAGGTATAAATTTTGTCCACTATGTGGAAAGCCTTATAAAGATGGAAGTCAAAATCGATGAAAGCTAGGTATAGTAACGCTTTCCAGACCATCTTGCAGGTTTGTCAGGGTCGAGGGGAACATTACTGTTGGGAACGAGACTTGCATTTTGTGATGATGCTTTTCATATCTTTTTTGTGAGCATCAATCGCCTTTTTTGAAGGGGTAATGAGTGTAATGAAACCAAGACGAGTACCAAGACTATTTTTATTTTCT
>NZ_JAIVFS010000206.1 GCF_020829645.1 Nostoc mirabile CHAB5784 | reverse complement strand
TGTTTCAGTGTTTTTTCTAGATATTCTGCACTTTCGGTGATTTCTATTTCTAACTGACGTGCCATTTTGCTGCTGTCCGACTTACCCTCAACTCTCTATTATATGCAAGCTCAATGTAAATTGATATCAGATAACTAGACTTGTCCGAAATATAACTTATGAAAAGAAAAATGCTAAAGCTTTGAATTGAGAGTCTACCATTTTTTCAAATGTCTATATTTTCTGCATAGAAACCTATTACTAAGGATGGAATTTCAGACAATAGTAACAACGTCACTGTCAATACAGAGGCAAAGGGGAACATCCCACTTTTTATTTAGCGAGCAAAGATTAATCCATTAAGATAGGCACAACGGTGAGCAAGAACTTGAGGAACGTTCTCAACCTTCCACTGTGCACCAGAAATTTTGGTTCGACGGTCAATTTGCTTAACTGTAGATTCAATAGCACCAGAACCAATGGAACAAATCTGTTCAGCTTGATTAATACCTCTGCCAATTTACGAGGGTTCAATGCCCGTAGAAACGTGATGAAATCGTTCCAGTGCTTGTTTGTTCTAATCAGCACCCTAATGGATCGATGGCTTTCTTGTCGATTGGCTCAATTAAAAACTGTCCGGAGTATTGTTTTAAGGAACTGCTTAAAAAATTAGCCGTCTAGAGTCAAGAGTCATTGAGCGTTAGTCATTTGTTCACCCTTGCTCCCTTACCTTGCCTGTCCCGTATGCTTACCCTTTTCATTCGGGGGTTACGTGGTTAACAATGGGTTGAATGTTTTTTAAATAATTCAACTTTATGGCTAGAACTGCAAATGAATATGCCGTATACCTCCTACTGGAAAGCGGTCATCGGGAAGAAGTACGTTTTCCTACGATTCAAGAGTTTCAGAAGTGGTACAGTGGCGAACTTGTGCCAAAGTCTGCTTCTAATGACTTTATTAGCGTGCCGATCAAAAATATTCAAGGGGAATATATGGTAGTACGCCCTTCTCGGATCGTGGCAATCCGGGTAGAACCCGTTTTTAGTTCCAGTGTTGAAAGATTCAACTAAATGATGAGAAAAACCCTTGCTTTGCTTTCCTTAAGTCTGGGAATTGCCCTTGTAAACCCTCTCTGGTCGGCTGTTGCTCAGGTTCCTAACTTCCTGCCGTTGCCAGTACCCATAACTCCTGATCTCCCACCTCAGCCAATACCAATTACTCCTGAGATAACGCCGCCCCTAAAACCAATCGCTATCGGAACCAATTGTACGTTCCAGCAGACTTGTTTAGGTTTGGATGAGCAAATTTGGGGTCAAAGGGGTAAAGTAGGCGATCGCAACGCGTTGTTGGCTTCTATTGATAACAGTCTGCTTTACCTAACAAAGAAAGAGGCGATCGCAGCATATCAAAATTATCCGATGAAGGAAATTACCCTTGATCGCGTCCGTCGGAGTTTGCTACGTTTCCGCCAACTGGTTGTCAGTTCTAAGTCAGCAGCGCAATTACAAGCTGCTGTCAGCCGAGAGTTTGTCTTTTACCAGTCTGTGGGCAACGATGGCAAGGGTACTGTTAAGTTCACTGCTTACTACGAACCTGTTTACACCGCCAGCCGTGTCAGGACTGCAATATATAAGTATCCTCTTTATCGGCTACCACCTGATTTCAGCCAATGGCCAAAACCCCACCCAAAACGAATTAATTTGGAAGGGAAGGATGGTTTACAAGGGAATAAGAGCAAGTTGCGCGGTTTAGAACTGCTTTGGTTTCGCGATCGCCTAGACGCATACATGGTACATATCCAAGGTTCTGCCCAAATTAAGTTAACTAATGGCAAAACAACATCAGTTGGCTATGCAGGTGGAACTGATTACCCTTGGACTAGTATCGGCAAAGAACTAGCGAAAGATGGCAAACTTCCACTAGCTGGATTGACAATGCCACGTCTGATTAGTTATTTCCGGGGAAAACCCCAAGAGTTGAACAATTATCTGCCACGCTGGGAACGATTTATTTTCTTCCAAGAAACAAGCGGTAGACCAGCTACTGGTAGTATTCATGTGGCAGTAACAGCAGAACGTTCCATTGCTACAGATAAGTCTCTTATGCCTCCAGGAGCGCTAGCGCTGATTTACAACTCATTTCCCTATCCTGCCAGTGGTGGCAAACTAGAGAGGCGTACTGTCAACCGCTTTGTGCTTGATCAGGATACAGGAAGCGCCATCAAAGGCCCGGGCCGGGTAGATTATTTCATGGGGTCTGGTAAACTAGCAGGCGATCGCGCTGGCGTCACAGGCGGTAATGGTTCACTATATTATTTGCTGCTCAAAGAATAGGGAATAGGGAATAGGGAATAGGGAATAGGGAATAGGGAATAGGGAATAGGGAATAGGGAATAGGGAATAGGGAATAGGGAATAGTTTTCCCAGCCCCCACTCCCCAGTACAGACGCGATTAATCGCGTCTGTACCCACTCCCCACTCCCCACTCCCACCTAATATGGTGGATAAGCAAAATCATCTTCATCAGCATAAACGTAAGAGTTGGAAACTCCTGCCATTGCCAATTTAGGCGTTTCTGATTTTACAGGTTCCTTCCCAAAATCTTTGTATTCTTCAAAAGTCTTACAAATCATTGCAGACTCAAGAGAATCGGAAGCAATTAAGTATTCTGTTAAAGTCTTTACCGTGGGATGTTTGTAGTCTACAGTTGAAGCTACGAGAACTGTATTTGGTTCAATACCTCTTTCTTCACACTCAATTATCGGGCAAAAAATCCCGTGAGCATGGAACAAAGGGCCTTTTGGTGTCAAAGGTTGCTTGCGGTAAACAGCATAAGCTTTTTCTAGTTCAGCAACGAATCCACTAACTACTTTGCCTTGTTGATATTCGCAGTAGGTTTTGCTGAAACTCGCTCCGGCGGCCCCATTAAGAGTTAGTTGTAGTGGTGATTCATGTAAAAACTTTTTATTCTCTCCCACTATAAAAATTAAATAGCGAGTAAAGGTTTTAAATTTAAGTTTGTCGGCTAAAAAAGCATCATAATTCTCTTTGAGCGTACCCAGTTTTAGACCACTTTCCCGGTCTTTGACAGACAATGGCCCCCGACGCACTATAACCACGCGTGGAGTAGTGGTAATAAAGACCGTTTCGACTCCAGAGCTAAATTCATGCTCCACTTGCTGCCAATTATCATCTGGCACAAAGCCGACAGCATTGGCATTATCCAGCTTAATTGCCAAACCGTGGGATTGCATACCATCTGTGCCATACCGAGGATTAATCATCTGACACCAGGGAAGGACTTGAGAAGGCGGTGCATTAAATTTATCGTCTTCAAAGTCGAAATTAGCAGATGCTTTCATCGTTTTAGGCTATCAAAGTGTTTTATTGAACAAGGTTATCGGCAGGGCGCTGAGGAAAGGAGAGCCAGTTATATTCTGTGGTTCCCAAAGTTTAGGAACTTAAACTGGCGTAGTAGTTTTTCCAGAGTAAGACAGAATCAATCTATGTTGCAATCCCTGTTTCGTTTTTTAACAACAAATTCTTTCTTTGGCATCTCCCTATCTCCCTCCAATTTTCTGCTATTTTCGGGCAATAATCCGATAAAATCACTCAATCAGGACTTACGCAAAAATTGTCAAAAAGCTTAATTTATCGTCAGGGTAAGCGCATCTCAAATGGGATTGACAAAAGGTACATTTAATGAACTAACCATAGAATAGGGATTTATGGTTCGGTTGATTTCTACAGGCTAATAGCGATGTCTACGATGGTCACTGAGCGGCTGGTGAGCGGCTGGCCCTGAGCCTTGGGAGAGCGTAGCCGACTTGTACTGAGCGGCGTCGAAGTAAGGGCGCAGTCGTTCGCGTTAGCGTCTCCGACAGGAGAAGGGAGTCGAACCATGCCGTACCACTTCGGGGATCTTGCTACGCGCAGCGTCTCGTAGAGAAGTGCGGGCTACGCCTACGCCTAATTTATTATCAATAAGCGGGCTTTAATGCGATTATTTAGGTCTTTATTGAGATTAGAGCTTTGTTATTGACAAGATGCGCTTACCCTGTTTTAGAGAGACTGGGTTTTCAGGTTTTGATGCTTCTTTATAAAACCTGAATTTTAGTACCACAGCATAAGGGGAGCGGTAGAACTAAATTTATTAGCGAATTCCTAAGAGGATGAATGAACAAGTCCTCTTCACGGTAGCGAAATGTTCTAGATCCCCCTAAATCCCCCTTTTTAAGGGGGACTTTGATTCCGGTTCCCCCCTTTTTAAGGGGGGTTAGGGGGGATCAATAAGTGCAAAGATACAGCAAATCACTTTTCAAACAACCTCTAATTCTTTTCTAGCACTTTTCAACTGTTTCCAGAGAAAATGAATTTGTTTATAAGCCTCTTCTGGAGAAAGTTTACCCCCAGTTTGTAGACTACAAATATAGTTTATTCGTTGAGTAAACTCTTGGAGTTTAGCATTAAACACTAAATACTCTGGTTGAAATTGCCCATAGTATGGACTAAGAGCATATAGTAAATCAGATCGTTGGTTCATAAGTGTTTAAAGTATTAAAAATTATAAATTCTTCCATTGAAAAACTCTAACAAAGCTTTTGCCGACCATTTTGGCAAGCATTACAGGAAGAAGTTTTCGGTTCAAAATCAATACAAGCGATCGCTTGCTCGGAACAAGCTTTAATAGGGTGTACAGTACATTTGAGGCGGTAGTCGTTAGTAAAATATTCACAACCGGGACAGGGAATTTGATGCAACATTTTTAAATAATTGATGCCTTTTTTCAAAGTTAACCAGATACTCCAAACAAAGAGAATCATAATTACGCACGCACAAAAAGTGCCAAAAATTGTAGCTAACATTATTTATCCTCATAAAAAATATCGAAAAATTTCCCTAGCCTACTGGTTTTAACCGCAGGTATGATATCAAATTGTCCAACTATGTATTGTTTAAAAAACAGAGTCAAGTATTATAAACTATCTGTATTAAGCCTTAAGCTATATGTCTTAATTACGAATTAGCTTTCAGGCAGGAACAAACTGAATCCAACAGACACTTAACAGTGTCTTCGTTTTGATAGCTAAAGAGGTTGTACACCATCGCAGTGAGAATCTTTTGCCGACTCAAAAACGGGCGATGGGTATAATAATGAGCTTGCCAGTCAAGGGCTGCATCAGCACCCACAGCTAATAAAGTTAAAGATTTAACTTTTTCTGGATATCGACGAGTGTATAGTAACCCTAATAATCCTCCCGTGCTGTGACCAATCAAATGCACAGGTTGATTACTTAATTGAAGATAATTATCCAGCAGAAGTATTGCAATATCCAAAGAACTTGCTTCATCCTGACTTTGAGCATATTGCCACTGAGCAATAGTTGTATGATGTGACAGTTCACATATAAGCGGTTGAGCCAAGTATAACAAACTAGGGCTTGTATTCAACCAAATGACATCTGGCTGGTTAGACATTTGTATTTCCGAAAAAGTAACCAATTTTTGATATATTTTGCTTTTGTTACTGGGCAGATAATAATTGTAAAGACGTAGCATTCTACGTCTTTACATAATGCCTACTAAGTTGCTACATGACTAAATCGAATTGATAGCAATTCCAGCAAATACAGCAACACTATTCAACAACAGATAAGCAAAGATTACTCCACCAATCCCACCAATTAGAAAGCCGTCGGTAAACTGACTCCATCTTTCAGTAGAATTTAGAGTCTGTGGCACACGGGGAACTGTTGCAACCGTTGCTGGTCGTGGATAGATTTCTTGCTGTCTTTCAAAGCTGGTAGTGCCATAAATTGAAAAAGCAATTGTCAGGATCAAAATCAAACTGCCTGCGGCTAGTAAACCAAGCAAGTTACCCACATCAGAATTGCCTAATAAACCTAATGAACCTAATGTTGCAAAAGGGCCAACCAGCCAGTAGCCATGAGCCATACCAATTTCCAATCCCCGCGCCAGAGGAGATATACCACGGCGGTAAATTGGCAAGTATTTGAGAAACTTCAGCGTCAAATCAGAAGAGTTAACTAAGCTTGCTTGATTACTTTGGCGATTCACCTGTGGCGGTTGAACCATGTCACCATTTTTAAAATCAAATCCGGCGGCGATCGCACGGGCACGCAGTGCGTGCCAAATGTGACCTAACAGAAATATTAGCGCTAGGACAAAATGGAAAGTTACTAACCAACCACGAGCAGAAACTATACCAGTAGAAGTTTCTATAGCTTTAACCGGGCCATAAAAAACTTCGGGATAGACGGTGTTATTGACTGAAGCAAAGTATGCCGCTAAAAAGCCCATGTATGCAACACCACCAATGCTGTAAGATAGATATGCTTCTCCTGAGTAAATTAACGTGAGTTCGACGGATAGGAAAGCGCAGAAAGCTGGCAATGTAAGAATTTGCTCAACTGGCATTTACGGCAGCGATCGCGCAGAGTGGCACAGACGATAGCTACGATTAATTGAGAAGA
>NZ_JAIVFS010000205.1 GCF_020829645.1 Nostoc mirabile CHAB5784 | reverse complement strand
ACCTCTTCTCAATTAATCGTAGCTATCGTCTGTGCCACTCTGCGCGATCGCTGCCGTAAATGCCAGTTGAGCAAATTCTTACATTGCCAGCTTTCTGCGCTTTCCTATCCGTCGAACTCACGTTAATTTATTAATGGAGAAACGAAAATGCGTAGCACCATATTTCAAGCCCCCGATTTTAATCGTGGGCTTGAATTACGAATTACGAATTATCAATTACGAATTGCAGCTACGCTGCTTGACAAGTTATTGCGCGTCTAGGCTCTACCTCAAAGCCTTCATTTAACACGAACTGTGGAGTTAAAAGAGCGCCCTACTCCCCATTCCCCATTCCTAAACATCAAAGCTTATCTATATCCCAAGTGATATTGCTTCACCATTATTTGCCACTTTTGCGAGTAAGTCGCAGACTTCTTCATCCGTAGTTTGGGGAAAGTTTTCGTACCAAAGACCAACGCTTTGGAAAGGGCTAGGTGTCGAGACACAAACAATTTTGTCTACCTCAGCTTCCAACTCATGGCAAGTTTCAGGTGCAGCAACAGGCACAGCAATCACAATCTGAGCAGGTTGCTGTTTTCGTACAGCCACAACAGCAGCCCACATAGTTGCACCCGTAGCTAAACCATCATCTACCAAGATGACCCTGCGTCCTTGTAAATCTGGGAAAGCGCTATTTGGGCGATAAAGCCGTTCTCGTCGCTCTAACTCCCGTTCTTCTTGCACCGCCACCCTAGCAATTACTTCATCGGATATCTTCACCAGACTGATAATATATTCATTGACGATCCGCACACCACCAGAAGCGATCGCTCCCATAGCTAGTTCTTCTTGATCAGGCACACCCAATTTACGTACCACCAAAATATCTAAGGGAGCATTTAATGCTTTGGCAACCTCAAAGGCAACGGGTACGCCACCCCTTGGTAGCCCTAATACCAGAACATCTGGGCGGTTAGTATAAGCGGCTAACTCTTTAGCCAAAACTTGACCCGCAAACCTCCGGTCTTTGAATCGCATGGTGTGACACTCCTGATTAGTTTACAAAAAAATTAAGTATTTACACGCATTCGCCCTTGGCTGCCTGCCTCAACCAAGAAATTCCTTAACCGAACGGTATTGGCACGGGCGCGATTTTGCAGCTGTCCAATAAACTCATCGTGTTGCATTTTCCCCCAGATTTGTCTTAATGCGTGACTTGTTATATTTTCAGATGTTCTGAACTGATCTTAGAAAGCTAAAAATTTCGTGTCCTCTGACTAACGAGGCGACATTTTCGATCTACAGTTCTATCAAACGGATGAGTTAATTTTTATCGAGGGAGATTTTCGCATCTTGGGCTGATCCCATTTCACCACTCCACACTCTACACCCGCCCCAAAATGTTTTGACAAGGGAAAAAGCTTACCGTAGGCGACAGTAAACCAATTGCCAGTTAACTTTTTTCCCAATTCCCAATGTTTATTGTTAAACTTGCACTGAGTACTTTTTTTACTTTATATTGCAAAACAATTACTTAACGATTGTTAAATGCCAAAATCTATGAAAATACAGTGATAATTCAATTGCTAATTCGTCAACTGCTACCTTATGCTTGCATTATCTTTTACTTACATGATTTTGATACAACCTTTACATTATCCTTTAATTGTAAGTGTGGGATAATACACGATATCCTCTTTCGTTAGACAATGGGTAGTATTATGCTTGGTATTTAGAGAAAAAACCTCATCCAAATTACCCGCATAACACTTTTGAATAAAAATTCATAGGGTAGAATAACTGAATATTGCTTAGATATTTTTAAAGTTCAAAGCAGGATTTTTTAATGATCAGCTTAAGTAATTCGGAAAACGGCACAGCTAACAGCACAGCAGCCACTAAAAGGCTGGCAAGGGCGATGATGGTTTCTGGTGGGGAATTCTCACTCATATTAGCTTGTTGTAACTCTGTTGAAAGGCAGCAGCAAGTGCTGAATGTGTTAACAGAATTTTCATCAGCAGACATCCACGAAATCCTCCTCTCACCTGCAACAGACACATTGTATACAGCTATTACAAGTGCGATTGGTACTACTCAACCCGAAGCTTTGATGGTACGGGGTTTAGAATCTGTAATGGAAATTAACCAATTAATCATCAGTACCAACATCATGCGAAATGAGTTTCGGAAACAGTTCCGGTTCCCGTTGGTGTTGTGGGTTAATGATGAAATTCTGTGCAAGCTAGTCTGGTTAGCACCCGATTTCAAAGACTGGGCAGCCAGTACTATTAGATTTGATGTACCTCAGAATCAGTTCGTTGAAGCTGAACAACAAGCCATCAGCGCTTAATCTTGGCTGAAATTACTTGCAAAATCTTGTATACGCTATACCGCATGGCGGAAGTCAAAAGTTAACACTGAGCGACTTGCCTTGACTTGTACTGAGCATCTCGACTTGCGGACATGGAACCGTAGCCGAAGTAGCGCAATCGAAAGGAGTCGAAGTGTCAAAAGTCAAAAAGCTTATAGGGCAGACTTTTTGGCGATTTGGAATGGGTGGTTTATTTACGTCGTACTGTACTAGGTTGAGCCGAGCAAAACGTCTGCTACGGTTCTGTAGGATTCTTTTCTAAAATTACTTTTATTGAACTCTCGCTTACGAAGGTAAGCAAAAAGTATTGCAAGCTTTTCTCGCAAGCTATTTCCCCAGACAAGGGTGTGGATTCTCTTCTCCAATAAACGGTTTTCACCTTAAGTTGGCACCAATGAGCAATGGCGTGTCCCTACCCACTACCCATTCAAATGAGAATTTCTATAAGGAACAAACAATCAGTACATCAGCGTCTGTCTTTATATCTGTTTCAGAACAGAGATCCTAAATTAATTTAAAGCGGTGAAGTTCTGGAATTATATACTTTATTATTATTGGCTGGATACTATTTATGAGTTTTATAACTCTTGACTAACATCCCTATATTATGATGAAAATCATGTTGAAAGACTACTTGAACCCCAATCAAGGGCGAATTTTCACTGTTTTGATTTTGACTGGAATTTTGTCTGTTGCTAGCGGTTTAACATTTATCAAAGGTGCTACGAGCGCTACTGCAAAGTTATCGCTAGAAACAAGCAATGAAGTTCTCAAAGCTTCGGCAAACACTCCCTCAAACAATCTGCAAAATAAATTACCCGCATCTGTAAAAAACGCTGTTTTGCAAGCCGCCTCCAAACGTTTGCAACAGCCAATTTCTCAGCTAAGAATCATTGAGTTTCAACAGCAAACTTGGAGAGATGGCTGTTTAGAATTAGCTAATGCTGATGAATTCTGTACCCAAGCTTTAGTACCAGGTTGGCGGGTGGTTGTAGGCATTGGTGAACAAACCTTGGTTTATCATACCAATCAAACAGGTTCCGCACTCAGGCTGAATGAAAAAGCTAGCTCAACTCCACTGGCCCCTGTGCAAATCCCAGTCAGCGAGTTACCACCACCATTAGCTGGACATGTAGTATTTCGGCAAATTTCCAGTGGTGGTTTTGCTGGCATAACTTACGAGACTGTTTTACTCAAAGATGGACAATTGATTCGGGTGCGGATTGGTGATGCCAATGATTCTGAGCGTAGTGTTCGCCGCGTTTCTGTGCAACAGGTGCAACAATTTCTGCGATCGCTAGAACGTTCTAAATTTAGTAAATTCAAAAATTTGAGTTACCCAGCCCCCAGTGGTGCTGCTGATTTTATCACCTACACTCTTACCAGTCAAGAAGGTACCGTTCAGTACAACGATATTTCTCGAAATAACCTGCCAAAGAATTTACAAGCAGCAGTCAAAGCCTGGAATGATCTCATAGCCAGCGCCAAATAAGAAACCTCTGCATGGATAGCGATTGTTTTAGCGCTTACAATCGAAACGATCGCTATTCATGCTGATTGCTCATAATTTGATCATGTCTGTAACCAAATGATGAAAAGGTTTATAAAGTGGTGTGTTGAGTTTCATTCTTGGTGGAATATTCGCCAAAGCAGAAAATCTCTTTTGTTTGCCGTTATAGCTACCTTGAGTGTAGTTGCTACGGTGACGCTATCGTTCCCCTTAAAGGCTCAAATTAATCTGCCGCAAACGCCCGCATCTGAGTTAAGGGGGGTGTGGTTAACAAATATTGATAGTGATGTGTTATTTAAGCGCGATCGCCTCAAGGGATCTTTGCAACGCCTTGACGAACTCAATTTTAACACCATATATCCGGCGGTTTGGAATTGGGGATATACATTGTATCCTAGCAAAGTTGCCCAAAAAGTTATCGGGCGATCGCTCGATCCCACACCCGGACTCAAAGGACGAGATATCCTCAAAGAAATTGTGGATGTGGGACATCAAAAAGGGTTAACAGTGATTCCCTGGTTTGAATTTGGCTTCATGGCACCAGCAGATTCTCTATTAGCTAAAAATCGTCCCCAATGGCTCACTAGTCGCAGTGATGGAACTCGGATTCTCAAAGAAGGTACACATAATCGCGTTTGGCTAAATCCCTTTCGCCCAGAAGTACAACAGTTTATCCAAGATTTAATTGTTGAAATTGTTAGAAACTACAATATTGATGGTATTCAATTTGATGACCATTTTGGCTTACCATCAGAATTAGGATACGATGCTTATACAGTGGCACTTTACAAGAAAGAACACCGTGGTAAAGCTCCCTCCAAAAACTTCAAAGATCCAGAATGGGTACGCTGGAGAGCTAACAAAATCACCGAGTTTATGAAACGGGTATTTACAGCCATTAAAGCCACTAAAAAAGATTGCCTGGTTTCTGTTGCTCCTAATCCTCAACGTTTTTCCTACGATTTCTTTTTAGCAGACTGGCAGAAGTGGGAAAGGATGGGAATTATTGAAGACTTAGTTTTGCAGATATATCGTGATGACTTGAATGTTTTTATCAGCGAATTAGAGTATCCAGAAGTGAAAGCAGCAAAAAGCCATATTCCAGTGAGTGTGGGCATTTTGGCTGGGTTGAAAAACCGATCTATACCGATGCAACAGATTCAGACACAAGTGCAAAAAGTACGCGATCGCAACTTTGCCGGAGTCTCTTTCTTTTTCTATGAAACCCTCTGGAACATGAGCAAAGAAAAGCCTCAAGAGCGTCAAACTGCCTTCCAGAAAATTTTTCCCACACCAACGGCTTACCCTAATTTGCTAACAGGCTGGAAACCATAAGAAAGGATGAAGGATGAAAGTTAATACTTTATCCTTCACACTTCTACTCGTCAGTCAGACTGCTCCGGTTTTGCGCTCAATCCCCGTTACAAAACTGAATTACGAATTACGAATTACGAATTACGAATTATTTTAACTAGCTTGCTGTCCAAACCGTCTCTGTAAATCAGCCTCCGCTTCCTCAATTGTCATCGGCATCTGTTTTGGAGATTGGGCACGTTTCCTGTCAATGTAGATATGGAATGCTTCATCGTCGTTGCGATGCTCCAAAATATAAGCTCTTAACTGCTCTAAAGGCATTTGTTGAAAGTTAGGTTTTGTCATCTCTGGTTTTGCTGATACTTTTGAACGAAGTCCATCAAGCTTGCTCTGTGTTCTGTACACATCGTATCAATCGCAGCAGCCGCAACACCCAAGCTATAGGCATTTTCGTTTCTTAATTGTTGGGGGTCATTTTCGTACAGTAGTCCATGTCTTTCTAATTCACTTGTAAGATATTCCTTTGTAGAATAAGCAGTTAACATACTGCATAGCATTTTTCCGTCGTGCCTGCGTTGGCGATCGCTAGTTCTGAAATATTTGCCAGCATCAGGAGCGATAGCCCGCAGTGAGAAAAATTGCTCTAGCTCAATTTCGTACTTAATATATTGAGCTTCCGTTGGGTAAATAGGATACGGCGTAGCTGGCTCGTCAAGCTTCTGCTGAACGTGCTTGGACTTCTATCTCTCGTTTTTATGACAACTGCAAGAAGGGTGTTCCGGGTTTAAAAGGATATCCCCAATTCCAAAAAGATTGTCGTTCTATTGAGTACAAAACATCAGGATGGAAGCTTGCTCTTAATCGTAAATGTATAACCTTTACTGACAAAAAAGGTATTGGAAGACTAAAACTCAAAGGTACTCGTGACCTACACTTCTACCAAATTAACCAAATAAAACGGGTAAGATTGGTAAAACGTGCGGATGGTGTGTATGTTCAGTTTTGCATTGATGTAAACCGTTCTCTTGACATAGAACCTACTGGTAACACAGTTGGGTTAGACGTTGGGCTGAAGGAATACTACACCGATTCTAACGGCGCTATGATTGACAACCCTAAGTTTCTTCGTATTGGTGAAAAAGTTCTCAGGCGTTCACAACGTCGTGTTTCCAGAAAGGTAAAAGGTTCAAAAAATCGGGGCAAGGCACGGCTTACCTTAGGTAAGCGCCACCTCAAAATAAGTAGGCAATCGTATTGCACCATGCTGTGAAATTAGCACTCTTGCTAGTTCAGTCTAACGACTTGATAGCCGTGCGTTGATTTGAGGATTAAAAATATGGTGAAGAATCATTGTCTTGCTAAGTCTATTAATGACGCATCTTGGTATCAGTTTCGTGTCTGGATTGAGTACTTTGGCAAAGTGTTTAAGCGTGTCACGGTTGCGGTAAATCCGCAATATACGAGTCAAGAATGCTCTAGCTGCGGAGTCATTGTCAAGAAATGTCTATCTACTAGAACACACGTTTGTAATTGTGGTTGTGTGATAGATAGAGAGTGCGATTCGTTAAGCCTAAATCCAAAAGGAGGGACGGCTTGCATTGGTAAAGTAACCCGAAAGGGTAGAGTTCGCACTTTAAAATCCTTTACCAATGACAACTCAATGACCATGAGGGTGACTC
>NZ_JAIVFS010000204.1 GCF_020829645.1 Nostoc mirabile CHAB5784 | reverse complement strand
GACTTTAATCTCCAGGTTTTGGCTATAAATTTCAGTTACTGTTAGATAATATTGGCTCAAAGCTTGACTCAATCAAAGTTTCAGAATCTTGCTTCGATTATTGTTTTCCGAGAGTGACAAAACAGGGTTAAATGATTACGTTAGAGCCGCACCCAAATAAATTAAAAACTCCATCAGTACATTTTGCTAGGTATGATATTTGATCTGCAAGCATTTACCCAGTAATAACTAGCTATGACCCAAAACTACCGCATTACCCTACTCCCCGGCGATGGCATTGGCCCTGAAATTATGGCAGTGGCGGTAGACGTGCTGAAAGTCGTAGGGAAGCAATTTGATCTGAAGTTTGAATTCCAAGAAGCCCTCATCGGTGGTGCAGCAATTGATGCCACAGGGGAACCCCTACCATCTGCCACTCTAGATACCTGCCGTAACAGTGATGCTGTATTACTGGCAGCAATTGGTGGTTATAAGTGGGATTCCCTGCCATCCACTTTACGCCCAGAAGCAGGTTTGTTAGGATTACGTGCAGGTTTAGGATTATTTGCCAATTTGCGCCCAGCGAAAATTTTGCCCCAGCTAATCGACGCCTCGACTTTGAAACGCGAAATTGTGGAAGGCGTGGATATTATGGTAGTGCGTGAACTCACTGGTGGGATTTACTTTGGTAAACCTAAAGGGATTTTTGCCACAGAAACTGGTGAGAAACGCGGTGTAAATACAATGGTTTACAGCGAATCGGAAATTGAACGCATTGGACGGGTAGCTTTTGAGGCGGCGCAAAAACGTGGCGGAAAACTTTGTTCGGTGGATAAGGCGAACGTATTAGAAGTATCTCAGTTGTGGCGCGATCGCATCACCCAACTTTCTCAGGAATATCCAGATATCGAACTCTCTCATTTATATGTAGATAATGCTGCTATGCAGTTAGTACGCTCTCCCAAGCAGTTCGATACTATTGTCACAGGCAATTTGTTTGGTGATATTCTTTCTGATGCTGCTGCCATGCTCACAGGTAGTATTGGGATGTTACCCTCGGCTAGTTTGGGTGCTTCTGGGCCTGGTGTGTTTGAACCAGTCCACGGTTCCGCCCCAGATATTGCCGGACTTGATAAAGCTAACCCTCTGGCACAGGTTTTGAGTGCGGCAATGATGTTACGCTACGGTTTAGACCAACCAAAAGCGGCAGATCACATCGAACAAGCCGTATTGCAAGTTTTAGAACAAGGCGATCGCACCGGGGATATAATTTCTCCAGGAAAAAACCTTTTAGGTTGCCGCGCTATGGGCGATGCACTGATTTTAGCTCTTGAAGGAAAATAATAAATAATGCCACTTGGGCAATTTGGCAACCTTTGCTATAAGTTTCGGGTAGACTAAAGGGAAATCTAGCAATCAAATAACAGTCGATAGTGTACGCATTACGACAAGGTCAAGTAAATTTTACCGCCCCAAAGAACCAATCGCCTTTGATTGATCCCGCCCTAATCAGAGCCGCCGGGCAGATATACTATACTCACTGTGAAGTACATCCCGAAATAGCTGGGCAACCTTCCGGTGTAGCAATTAATCGTGTGACTCATCGAGGTAAGGTTATTTTCACTAACCAACCAGTTCTTTTACCTCAAGAATGTTTTGTGCCCTTGAGTCAAATAGAATCGCACATGTATTAGTCATTAGTCATTGGTCATTGGTCATTCGTTATTAGTTCTCGACAAAGGACAAAAGATAAACGACAAATGACACAGGACAAATGACAAAGGACAAATGATTGTATGGACATTTTGTTCGCCGTTTTGGCGAGTGTAATGGTCTTTGCTTTAGGTGCATCTATTGGCAGTTTTATCAACGTTATTGTTTATCGGCTACCTGCTGGGTTGTCAATTCTTTGGCCGCCCTCTCGTTGTCCCCACTGCTTAAACCAGTTAAAAGCTTACGACAATGTACCAGTATTTGGTTGGATTTCGTTAAGAGGGCGGTGTCGATATTGCAAAAGCAAAATTGCTGTCCGTTATCCTGTGGTAGAAGGGGTAACGGGCATAATTTTTTTACTAGTTTTTTTGGTATTCCAAGTTTCGACTTTAACAATAGGCTATTGGGCTTTTTGTAGTTGGTTATTGGCGCTATCGCTTATCGACCTAGATACAATGACTTTACCCAATCCACTTACTCAGTCGGGTTTGGTGGTGGGGATTTTGTTTCAAATGGTGGTTGGTTTTTTACCAAAGGCTAGTTCCGTGGCATTGGTAAATCACCTGATGATGGCGATAGTCGGTGCAGTATTGGGCTTATGGCTGTTTGATGCGATCGCCCTATTGGGTTCAATTGCCTTTGGTAAAGCTGCAATGGGTGCAGGTGACGCCAAGTTAGCAGCCATGATGGGAGCCTGGTTAGGCTGGAAATATTTGCTTTTGGCTAGTTTTATTGCTTGTGTGCTAGGAGCCTTAACTGGCAGCAGTGTCATTATGCGTAGAGGCAAAGCCACGAGTCAAAAGACATCACTACCAAGGTTAGGACAAAAGATGCCTTTTGGCCCTTTTCTGGCTTTAGGATCTGTGATTACTCTATTTAGCGGCGAAGCCATTTTATCTAGCTACCTGCGGTTATTTTTTCCAGCGTCTTGAACTGGAGTGGGGAAGAGGCAGGGGAGCAGGGAGCAGGGAGCAGGGGGCAGGGAGCAGGGAGCAGGGAGCATGAAGAAGCAAGGGAGCAAGAGAGAAGAGTTTTCCCCTCAGCAAGAACAGCACCCCGCCCCTCTGCCTCTTTTCCATGCCCAATGCCCATTCATAATAAATATTTATAATTTGTGACTGTAACCAGCATTACCCCATCTACCCTTGATATTTTGATAATATTCAGCTTGTGACTTGTATTACCCTCGTGAACTACCCCGTTGTCTAGAAGGATGTAGCTCTCCCAATTCATCGGGAATACCCTTTAGAACCCCGTAGTTCTATTGGTCTGACATCCCTCCAAGGGCATAAGTCCTGGTTCCCAAGACCCAAATCTTTTACCCGTAGCTCTGCGCTACTCCTTCCCTACGGGACGCTGCGCGAACGGAGAAGCAAGCTATGCGTAGCGTCCCGTAGGGAAGGGTTTTCTTGCAACATATACCTATAAGCTTGGTTTTCGCTTGTGGCATTGATGGTGAAAAACGCGGTCTTGAGGGTTTCCCTCTCCTAAGGGAGACGCTACGCGAACAAAGAGCGATTTTGAACCCGGAGGGTCAAGACACTAACTATAATATCCGAGAAATCGGTGATTCATTATATATCCTGGATGCAATCGTCATTAGCCGCTCACAATCCCCACCTTATGAATACATTGAAAGTGGGGACTTCCGTAATCCGTTAACGACGATTAACCGTTGGCAAGCACAACTAGTGCAACAGATGCTGATTGCTCATAACCTAGCAATACAAATCATTGATTTGGGTAGGAGGGGGAAAGCATCTTATTTGGAGGTTGGTATTCTCACGGCTTTGTCAGTATGTCCATATAATTAAGTCTGCTGAAAAAAGAGCAAGAGACTTGTATTAGCATAAGTATTTTCGTTAAGCTGGCAACCAAAGATGAAAATTAAGGTCTGAATTGCTTAAAAGCATAGTTTGACAATGTAGCTATTAGTGAGCCAGTGCGGTCTTCTCCCAAAGGGAGAGGCTAGCGCCAAGGGGGTCCAAGGGGGTTTCCCCCATGAGCAACTGGCGTTAGCGCAGCGTTAGCGACGTAGGAGCGTCACCCAAAGGGTCATTAATAAAGACAAATGACCAAAGGCTAAAGACAACCCGATACGGCTTGACATGTTTTCGACCTCATACCCACTTAAAATAAAATAAAAAATGGCTAACAACGAAGAATCACGCGGTTTAAAGTCTCTATTTGATTGGTTTGCAAATCGACGGAAGTCAGGATCTACCAGCCTCGAACGCCAAGAACGTGAAATTGCTGATGGGCTGTGGCATAAATGTTCTAAGTGCAGTGTGTTGGCATATACAAAAGACCTGAAAGCCAACCAGATGGTTTGTACCGAATGTGGTCATCACAATCGGGTAGACAGCGATGAGCGCATCCGTCAATTGATAGATCACAATACCTGGAAACCGCTAGACGAGCATTTGCGTCCAAGCGATCCGTTGGAATTTCGCGATCGCAAACCCTACAGCGATCGCTTGCGGGAAATGCAGGAGAAAATTGGCTTAATAGACGCGGTTAAAACTGGTTTAGGTCAAATCAATGGTTTGCCCATTGCCCTTGGGGTTATGGATTTCCGCTTCATGGGTGGTAGCATGGGTTCAGTCGTCGGAGAAAGACTCACCCGCATGATTGAGCAAGCCACTCAACGGCGGTATCCTGTAGTTATCGTCTGCACCTCCGGTGGCGCGAGAATGCAAGAAGGAATGCTCTCCCTGATGCAAATGGCGAAAATCTCCGCAGCCCTACAGCGCCATAAAGACGCCCGATTATTATATATTCCTGTTTTAACCAATCCCACAACGGGCGGCGTTACCGCTAGCTTTGCGATGTTGGGCGATATCATTTTGGCAGAACCGAAGGCAACCATTGGTTTTGCCGGTCGGCGAGTGATTGAGCAAACCCTGCGGGAAAAACTACCCGAGAATTTCCAGACTGCTGAAGATTTACTCCTGCACGGTTTTGTTGATGATATCGTACCCCGTACCCAATTAAAGAACACCCTAGCCCAGTTGATTGCCCTACATCAGCCTGTACTAACAACACCTCAGATGGTGTTGTGGGAAACAATGTCCTTGACTTCTACCGCCGCAGAATAGTCAAAAGTCAAAAGTGATGAGTTAGGAGTGAAGAGTTATGAGTGTAAAATTCATAACTCCTCACTCCTAACTTCTAACTCCTCACTTTTGGCTGCCTGATGCTCTCTCCGCCTCTTTGACAAAAAGTAGTGGGATAAGCGCTGCTAGTCGAAATAGACTAGAGAGGGCGAACAACCCCAGTAAGCCTCCAAACTGAGCAAATTGAACAATGAAGCTGCCTATAGTTGTGCCTAAAGCACCACTCGCTCCAGCAACGGCAGCTGCGATCGCAAAATAGATAGACTGATTTTTAGTTGGTGCGATCGCCAATTGTATATTGTTGTTACACAAGTCAATCGCCGCCCAAGTACCTCCAGTCAAGATGTGTAACAGGGGTAACCACAACCAAATGTCAAGGCGATTAGCACCAATCCCCAGCCAAAGCAGTGGTGTGGCTGCAACCAAAATCCCAATACAGATCAAAATGGGACGATTGCCTATCTTGTCTGCTAATTTGCCCCACACGATGAGCATCAGCAAAGTCGCTCCCGCCTGAAGGCTGTTGTAGATAGTCACGTAGCTCACGTCTAAATCGAGCGTGTCCAGCATGTAGAGGTTAAAAAAAGGACTGCTGAGGTTAACAGCAAGCGCCCAGAAGCTGAAATACAGCAAAAATCTCAAAAAGTTAGAGTTTTTCCAGATGCTGGAAGCTGGCGCAACAGGTGGGGTGGTCACTGAGTTTACGGTGAGCGCAGTCGAACTGCGTAGCCGAAGTGTCGAATCCCTTTCTGTTCTATCCCCCTTGCTCCCTGCTCCCTCCTCCCTTGCCTCTTGTTCAATCTCATTTGTTTGAGGTAACTTGCCATAATAAGTGTTTTGCGATTGCGGATTCATATCCACCTGGAAATATTGACACCCCAATCCCACAATCCCAAACACTATACCTACCAGCAGAACCACCCCATAGCCTTGGATACTTCCACCATACCAATGTGATACAACTAGACCGGCTATTGGTACGCAAACTAAATTGGTAAGGCTAGCAGCACTATTGCGTATCCCAAAATACCTGCCTCGCAATTGCCGGGGAACTATCATTGCTACCCAACTTAGCCACGATGCCGCTCCTAATCCTCCCAAAAGATTGCTGAATAGAACAATCAAGAGTGTCAATATCACTAACTGGTGAGTATTAATCATTCCCAAGCTTACGCCAACAATACCGATTACTAGAACTAGCCATAGCAGCCGACCAATTCCGTGTGTCCGAAGAGAATATTGAAAGCGGCTGGTGCTACGTTCAGACAAGTAAGCACCCAACGGCTGAATAAGATTGACCAACATGGGGATAGAGCACAGCATCCCAAATACCACTGGACTAGCACCCAATTCCACCAAAAAATTGCTGAGTAAAATCCCGCCAGTTCCAAGGGAGTAAATCGCTGCTAAGACAGAATCTGTAGTGGAGGCTTTTAAACTAGTGCGAATCGCATCCTTGGGAATTCGAGAGGTTAGAGAAAGTGCTGTGGGCTGTGAGGCAATCTGGGGAATTTCCAGAGTCAGTGGCGCAGTTGTTTCAACCTGAACAAAATCCATAATGTATGTTTATGAGTAAAACATGCTGACATAAATCCGGTTGTTGAGGAACTCAGTATGCTTCCATTAGCATTCTTGATAAGTTTTCGTTATTTTAGCTTGCAATTCTCAACCAAAATTTCAAATAAGTTAGGACTTACGCACTGTACAAATGCATCGTGATGTGAATTAACGATGCTCCCGGAAGTTTTCAGGCTTCTCTTAATTATCCTGTGATCGAAAATAGACCATGCTCTAGGGGCTAAGCAATGCTTAGCCCTTACGAAAGATGTGGTTTTTAAAGTTATCCATATTTGGTATTTATTGTCAATGCGTAAGTCCTACAAGTAAAATATTACCTACTATTTTCGCTTTATAGGTAAGCAAATATACTTATAAAAAATCATCAATAACTTTGATAATCAGTTTGTCATTGCCTTGTTGGGGCAACAACCATTAAGGAACTTCCAAATAAAAAAATATCCCATCGCTTTTAGAGGCTGTTTGAAAAGTTTTGAGAAGTTAAATGTTATGCTAGTCGCCTTACCATAATACGGATGATAGCAAGGTAGATAAATGTCTCCGATGTTTCAGGCAATAATTCATAGTCTCTAACCAAT
>NZ_JAIVFS010000203.1 GCF_020829645.1 Nostoc mirabile CHAB5784 | reverse complement strand
ACTTCAAACGATGTTGCCTCTGGTTTTAAACTTTTTCTTGCCAAGTTTTTGCACCATTATTTCGCTACAAGGTCAAGATTACAGGATTTCCGCTCTTCTCTAGTAAGTTTTGCCACGCTAGGCAAAATCTACTGCAATCGTCACAATGGTTCACTGTGGTATACCTTAAACAACAGTGAAGCGAGTGCGATTACCCAAACTGCCTTAACTGGATATCTGCGAGAACTCAAATTTGAGAAGTGTGAGCGCAGAGGTAAAGAAGTTTACAAGTTGCTGATTACAATTCAAGCAGACAGACCTTATATATTAGAAAGTGGGCATGATACTCACTTTGCTAAATCTGTATTAGCAGCGATCGCAACTTTGACCCCACAACAATTATATTCTCCTATCACACTACAACCACAGGCGGGGACGACAGATGAAAATGTGTTGTTCTGTCGGGTATGGGTAGAGTCGGAATTAGTGATGGCATCCTACAACGAGCAAACAGAGTGGCGAGAGGTCAGTAAACAGGCTTTAGCTGTAACAAAAGTGGCGAATGAGATTGCGTTTTAAATCGTTGTAAACAGGGTTTGGGCAACTGTAATTAGAAGTTGCTCAAACTTTGTCTACAGCTTGTTGTGCTGTGTATTCACTACTACCAATAACAAGAAATGACTACAACAACCGTTCACCCCAGTATCGAAAACTTACAGCAGTTTTCTGACTCGTTCGACATTGAGAAACTATTGCAATCTGAGGGAGTTCTGCCGTGGCTTTTAGCAAATGGCTGGAAGCACGACGATGAATCGAGTTTGATTGCCAACATTATCGATGAGTCTACCAGTATTGATGAAGTTTGGGAATCAGACGAGTTTGACTTTAAGGCTCTGCCTGATGAATTAAAGGAAAAACTCAATCAAATCTTTGAGCATTTCTATCTGTAATCTTCTGTCACTCTCAATCAATAATTAACGCAGAGATAATGAAAATGTTGACGAAACAAGAATCAGATTATGCGTGAAAAACTCTACAGTCAGACTAATTAAATCTGACTGTAGAGGAAAATCGATTCCACGATAAATTATGCCACACTTCACTGCTACTAAGATGGAATTAAATTTGATTAAAGTTTATGACCCAACGCTGTTAAGCTCCTCAAAAGTTTACCAAATCAACGGTACACTTTCTCGATATTTGGGTGATGAAGGTACTATACAAAATCCACAGTATGTATTTTTACCTCTGCCAAATCAAAGAAAAAAAGCCAGCTTTCGACTAAATCGAAACAAACTCATTACTCGTTGTTATGAAGTCGAAGGCATGGTTTATAAGAAGCCTGCGGTACAGAATAATTCACAGCAACTTCAGCTATTTTAAGCCATGTCCATACATAAACCACCAGTCATTAAAAGACATATTCGGCTACAAAATAGCTCTACAAAAGTAATCTATAGAGCTACTACAGACATTCACTCTCTTGAGAAATACTCACAGAGAAAGCTTCGCTTAATCGAAGTGAAAAATAATGATTGAGGTGAATAATCATGGTACAAGCAATCGACAACCCTATTGCTACAAATTTCCTAACTGATGCAGTAGTCGAGCGCCACAATTTCTCACAGTTAAATAAAACCCGCATTCGCTTTCGCATCCAGCTAAAGAAAAGTACAAAATCTGCCGCGCCTAAATGGGCCGATGTGCTAAAAGCTGAGGTTTCTGAAATAGAATCAGACCTCGTTAAAGTCACAAATTCCGAAGTCGGTCTGCGAGGTATTAAGGTATTCAAAAAGCTTGATGAAGCTGCTGCCCAATTGCGTCAAGAGATTGCTTCAGTTCAAGAATGGATGTCTGCTGATACTGGTGATTGGGTTTGTCCGATTGATTTAGCTCCACTCGTGTGGAATCAGTTAATCAATATTAGGGATAATATCGCCCCTGGTTTACGCAATCAATTAAAAGTTGATTACGAAGCGGGACTTCTTGATTATCAGGAACGGATTGATCAGTTCCTCTCACTTAACACTTGGGAATTAGCACAGGATAAGCAAGAGTCAGTCAAAGCCAACTTGTTAAGAGCATTTCCGACTCTGACCGATCTTGAAGACTATTTGCAAGTCATTATTGGTCGCCCGGTGATTATCCCTGCCCTCTCTGAGCAACTCAATCAGCAGCAAGCCGAATGTCTTGACCAGATTACCAAGTTCATCCAACAGTATGACCAAAATTTAGAGCAACGGCTAAGGGAATCAGCCCTGGCAGGTGGTGAACAACTCGCCGCGCAGTTGCTTGAAGAGTTGGCTGATTGGGAACCAGGGAGGAAACCCATACAGTTTAAAAGAAAAATGGAGCGTCATCTGATGAAGGTTCAAGTGCTACTGCACCGGAGGCAGGCAGTAGCTTGGAAGCGATGATGGCGCACTTAGATTCTATTGTTAACGATCCAGCGATTGAGTCTAAGAATCTTGGCAGTGATACGCGCAGTCAACTACAGCAAAAGATAGATTCTATCCGCACCAAGTTGCTGGATGAACAACGCAATCTACAATCACTTGCGACTGACGACGTGGGCTTATCGAAAGCTACGGTGATGTCGTTCAAGTTTCGGTAAAAAACAGTCTTGGGCGAGGGTGCATTCGCTCAAGACTAAGTACCTTAACGAAAAATGCATATAGAACCCATTTGAGATCTATACAGGAGGGCAATCGAATTTGGCTGAACTACGAGCTAAGTTACAAATTTTATAGATTGATCGTCAGGATTTTTTTCTTGCTTTTTTTGTCGCTCAACACGACTGTATTGTAGGGTAATGTATCCGTTAAGAGCGGAATTGGCAGCCTAAAACTGGGGCTTTTATGATCGAGTTCACCTAAATCAATGCTTTTCGTTATATCGCCATCTGTTGCCAGATAAGCGGTAAGTTCGCCTTTATAATCTTCAATTAAAAAGTCTTTAAAGAAAACGACTTCCCCACCCTCAGGATCTATACCAAGGATGACCGTACCGCTGAAAGTTGCGCCTTTTCGTTCTTCATCAACCGTTGCCATTGTGATTTCCGAGGGGTCTTGACCGGACATATCTGCCATAAACTTTTTCCTGGGCGAATTCTCAACAATTGAAAATGATTTTACAAGAGCGCTATGGGCGATCGCAAAACTCTCAGGACGTATTTCTGCATCGGTCTTGCAAATGTATAGCCAAGTTACTTCTGGTTATACGCCTAATTGGAAGATTGAGTAGGGATGATTCGGGGCTGAAAGCGATCACGAAGCGTTGCTGCAAAGTGGTTCAATGATTGCCCACTCTTTGTCGGTTAAGCTGCTGGAGTACGGCATTTATTTCTCATTTTACCCGTTCTTCCAAGATCCCAAATGGGTTCTATACACCTCAAAAAGAATACCGCACTTCTACTACTATAGGAACAAAATTCTCATGTCACATTTCTCAACAGTTAAAACCAAGCTTGCTAACCGTGAATGCCTTATTTTTGCACTCACGGATCTAAAACTATCACCGCAAGTTCACGAAATAGCACAATCACTAAAAGGATACTATGGTGGCTCTCAAGGACAAAGCGCTGAAATCATCGTATCTGGTCGCACCATAAAAGCCCGTGCAGACATCGGTTTCAAATGGAATCAGTCAAGCGGTGTGTACGAGGTCATACACGACAGTTATGAAACAGTTCCGAAGTTGGGGCAAGACTTTTTTAGTAAGAAATTAATGCTGGCTTATGGTAAGCGTTTGGTTCGCGCTAAAGCTGCCGAGTTACAAGAGCAATTTGGGGAATGCATTATTGCTGAAGAAACTAACGGGAGTGTGCAAACTCTACGGCTGACTTTTGCCGGACATCAAGAAGTTAAACAATTTGTACGGAGATAATTATGAAACGTTCAATACTGATTCATTTCGACAATGCTACAGGTGAAGTTCGAGTGGAAGCAGAAGGATTTGAGGGCTTGAGTTGTTTATCGGCTACGCAACCATTTGAAGAGGCATTGGGGGTTGTGGAGGGCGATGCCTACGGCGGTAAACTACGCACATATAAGGATGAAGCACAAACCCAACAGCTTCGCAGTACAAACAGCAGTCAAACACGTTTACGTCAGTAACTAACACGGGGGAAGAAACTTGATTCCCCCCTGCAATTCACTATGAATAAATTAGCGAAAGAATACCCTTTCATCCATATATATCCTCAGCAAAAACCACGCCAGCCCGTAATTATCAAAACCAATACTGAGGGCTTGTGTGTGCTGTTGAATGCCATTGTTTCCACCATTGCCCAACAAGAGCGCGATGGTATGGCTGAGGTTTTTGACGGCGATGCCGAAGTTTATGAAGTAGTCGTGAGACTTGTTAATACTCACGATGAACTAGCTCCACTACCTTATCAAAAATCATGAAACTCTCAAATCTGCTCTCCACGCTTGATTCACAAATCCCCATTGCTGCGGTTGATGTCCTGTCTCCTGATGAAGCGACGATTATTCAGTGGTTAACTACAGAGGCATCTAACAAGCTATCAAGTCCAGTGTTCTTCTGGAATCTGGGGGTATCAACCTTAGAGCAATGTTTAATCGCAGCAGATGGGGGATTGGTGTTTAAGCCAGTGTCAGAGTATAAGAAACCACAACACGCTGATCCACTACTATTTGTATTCGACTACATTGCTAACTTTAGTGGTAATGGTGTATTTATCCTCGGAGATATTCACCCCTTTATTGCTAAGAATTCACCCCAATTGAGTTGGGAGATTTTATCCAAAGTCAAAAACCTTTACCACAGGTTAAAACCTACAGATAAACGCATTGTATTGTTGGGTCAGAACATACAATTACACGAATCCTTAGTCAGATTGATTCCTTATTGTGAAGTCCCTTTACCTAGTATTGACCAAATACTTGAACATATCACTTCTTATTTGCATGACTTACAACAGTCAGCTATTGAACAGGAATTGACTTTTACTATTTCCCTCAACAAGAGTGAAATTGAATCTCTTTCTCGTGCTGCCTTGGGATTAACTCTGGAGGAGATTAGCGACTTCCTGCGGTTAACTGTTAAACATAACCTAACATCAGATGGGATTTTAATTGATAGTCATTTTATACCCCAAGCAGTCGAGTATAAAACTCGGCTGTTGTCTCAAATGGGTATTGAATTGGGCAAGCCTGCTAGTATCTCTTTTGGAGGATTGGATTTGTTGCGTGAGTGGCTCAATCGGCGGCGGCGGCTGTTCACACAAGAAGCGCGTGAGCTTTCCTTGCCTCAACCGAAAGGTGTGTTGCTGGCTGGCCCACCCGGTACTGGGAAAACTTTATTAGCCAAGAATATTGCTAATATTCTCAATTTACCACTACTCCAACTAGACATTGCGTCCCTCTTGGGCAGTCTGGTCGGTGAGTCTGAAGGGAATGTCAGACGTGCTTTGAAAACTGCCGAGGCGATCGCACCCTGCGTGTTATGGGTGGACGAAATCGAGAAAGCCTTGTCCGGTACTGGTGACACCTCTGGAGTGTCACAGAGGATTCTGGGCAATATCCTTACATTCATGTCCGAATCACAGTGTGGTGTGTTTGTCGTGGCAACTTGCAATGACCCCTCTGCACTGCCAAGTGAGCTAAAGAGGAAGGGAAGATTTGATGAAAATTTCGTGCGACCCGTTGGTTGAAATGAGTAGAAATACTCAAGGAAAACCGCTTGGTTTAAGAAGGGAGAAATCCTAACAAAACCATGACAACTTAGCATTCATGTCAGTGAGAGGAAGTATCCTAGAAAACTCAAGTCTGACCCCACAGGTGTAGTGGTGACAGCATCACCCCCAATATGAAGCATAGCAACCTTCATGTTGAAGCGGGGTGAAAAGCCGATAAGCTGATAGCCTAAGTCGGTGAAGCGGCAAGCAAGAACCCATGAGTAAAAGCGAAAGCTTGAAGATATGCAAGAACCATCGTAACGTCGAACCAGCCAAATCAGGCTGACAGGCTGGAGCCAAAAGGCAAAGGATAAAGGGGCTGGCAGATGAAGTTCCGACCAGTAAACACTCCCAACAAAACCCGGTGGAAAGTATCACTCTAAAGGTTTAAACAAATGAATGCTAGGAACGGGATAACCCCTCATTAGCTCTCCGGCGGTCGATACGGAGTAAGTAGCTAACTGTAAGCGGTGAGGGGAAGGATTGTCCAAGAAGCTAATGCTTTGGGTAATGCCAAAGATATGCTGACGTGGACACGATAACTTGGAAGGTAAAGTTTTTAGTAGTAATGAAAAAGTCTAAAACACGACAAATCAAAACTACCAAACTAAAGAGGAATTTCGCCTTGAAAGTACTCAATAGAAACGGTCATAATGATAAATCGATGGTGGAATGGAAAAACGTTAACTGGCGAAAGCTAGAAAGACGAGTTTTCAAGTTACAAAAGAGAATTTACCAAGCCTCTAGTCGTGGAGATGTCAAAACGCTTCGCAAGCTCCAAAAGACATTGATGAAGTCATGGTCAGCCAAAATGTTAGCCGTGCGACGAGTTTCACAAGACAACCAAGGAAAGAAAACAGCCGGAGTAGACGGAGTAAAATTATTAACTCCAAAGCAAAGGCTAACCCTGGTTAAACAATTGAAACTATCTTCAAAATCAAAACCAACTAGACGTGTCTGGATACCAAAACCAGGCAAAGAAGAAAAAAGACCTTTGGGGATTCCAACGATGCACGACCGAGCAAAACAAGCCTTGGTAAAACTAGCATTAGAACCAGAATGGGAAGCTCGTTTTGAGCCAAACAGTTATGGTTTTCGACCAGGACGCTCATGCCAAGATGCTATCGTAGCAATATATACAGCTATCAAGCAAAAAGATAAGTACGTATTAGATGCTGATATCTCGAAATGCTTCGATAAAATCAATCATTCAGCTTTACTAAGGAAACTAAACACATTTCCCACTCTTAGACGGCAAATTAAAGCATGGTTAAAAGCGGCAATAATGGATGGTGGAAAATTGTTCCCAACAGAGATTGGCACACCACAGGGTGGGGTATTATCTCCGTTATTAGCTAACATCGCCCTACATGGGATGGAAGAACGGATTAAACAGTTTGCTGCAACCTTAGATATTAAGAATAACCGAGGTGTTCAAATATCTAAAAAGGATAAAGTTTACTCACTTAATTTAATCCGATATGCTGATGATTTCGTAGTTTTCCATTCAGACATTAAAGTAGTTCAAAAATGCCAACAGATAATAGCTGAATGGTTAGAA
>NZ_JAIVFS010000202.1 GCF_020829645.1 Nostoc mirabile CHAB5784 | reverse complement strand
TCGATTTGGGAACGCGATCGCAATCAAAATAAAGTTTGTGTAGATTGGTGTTTTCGTACAGAAGACGCAAGAGTTAAGCTTTCAAAGATTTATCCAACCCCTCAAAATTAATGGGACAGACCACTAGGTTATTTTAATTCCCTGCGGGAATTGGGTGGTAGTCGCCGCCTAGTGGAAGATGAGGTAAACTCGCGCCTGAGTCATTATGGCGATCGCCGTCGCTACCAAGAACCGTTAAGCTTATTTTGCGATCGCAAAATTGATGATGAACCAGAAGAATTAACCTCTCGCATCAGCACTAACAAAGTTGCTAATACCAAACGTCGTCTAGCTTTACCTTTTCATGATAAAGAAAGAGTTGATATTGCCCTAGCAACTAACATGATTTCCGTAGGGCTAGATATCACGCGCTTAGGGCTGATGGTAGTTTTAGGACAGCCGAAAACTACTGCCGAATACATCCAAGCCACCAGCCGCGTTGGTCGAGAAGCTGAAAAACCTGGTTTAGTCGTTACCTTACTCAACATTCACCGACCGCGCGATCGCTCTCACTACGAACGTTTTCAAATCTGGCATGATACTTTCTACCGAACAGTGGAAGCAAGTAGCGTTACTCCCTTCTCACCCCGCGCCATCGACCGGGGTTTATCAGGTGTTACCGTTGCCCTTGCCAGATTAGGTAATCCAGAAATGACAGCGCCTCTAGGTGCTGCTCAAATTACCCAACATCGCCTGCTTTTAGATTTTGTGGTGGATGCGATCGTTAAACGTGCAGAAGGACATAGCCCCTTAAAAGCCGATGAAGCCGAAAGTCTGCGTCAAGAAATCCGGCGACAAGTTATAGACCGTTTAGATACATGGCAACATATTGCCGTGCAAGACCAACGCCTACAATATCAACGCAATGAAATAGAGATGGCAGCCCCTTTACTACTTGATGCCCTTGACCCCAAGGCAGACAAAGAAAGTAGCGGGTTAGGCGCTGTTAAATGTTGCTGTTGCTGGGGCGGGGAGAGGGTACTTTGTGGCTGTTCTGTGGCTGCCTCAGAGGGTTGTTCTGTGAGAGTTTCGGTATTTTGGGGTATTGCTGGCAGATGTGGCTGTTTTATGGTTTCAATTTTCTTAGCAACTGCTTCAAAATCAAGCAATGGTAAGGTTTTTGTCGTGTCGAAGTCATCCGGGCGAATATCTATCAAAGCCAATCTCAAAGCTTGCTCTGTAGTTCCTAGTTGCTCAACGGCATCGGCAATACTAATCTCTGTTGCTGGTATATCTATAACTGTGGCTGATGTACGGATTCTCTTTGCTGGCATCGTTTACGCTCCTATTCTTTGTAATTGCTCTTGTGCTTTTCTGTAGGTGTAGACGTTGAAGTAATTAGGATTTTTCTTAATGCCGACCTTCACCCGTTCTGCACTTACTACTTGGCTCATTAATCTGCCGATTCTTCCTATAACCCAGCATTGATAAGGACTTAGCGGTGATTCTTTGTCATAACTGCCATCTGGTTTTTTAGAGTAAGCTTCTCTAAATTGAGGAATGCGCCAGAAAGCGATTTCAGACCAAAGGTATACAGTGCTGCGACTTACGCCTAATATCACACTCACATAAGTCTTATTGGCAGGGAAATCTAGAAACAAGTCATGGTTTGTTGCATTGCGATTTTTCCTTTGTCTCATAAGGGTTTTCAGAATTAATCGAGAATCATTCAGGAATTAATGCCAATCAATTAAGACATCAAGCACTATGCGATGTTGAGTGGCTAAACCCATTGCTGTGTTTATCTTTGGGATACTCGTTCAACACCAAATAATGTTTTATTGTCGTTTGATTGCTGTTACCGTTAATATAGCTGTGTCTTGTTATCCTGTCAACAAGACTTAATTAAAAGTCAAGATGAGGTGCGAGAATGACAACAAGACATAGTTATAAAAACAGTGAAATGGTCGATAAAAGGCGATCGCCTGACTTTAGCCAAATAACGGGATACGTCCCTAAATCTTTAGCAACAGAGTTTAGGGTGGCTTGTACTCGACTAGAAATCTCTCAGAGTGATGTTATGGAAAAATTAATTACCCAATGGCTGCAAGACTTGGAAATTAAAAAGGACGTACATGATAAACCGAGATGACTGAGAATGACAATATAAAGCGATCTAAGGGTAAATTTGACCCAATCGCAGAGACGAGAGATTGGTCTGTAGCCGTATCTGAGGAGTATTGCAGGCGAATTGCTAAAAACACAGGCAGGCGACTGGTAGAAATAATTGACACAGAAGACCAACCCTTACCCATAGTTTGCATTTTTGAGGATTACACAGATGACTGAGACAGCAACCCTAATACCACTAAGTACATTCATTCCAGTCTTTACGGCTATCAGCAATCGGAATTGGCTCTGGTTCAAAGAACTTGAATTAGAGTTTGCTGATAATCATGGGATAGAAACTTGGGCAGATGTTTTTAACTTTCGCATTATGCCAGCGCTGGAACCCGAAGCAAAAAGATGGCTTTTAGTTGAAAAATGCAAAAACGGTTTTACAGTCAGAACTCTTGGATAGTTGTCTGTTCTGTTGATTTAATAATTGCTATAAACCCAGTCATGGATGGGTTTTCAGAGATTTAGCAGTTAAACTGTAAGTCAACAAATCATTTATTACTTTTCTTGATTCAGGAGTTGTATTTTTATCGGGAACAGTAGGCTTTCCAGGGATTTAAAAGTTAAACGATAAGTGGGAAAATAAATAATGAGTCGAAGCTTATTCACTATTCTCAATAAAGAATGCACACCCCCCTGTGCATTTGTTAGGAGCAGACTTCTTGAGTATTCTCAACAAAGAAGACACAAGCGCTTGTGTCATCACAAAAACTTATATTGGACTATTGGAGGCTCAAACGATGTTACCAAAATCTGACTTATATTGATTTCAGATTAGGCTTAAACCCAGTTATAAATAGGGTTTCAGTAATTAAAGAGTTTAGCTGTATATACTTGAGGAATCGAAATAATGATTAAAAAATTACTGGCTATTTTAAATGGAGAATCACAAGCGCTTGTGTCATCGCAGAAACTTACATTACATTTTCACAATACCTAAAGTATATTTATCTATATATGCTTTTCTTAATTCAGTAGGAGGGTCTAGCTCAGTCACAGAAGGGCTTTCACCAACTTAGGAGTTGAACGACAAATGCTTAAAATAATTAAAAAAAGAACTAGAAAATACTTCAGTATTTTTAATAGAAAATCACAAGCGCTTGTGATTACATGACTAAAATATAGGTTTTGCGGGGGCATAACAAAAGATAACTTCCCACTACAGTTCAAGATTGGAGAGTTGGGGAAATGAATTTAAAACCTGTTAACCGAACTGTTGCGTTTTACAACTATTTAGAAAATGTGCATTGAGAAAAGAATTGTAAACAGGACTAACAATGCAGGTAAAATCCTAAAAACCATGCAGAAATTTGGCGAAACAAAATATCTCGCCAGTGATCTAGAAAGATGAATTAGAGCTTATACTAATAGTGGATTTGTATGGGTTAAACCTTACTGATAGGAGGCGTGTTAGTAAAGATTCTTCGGTTCAATAGACTTTGACTCAAATATCTATAGTTCAAGTATTTCAAAACTTGGAGCGTACTGGTTCCACAGAATTTAAAGATGTAACTTTGCTTGGCGGCGGAGAATCATCTAAAAAATTCAACAAAGGGATACCAGGGCGCTCTGCATTGGGGGCAAATACCACCAAACCACACCTCTCACTATAAACTAATTTTGCTAGTTTGTGATCAAAATTAGAGAATTTTTAGAGTCGGATTGGTATTTGATTCCCCCCCCTACCTTCATCAATCAAGCAGGGTGGTTTCATACAAAGAAAGAAAAAACTTTGTGCAGTTGGTTGGAGAGGGCACGTTGTGCTTGAGGAATAGTTCGGAAACAGAGTTTGCGGGCGAACGCACAAGAAAAAGTTGTGTAAGATAGACCAATTGACAGGGGCATTGCCACCACGGCGTGGTGGAAAGTCTTCTTGGAATGTCACATCTCGAACCCAATGCAGTCGATTTTCGATGCCCCAAGACAAGTGGATGTCAGAAAGTAACTGTTGAGCTTCCAGACATTGACTACAGATATAGGATTGACGCTCATAGAATGGTTGACCATCGCGCTCACCCTGACGCTCGATAACAACAAAAGTTTTGAGTCCAGACCATTTTTTTTGAATTTGTTCGGGTGCAGCAAAAACCTTGCACTCACGTTGTACTAGTCGAGAATGAACATTTTCTACAGTTGTAGCACGAAGAAGTGGAGTATCCTGTTGTGATTGGGTTTGAGCCCTAACAGTAGAGTGTCGGTTGATTTTCTTTTAATCCAATCAGGTAGTCATTGCCACTATTGATGATCAGGGATACAGTTTTTTTTGGCTTTTGCATTGCATCAAGGGTAAAAACGACTTGTTGACCACAAAACTCGGAAATTAATTGTTGTACGATGGTCACTTCACTAATTTTTTTGTTTGACATCGGTTGCATCCTGAGTACAATGCCGCGCTCGTGACTATAAACTGATACGGTACTGATAAAGTTTTGGTAGGATTTACTGTAATCTGTGACTGTGCAGCGAATGCCTTTACCATCGATCGCCAGTCTCTCATAAGGGATTGGCGGAACAAAAACTGATGCCCAATTAAAAAATCAAGTCAGTGAATGGCTGAAAATCTACTGTTTTGAGTACTCGTCGGAATGTTGAGTAAGAGGGAAACTTGATTGTCTCATCTAGGTTTAACAGTTCAATTAAGCCAAGTCTGTGTATTTTGGTAAAATCCTCCAATGGTCGGTAGCCCCAATAAGAAAGTCATTGCTCCCAGCAATATGAGCAATAACACTAACCATAACTCATGTCTTCGTCCCCGGATGTGCCGATAATCTGGGACTTCCTGCAATTGTTCAATGAGATTCATACCCTTTATCTATCCATTTTTCTCCACCCTCCATAAATCATTATTATTTTTCTCTGCTTGTATGAAACCACCCTGCCCTACCTTCATCAATCAAGGGAATTAAAAACCAAGCGCTAAAACAATGCAAGCTAGCACCAACAGCCATTTCAGCCTTTTGAGAAGTCTGAGCTTATCGAAAAAAGTCCGTAATTATTTTTACCGGAATCGAATAAAAAGTTTTTTGGAGCTTTTTAGAAACCCTAAAAAGCCTCAGATTCCTTACTGGGTAGTAGTTTTGAGGAGGTTTTACAGTCTCCTCTTTGCCCTACAAAAACTGAATGAATTAAAGCGATCGCTGACTAAGGATTTTCCCAAATTACGCCTAATGTGAATTAGAAAAAAAGGCGGGAGAAGTAAGAAGATGAAAGTTACCAGCTTTTCAATTCAGACTAATATAACCCGGAGGCGGAGCGTCTCCGGCTCCGCCCGATATTGCTCTGACTTGATTATTTTGACATTGAAAATCCGAATATTATCACATAATGCTACAGGGAATGAGTCTAAAAGATATTCAGTACAATCACTTGTTTCTTTGAGTATCAAACAATCTGATGAAATAAATCATTGATTAGCATCGAAACACTGTGTAATCGCCGATTAAATCGTGATTTTTCTAACATCCCTGGAATAAATTTATGCTATGAGCATATAGTTGCAAGCTTTACTGTGATTGCCGTTAAAGAATAATGCTGCAACTAATGCTGTTGTAATAATTTCTGCATCACTCATATGACGACGACAATCTTCATCATGTCCAATCGCCTTTAACAAGTCATCAGTGATAGCATAGATCGCAATTATTTCATTTAGCATACACCCCTCCGATTTTTATTCCTGGAGGGGATTTTATTGCTAAAATGACACCTTGCGATCGCCTAATCTATAACTAGCAACTTGGGTTATTAGAAACTAAAATTTATAGCCAAATGCTGGAAACTAAAGCTCCGTAACCATTTGGGCTATTGCATTCTCCCAAAGTTACAAAACACGGTTAATCGCAAAAAAATAACCTTTTTTGAGAACCCGTTTCAGCCATGTAATACGGGCAAAAGCTTTACAGTACACCTTTTTAGCCCCAATGTCGTCTAAGGCATATCATACGCCCTCTGTTCAAATAACTAGTGAACTACTCCAAGACAGAACGTAATTGAACGTAATTTCAGTATAAACATTGTGTTTAGGGTTCTTTAAGCCTAATTGTTGTGCTAGACCCCACAACCCCAAATAACACCTCGTAGAAACCTCGTATGGCACGGGGTTTGTTTTTGGGATTGGGTGCGATCGCCTCTCCTCTCTTCCTTCATTCCTTAATACCTGCTACCCCACTTAAATCACGAGTGGGGTAAGGAGTGCGATTCTAGGGGTGTGTATGGTGGTGGCTGTGGTATTTGTACCCTCAACTTGTTGTAGGCGATTGTGGCAGAGGTGAAGAGGTGCGATCGCCTCTTGTCCTCATTCCCATTCTCCAAAACCTTTTTTTTGTTTTGGCGACGCGGCGGGAAGGCAATTAGATGAGGCGATTTCATTCGCGGTGAAAAATTGAAATTGCAAAAGTGATGCCAAAAATGGAGAAGCGTAGCTTGCCGCCGAAGGCATCGCCCAATGCCTAACACCCAATGCCCAATGCCCAATGCTCAAAAAATAGATTGGAGGTTTTGGGGTTTTGGTAGCCACATCTGGTAGTCACGATGGTTAATATCTATTGATATAGAGGTCATGACTACGGTATCAACATCTGATACAAAATACGGCTATTCTCCGTGGTGACTACCAAAAACTGTATAAAAACCAGCATTGCCAAGCTAGTACAGAAGTGAAGCGGTTGCCCGTAGTCACGCTAAGAATTGAGATTGGGGATTTGGGTTTTGGTAGTTACGGTCTGGTAGTCATGATGGATTTGGTAGTCATGATGATTAATATCTATTTATATAGAGAACGTGACTACGGTATCAAAATCTGATAGAAAATGTGGTGATTCTCAGTGGTGGCTACCAAATATTGTATAAAAGCCAGCATCGATTCAAGTAGTAGAAAATTGAGGTAGCGGCGCGGTCATCCCATAGGGAAAATGAGGGCGATCGCTTTGTTTAAGAAATTTGGAGAGGATAGGAGTGATAGCGGGAGACGCGGCACGCCGCCAGTTAAGTTCATCACCCCAACAATGCCAATAACTGCGCTGACGATTTGGTGCGATCGCTAGCTACTGGAGTTTAGACTAAGCCATGCAAAAAGACCCAGCAGGGCTGAGTTAATCACAGACGTAGTGAAATTCAGTAGACCGAAAAGTTTTGCGATCGCTCTGTGATGAATACCTATATAAGTGGATTTTTGCCGAAAAACTGTAGTTTTAAATACTAGTATTGAATGACTTAGTTGACCTCGTAATATAAGTA
>NZ_JAIVFS010000201.1 GCF_020829645.1 Nostoc mirabile CHAB5784 | reverse complement strand
TAACTCCACCACGTAAAGAAGCATCTGTTGCTGTTTAATACCTTAGATTATTCATACTTTTGCTAAGTCTCTGATTAACTCAGCCCTGCTGGGTCATTTTGTATAGCTTAGTCTAAACTCCAGTAGACCCATATCACCACGCAATCTGTCAATTTCTAAATCTGTGCGATCAGCACTGTAGCTCTGAGGTTTAGTTTTAAAGTTTTTGAGTATAACTTTCAGTTTAGGAATTAAGCGTTTTATTAATAAATATTCTAATTGGTATAAATATGCGGCAGTGAACATCCAAATCATAAACCAACGTTGACTTAAAAAATCATTGTTTTCAATACTGTAAAAAACTACCTTTGTTGCGCGTCCTGTTAAATGCCCCGTACAACCATTAAAATATTCCGGTATTTTATTGTACAAATTGCAACTATAAAAAGCTAATTCCGAAAAGATAGTTAGGATTAGCAAAAAAGATAATCCCATAACGATTGTGCCATAGAAACCTGCCCATAAACTATTCAAAGTAGGTATCCATTTAGGTAATTTATTAGATGATCTAGGCTTTTGCCAAATAAACCAGAAAATATGGTATATAAAGGCTAATAAAATCGTTGGTATTAATAAGCCGAATAAAATAGAAAATATTAATAATATAGGGCTGTTGCCGAGAAGTGATATAAATACTCCGGCCAATCCAAAGACTATTAAACGTGCGCCAGGAAATGCTATGGGAACTAGAATAATCGCCCTAAACCAAGAACTAGGATAAGGAAACCAAACTGGCCATATTTGAGAGAGTGTTTCGTATTTTCCCTGTTTAGCTAGTTCTAAAATACTGGAATTTTTTTTAATCTCCTCATTCTCAGGAGTCAAATTTAAATAATCTATCCAAGCTACTGAGGTTTGTCCTTTGCCTTTCCCATAAATTTTTACGGACTTAATAGGTGTAGCTTCTAACTTTATTATTAGTTTACGAATAAAAGTGACTGATGATTTTTGCTCCGGTACTTGAAAGGATTCTAGCATTATCTGTAAGCAACCATCTTTCAAGAGTACTTTCGCAGTAATATTTTTTGGTTGCAAAAGGTAATTGATTACTGATGCGATCGCCTGTGCATCTCCTTGTTTAGCAAGTTCTAAAAGACTTGGCTGTGTCATAACCAATAAATCCGAAAAACTGAGATAACGTCTTCTATCTCAGGGTTCCCTATTTTCAGGTAAAAACAACATTTTCAAAATTTTTGAATTTTTATAGTTAAAACCTACTTGAATTTATTATATTTCTTGCGAACAAACCAATTTTAGAATATTTTCCTGCGCCTCTCAAAATTAAATAATTAGCGTTCCTTTATAATCACAGAGCTACCATTAGTAATACTTACTTTTTGAATAAAAACCTCAGAGCAAGATGATAAAATATCAGTGCTTATTTGATTAGCAATAAATTCAAAATCTTGGTTTGTTAATCTCTGTGCGGTATCGCCGCTTAAGTTAATACAAATAGTTAGAGTTTGAGGATTACTAGAAGAGTGTTCATCATCTACTGCTTCTAGTTCAGCTTCTGCTATGCCTAAATTAAACTCTTTACTCCAAGCTGGAAACTCCTTACCAGTTTGTTGTCCGTAAACTTTCACTATTTCAATAGATGCAGACCCTAAAGCGGTTAACCCTTTGCGGATAAATGGAAGTAAAATTTGCTGATTTAGTACTTGGGCAGATTCTAGTATTACCTCCAAGCAAGCATCTTGGAAGGCAACCTGTGCATTGATTCCTTTGGGGTGTAGGTGGCGGTTCATCAGAGATGCGATCGCCTGCGTGTCTCCCTGTCTTGCAAGTTCCAGAATATTCGGCTGTGTCATAACCAATAACCCTGAGATAATATCTTCTATCTCAGGATTCCCCATTTACACCTAAAAGCAACATTTTCAGAAATTTTCAAGCCCTATATTTAAAATTTACTTGGATTTATTAAGTAGGTAAGCGAGAATAAAACAATTATGTAAATCAACCTAAAGCTAATAAAATGACGCCTTTATTATTACAAATCTATTCTAAGTCCATCAGCATCAAAAACTACTTTTTGTTTTCTGTGCTTGCCAAATTACTAGGATTAATATTAATTAATGGCACCGAACCATTACCACCAATTACCATTGGAAAACGACCATCCCATTTTTCTATTGCTTGTTTTTGCAATAACTCTGGTGTTAGAGTTAACCGCTGCAATCTTTGCGCTTCCGCTTGACCTTTAGCGCGGTTGACTTCTGCTTGAGCTTCTTGAGTCGCCTTCTGAGCAATAAATTCTGCCTGTTTAGCCTCTTGTTCAGCTATTTGTTTGGATTCAATAGCTCTGCCAAACTCTGGAGAAAATGCAAAATTTACCAGAGAGACATCATCTATTATCAAACCGTAAGCTGCCAAACGAGTTTTAAGAAATCTATCAATTTCTTCTTTAAGTTCCGTTCTCTTGGTGATGATTTCTTCTGCTGTTTTTCTAGAGGTGGCTGCTTTCAAAACCTCAGATACAGCCGGAGTGATTATTCCTGTAATGATTTGTTCTTGATCGCCAACTTGTTGAAAAACTTTATTTACTCGGCTGGGATCAACGTGCCAGTTGACAGCAAGTTCTGTTGTGATTTTCTGGAGGTCTTTGGAAGCAGCATCAGATTGGAAAGTGTTTTGTTGCACGCGCACAGTCAATCTTTTTACTGTTGTGACAATCGGCATTATTGGGTGAATGCCTTCATCTAAAATCTGATCTTGGACTTTGCCAAACTTCATGATAACGCCCCGTTCGCCTGCATTAACAATAGTAAAAGGGCGGAGAATCATTGCCAAAATTAATAAACCTATTCCTCCGGCAAGATAAAAGCTATATTTTAAGGTATTACCAGTATTACTGCTATTGTTACGCATATTTGTTTAATTAAATTAAGTTATATATCACTAGATACACCGTCGCCATTAACCATTTCGGAATATAACACCTTTTTATTCCAACTTTAAATATGAAGATTTATCGAGATCATGCTTGGCCCTCGACGCTGGAAGAAGCCATCGTTATCCAAGAAAAGCTGCGCGATCAAGTAATTACTGAGGATCAACTGCAAGAACCTATCCAGTACGTTGCTGGAGTAGATATGGGTTTTGAAGCTGATGGAACCATTAGCCGTGCAGCTGTGGCAGTACTGAGTTTTCCTGATTTGCAAGTAATCGAGACAAGCCTAGCACACCGTCCTACAACCTTTCCTTATGTTCCTGGGTTCCTCTCATTTCGGGAAATTCCAGCTGTCCTCGATGCCTTGGAAAAGATTAAAACAACACCAGATATCATCCTGTGTGATGGTCAAGGAATTGCCCATCCCCGCAGATTAGGTATAGCTAGCCATTTAGGGTTACTTATAGATATGCCGACAATTGGTGTAGCTAAGTCGTTGTTGGTAGGTAAGTATGAGGAATTGGCAGAAACAAAAGGCAGCAGACAACCACTTATATATAAAGGTGAAACGGTTGGGGCAGTTTTGCGATCGCGCACAGGAGTAAAACCTCTGTACATCTCCAGTGGCCATCGAGTTAGTTTACCTACGGCGATTAACTATGTATTACGCTGCACGCCCAAATATCGCCTGCCAGAAACGACGCGCATTGCTGATAAATTAGCATCGGATAGATAAAGCTTATTGAAGTTTTTTCTAAATACTTGCTTGCACCGACTCAATCGTGTTAGGAATCGCACAGAAAGAAGTTGAAGTAGCTAAATACGATTTACGAAGTTAGAACAATGAACGCACTAACTTTACAATGGCACGATGCAGGCCAAGATAAAACTCAGAACATTTACGAACAACAGCCAAGTAAAAATCTTGGTACTGTCCGCATCGGTCGTGATCCACTCCGGTGCGATATTGTTCTGAGTCACCCTACTGTCTCTGGTTTACACGTTGAAATATTTTTTCATCACCAGCAACAGCGCTTTTATATTAGGAATTTGCGATCGCAAAATCCCCCCCTTGTCGATGGACGGCAATTAATCCAAGGTGAAATGCCTTTAACTCAGGGCACTAGTATCACTTTGGGACAAATAAAACTCAACGTTACTAGCGTTTCCACGGGTAGCATTCCAGCAACAATTTTGCTGCCACCCCATCCACCACTACATATCGGACATCACCAGTATTCACCAACACCCCCGGCACCACCGCCAGGAGTTTATGGCTTAGAATGCCCCAAATGTCATAAAGTTTGCCCAGGAGAGAATCTACAAATTGGTTGTCATTGGTGTGGGACATCTTTAGCTGCGGCTGTGAGTGTGTTGGTAGCAGGGAATTAGGGAGTGGGGAGTGGGGAGTGGGGAGTGGGCGAGGCAGGGGGAGCAGGGGAGGCAGGGGAGGCAGGGGAAGAATTTCTAACTCTTGACCAATGACTAATAGACCTCTTGCATAAATTAAAAATAGGACTTACGCAGAAAACCTCTCAAACTCTTATTCCTCCGTGTCCTCTGCGTCCTCTGTGGTTCGATTTTCCGTTCCTTGTGCGTAAGTCCTGAAAAATAAGAACCCCACCCCGACAATCGTCGCTTTGTCTCCCCTCCTGCTTGCGGGGAGGGGTTGGGGGTGGGGTGTTAGGGACTTTTGGAAGAGGTCTAATGAGCAATGACAAATGCCCAATGACAAATGACTAATGACTAATGACTAATGACAAATGAACAAATCCAATTGAGTTGGGAAGAACCAGCGACGGGTGAACGGCGAGAACCAAGGTTGAATATGCCGATCGCTTTTGGTCGAGAATTCGCTCGCTTACCTGCTGAAGTTAGGGGAGTGCGCGTTTCTCGGATGCTGCTTAACAGTAACGAAGTTTCTCGCTACCATGCCCTAATTGACTGGGAACAAGACCATCTAGTAGTGATTGACCAAGGCAGCGTTAACGGTATATATGTCAACGGTCAACCACAAACGCGCAGTGTTCTGGCTAATGGCGATACGTTGCAAATTGGCCCCTATTTAATAACAGTGACATTTGCTGTTAACGTACCCGCACCAGATACCAGCCCTCCTTCAACGATTCATTTCAACGCAAATACCAATCTTCCAGACCCTACCTTGCCTGTAGCCCAGCCGCTAACGCCCTTGACGAGTAATTTCCCGCCGCTAGCGTTTCAGGCTCAGAAAGTCGCTGTGCAAGCACTTCATGCTACAGGATTGCCAGTAGATGAATCTGATTATCTAGCGATCGGGGCGGGACTGGGTAGCTTTGTTTGGGCTGATTTGCTGCGAATTAGTGGTGTGCGTGCTGACAAAATTGTGGCTTTGGGATTAGAGTCGGAACCCTATGCTCGTTACAAGCGCCTTTGTTTGAATTCGCAAATTCCCTTATATGAAAGACTGCGCTCTAATTCTGACTCTTGTCCTGATAATATTTGGGGCTGGCCTAGTTATGCCTTGCGTGAGGCTTGGCACGATTGCAGCAAGGGACAGATGAAATCAGCATTCAAGTATTTGTGGCAAGTGTTTGCTGAACCAACATTTGCAGAAACTTATACTCCTCGTGCGGGTAACGTCTTTGATTCCCTAGACAGGGAAGCGAAGCGCATTGGCTGGAATCAAATTTATCGCTATGGGCGAGTTAGGGGAATTCGCAAAACTGATGACGGTAGATATTGTATAGCCTATTCTCGCGCCCCAGGAAATTATGCTTTTTTAGTTAGTCGTTATTTACATTTAGCTACTGGGTATCCAGCAATTCAGTTTCTCCCAGATTTGCAAGCTTATAGAGAAAAATATCAAGACTTTAAATCTGTCGTCAATGCTTATGAAGCACACGATCATGTTTATGAGCAACTAGAGCTACAAGGTGGTACGGTGTTGATTCGGGGGCGGGGAATTGTGGCTTCGCGGATTGTGCAACGGATTTATGAAGCAAGAAAAAGAAATCGGAATATTGCAGTTTTGCATTTAATGCGATCGCCTAAACCTCAAGGCAACAAATTTCAAAATACCCAGCGCCTAGTCAAAAATCATTACGAATTTCAACCCTTTAATTGGCCGAAAGCCTGTTGGGGCGGCGAACTCCGGGCAATGTTAGAAAAAGCGACTCCCGATGAACGCAAGCGTTTACTAGCAGACTGGGGTGGAACTACCACCGCCGACCGCCAAGACTGGCAGCAAATTACTGCCCAAGGGTTAAGCGAAGGCTGGTATCAAATTACCTTCGGTGAGGTGCTGGATGTAGAACGAGATGCCCAAAACCGGACTATTACCCATATCCGAGAACAAAGCTTTGGGGAAATGAAATTGCTAGCTGACTTTATTGTTGATGCTACTGGATTGGATGCCAAGGTAGATGCCAATCCCCTCATATCAGATTTGGTGAAACATTACAACCTCCCAGTGAATCATCTGGGGCGGTTGACTGTAGCGAACAATTTTGAATTAGTAGAAATGCGTAGTGATAGAGGTCAAATGTATGCTGCGGGGGCTATTACTTTAGGTGGGCCTTATGCAGCAGTTGATAGTTTTTTGGGCTTGCAATACGCTGCATTAGTCGCTGTTGATGGACTCGCCGCCGCTCGTGCGCCTGGAGTTCAAAGGTTGAATGTTCTAAGTTCCTTTGGGCAGTGGTTGAAGTGGGTGTTAAATCAGTCACCTTAGTTTAAGAAGGCAGAAAGCAGGAGGAATACAGTATTTAACTAGCTGTTTTGAGTACCAAATTCCAAATTTAAGGTTCAAAGGCTCAACGTTCGAGTAAAAAGGCTCAACGTTCGAGTAAAAAGGTGCAACGTTCGAGTAAAAAGGTGCAACGTTCGAGTAAAAAGGTGCAACGTTCGAGTAAAAAGGCTCAACGTTCGAGTAAAAAGGTGCAACGTTCGAGTACAAAGGCTCAACGTTCGAGTAAAAAGGTGCAACGTTCAGGCTCAAAGGCTCAACGTCGAGGTTCAAAGGCTCAACGTCGAGGTTCAAAGGCTCAACGTCGAGGTTCAAAGGCTCAACGTCGAGGTTCAAAGGCTCAACGTCGAGGTTCAAAGGCTCAAAAGCTCAAGTGACGGGCGATACCTTCAGTGAGCTTTCCTGTAGAACGCTGCGCGAACGCTAACACAGAATTCTTGCTCTGTGATATGGTGAGTACTTAGCCAAGATTTTAGTGAAATCAATAGCCCGCCTGCGATTCAAATCGCAGGCTAACAGCATAAGTCAGCCGCCCAAAAGCTTACCCCTTCATGACCAAACCCCGACATGAATTATGAAAGCAGTTACAAACTGCTTAATCAAAGGGGTTTCAGCTTTTCTTAGTGCCATTCGAGTCAGAAGGCTAGTATCTTTTGTAGGGGTTTAGCACTGCTCATTGGTGTCAACTTAAGCTAAAAGTATAGCTATAGCCATGAAGATTAGGACGTAGACTATAAGAGTTCCAATTGCGTCTACCCCATTTCAATGGCCAAAGCAAGAGAGTGATGATTTCCGGCAAAAAGTCATGCAAGCGATTGAGTTGGAC
>NZ_JAIVFS010000200.1 GCF_020829645.1 Nostoc mirabile CHAB5784 | reverse complement strand
AGTAACTCCACCACGTAAAGAAGCATCTGTTGCTGTTTAATACCTTAGATTATTCATACTTTTGCTAAGTCTCTGATTAACTCAGCCCTGCTGGGTCATTTTGTATAGCTTAGTCTAAACTCCAGAAAAAAGACTTAGCACCGGAAAAAGTTCGCCTCAAAGATAATTACCGAGAGCGCATATTTGCAGAATCCCAAAAACTAGATAAAAGTTACCTGGACACGCTTTACTTTATAGTTGATTGTTATTTTGCTTTCAGAAAGGGTGCATTTCCCACACAACAAGTAGCTTTCACGCCGAATAATACTGAAGATAACAAACTTATTCAGCCGACTCAAGAGCCATCTACTATCGAAAACCAAATTCTTGATTCTGATAACCAAACCTTCACCCTTGATTTTGAGTTGTAAGGGAAGTATGGGACTGCTGCCTCTATAGTGCGTAAGTCAAGCGATCGCACGATAGCGTCATCGCTTTCTTTTGCATAAATAAGATAATTCTAGCACCTCTGTTTGCTAAAGTAATTCTAAGGCGCGTGAATTTCCGAACAATCCAGAGGCATTATAACTATGAGAATACTTCATGGCACCTGGATACCAAACGAGGAAACTGACTTTATTCAGTCAGGGTCTTTTTACTTGTGGGTAGAAACTCAATTATCCCAAAAAAGTCAAACCAATAGTCAACAAATTCATCCTGGACACTTGGTAGAATCCCAATTAATCGCCTTTTTAATAGAAGAATTAGGAATTAAAGAAGACAAGACTAAATTTTGCCAGCGCATATCTTCCAAATACTTTGCTTTACCAACCACCAATAATCAGCCTCTCCCCTCACCAGAATTAACCAAGTATTTAGAAATTGAGCTGACTGACAGCTATGAAGAATTCCAATATTGGCAGGTAGATTGTTATGAAACAGTAGTATCTACCAAAAGTGGAATAGCACTTAATATTATCAAACTACTTAAAGATATCCATTTTTTAGCAATATATAATGCGGAGAAGTTTCAAATAGGTTCAGATTTATTATTTTGGTATCATTACACTCAAAGTTTTAAACAAGTAATCCTCAAAGACCAATTTATTCCCGCACTAAAATATCGACAGTTATCATCGGAAAATCCGAAGAAAAAAGGCAAAAGCAAGACTGCTAAAGCAGCATTTGAAATTTATGCCACCTGGGAAATTATTTCCGAACAATATGAAGCAAATATTCTTAAATATATTGACTATATGCCACTAATATGTGTGGCAGGTAAAGCAACAGTTAGCTATCCTATTGAGTTTTTTGATCGAGAAACACTATTGCGTCACTTTTCTGAATATGTACTTGACGATTTAGTGACTCACACCCCATCAACAGCCGCTTTTGACAAACAAATTGCTGATTCTCTAATTGAATCTTGCTTTTATCCTAGTCAGCATAATCCACTAACAACAAATACTGCCCTCAAAGAATATCAGCAATGGTTGGTGTGGAAAACCAAAATTACCCGCACTCAAGCTGATTCACCTTTTCATCTGTGCTTCCAGTTACATTCTCCTTCATCGTCACAAATAGACAATTGGCAAATTCAATTTCTAGTAGCGAGTAAACAAGATCCATCCTTGAAGTTAGTGTTAGCAGACTACTGGACAATGAATCAATTTTCCAAAACTGCTGTACATAAAGATTTTGGTAAAGATTTTGAAACAAATTTGCTGCTGAATTTGGGTTATGCAGCCAGGATGTATCCCAAACTATGGCTTGGGTTGGAAACAGCGAGTCCAATCGCAATGCAACTTACCTTAGATGAAGCATTTGATTTCCTTACTGAAAGTGCTTGGGTGTTAGAAGACTCAGGATTCAAAATAATTGTACCTGCTTGGTATACTCCCACAGGTCGTCGCCGCGCCAAAATTCGCCTCAAAGCATCGGGTAGCAAACTTGCTGCAACGAAAGGGGAAACAAAAAGCTATTTCGGCTTAGACTCACTGGTGGAGTATCAGTATGAGTTAGCGATTGGGGAGCAAACTGTCACACCTATTGAATGGGAACAACTGATTAATGCTAAAACTCCCCTAGTGCATTTTCGCGGTCAATGGATGGAATTAGACCGGGATAAAATGCAGCAGTTACTCGAATTTTGGCAGTCCCACGGTAACGAACAACCCCAGATGACCTTACTGGAGTTTCTACAACGCAGTGCTGAATTGGGGTCAGAATGGGAAATTGAACATGATGAAGCTTTGTCAGAGATGATAGCAAAGCTACAAGATAAAAGTCGCCTAGAGCCAATTTCTGAACTTGATAATCTGCAAGGCACGCTCCGAGAATATCAAAAACGTGGTGTTTCCTGGTTACAATATCTGGAAGATTTGGGATTAAATGGCTGTTTGGCAGACGATATGGGTTTAGGTAAATCCGTGCAGGTGATTGCCCGATTAGTGCAAGAGAAAGAGTTACATGAAGCTCTTAAAGTAGGAGAAAAGATTACTTCTTTATCTGCCCTGCCTACATTATTAATTGCCCCTACTTCTGTTGTCGGCAACTGGCAGAAAGAAATTGCCAAATTTGCACCTCATTTAAAAACTATGGTGCATCATGGTAGCACTAGGCTGCAAAATCTAGCTGATTTCAAAGCTGCTTGTCAACAAAACGATGTGATAATTAGCTCCTTTACTCTAGTTCGCAAAGATGAAAAGTTATTGAGCGGCGTCGAGTGGCAACGTTTAGTACTGGATGAGGCACAAAATATTAAAAATCCGAAAGCTGCCCAAACTAAAGCTATTTTAAAATTAAGAGCTAAACATCGGCTGGCATTAACAGGAACTCCTGTAGAAAACCGCTTACTGGATTTGTGGTCAATTTTTAACTTTCTCAATCCTGGTTACTTGGGTAAAGAAGCCCAGTTTCGGAAAATCTTCGAGATTCCGATTCAAAAAGACAATGACCGCGTGAAATCTGCCACCTTGAAAAAACTGGTAGAACCTCTAATTCTGCGAAGGTTAAAAACTGACCAATCTATTATTAATGACTTGCCAGATAAAGTGGAACAAAAACTCTACACTAACCTGACCAAAGAGCAAGCATCGCTTTATGAAGTGGTGGTACTAGATGTAGAAAAACAATTGCAATCAGCAGTGGGAATTCAGCGCAAAGGATTGATTCTTTCAACCCTGATGAAATTGAAGCAAATTTGCAATCATCCAGCCCAATTTCTGCAAGATGGGAGCGAATTTTCACCACTGCGTTCGCACAAACTCAGTCGGTTAGCAGAGATGGTTGAGGAGGCAGTTGATGAAGGAGAAAGTTTACTCATTTTTAGTCAATTTACGGAAGTGGGTGAAAAGATCGAGAAACATCTCAAACATAGTCTGCATTGCAATACTTACTATTTGCATGGTGGCACTAGTCGCCCACATCGAGAACAAATGATTACCGAATTTCAAGACCCAAATACAGAGCCATCGGTTTTTATCCTTTCTTTGAAAGCAGGCGGTGTGGGTATCACCCTCACGAAAGCCAACCATGTCTTTCACTTTGATCGTTGGTGGAACCCAGCAGTTGAAAACCAAGCAACTGACCGTGCTTTCCGTATTGGTCAGAAAAAGAACGTCTTTGTGCATAAATTTGTTGCTATTGGGACTTTAGAAGAGAGAATTGACCAAATGATTGAAGATAAGAAAAAACTCTCTGATGCTGTTATTGGTAGTGATGAATCTTGGCTCACAGAATTAGATAATGAAGCCTTTAAGCGGTTGATTTCATTGAACAAGAGTGCAATTTTGGAGTAGATATTATGGCTAAATTTAGTCGAACTTGGTGGGGTGATCGCTTTATTCAAGCACTAGAAGCTTTTACAGATGATAACCGACTCAAAAGAGGACGGTCTTATGCTAGCGGTGGTAAAGTTAAAAGCTTTGAGATTGACTTAAATAAAATTACTGCCAAAGTCAGAGGCTCAGTTAATCCCTATTTTGGAGTCTACAAAGAACCAACTTATAATATAGAGATTCAGATTACACCTATTGCTAAAAACCGTTGGAATGAAGCTATCCAAAAGCTTTCTTCTAAAGCCAGTATCATTTCTCGATTGCTGCTAAATGAAGTCCCGGAAAATATTGAAGATACTTTCTCTCATTTGGGACTACATTTATTGCCCCATAGTAGTAAGGATTTCAAAACTAAATGCTCTTGCCCAGATTATGCTAATCCCTGTAAGCACATTGCTGGAGTTTACTATTTAGTGGCTTCTCAATTAGATAATAATCCCTGGTTGTTATTTGAATTACGGGGATTATCGAAAGCAGAACTTCAAGCCAAATTAGCTGATTCTCCTTTGGGAAAAGCTCTATTGTCAGAATTGAATACTAAGGAAATCCCTTTAGAACTTTCTAATTCGCTGTACACTAAGCTAGAAAAGCAATCTCTTAACCAAATGCCAAATGCCAGAGAATTTTGGTTAGGTACAAAGCGATTACCACAAACTATTGAAGTGGCGACTCCAGGTAGTATCTGTGCAATTTTGATTAAGAAACAAGGGGATTTTCCTGATTTCTGGCACAATGATGCTTCCTTTATTGAAACAATGGAAGAACTGTATCAGCGAGTCAAAACCAAAAATCATCAGTTCTGATTTCAGCGCTGATAAAATAGGCTTTTAAGTCTCAGTATATTTTCATAAATCGAATCGAGTTCTATAGGAATCCGGTTTGATTTTTGAATAAAAGTAAGCAATACTTGTCAGGTTTTGGGTAAAAGTGAAAGAAAAAACCTTTAACCTTTTCTCCAAATCTAATCCCGACTTAAAAATGCAAAACCCGAGCAGTTATTGAGAATTCTGATTATTTAAACAGATTTGTTTGGACTAACAGTTTGCGAAAATACCCTGACCTGGCGTTAGTAAATTATCTGGATCGTAACGTCGCTTTGCACTTACGAAATTTCCCCAAACTGGACGATAATGCTGCTGCCAATCATGAGGGGAAAAGGGAATAGCATCTACGGAATATTTGTAACCACCCAAGTCACGGTTTTGCTCAAATAGTTTGCGATTATCAGACAACATCCGTGTAACTACAGCATCTTCTGGTGGTACTGCTGTTCGCAAAATAGAAAAGAGAAACACAATCTCTTCTGTGGGAACCCGGAACAAGGGTAGATTAAAACGGTTGGTTTTGACTGGATATAGCAGAATTGGCCCAAGACCAGTATCAGCTAACGTTAAGTTGGCAGCGACTTCACCAACAAAACTGTTAACTGCGCTACCAGGTACAAACAAATCTAACCAAGGATGAGGATTTGACCAAACACCAATAGATTTGAGAAAGGCAACTGTAGGAGCTAAACGGTTGAGGAAATCAAAATAAGTTTTATCTTCTATTTGTTGTGTGCCGCGAGTATAGTTTAACCCTGTAAGCAACAAACTGTTATTAGGTACAGAGGGAGGGCTGTAAAAGCTAGCCGCTTCTAGCAGATAACGCCATCCACCAGCATTATTAGAAACTAACTGACCTTCTACATAGTTGAAGCGCTCATCATTGATGATTTGGCGTTGGTCATGAGTAAAGGTAGCTAAATCGTCATAATATAACTGAAACACACGGGCATTGGTAGTGGCGGGAATTAGCTTAACAGTTGCCTGTACAATAATTCCACATTGACCTAGCCCTGCTAGTACTGCAAACCATAAATTGCGATTGTACGACAGCGAACAAGTTTCAAGATGACCAATACCAGTAACTACCTTCAGTTCTAAAACATTGTCAACTTGCACACCATAGCGATGAGTTGCACCACCAATACCCCCTACTGACAAAGTACCGCCTACAGAAAGTTCGATGTAATCAGTAAGAACAGGCGGTGTTAAGCCCATACCAAGCGTTTGTTGCAATAACTGACTCCACACCACTCCAGCATCAACAATTGCTCGGTCTGTACCAATGAAATGAATCTTGTTGAGCGTACTTAAATCAATAACAATGCCTGCTTCTACTTGTGACTGACCGTAGGTAGAGTGACCCTGACCGCGTGGGGCAACTTTGAGCTTGTGAGTCCGAGCGAATTGAATAACTTGAACAATATCCTCAATTGAGCCTGGTTTAAGTACTGCTATCGGTTGACGATGTATGATATTACCAAAGTCAATACTTGCATCAGTAAGTGTTGCATTATCAGTGTAAAGTACTCCATCTAAGGAAGGTAAACTTTCAAAAACAGATGTAGCACTGGCAGATGTTACCCAAGAACGAGTAGTTAAATCAAACCCGATCACAATTGCACTGGTAATCAAACCTTGTAAAACTGAGCGGCGTGAAGTGTTTTGTCTCATAATTTTTACTTGGTAGTACTATCGTTGCTTTTTTAAGCAAACACACTGGTAGTTTTTAGCGTACAGTTTGCGCTTTTCTCATGCGATTTCTGCGGCTTTGCACAAGGTTTACTACGGGAAACCAATAGCAATCTAATAGCCAGCATCAGCAGCCCTCTGGATATTCCTCAGTGCCGTGGGTTAGGTGATTGGCTGCGGGATTGAGGAAGGGAAGTAAAATTATTGCAATTGTCTAATAGGGTGGTCGCCGAGACATCTGCAAATTGGGATAGTTGTAAATAAATATTGCAGAAAAGCTCTTTTTGATTTACTAACTTGACCAAAAGTGATGAATGAAAAATAAAATTTTGGTTAATTTATACTTAGTTTAATATTTTTCCCAATTCCAATTTATTGCTGGGATTCAATCAATTAATTAGTACAATGAATCAATTCAAACCCTGCGATGCTTCTGGATGATTTGACTTATTTACTACTTGCTTACTCCGGCAAGTAACAGAAGAAGGGTATGAAATGGGATACAGCCATTTGCGAAATAATTGCGTTAGGCGCGGCATAATCACATAGGTGAGCAGAGCGACACCGAGTCCTGTACTAATCAGTTGATTGAGCAATAGAGGTAGCCCAGATAACAACGGTACTAGCAAACGATTGAGCTGAGGAAGCGTAAAGAATACTCCTAGCCAGCTCACTAACGCCATTTTGTAGCGGGGTGGTGGAGACATCATAGGTTTATTTGAGAGAGTAAACCAGGTTTCCAATCCGGTCAGGGTTTGAATATCTTCTGGCTTTTCAATCAAGGGTTGCAATCGCTCAATCCATTCCCGCCGAATATCTGATTCTAACCAGGTCTTGAGATTGTCGTAGCAATCGAACTTGAGAATGACCACGTACTCAGGATGGGCGTGATCCTGGGGTCGAATAGTGCTGACACCCAGATGTCCCTTGAATTTTCGTGCATCTGCGGCAATGCCATGAAACCATGCTTCGTAACCTTGCTCACGCCCCGGTCTCACTACATGAGAGATCACAGCAGTGACTGGACAGTTTTGTTCACTGATATTGATTGCTAACGGTTCATCGAACATAGAATTTAACGTTCCTGGTAATTTGATAGTTAAAAAAGAAAACGGCTCTTAGGGGAATGGCACTAAGAAAAGCTGAAATAGTTGCCTGATAAGAGGTTTAGAAAATTAATAGTTTTAAGGTCGGGAATCAGAATAATCTGGAACTCTCAGTTTGTGATCGCTGCTTCATTAGCCTACACTT
>NZ_JAIVFS010000001.1:310868-381391 GCF_020829645.1 Nostoc mirabile CHAB5784 | reverse complement strand
GTAACTCCACCACGTAAAGAAGCATCTGTTGCTGTTTAATACCTTAGATTATTCATACTTTTGCTAAGTCTCTGATTAACTCAGCCCTGCTGGGTCATTTTGTATAGCTTAGTCTAAACTCCAGTTATTATAAAGGAATAGATAATTCAATAAAAAATACTTACGTCAAATACAGTAAAGCTCAAAATAACATTGTTGTTTATGATATGTATACTCGTTTTATGCGCTGGGCAACTGATAGATTAAGTCACAATGGAATTTTAGCATTTATTACTAATTCATCTTTTATTGATGCTAGAACATTCGACGGACTATTATAAGGACTCGACAATTACCAAATTAGATATTTTCCACTACACCTACGCCGTCTTGCACAATCCCGCCTATCGCACCAAATACGAACTTAATCTGAAACGAGAATTTCCCCGCTTACCCTTCTATGATGACTTTCACCAATGGGTTAACTGGGGTAAACAGTTGATGGATTTGCACATCAATTATGAAACTGTCGAACCCTATCCTTTAAAACGAATTGATTTATCTCTCGCTACAAATAGGACACCAAAGGCAAAACTCAAAGCTGATGCAGCCAATGGAAGCATTATTTTAGATGATGTCACAACTTTAGAAGGTGTCCCCAAAATTGCTTGGGAATATCGCCTTGGCAACCGTTGTGCTTTAGAATGGATTTTAGATCAATACAAAGAAAAGAAACCTAAAGACCCTACAATTGCCGAAAAATTCAATACATATCGCTTTGCAGATTACAAAGAACAAGTGATAGATTTACTACAAAGAGTCTGCACCGTCAGCGTGGAAACAATGCAGATTATTCAACAGATTGAGGTATTGTAATCGATTCGTGATTTTTGGGGAACAGACTAATCACTACTAAAATGTTATATCAATTGCCGCTTCAGCAGGGCGATAGAGGTTAAAATTGCATAAATTTGAACTTGTCACAATTTAAAGGTGATACTGTACTACAACTTCATGAACTACTAAACTCTAGTTATAACAGTAGCTAGGAAGATGAATCATGCCAGTACTTAATATCCTTCATTTAGTTGGGTCTGCACACAACGATTTTTACTGTGATTTATCACGCCTTTACGCCCAAGACTGTTTGGCAGCAACAACAGATTCATCGCTTTATAACTTTCAGATTGCATACATTACACCCGATGGCATAAGTTTTTCCTTTGCGTGGAATGCGGTCTTTTGTAGGGGCGCACAATTAACTGTATTAACTGTGCGCCCCTCCTACCGGGTAAAGAACCGCTATCAAATCGCCTTTTTGTGATGCCTTGAATTGAGAAGCGCCTGTTACACCAAGCGTCTAATCAGGGTTATACCATCTCGGATCGGTAATAGAACTTGCTCTACACGAGGATCTGCGGCGACTATGCGGTTGAATTGAGCGATCGCCTCACCATTGGCAGTACGTTGTTCTGATGGTAAGTAAACTTGTCCCTGCAACAAAGTATTATCTACGCAGATTAACCCGTTGGCAGCCAGTAAGTGGCTATCCAAGATAATTTGGAAGTACTCTACGTACTCCTTTTTATCGGCATCAATGAAGATCAGATCAAACGATTCTTTTTTAGCCGCCAGCTTGTGCAGTGTCTCTAGTGCAGGTGCTACTTCTACAAAAATCTTGTCACCGTGGGGAGACTCCTGAAAGCAAGTTTGAGCAAATTCAGCCACATAGGAGTCTACCTCACAAGCAATGAGTCGTCCATCGGCTGGTAACGCCTCCGCCATTGCCAAAGCTGAATATCCTGTGAACATTCCCACTTCTAGGATGCACTTGGCCTTGGTCAAATGCACAAACATCTTTAATGTCTGTCCTTCAAGATGTCCTGAGAGCATTTCCTGCTCTAGTTGACGCACTGTTTCACCATCACTGAAGCGTTTACTCCAGTCTTCTTTGCTGGTCTTCTGCGCTAGTGCTGTCAATGCGGCCGATTCGGGGGTAGTGCAATCATCCAGGTAGGGATCTAAACCTGCTGCTAATTGCAACCCTTGCTGCAGAGAAGTCAATATCTCTAAAGGTATATTGCTTTCTTCTGCCATTCTGAGGGTTTTTTGTAACTGCGCTACCAGAATGCTGTGTGGGGTTATCGGTCTAGCGGTATCTCGTCCTAAAATACTGGTCATGTTTTCACACTCCCAATAGTTTGGATTCTTCTTGAGTTTCTATGTAAGCGTCAATCCCATCTCCGCCACGAGGATATGTAGCACACAGACGTTTGTGTTCAGCTAAAGCTGCATCTAATTCTTCACGGGTGAAATCGTTGACAAAGAAGCACTCACCAATGGGTTTTGGCATAGCTGCGCGTTGTTTGCCGTCTCGCGTTAAGCTAATAGATTGGGTAGCATACCAGAGCAAATCGCTATCTAGTAAAGGATGATCGATTGATAAACCCACACGACTCATCAAGCCCAAAATGCGATCGCGTTCTCCTGATGTAATGTAGCCACGTCTTGCAGCAATGGTTGCAGACAAAGCCATGTCTATATTGACTGCATGGCCGTGAAACAACGGTATCATCGGAGCTAACTCTAAGGTAGGACTCCAAGTGTGGCCGTAGGCAATGACGCGATCGAGGTCTAACTCATGCAAATTAGGAGTCTCCAACTCCAGCATAGTTTTAATTGCCTCGTAATTGAGTTTGTGAGCGATCGCTTTCAGTTCACTTGTGCCATTCACATATCCAAAGTGAGTATGCAGCAGTTCTTCACCATACTCATCCAGCATTTCAAAAACTTCAGAGTTCGCAACGACTGCAATTTTGACCAACTCTGCCATGCCATTACGAACTTGAGCCGTTGGTAATGTTTGCAAAAAGGAGAAATCAAGGATAACTTTCAAAGGAGCATGATACGCTCCCAAGCGATTTTTTAACTTGCGATGGTTGACTGCAACCTTAATCGCTACACCTGCATCAATCAAACCAATCAGTGTTGTAGGAACGCGAATGTAGTTACTCTTGCGGCGGTAAGAAGCACACGCAAACCCAGCTACATCAGTGATTAAACCACCACCCACTACTAACACTGGTTCTTTACGGATTAAGCCAAAGTCAGAAAAAGCGTCAACAATTTGTTCAAAGGTTGCAAGAGTTTTAGTAGGCTCGGTAATCACAATGGGAACTACAGTTAGATCAATGTCATAGTGTTTAAAATATGACTTGATTTGTTTGCCGTATAGCCTATTGACATTGGCATCAATCACAGTCAGACAGCGGCCAAACTTCTCATAACTGTCTGCAATTTCTCTGTTACTGATATCAAATGCGCCGTTTACATAGACAAGACTAAACTCAATTTTTTCGTAACCTTCCACGCGAAATTCAGCTTCCGTTGCTTGAAACGATGCTTGAACATTACTCATTATTGTTGACCTTGATAGAACTGAAAAATTTGTGAGAATTCAGGCGATATTTTCGATTTAACCTAGTGCATGGCAATAACAAATGATGCTCTTAGTCGCCGTAAATTAAAGGCACTCTAAAGCCCGCTTTCACTAGAAAAGCTCATTTATATTGATGGCTTGCGATGTTACTCCACAAGTCCATGTACTTAGATAAATTCTGTTTTAAACTAACATCTAATTTTAGATAGCCTCAAGACTAATCAACTAGTCCCATCCAAAAATCTTGGCATAACATTTGCGCTCTTTTGGGATTGTTGACCTAAATTCAGTAAGTTAACCTTAATTTAGATTAACTCCAGTATAAACTTGTAGGAAATGAACCTGAATGCAGATTAACTTCACGATGAACCTGCTATATCTATAGTTATGGATATAGAGTTACAACTGTTTTAATTCGCAAAATTTCTAACAGATAAAACTGGATCAATAGTTTATCTCCGGGCTTCCATTTAAGATTACAGCCCTGATTAACCTTCAGTTCGCTGTTTTTTAGCATTAGTCTCGAACCTTTTATCGCTAAACTTGCTACACTCTGTTTTACTCAGAATCGCAGTGGACTTCTAATTTGTTTTAGTTAACTTTCTGTTCAGTATTTAATATACCAACGTCAGTAACTTTTGAAAACCCAATATTTTAATTTATTAGAGTTATTAATTACACATATAAGTTTAACTCAATACATGAGCAATATTATCTTTACAAATCTTAAAAAAGAGTTAAGTTGGCTTTTTCGTTTAAATTTATGGGATTTCAGCCTAAATTAATAGATGACTTGTTGGGAAATAACATAAAATGTAATACATGTCTTCTGGCAAAAGTATTGTGTTTTTATGCAATATTTCCACATCAGAAGTACCCGTGACGGTACTATCCATCCTCCACAGACCTATCCGAAAATACAGAGTAGAAAAATATTTTCAGAAAACAAACCAGGAATACGCGATTCGGATTCGTTTTTCTGCTCCTTTGTTTGCCAATACTTAATTTTAAAAGGAGAATATCTTGGATGGCTCGAAATAAAAAGAAATCAGCCGGGTTCAAGTATGAGTATCCACTTGACTCTAGATGCCCTATTTGTTGTATTATCCCGCCCCACATGCTGGAAAATGTCGTTGTAAATGGCAACCCCCAGCAGCGTAGTTGGGCTTTTCATACTTTAAATGTTTCGGCACAGCTTCGTGGACGGAGAGATGTTGTAGGTAATGTCTCATTTGCACCTTCTCCGGGTGAAAAGCGGCGCACTATCTACGATGCAAAATATGGCCAGCAACTTCCTGGTACACTAGTGCGTGGTGAGGGAGATCCTCCCAGTAGTGATGCAGCAGTTAATGAAGCCTACGATGCTGCTGGTGCTACTTATGAATTGTTTTATGAGATATTTGATCGCAATTCCATTGACGACAAAGGACTACGTTTAGACTCCACCGTGCATTATGGCGTTAAATATGACAATGCCTTTTGGAACGGTGACCAAATGGTTTATGGTGATGGCGACGGAGAAATATTTCAATGCTTCACGAAGTCAATTGATGTTATTGGACATGAGCTAGTTCATGGTATAACCCAGCATGAAGCAGGTTTACAGTATTATGGTGAACCTGGGGCACTGAATGAATCGTTTTCTGATGTCTTCGGTTCCTTAGTGAAACAAAAGAGCAAAAATCAGACTGCACAAGAGGCAGATTGGCTCATTGGCGAAGGTCTTTTAGTAGCGACTGTCAAAGGTGTTGCCCTGCGATCGCTCAAAGCACCGGGAACAGCATACAATGACCCAGTATTGGGTAAAGATCCCCAACCAGGTCACATGAAAGATAAATATACTGGTGTTGAAGATAACGCTGGGGTTCATATCAACTCAGGAATTCCTAACCATGCCTTTTATCTAGCGGCTGTTGAGATTGGTGGCTATGCCTGGGAAACAGTTGGTAAAATATGGTACATAAGTTTACGCGATCGCTTGCGTGCTAAAGCAGATTTTAAAAAAGCTGCCAACGTCACCATTCAAGTTGCTGGCGAACTCTACGGTAATGACAGTCATGAGCAAAAAGCTGTGCAAAACGCTTGGCAAAAGGTAGGAGTTATTTAGAGTTAGGAGTTAGAAGTTAGGAGTTAATCAAATCACAGTTTCTAACTTCTAATAACACCTAAGTTTTATATCAAATCGTCCAAGTATGTATTGTTTAAGGCACAGAGCAAAGTATTAGAAATAGCCTGGATCAAGCCTTTCTCTAGGTATCTTAATTACGAATTACGAATTACGAATTACGAATTAGTACTAGATGTATTACTTGTTATTGCTAAACTACGAGTTGAAAACTATCATCTCCCAGCTTTTGTATTTGTCCCAACTAAGTAGCGCAACGGAGAGCAAAAAAATGCGGATATCCTTTGAACGCACGGGCGGCTTTGTTGGGATTACCAAGAAAACAACCGTTGATACAGACACTCTTTTGCCAAATGAAGCCAGCACACTTGTCCGACTGGTGGAAGTTGCTGATTTATTTAGGCTACCTGAACATATTACTTCGCCAAATCTTCAGAGCGATCGCTTTCAGTATAAGTTAACAGTAGAAGATAACGGCAAGCAGCATACGGTGACTGTTAGTGAGGCAGCATTGTCAGGAACCTTAAGACCCCTAATTGAATGGTTACAGAAAATAGCACAGAAAAGGTAATTTGCTAAAGAAGTTAAATAAGGGCTGATATAAATTATAAATTTATCAGAGTATTATGAATAAACCAATCAAGCGAGCTTTTTTAGACACAGAAGATGGACAAATTCTTTATCGGATTGGCGGTGAGGGAGAGCCTTTGTTATTACTGCATATGAACCCCCGTAGTAGTGGTATCGATTTCTGATTGACTTAGTATGTTACCAGGAGATATAACTGTTGCCAAATAACGATTCAAATTGGCTAGAAAATTATAGCGAGCGATTTCATCATGCTTTGCCTCTGGAAACACTGCATGTTTTTCCACTCTATTCCAAACAGGAGGTAGGTTGTTGTTACTCATAGGAATTTATTGTGAAGAATTTTGTGATTAGCGCTCTTTCAAGAAACAGAAATGTTTCTTTACATCCATCACGGACGATCGCCCGTAAACAGCTTCCATCACTACGATAAAATAAAAATCTCAAGCAACTTTTAAACTTCAGACAGCAATTGGTTTGGGAGCTTTATTTGATAACATTATAGATATAAACATATCTTTTGGCTAAAAGTTTTGTCTAGTAACGATTTGATTTTATCCTCTGGAGAGAGTGATTAATGAGGTGGAAAGCAGCTTCTGTGAGAGACTTTCTCATGTTACATTATAAAGAATATATGCTAGAGGCACGCGATCGCATCTTTTATCTTTTCTACACAGACAAACTCAAAGTTGCCGTTGCTCCAAAAGACTTTCAAGGCATAGAGTCAATATCCGACGCTGTAGAATATCTTCTCACTGGCCAGAATTGTGGCAAAGTGGTAGTGAGGTTTTAAGTAACACGGTATTAGTTTATATTCTAGTCGGGGGTAAGAATGACACAAGATTCAGAAAATACTTTAAAAGTTGCTCGGCAGGCATTTGATAATCTGACGCATGGGATGGCAACAGGAGAGTGGGAACCGTTGTTAGATATGCTCACAGAAGATTTTACCCTTTGGTTTCCTATGGCAAAATTCCACGGGTTGAATGTGGGGAAAGAACGAGCTAGAGAATTTTTCGAGTACGTTTCTCAATCATTCAGTCCTGGGTTGAAACTGGCTGGTCTAGACCGTGTTACGAGCAATGAAACGACAGCTGTTTTTGAGTTTCGGGATGAGGGGCTTTTATTCGGACAGCCTTACAAAAATCGGGTAGCAGTTTCTTTTGATGTGCGTGGAGACAAAATTTGCGGCTATAGGGAATACTTTGGCAGCGATGGGAAATCCTATTAAATAATTCGTAATTACGAATTACGAATTACGAATTACGAATTATTTGATACACTCTCCTTAGTTATTCTGAGGGTTGAGTTCGTTGATTTCTCTGCATTTAGCCTCTGCGGCTCGATATGCTGCCAAGTATTCTTGACCACCCAACATCACATCACCGTAATATTCATAAGGTGGATCACCATAGATTGGTAATGGATTATCTTCTGGATAATCTTCTTTCGATTCTTCAATGATGGCTTTCAGTTTTTTAACGGTCAGCCTTTGTGCTGCAAAATACCAGAGTTCTCGGGGATTTTTGTTTAGATGCGGTAATGTGGGATCGATAATGCGGACATCGGAGGCCTCGCCGATTTCAATCCAACTGTGTTCAATCGGTCTGTATGGTTTCCCTGCAAAAGCTAAAAATCCCTGAATATATCTTGCTCCCTCAATGGATAATGCTGCTTTGTAAGCATTATCAAACGGAGTGCTAGCTCTGCTGTTTATACTTTCAGCAATTTTGATTGACAGCGTTTCATCCAATAGTTTGTTCATTAATAGCAAGGATTAGAGCAGCCATGAAAATATACTATCATTGCTACTTACCGTCTTGCTTGAGGAGACTTTGATTTTATGTTTATCTATAAAATCACGGGTTTTTCGGGGGATCAAGTTTTATCCGAGTCATCTTTGGACGACAAGGACTTCCACAACAAATCTGGCCAGAAGGCATATTAGTAAAAACAGTACTACGAGCGCCAAAATGGGGCTTTAGAGTTCCCCCTTTTTATTAGGTAGGGCTGTTTCATTCCCGAAAGAGCTTTAAAAATCAAGGGTTCTAGCAATTAAAAATTGGTTATTTTGTTACCAGCGTGCCGATAAAATGAACTATTTTACTGATCTTTAAGTGCTTAAATGTTCATCTCATCGTCACCCTCACTTACCATTTTTCCCACTAATTATCTTGACAAATCCTGTTTGAAATGGAATGAAACAGCCCTGCTTTTTATTAGGAGGGATCATGTTTTCAGGCTTGAGTGGGTAAGTCCTACTTAAATTCCAATACAGTTCAGTTAAGCATTTTTTCCTTCTCTCTGTGTTCTCTGCGCCTCTGTGGTAGCCTGCGGCAAGCCCTCCGGGTGACGCTCGTACCTCTCTACGAGACGCTCGCGGACTCGCTAACGCTGCGCTAACAGCAGTCGCTCATGGGGGAAACCCCCAGACGCTCGTGGACTCGCTAACGCTGCGCTATGCGCGGCATCGTCTCCCCTTGGGAGAAGACCGCGCTGCTTCACCGCTTTGCGTCTACGTTAAAAAATTTGATTTCACAAAGGGTTTTAGCCTTAACCCAAGCGTATTGACTTAAATTCAACAACGCCGCCGATAGCTTTTGGCGGCAGTTATTTCAAGCTATAAATACGGTAGAAATGATACTTACTTAAACCAGTATTCATTAATACAAAATATATTTAGTAAAGTTTTCAGCCAAGCGCGGAACTTTCTGTACGAGCGCTTATTTACCCCCGCAACGCACTCAAATCACGGGTTTGTGGGGGGATCAAGTTTTATCCGAACCGTTTTGGGACGACAGGGGCTTCCCCAACAAACTTGCCCAGAAGGCATATTAGTAAAAACACTACTACGAGCGCCAATCACAGCATTAGCGCCGATTTGCACTCCCGGTCCAACGAAACAATCTGCTGCTACCCATGCACCATTCTCAATGGTGATACTCGCTGTTTTCAACCCAAATGCAGGGTCTTGGATATCATGACTACCAGTACACAGGTAACTTTTTTGCGAGATTACGCAGTGTTCACCGATGTGGATCTGATCGAGGCTATATAAAACTACGTTATCTCCAATCCAACTGTGGTTGCCGATGGTAACTTTCCAAGGGTAGGTAAAGCGGGCGGTGGGCCTAATTAATACGCCTTCGCCGATACGAGCGCCAAATAATTGTAGCAAAGCACAACGCAGAATATTTAACGGTTGAGGAGTCAGGGGAAAGGCGATCGCTTGTACAAGCCACCATAACAAAATATACCAAGCTGGACGCCCCCGATCAAACCAAGATTGGTCATATTTGCGTAAATCTACGAAAGGGTCATTAGTCATTAGTCATTAGTCATTGGTCATTAGTTATTAGTTAGGAGTCAATGGTCAATAGCTTTCCCTCTGCTCCCCTGTTCCCCTGCTCCCCATCTCCTTCCTTCGGGGTAGTTGCAGTATTTAAGTGACCACCACAGTTGCGTAATTCGTAGAGTTTAACGCCAATTTGATATTCATATTGACTCAGCAAGCGTGCATAAATATATCCGGCTTTGCCATCCAAAAAACCGCGTTGAATAATATAAAATAAAACAAACCGTAAAATGGGTTTAAATGGCAGGTGTACCCACACTTTTTTCAAAAAGCGCTTTCGTTGGACTGCATCACCAAATAGATTCGCGCCGATAGTGCCGCTATCATCTTTACCTGTGAGAATATTAAAATAAACGCTGGCTTCCCAGTTTGAATAGCGGTTGTGTCGTTCTAACCAGTGATAAAGATCGCGGAAGTCCTCGTGGAGCATATCATTTTTCAGATACCCAACTTTGCCCTGCAAAATCACATGTTCGTGAACTTCGTTATCACCAGTATTAGGAATATCTTCTGTATTTAGATTTTCGTACCGACCTTTTTTATGTTGAAATAAACGTAGATTCCAATCAGGATATTTACCACCATAACGAATCCATTTTCCTAAGAAAAATACGCGGCGGTTGAGATAATAACCTGTATATTCACTGTTTTGAATTGCTTGGCTAATTTCTTCCCAAAGTTCGGGAGGGATGCGCTCATCGCAATCTACAATTAGCACCCATTCGTTACGAAAAGGTAGATTATCTAAAGACCAATTTTTCTTTTTGGGCCAGCGTCCATTGAAGTTGAATTGTACGACATTTACACCGTGACTTTTAGCAATTTCAATGCTGTTATCAGTACTTTGAGAATCTACTACAAATATTTCATCTGCTCTGTTGAGGCTAGCAAGGCAAGCAGGCAAGTTTGCTTGTTCGTTTTTTGCCGGAATTAATACAGAAACTGGTATTTTAGATGACATATATTTGGGAGTTAGGAGGAGAGACGCGATTAATCGCGTCTGTACAGGAGTTAGGAGGAGAGACGCGATTAATCGCGTCTGTACAGGAGTTAGGAGTTAAAATGGACTTGAATATGATTGCGGATTGTATACCCAAGAGAAAAGCATTCTGAATTCTGAATTCTGAATTCAGAATTCTTCTTTATTTCTTATTTGATGTGGATAAAAGACCTTGAATAGCAGCATTTAAGTAACCAATCTGACCATAAGCATATACAAGTTTGTCAAACCGTTCTGCTGGATCAGAAAAATATTGCAATGCCTTATACAAGCCGCGCACAAACCGTTCGCCACCTCGCTGCAATTGAGCGATTCCAGCTTTACCAGCGAGTTGTTCTCGATAGCATTCACTGATACCTTGCCACCAGCCCCGATTTAAAAACCAGGAGCGTTGGAGGCGTTCTGGAGCAACATTGTGAGCAACCAGCGCTTCGGGAAGATAAGCAACTTGCCAATTACGCTGTAGGGCAAATTCGGTCATTTGCAGTTCTTCATTTGATAATAGATTTTTCCCCACTCGACCGAGATGAGGATCAAAACCGCCAATTTCTTCTAGGAAACTGCGGCGGATGGAGTAATTTAAGCCTCTGGGTGTTAAGCCAGGTTGCTCGATGTAGATGATACTGTCACCCAAATCGTATGCACCCAGATTTGCAGCTAGCCCTGAAGATAGCCACCGTGGTTGCTCGATTCCTTGGGGCCAGATGAGAGTGACTTTGCCACCTGCGATCGCTAGTTTAGAATTATTGTAATAGGCAAAATATAAAACTTGTAGCCAGCCCTTGCTCGCAACAGCATCGTCATCTAGATAAGCAAGAATATCACCACTAGCTACTTTTGCACCCGTGTTGCGGGCGACAGATAAACCAATGGTGGGTTCAAATACATACTTCAGGCGCGGATTGTGGGCCCTTTGTTCTACAACCTCACGGGTGCGATCGCTAGATCCATTATCAACTACCACAATTTCAAAGTCAGCAGCAAAATCCTGCGCTAAAATACTATCAATTGCAGCCCCTAAATAGGTATCTCGATTGTGGGTACAGATAATGGCAGAGATTTGGGTGTTTGGCATAGATTTTATTTTGGATTTGAGATTTGGGACTTTCCTGCGGAACGCTACGCGTAGCTTGCTTCCCCGGAGGGGTACGGCTTGGCTCAGTCCTTCTCTACGAGAGGCTGCGCCAACGACTTCTCTACGAGACGCTACGCGAACGCTCAGGAACCATCGAACGATTTTAGATAAAAATCTTAAATCCAACGCACACTGCTGAGAGTTAATCTAAACTAAAAATTACCAACCCACCAACCGAGTTTCTTCGGAAATAATCTTTAAAACTTTACGTTTGTTGAATATGACTGTGTAAAACTACAAGTGTTTGGGCCAGTTGACTCAGACGGGTTTCCAAAGATTGCTTGCGCCCTAACAGTTGACGTAACTTTTGGTAACGTGCGATCGCCATGCTAACATTGGGAACCTGATCTGCTGGACATGGACGCGACCAGACTTTACCAGTATCGTCTATACCACAGAGGCGGTAGCCAGTAATAGATGATTCATAAGATACTTTCCCACCAGTGGCGCAAATTTCTTCTACGTAGTTCATCAGGCGGTCAACTTCTGCATGGCGTAATGTTGCAGTTCCTCCTGATTCTGGTTCCTTGGGATTGGATTCTAACCAGCCATTGACAATTGGCCCTTCTAAGTAAATATCCTGAATTTGCTTCAAAATATTTTGCAGTTCTATTTGCCAACCTGCGACAGTTTCCTGAATTTCTTGCAATAGATTCATCGCCAATGCTGGATTTGCTCCGTGGCGATGGCTACTAAAGGTCTGAGTTTTCAACTTGGGTAAGCTGGGTGTTTTGCTACCATCCTCTTGTGCTTGAAAGGTCTGAACAGAGTCATGGTGAGGAAAGAAATTTTGTTCAGAAGGATAATCACTCTCAGTATCTCCGCCCAAGTCAACTGTTTGTTCTTCCTGAGAGGATGGATTTTGTGTACTTTCTGTGGGTTCGTTGGCTCCGACACTGATTCTAAAGGAAAAAGGCCGTTTTGTCGTCGAATCACCAGCTTCGGCGGCAGAGGCAGTGCCGCGATTCCCTAAATCATGTAGAGTTGCTTCTATGCGTTTTAAGCCTGCGTTCATAAAGACATCCTAAAGTTTGCTGTCCCTAATGGTGTTGAATAATTAAGAATGGGGTTGTTGGGATTTTCGGCTTTTGCCAATTGTGACATCAATCTAATTCGTAATTCATAATTCGTAATTCGTAATTAAAAAGGGGTTTTACCCGATTAATGACGGTAGTCCCGTTTGCGATGGGGTTTCATCACGACTGGAAACAGAATTATAAATTTTGAATGATGCTGGTGCTAATTTTATCCCTTAAAAGTTATTTGAAACTAAAAATTTTGCCGATAAAGTAAAAAACTGCGGTGATAAATTGCAACCGTAGGCATATTGTTAAAATATTAGGAAACAACTTTGGGTAAAATCATCTTAGTAACAGGGCCAGCACGATCTGGTAAAAGTGAATGGGCGGAAACTCTGGCCATGCAGTCAGGAAAAGCAGTTGTTTACGTAGCAACAGCCACCGATAACCCAGATGACCAAGAATGGCATCAACGCATTTTAGAACACCAACAACGTCGCCCCCAAGACTGGGTAACTCTATCTGTACCTGTGGAACTGTCTGCTACCCTCGCCGATGCCAAACCCTATACCTGTCTTTTAGTTGATTCTTTAGGAACTTGGGTTGCTAATCTCTTAGAAGAGGAAGAATCTAGCTGGGAAAGCATCGTTGCAGAGTTATTAGAGACAGTGGATCTGGTTGCTGCTGATATGGTGTTTGTAGCAGAAGAGGTAGGTTGGGGTGTGATACCAGCTTATCCCCTTGGGAGGGCGTTCCGCGATCGCCTGGGTTCTTTAGTGCGCCAGCTAGGTGTACTCAGCAATACTGTTTATTTAGTTACTGGTGGTCATGTTCTCAATCTCAGTATGCTTGGTTACCCATTGCCAAATAGAGGGGATTCTGGAACATTCAGGAGTCAAGATTCTTAACTATTGATTCAAATTAATCCAAAATCTAAAATCTAAAATCTAAAATTGTAATATGGCAACCAAACAAGAAGTTAGAGGATACCTTGCCTACTGGTTTCAGTTGGGTAAGAAAGTGATTATGAGCAACGGTAAGGCAAGCTTTTTGCCCCAAGACGCTCGCGGACTCGCTAACGCTCCGCTATCGGTGCTAAATGGCGATCGCTATAGTGAAGAATTTGAAGAGTGCTGGCAAAAAATTCTCTCACCGGAATCGGGTGATTGTTACCTAGAGGGTACACATGAAACCATTGCTGAACTGTTGACACCAGCCTGGGAAATGCTACCTTGCAGCCGTTGCAGTATGCCAGTAGCCGCGCGAAACGTCGGGATGCCGGCGTTGTTATGCCCCTGCAATGATTTACCTAACTGGCCTAATACCGAATTACCAGCACCGCGAGAGCCAATTAAGACTCAAGATCAACTCAAAACAATTCGCGATCGCTTGTAGACAATATTGCATAAACAACTTCTTTATTTTCAAGACTTACGCAAAAAGGCAGTGAAAGCCTTGATTTACCGTAAGGGCAATTCATGTAGACGCAAAGCGGTGAGGGGGTCGCAGTCTTGGCGGTTCCCGTCGTTAGCGCAGCGTTAGCGACAAAGGAGCGTCTTGCGAACCCCCGAACCCGGAGGGCTTCCCGCAGGGTATTGCCCCTACATTTCGTACTTGATGCGTAAGTCCTAATTTCTTTGCGTCCTTATATGGTTTAACGCGTCTTAGATACTTCCAGTGAAAAAACATCCCATTGTATGCTAGCACAGCTGTGCTAGCATAATTTTTAGTTACAGTAGGTTCGTTGTGGCAGAGTAGGATCTAACACAAAGGGATTATCATTACCTTGGGAAGTTTTAGCGATCGCATTACTACGTGCTAGCTCACCAGCATCAATTGGATCGTCTGCTTGCCACTTACAAAGAGTATCCTTTTGTACTTCAAAGAAGTTTGCATTTGCTAGTTCTGGGTAGACTGTGCGGAAATAGAAAATTATCCGAGCTATATCCCCTTTTTTTGCCTCCCGTGGTTCAAAAAATCCCCGTTTAAATTCACTGTACTTGTCAATATCCTGTGGACTCGGTTTGAAACTCAATTCTTCATCATCGAGATACCAAGATGTAGTTTGATTATCAGGAATATCTCCAAATGGAAAGTTGGCGCGATCGCTGTTAACTTCTATCCGTGAAGCAAAGAGGTTATGCAAATCGCTTTTTGCTGGGCCTTCAGCTCCCATGCTCTGCGGCCAGACGTGTTCTGCATTGATTCTGTGTTGTGCAGCTTCCTCTCTGGGTTTATTTGAATTTTGGTTGATCGGAACACTGTAACCAGCGTAGATGTCTGTTACTATACCGCCTTGGTTATCTATTTTGGTGTAGAGCAGATCGCGGGCGCTACCATATCCAAGGCTAGCACGAGGAGAGTAAAGGCTATCCAGTTTTTTCAGTAAATCGTCTCCTGTAATACCAGCAACAATCGTGCTTGGTGTAACTGCTGGTTCAGAACTGCTAACTGGGGCTGATGGAATAGGAGTAGACTCACCAAGAGATAATAGAGTAAATCGAGCAATCACAGGGTCGTGATCGCTGGCTGACCTAGAAATACCTGCGTTAACATGAACAGCATTTATTTCAGGATTTCCATTGTTAAGCAAGTTTGGGGTAATCAGGATCTGATCAATTTGTTCTTTACTCCCTTGGAAGACATAAGAAAAGCGGTCTGCCGGTGGAATTTTGTTTACCAAATTTTCTAGCTTATTTCCTTCAAGAACTTTTATCGGCTGAGAGTCTGGAGTATCATTCAGATCGCCAAGAACAACGATATTTGCATTTGGGTCAGTAGTTAAGCGATCTACAACAAATTCATTAACAATTGTTGCCTGCTTTATCCGTTTTGGGTTGGAAGCCGCTCCCCCGCTTTTAGAAGCAAAGTGGTTGTTTATCAGGGTGATGGGAATATTGTTGAAAGTAAATTCACCCACTAAAGGTTTACGACTTTCTAAAAAAGCCGGGTCATTCGCAAAGCGTTCAAGTTTCTGTAGCTTAACTCGTTGAGGATTGAACAAAAAGCCTACTCGGATGTTGCCACCTGGTTGGCCTCCATCCAGTCCATTCTGAGGAGGAATTTCTTGATACTCATAGGCTGGGCCTCCCGCAGATTCGATAGAACTGATCAGAGTCTCAGCAGTCAGACTAGCATCAACTACTGAACTCAATTCAGCTCCATCATTGTCTTGTATTTCTTGCAAAGCAATAATGTCTGGTGCTTCAAGATTAGTAACAATCTGGTTTGCCAAAGCTGTAAACTTACCGCTTTTCACATCATCATCGACGTTTCTGGTCGTATTTTTATCAACCTTAGAGACATTTTCCTTTTTAGGATCAAGGTTTTCGACATTGAAAGTGGCAACTGTTAATTGCGTAAGACTTCCTACCAAAGATGTAACTTCTACACTATGAGCGATTCCTGAAGGAAGGCAGAATGCAAGAAAAACAATCAAACATAGTGTCTGCAAGATTTTTCGGATAGAACTCATGAACATTGTCCTTAATTGCAAATAGAGACTAAATTCAGTTGGAGCATTATCCCAAAGATATGAGAAACAAAGAAATTGAAAGGATGTTTTAAAAGTTATTTTATCGGTAGCAAAACATTCTAGATACCCCTAAATACCGGGATAACTTTGGGGGTTTGATTCCGGTTTCCACTTTCAAAAGGGGGGATAGGCGGGGTAAATAAGTACCTAAAATTACAGTTAATCACTTTTAAAACAAACTCTGAATTTTTCTCAAGCCATTTGGCTATGAAAAACAATCTATTTGTTTAACTCAAAGTTAAGTATTGAGTGCCAGGTTGTTTTTGGATTAAGAGATGTACTTAGATTTCCAAAAAGAGGTCATAGCAATAATACAGCAGTTATTTGCTATTTATCAACTTGTTATTAAGTTACTTTCCAGTACTAGATTGCAACGGCAGCATACTAGGTATTGTGCAAAGAGGATGAAAGCTGAAAGTGGGGCGTCACAAAGTGGGCGATAAGGCGAAGAGGAACCCCATGCTCAAAAAGAGAGGGGGCCCACCTACCCCTTTCATAGATAATTGCCAACTATAATAAATTTCGGCTATCTTAAAAACTCCAGTTTTTAAAATAGACATGGTTTTTTAGAGGATGTCTGAGAAGTATCAAATATTTGTTGATCCCCCCTTAAAAAAGCAGGGTGGATTAATCGTCGAGAGAGAAAATATAACATTGACACAAATTTAGCGTAGGCGTAGCCCGCACTTCGACAAGCTCAGTGACCATCGTAGACATCGCTTTGAGTCTTGGAAACTAAACCAAAGGAGAAATGCTGATTTTGTCGTTGGTTCTTAACCAAAGGTTGTGAGCAAGGGTAATTTAGATGCGTTTGCCCTGCTTATGTTCTCCACTCCCCACTGGGGTTATTATACCTCACTCAACAGAGAACTTCTATATCTAAATATCACATAAAATATTATAAATTTTGTAAACAGTTTCTCTGACTGTGTTTGTGAAGCATATAATGTGTAGCTTCCCATACTATAAACTGGGAGATAACTTATTATTAGGTGGGATATTACGTCGGCGCAACTTAGTAGATGTAGCCAATTTCCAGACTGAATAATTGTTGTCACTGTAAACAATATCTGTCTTTAATTTATACTTTTTTTCGATTGTTTCGCGCCAAGTGTCTGAAGGATTGAGTAAAAATACATCAGCAAACCCATCAGGAATATTGGGAATTTTTTGGTTGTTCACCAACAAAAATCGCACTTTTGGTTCTAAAAGATAGCTTAGAGAAAAAACATTCCCATAATTATTGCCCAAAGCATCACTAACCAAAAGTGGACTACTCGTCTGATTGATGATTTGGGCAACTTGTGGATTGCTATAGCTCATACCCTTATTCCACCAAGTTTCTGCCTGGGAACTCACCTTACAAGAAATCAGTCCACAAATAATCACTAATGCCATGATTATCTGCCAAATGCTCCGGCGTGACACGCTTCCATTATATATTTGCGTAGCTAGTAAGTAAGCAACAGTCACTTGGATTCCTAAATAAGATGGGATGAAATATGGTTCGGTAGATAATATGCCACCAGCACTTGAGAGTATTAAGGGTAGTGCTGGTACTACAATCAATGTAATGAGAAAAAACCAGACTTTATAGTTAGTTGTTAGACAAATAAAACAAATTGAATATCCTATCAAAATTAATAAAATTGGTGTAATTAAAGAGTTTACAGGATTATCTTTGGTAAGGTTTATATCAAAAAAAATCCGGCTTAACTGCATCAGCAAAAATGTAATTATAGGCATCGAAGATGACTGCATTGTTGTTTTATCTGCTGAAATCAAAAATTTAAAAAAGTCACCTATCACAATTGTTATCCAAGGCATGAAAGCTAAACAACCTACGAGTGATGCTAACAGATAAGTTTTCACAGTTTTAGTCAACTTAAATTTGGCAGTGATAATTACATAAATTCCGTGAGCAACTATTACAAATCCACTCCAAAGAAAAGTATAAAGACTGATGGCTAAAGTTACTGCATAAATGCTCCAGATAGCGAATAAATCTGGCTGCTGTCGTTCTTCTGCTGCTTTATCTTGTGATTCCAGCCGCATTGCTCGCAGCAGAGACGCACTGGATAGTAATATGGTCACTAACCAGAGAATATATTCTTGTGCTTCTTGAGCATAAACTAGTTGAATTGGAGAAATTGCCATGAGTGCGATCGCTACACCAGGAACCGATAATGGCACATTAAATAATTCTCGGCATAGCCAATAAACACAAGGAAAAACCAGCAAACTGATGCAGGCAGATAAACTTCTAATCGCCGTCACCGAATTACCAAAGATTTCCATCCACAATCTCGCTATTATGTAATAAAGCGGTGGATGGTAAGGATCTTCTTTTGCCAAATTCATGATTGTGTCATTTAAGCTTTTTTGTTGATTTGCACCTTGAAACTGGGCAAAGCTTTCTCCAGTAATGACACGATTATTAAAAATTTGTTCTTTTACTTCAGTTATTCTGTAACCAGAAAGCCGCAATGAAGTATAAGTTTCATCATGCCAGTAAACTTTGCCGTCAAGGTTAAAAAAGCGAAACAATATACCCATCGCCAATAAGAAAATAATTAAAAATCGCAACCAACTCGGAGCAAATTTGAGATGGCGCATAAGTGGGTTTCCTAAAAATTTTTCTCAAATCATCTAATTAAGCGTACTAGATAAGTGTCGCAGCTACCCCCGTCCTAGACATCGCCAAGACTTCAAGCGGAGCCTATTTGTTAAACATCGCCAACCGTACTTTTATTTGATTAGAAAGATTGGCAATCAACACCTCTTCTTTATTAATTACGAAAAGAATTGGACAAGGTTGTATCAAATCCCGCAAAACTGGACTTGGTTTTAAAACCGAGATGTCAACATAATTCGTAATTGATAATTTGTAATTCGTAGTTGCAATTCTTTTAGGGCTTGAACCCTCCACTGTCTTGTTGACCACCCTTCAGCAGAGATTATGGTGGGGGCTTGTACCCTCTTTAATTACGAATTACGAATTACGAATTAGTAATTATTTGGTCAATGGAGTGTAAAATACACTAAGTGTAGCCGCATCTGTGGTAAGGTGACTCCACAGCTACCGTGCATTGAGCGATCGCTTTGCGGGTTAGAGTTCTCAATTCTCCTACCCTGTGAAAAGGGCATTGCCTAACGGCGAACGAAGGATTGTTCCTTGCCTCCAATCCAAGACAGGGTGTAGAACGGGCAATACCTGCGGCGGGCTACGCCTACACCACTCAGTGTTGTTAACTGATCAGCATTTGAGGTAGCAGTTTAAAGTAGCTGTATCAGCAGATTGATAATACTCCCTTGGCAAGAAGATAAACCTTGCTTTTAAGCTATCGGAGCCTAAAATCGCACAGATGCAACAGCAGAATTTCTTGCGTTCGATTCCAAAAGGGTTCTTGAGAGTGCCACTCCGTGTAGCTCTTGTAGTACCTTTCGTCCTGCAAATTTCTAGTGCTGTAGGCTTAACAGCATTCTTATCTTTAAAAAATGGTCAGAAAGCTGTTAATGATGTTGCTACTCAGCTGCGGAATGAAATTACAACTCGGATTCATCAACATGTCACCGCTTACATAGAAATACCCCAACTGGTAACTCAGATTAACGCCAATTCTGTCCATATTGGTGAGTTAAGTTTAAAAGATGCAAAAATTTTAGAACACCATTTATGGCATCAAATGCAGTTGTTCAAACCCTTAAAGCCGATCGCTTTTGCAAGTACACAAGGAGATATTCATTCGGTTGATCGCCTTAACGATGGTTCACTAGTCATCCGAAGAAAAGATCAATCAACGGGTAATAATTACTATACTTACACCACTGATAATCAAGGTAATCTTGTTAAGCTACTTCAAGTTAAGCAAACCTTTGATCCTCGCACTCGCCCCTGGTACACAAATGCTGTGAAAGCAGGTAAAACGACTTGCACAGAAATTTATTCATATTTCTCTTCATCAGGGCTAGCGTTCAGTGCAACCAAACCTCTTTATGACCAGACAGGTAGCTTGCTTGGAGTGACGAATGCAACGTTATCTCTCTCGCAACTGAGTGAGTTCTTGCACAATTTAAAGATTGGTCGCTCAGGAAAGACATTTATTGTCGAGCATTCTGGAGATTTGGTAGCAACTTCAACGGCGGAGCAACCTTTTATCCTGAGTGATGAGGGAGGGAAAAAGACGTACAAACGGCTCAGAGCGATCGCTAGTAGCGATCGGATCACTCGTCTAACAACACAGTATTTGCAGTCACAATTTGGTAATTTTAGAAACATTTCTTCTAGCCAACAGCTAGAATTTGAAATTGATCACAAGCGGCAATTTGTACAGTTAATGCCCTTTGCAGCCGACTGTGGGCTAAATTGGGTGATTATCGTGGTGGTTCCAGAAGCCGACTTTATGGAGCATATCGAAGCTAACACCCGAACCACTATTTTGCTGTGTTTAGGAGCGTTGATATTCGCTACAGCCATAGGAGTGGTTACTTCTCATTGGATTACTCAACCAATTCTCTGCTTGAGCGTTGCCTCTAAGGAAATCGCTAATGGAAAGTTAGACCAAACCGTTACAGTAGAGGGTATCAACGAACTAAGAGTTCTTGCTCAGGCTCATAATCAAATGGCTACTCAATTACAAGAGTCATTTGCTGGACTCTTAGAGGCTAACAGGCAATTAGAAGCTGAAATTAACGAGCGTAAGCAGGTAGAAGAACAGTTACGATATAATGCTTTTCACGATGCACTGACAGGTCTACCAAACCGAGCTTTCTTTATGGAGCGCTTAAAACACACACTCCAGCGAGGCAAGCGACAGAAGAATTATTTATTTGCTGTTCTATTTCTCGACCTGGATCGGTTTAAGGTGATCAATGACAGTCTCGGACATCTAAAAGGAGACCAATTTCTAATTGCTATTGCAAATAGATTAGGAGTATGCATACGCTCCACAGATATAGCCGCACGGCTTGGGGGAGACGAATTTACCATCCTGCTTGACGAAATCAAGAATGTGTCAGAAGCCATCAAAGTAGCTGAACGAATTCAACAAGAACTGACATTACCCCTTGAGCTTGACGGGCAAGAAGTATTTACAACGGCAAGTATTGGCATTGCCCTGAGTTCGACAGTAGACTATGACCAACCAGAAAACTTGCTAAGGGACGCTGATACGGCTATGTACAGAGCCAAGGCGCTGGGCAAAGCACGCTATGAACTATTCAACCAAGAAATGTATACTAACGCTCTGGTCAGATTGCAGTTAGAGAACGATCTACGGCGAGCAATCGAACGCCAGGAGTTTCAGCTTTATTACCAACCGATTGTTTCCCTTGCTAATGGCAGACTTATAGGCTTTGAGGCTCTGCTGCGCTGGCAGCATCCAGAGCGTGGTTTGATTTCTCCAACAGATTTTATCCCCCTAGTAGAAGAAACCGGAATGATTGTCGAGGTTGGCTACTGGGCATTACATGAGGCGTGCCGCCAGATGCAAAGCTGGCAGGTGAGCCATCGGACAAACTCATTAGAGAAAATCAGCGTCAATCTTTCAGTCAAGCAATTTTCTCAACCGGATTTAATTGAGCAGATTGGGGAAATTTTGGACTCGACTGGTCTTGATGCTGGCAGTCTCATGCTAGAAATTACTGAAAGTGCAATTATGGAGAATGGCGATGAGGCAAATGCTGCACTCTCAGAACTTCGGAAGATGGGCATTAAGTTATCAATTGATGATTTCGGTACAGGCTACTCTTCATTAAGCCGTCTCCATAGCTTTCCGATTAGTGTGTTGAAAATTGACCATTCCTTTGTCAGGCCGATAGATGCTAATGGCAAGAATTTAGAAATTATTGAGATAATTATCACACTGGCACACAAATTAGGTATGTATGTGACCGCCGAAGGAGTAGAGACAAAAGAGCAGCTAGCATTTCTGAGAAAGTTGAACTGTGAATGTGGACAAGGATATTTTTTCTCACCTCCATTGGATAACACGGCAGCACTGGCATTAATCGTGACAAATCCTCAGTGGTAAGGGTTTATTGAAAGGATTTGGATAACGCCATCTGGCAAACTCTGCAACATTAGATATAGTTAAAAAATCAATAGTCTTAAACTGCCGATCAATAGCTGGAAGGCTGCATATTTTAGCTCCAATATTTAAGTATGCCTGCAAAATTTTAGGAATCTCAATATTACTTGAATCTGGACAATTTTGAGGCATTTTTAGACAAAATTGTGAATTTGGATCAACCAAAATACTTGGATGCATCAAACCATTCTGCCGAAAATAATCATAAGCGCAAGTAGCTTGCCAAGGACATTGTGTTAATAACGATGCACAGCCAAAGAAATATTGGTTTTTACTCCAGATGAGATAATTTGCCAATCCTTCCCAAAGTAGTAAAAGTGCCTGACTATTGCGATATTCTTTAGCTATACATGTACGCCCAACTTCAACTGATGCCTGAAGCACAGAATTGGGAATCGCATTAAGATTAAATATATCGGCAGCATCAAAGCCTAGTCTTTGAGATGCCATTGTATAAGTTTGCATCCGATAAGTTCCAATGGTTTTCTCCGTTTTTTTGGAGATTAGGATTAAATGATGGCAAACCGCATCAAACTTATCTATATCCATCTGGGTAAAGTTAGAAGCAGAAAATCCCAAGCCTAGTTCAAGATTAAAAACTTCAAAGCGCAACCGAAAAATTGATTCTAATTCTTCTTTGGTTGACGCCAGCCGTAGGGCATATTTTTCAGTTTGAAGGACGGGGAAATCTTCGAGAGTGAGAGGAGGATTCAGTGGGTAATTGATGTTGCGTCCAGAAACTTCCATCTATCTTCCTACTTAGATTTGCGAAAATATTTTACTAGGATTTAGGCACTATACAAATAGCTCACATTATGCATTAATGTGTCGAAGTGTGATTGAGACGGTTTTTGATAAAAGAACTTCTAGAGAGCTTTTTTACTCTCTTGGATTAGAGGTAGAGTGCTTTTATTATGGAGATTAATTCCTAAAAAATCTGGCAATAAGATACAAAATTTTGCTTTGATATAGGCTATAAATCAATACGCTTGGGTAATGTATCGAACTCACGTTAAATTAAAGTGAAACAGTAAGCATAAGTCAAAATCAAGGCAGAAAGCCCCCGGATAAATCCAGGGGCTTGGATAATTCTGGTTACGATCGCCTACGCCATTGCAATCTGCGGTAAATGCACTCTAAAATACTAAATTAATTACGGTGATTATTGCTGTAGTGAACCCTTGTACCGGCCCAAAGCAACTTCTCCCGCAGCGTTTGATAGTAGGAATTGTTCTCGCGCAAAATAATAAATTTAGCCCGACAATCTGCCATCCGCACATCAACGCGGTTTCCCGGCCAAATCGAAGTCCCCAAAACCCCATCTGTCCACAGCTTGGTACTCAAATCGTAATCCCCCAAAGGCCAAATACTCACCACAGAACCAGGGGGTAAAACCAGGGGGCGACTAGAAAGGCTCATTGCACAAATGGGAGTGATGGTAATCGCCTCCATACCATCATGCATAATTGGCCCATTAGCAGAAACGGTGTAACCAGTGGAACCTGTGGGAGTGGAAATAATCAACCCGTCCCCGACGTACTGATCGACTACCTCACCGTCAATTTCCATTTCCAGAATTGAAGTAATCATTCGGTCTGCGGAGGCGGGTTTAACACAAAACTCATTCAGAGCCAGATAATGCTCACTAACTGGTTCTAAATTAGACCCATGACCCTCATATACAGCAGCTTGTAACATCATCCGTCGTTGGATAGCATAGCGATCCTCAAACAGTCGATCCCAAACTTTTTCAGTATCCTGAAACTCTTCCACTGACTCAGTTAAAAACCCCAGATGACCTCCCACATTCACTCCCAGAATAGGGATGCCTGCTGGGGCTAAATGTCTGGCACCAGTTAAAACAGTACCATCGCCACCGAGTACCAAGGCGAGATCGATTGGTTGAGCCGCCGAAGCCAAAAAGACAGGATAGGGGTTGTCTTTCGGGCCGCTTGGCCCCATCAACACCTGGCACTCGCGGCTTTCTAGTTGTTTAGCACAGATTTCTGCCCATTGTTTACTCCGGGCATCCCGCGCTTTATAAGCAATGATTACCTGCTTGAGTTGCACGCACAATTACCATTTCAGGAGATTAAACTGCTCCATATCGACGGTATCGCGGTTGCGATAAATGGCAAGCACGATCGCTAAACCCACCGCCGCCTCGGCTGCGGCCACGGTAATCACAAATACTGTAAAAACCTGACCCTTAATTAATGTTGAGTCGAGGAAGTTGGAAAATGCCATTAAATTCAGATTAACAGCATTGAGCAGTAACTCAATTGACATCAGCACCCGCACAGCGTTGCGGCTGGTAATTAAACCGTAGATGCCGATACAGAATAAAGCTGCTGCTAGTAATAGAAAGTACTGGAGTTGCATGAATCTGAGTATCCCTCCTGAAAAAATCCGGCTGTCTATCTGCGACTCAGGTCGCAAATATTACTCTTTTGTTTCGCTGGTTGTTGATACTAGTTCTCTGGGGCGTTCTTGCAAAGTCAAAACAGTTTGCCCCAGTTTGGATGGTGCCAATAGGTCTGGCAAATACTCACGACGTGCCAAAATAATTGCTCCTACCATTGCTATCAGCAGCAAAATGGAAGCCAGTTCAAAAGGCAGTAAAAAGTCAGTGAAGAAATGTTCTCCAATTAAAACTATAGAACTTTCACCACCTGGCACAGGAGCAGCTGAGTAAGCCCAAGGAGTAGCCAGCACCATCGTACTTAAAAGACCGAACAATCCTACACTGACTACACCTGTTAGTACTTTCCGCACCCAAGAGTTGGGAAATGCTACAAAATTTTCCCGCTTGTTCACCAACATAATGGCAAACAAAATTAACACGTTAACCGCCCCAACGTAAATCAGTATTTGTGCAGCTGCAACAAAATCAGCATTTAGCAACAGGTAGATTCCCGCTATGCTGATGAACACACCCCCCAGCAAAAAGGCAGAATAGACGATGTTGGAGAACAGCACCACACCAATGGCCGCCCCAATCATCATCACGCCTAGTATGCCAAGCGATACAAACTGTACTCCTTCCGCTAGATTCACTGTTTTTTGTCCTTAGTCATTGGTCATTGGTCATTAGTCATTGGTCATTGGTCATTAGGAAAGGACAAATGACTAATGATATTTATTTTTCTGTTTGTTCTACGAGGTCTTCTGGACGCGCACCAGCACGCGGTGCATCTGCGGGCAGTCCATGTGGTTCGAGGACGCCTTTGGGTAGGTAAACTAGTTCGCGCAGTGGTGTAACCATTGGATCATCTGTTACCTTGTAGGGCAGACGACCTAGCGCTACGTTGTCATAGTTCAATTCATGGCGATCGTAAGTGGAAAGCTCATACTCTTCTGTCATAGATAGACAGTTAGTGGGGCAAAATTCCACACAATTACCGCAAAAGATACAAACTCCAAAGTCAATGCTGTAGTGGTTGAGTTTTTTCTTTTTGCTGGCTTTGTCGTATTCCCAATCTACTACAGGCAGGTTAATTGGACAAACGCGAACACAGACTTCGCAGGCGATACACTTATCAAATTCAAAGTGAATTCTACCGCGAAACCGTTCGCCAGGAATCAGTTTCTCGTAAGGGTACTGTACGGTAATCGGACGCCGCCGCATGTGATCGAAGGTGACAGAAAGCCCCTGACCAATGTAACGCGCAGCTTGTACTGTTTCTTTGGCGTAATCACCAACTTGTTTCAGGAACTTTAGCATTATGTTTCACTCTCTGTTTTTAAGCTATCAGCGTTATTTGTCCCTTGTCCTTTGTCCTTGGTCATTAGCCATTTGTACTAAGGGACTTCCAAATAAAAAAATACCCAATAAATTTACGAAAAAGCTCTCTCTCCTCATTCCTCTGTGTTCTCTGTGTCTCTGTGGTAGCCTGCGGCAAGCCGCTCCGCGTCTACGTTTATTTGGGTAATTTATTTCTTGGAAGTCTCTAATGACTAATGACTAATGACTAATGACTAATGACTAATGACTAACCACCAAAAGCGAAGGGAAAGGCTAGTTTCAGAGCGGCGGTTAATAGGAGATTAACCAAGCCAACTGGCAACAAAAACTTCCATCCTAAATCTAACAGTTGATCAATCCGTACCCGTGGCACTGTCCAGCGCAACAGGATGGCGACAAACACTAGTAAATAGGCTTTGAATACGGTCATGGTGATACCCAAAGCAGCAGTTACTATCTGGAACACGGGATTTAGTTCACTGACTCCCAACCAACCAGCGATGAGATTGAGGGGAAGGGGAAAGTCCCAACCGCCCAGGTAGAGAATTGCTACTAGTAAGGAAGAAAGGATCAAGTTAACGTAAGAACCCAGGTAGAAAAGACCGAATTTCATACCTGAGTATTCAGTCTGATAGCCTGCGACAATTTCTTCTTCCGCTTCGGGTAAGTCAAAGGGTAATCGTTCGCATTCAGCTAGGGCGGCTATCCAAAAGATCAGGAAACCGATTGGTTGTCGCCAAATGTTCCAGCCCAGAATGCCATAGCCAGACTGTTGATTGACAATATCAACTGTGTCGAGGCTGTTAGACATCATAGCGATCGCTAACACCGCCAGCGCCAAAGGAATTTCATAACTAATAGATTGCGCTGCTGCCCGCAACCCCCCTAAAAGGGAGTATTTATTATTAGATGCGTAGCCAGCCATTAACAAACCAATGGGTTGAATGCTTGACAAGGCAATCCACAAGAATACGCCCATGCCCACATTGGTAATTACGATGTTCTGCCCAAAGGGGACGATCAGGAATGACAGAAACACCGGAATCACTACAATAATTGGGCCAAGGGTAAACAGCCAAGGGTCAGATTTGGCTGGTACTATATCTTCTTTAAATACCAACTTCAAACCATCCGCTACAGGTACCAGCAACCCAAAAGGCCCCTGGAATTCTGGCCCAATTCGCTGCTGTGCGGCGGCAGAAATTTTTCGTTCTAGCCAAGTAGCAACTAATACCCCCACTGTTGCCCCAATCAGCATCAGTATCATTGGCAGTGGCATCCAAATTGCTTTGGCTGTTCCTGGTGGTATACCTAAATCCCGGAGGGATTCAATAAAAGTTCCTTGGAGGTCAATTCCTGAGTTCATGTTTCCACTCTTTAAGACATCGAGTCATGGTGAATTACAACTATTAGTTGAATTAATACCTGTAAATTCACCCATTTTTAATTTTTGCCCAGATGACGCTTGATTGAAGATTTGTTGCTAATTCCCATGCCTAGTATATCGTTGGATGGTTTTAGCCCTCTGAAGCGAGATCAGAACTTCTACTTATGGTTGGCATTGAGATTGCTATTGAGGAGACGGGGGCATGAGGAAGCAGGGGGAGCAGGGGAAGATAAGGGAGAATTTTCCCCCCTGCCCCCTGCTCCCTGCCCCTCTGCCTCTTTTCAACGCCCCATCCCCAATCCCCAGTTACCGTTTGTCAATGGGGGTATAAGTAACTTCGTGCAGACCGTTGTAAACCTGGGTAGGACGGAAAATCCGGTTTTCTGCTAGTTGTTCTTTCCAGTGGGCTAACCAACCGGCAACACGGGCGATCGCAAATATTGGCGTAAACAAGTCTGTGGGAATCCCCATCTTTCTATACACCAAACCTGAGTAAAAGTCAATATTTGGATAAATCCCTTTGCTACCGAGTTTTTCCTCTACCACGCGTTCCATCTCTAGGGCAATATCATAGAACTTGTCATGCCCAAACTTTTCAAACAGCTGTTCTGCTAGACCTTGTAAGATTGTGGCTCGTGGGTCTTTCACTTTATACACACGATGTCCAAAGCCCATAATCTTAGATTTAGTTTGCAGACAATCCTCTATATAGGGACGGACATTTTCCACAGAGCCAATTTTTTCCAACATCTGAATTACTTCTTCATTGGCTCCGCCATGCAAGGGCCCTCCCAAAGTTCCCACGGCACTAGCAACCACAGCGTAAGGATCAGTCAAGGTGGAAGCTGTCACCCTGGCACTGAAAGTGGAAGCATTCATTGTATGCTCAACTTGAAGTATCAAGCAGATATCAAAAACTCGCGCCATCAGAGGATCGGGTTCTTTCTCATCGAGCATGTATAGAAAGTTGGCGGAGTAGTCTAAGTCATCACGGGGACGTATCGGGTCATTGCCTTTTCGCATCAGTTGGAACGCCGCCACCATCGTGGGAATGGTTGCTATCAGGCGCACCACTGAATCCCGAATGTAGGCAGGATTATGTAAATCCCGGAGCGAATAAAACAAGCCTAAAGCAGCAGCAGAGGCTTGCAGCGCATCCATTGGGTGACCGCTTTCAGGAAAGCATTTCATCATGTCCCGAATGCGGTATTTTATCCGCCGGTGGTAACGAACTTCATGCTCAAATGCTTTCAATTCTTCGTTGCTTGGCAGTTCGCCCCAGATTAAGAGATAAGCAGTTTCTAGGAATGTACTTTTTTCTGCTAGTTCCTCAATCCGGATGCCACGATATTCTAGTATTCCCTTTTGCCCATCAACATAGCTGATACTTGATTGGGCGGCGGGAATGCCTTCTAAACCAGGCTTGTATTCGCACACCATCATGGCACCACCATTCGCTTTGTGAAATATCTGATCAAGCTAACTTACCAGAAATTATTGTCGCTATAACAGTAGCCCTTCTAACAACAATTGGAAATGTTGAAAAACTGTTATAGCAGGTACTTGGGTGGTGTCAACCAAAACATCTGACTCCGACCCAGAGGAGAACCTGTTTCTGGTAGTTTTATCCCAATCATACCTGCTTTTTTCAAGACTAAGCTTGCTTTGACTTCTCCCCACAGGAGAATTTCTGCCCAATTGGTTAAATCAGGTTCGTGTCCAACCAGTGCCAGTTGGGTATTTTGGGAATAATTCCTCGGCTCTAACCAGTCTTTTAGCCAACTAGAAATTTGACCATCGGGGGCGAGGTGGCTAGATTCCTCTAATTGGGAGCTTAGTTTTTCTGCTATAAGAATTTCAGCCGTTTGGCGGGCCCGCACTAAGGGGCTGGTGAGAATCAAATCAAAGTTTAATCCCAATTTAACAAGTTTCTGAGCGACTTTCTCAGTTTTTTGCCGTCCTTCTTTGGTAAGGCTGCGCTCCTCATCCTTGATGCCTAATCCCTTGTCTTCGGCGATGCCATGACGAATTAAATATAGTTCCATACTTTGAGTTCTGTTAAGCATAGCGAGGCATAGCCCGTGCTTAGTTAGGATTTACGTCTGCTGTCAATTAACCTATCCTAATCTTAATCATTATTACGTATTCATTGATATGCCATCTGTCCGGTGCAAAGCGGCGTTAGGTGTTCTAGTTACGGATATGGCAACAGGTTTAAACCTTGAATAAATCTGTAATCCCGTTGGTTTTTTGTGATAAACGGGTAATTCCACACTATTGCTGTAGCTGCAATGAGACTGATGGTTGAGTTAGTGATGTGACTTTGACCACTCATTTTCTCGAACACCGCGCACCAAGTAGTGCTATCAGCTAAATCTTGGCGATGTCTACGACGGGCTACGCCTACGCTCCACATCGCAATAAAGCTATCATTTATCAAGTCAATGTCAGGTAGCTCAGAGGCAGATTCAACTACTGCATATCTTTGTCGCAAAAAAGCAATAAAGTCGATTACTTGATGCTGTGCTTCCGCAGGAAGGGATAAAAACTCATTAAACAATTCTTGCTGTGTCATTTTTATACCTCTCAGAAAAATAGACTCACTCAAATTAGCGTTGTCAAAAACTCATCTGGCAGCATTGCCGGAACTAAAGAAGCCACAAAATCGGGTGTGTTTCGCGTCACAATTATTTCTAAACCTGCCGTAAGCGCCGCAGTACTCGTTACCGCATCCTCAAAATCCTTAATTGAGCTATTCAAAGCTTGCCGAATAACTTCATCTGTTACGCTGGCAACTTGAAGGTGCTGCAATAACTTTGCTAATAGTTCACGCGCTACTTCATTACCAACTTGACGACGCAGAATATAGAAAATATTGGTTACTGCATGACCTGAAACATAACCTTGTACTTGATTCTGCATTACTGTATTTAATGCTCGTGCAGAAGCTACGATAAATGGTTGACGCTGTGCCAAAATATCGAGCAACACATCGCTGTCGAACAACACCCGTTTCAACCGTATTTCTCCTCTAAATAATCCACATAATTTTCTGTCGGATTTTCTTCTTCTAGCTGGATTACACCTATTAAACTCTGAGTCCAGGAGTCAAGGTCGGTTAAAGGTTCTAAGGTTGGACTGTCAGTAATAGACGATAGGGTTTCTTGTTGAGCCACATCTTTTTCAATCTGTTTATCCCAGGCTGCTGCATCGAATTCTGCAAACCAGGTACGAAATGCGGCGAGATCCTCTGGTGAAAGTAGACTAACATCGCATTCGACGTTTATTATAACCTGCTTGTTGTTTAATTCATTCTTTAGTTTTTTCTCACTTATCTCATTTATTAAATATCTAGCTAATTCTAGTGAGATGAGATTGTTTTTTTGATTGATTAAATTTTTCCTTAAGTCTTCTCGTTTATCCAAGGATGCTGCATCGAATTCCCCAAACCAAGCACGAAAAGCAGCTAGTTCCTCTAGTGAAAGTTGACTAATAGTGAGTTCTAAACTTTTTCCAATCGGCTCATCGCTTAATTCATTCTTTAGTTTTTTATCATTTATTAAATCTTTAGCTAGTGATAATGATGAATCAAACCACGACTCTTCTAAACTATCAGTTGTCCATTCCGCTAACATTTCACCAACCAAATTGTCAAAATCATGTACAACTTGCAATTTTAGGTTTTCAATATATCCGTGATCAAGACGATTACGAACTTCAAAACAAGCTTGAGCAAGGTCAAATTGAGAGATTGATAACTCTCCCAAGGAGTATAGATGTCTTAGTAATCCTATGGCTGGGAAACGTTCAATAGGAATTGACACATCGACTGCTCGCTTTCTTAAAACTCCCTCAAAAATACTCCACATATAAAGAAAAGCAGGTTCAATTTCATTATTTTCAATAAGCTTATGTGCTTGGATAAACCGATCAGTTAGCTCTTGCCATGAAGGAAGTTGTTCGGATGTTCCAGGTAATGACTTAGCTTCTATGTCTTCAAGCGTGACCAATAAAAAACGCCAGCCTTGATGTTTACTCACTTCTTCTGCTAAAGCCTGTAAACGATCAACTGACACTCGGCTGAGGTTGGTTTTTACTTCAATTACCAAACCTGAGCCGTCTTTAATAGCAATCATCTCTGGCTGGTAGTTACCCAAATATAATGGTAATTCATCTGCTTTGGGTTTAAGTAAAACACGAAATCCTTGACTTTCGTACTTCTCTGCCAGAGATTTTATCTTTTCATCATGTAGATTTTTCGTATTGTTAATCATAAGTATTTTTCCAGTGGTTGAGATTCACTCACTTTTACATAAACACACTCTTTACCTGTGATTACAGCACGCTGTAATAAGGAAGGTAGACTTATAATATCAATCGGATCAGACATAAACCGACGATGACTATCTACATCTGATACTAAACTATCATCTTCAAAAACTAAGTTTACAAGTGCATCCTGAATTGGCTTGATAATGTTATCGATGTCAGCCGGAAACTCATCACAAAGATAAACTAGCGTCAGCTGTAGATCGCCTTTTGTGATGGGACTGTCATCTTTCCAAACCTTTTGGGCTTCAACGCGCACAAAATTCTTCCATGCCTGAAGATTTTCTCTTTTCTTTGTCTGTAACGAAACAGGCCGTCTGGGAATGAGAAATTCAAAAGGTATTATTCCCATTCCCAGTGCATATCTTGATAATTAGTTAACAAACTCGCAGCAATTTTCACAGATGGCTCCTCATGATATTGGGTATTTCTACACTTATACAAAATTTCTACATACTTATTCATCAGCGTTAGGATAAAAATCTAAGTCTAAAATCTCATCAACAGAAAAGGCACAGACCATCGCAAAATTCTCTTCTGATAAACCTGTTTCTACCATTGCCTCTCGCCGCGCTCTTTGATAGGTAGTATTTATCCACTCGGCATAATTTAAAAAACGGCGCAAGCTAGGACTTTCTTGCAGCAATTCATCTATATTCAGTCGCTCACGGGTAATGGTGACTTGCCAACTGTGACTACGACGTTCAGGTTGATACTTCCACTTCAACAAATGCGATAAGACTAACCGTAACGCACTCTGCAAGGCACGCTGTTGACTTTTACCCAAGTCCACCACTTCCTCAATTAAGTGTTCTAAATCCAACGTGTCCCACTGATGCGATTGTAAAAGTGCTGCGGTCTGCTCTACCCAAGCATAAAAATCTTGCTCATACAGAGTTTGTAACATTTGAAGTTCTATAGACTTCATAGCGCTCCTTTTTGGCAAATAAATAGCTAGGCACGAGTTAACTTTATTTGTACCGACTTACTTAAGATTAGGCATGAACTACATTCTTAATCAGGTAATAAAATCCAAATTCCCGACTTTTTAGAAAAGTCGGGAAGGGATGCTATTTGACCAAACAATTTGACTGCTGCATGAGTTAGGAGTTCTCCTGATCTCCCTCACCTTCCTTTACTCCGATTGAATCGGATTATCTCTAGGATTAACTAACCTCAACAGTTTTTGCTTAATTTGAGCGTCGAATACTTCCCATTTCATTTTCGCATAGGTGGAATTTTCGTTGCTGCCAGATAAGAAGCCCATTGGAATTTCAAAGCCGCCTGCGCTTGTCCTTCCACCGCCGAAAAAACGCCCTGCACTATCTTGTCCAAAGGCTTCTTTGATGAATTCATCGGGGTCAAGGGTAAGTTTGCTAGTTCTCAAGGAACCGATGACTATTTCCAGTTCATCGTCTTCATCGTGAACAATGCCATAAACTACGGCGGTGTGGACGTTTTCTTCGGTGACAAGAAAATCAGCCGCTTGGGGGATGGCGTCACGGTCTTCGTAGCGTAAGTAACCAACACCAGCGATGGAAAAGTTATTTTGGACGATGCGATTTTTTAGCGATCGCTCGATCACATCCATTACCCGCTTGGAACGATTCGCTTGTAAAATGGCGTTTAGCAGTTGAGCGTCATAAAATCGGCTTAAATACGCAGCTGCCATAAAATCTTCTTCTTGCGCTTGCATTAGCCGATTTGTATCCGAGCGCAAGCCGTGCATCAAGGCAGTAGCGCATTTGACGTGTTGATTTATGCTACTATCTAATGCTAATAATCCTGTTTGCAGGTATTGAGTAAAAATTGTTGCCGTCGCTCTTACGTATGGACGGATATCCTCAAACTCTGATTGCAGATCGCCTTGGATACTGTGATGGTCGATGAGTACCACTAGAGGAATTCCAGCCTGCTGTACCGCTGACAGTAGTTGTGAAGTGGTTCCCTGGTTATCAATTAAGACAAAACCTTGATAAGATGACAAATCTTTTGTTTTCAAGGTTTGCGTTGTCCAGCGTTGGATAGGTAAATTAGTCAGCCTTACCAAGGCAATATTTTCTTGATGGCTCAATGCGCCAGCATAAATTATTTCACATTTGATATCATATTGCTGGGCAATTAACTGATAAGCCCAGGCACAGGAAAGGGCATCAGGATCAGGAAAATCTTGCAGAATTACCAGTTGGCGATCGTGTCGGTGTGCCAGAAGGGTTCTTTGCAGTTCTTCTGACTTTTGTTGTGCCAGGGAATTACCACGCTGACTGAGATATATAGATCCTTCACCTACCGATGGCGGTAATGACGGAGTTTTAAATGAAACTTCCACTGGCGTTTTCTCTATTTCAGGTTCCTCTGGGTTTGGCTCTGTGGTCGATGACAAACTCTCAAACTGAGTAACGGAAGAATTCAAGTACATAGGGAACTTTTTTAAAGTGTGAGGCTCCTTTAATTCAGAAATACTACAATCAGCAATTCCCTGAATTCAGCCACATTATTTTGATCTTCGCAAAAATATCAAGACATTGCACTATACATCTAAGTATATTTTTGTCAGTCACACCAGCGCTCAACAATGAACTAAATTCCACTCTTAGGCGTATAGCTGCTGGAAACAAGCAAGTCTAGCATATAGGGCTGTATCTGAAAGCATAAATCTGCTTGAGGAGCTTTTTTTCTCTTCCGTAAATTCAATTAGGGGAATTTTAATCTGATTTAGGGTATACTTTCTATCTTATACTTTCAGGTTAGTCCTTGATATTTGAAATAGTCTTATGCTCAATAATCTCATTATTGTGACTATTGAGCAATTAACAATTATTTTTATTGAACAATGCGTGTTTTTTATCCCCTTTAAAAGTTCTGATAATTTAGAGCGAAACTTAGTACCGCAAGGCGGATGTCAAAAGTTTTGTATATCAAGGCTTTTGCAACTTTTAAAATGGTAGCTTGATTTACGCCGCCCTGTACTAGTGCAAGAAGGCAGATCGCTTTTAGCGTCTCCCCTTGGGAGAAGTCAGGGAGGAAAGAGCAAGCCCCATAGACAAATGTAGAGGCTTGAGCGTTGGCGCATTGCGCCTGTTTAGGAGACGCGATCGCATTCCTTGCAAGCAATATAGCCACCAATTTTTCAACAATCGATAACTAAAGTTATTGGCACTGTCCCAAAGCAAAAAGGTGTTTCTTCTTTCTCCTTTGCTCCTCTGCTTTTTTGCTCAAAGACCTATAACATACTTTTGCCACTCTGTATGCAGTCCACTCTTAAGATGTTTGCTGACCTCGAAATAGAGGCTGCTATAAGGTTGGCGAGGAGGATGACGTAAAGGCATGTGAGCTTCATGGGGAGTGCGACTGCCTTTTTTGACATTGCAACGCACACAAGCGGTCACAATGTTTTCCCAGCTATCACCCCCGCCGCGCGATCGCGGTATTACATGGTCTAGGGTCAACTCATCCCCTGTATAACCACAGTATTGACACGCATGACCGTCACGGTGCAATATATTTCGGCGAGTCAGAGGAATTTCTTTATAAGGAACACGCACGTAATGACGCAACCTGATCACGGTCGGCAACGGAAAATCCGAGTATAGGAATTTCCCGTTGTGTTCCACGCGTTCTGCTTTGCCCTTAATTAAAAGAACCACAGCACGACGCCAACTCGTTATATTGAGAGGTTCGTAAGAGGCGTTTAAGACTAAAACCTTCCCCATTTATCTGCGCTCAGGGTATTAGCTTTACATAAATGTTAACACAAATACATCCTGCTAGGGAGATGAGAATAAATTATACTTTCGGGATAATTCGGCAATTAAGTTATGAGTTAGAAGTTGAGAAGTGAGGAGCGTCTCTGGCTTTGCTCGCAAGTTATAAATCTTAACTTTTACTTTACTACTGCAACATCTTGTATCAATTCCAATATGAAGGTTACACTTCCTATTTAATCTGATCTCGCTTTAGTAAGCGTGTATAGATAACTTGGAAGTTTAGCCGTGGTGGGATAGGAGTCAGTACAAATGTTAAGTCGTAAACAAATCCCTGGTGTAGTTCCTAATCAGCAGTGCGACACCTACGCGTGGTTTTCGCAACGAGCTTGGGTAGAAATTGATTTAGGAGCGTTGTCGTACAATATACAGCAATTGGTGCAGTTTTTATCGCCGCATACTGAGTTGATGGCAGTAGTAAAAGCTGATGCCTATGGACATGGGGCGGTAACAGTCGCCCAAACTGCAATCCAATCGGGAGCGAGTTGGCTGGGAGTCGCTACAGTTCCAGAAGCTATTGAATTGCGAGAAGGGGGGATTCAAGCGCCCATTTTGATTTTAGGGGCAACTCATACACCAGAGCAGATTCATGCGATCGCACATTGGAAACTTCAGCCCACACTCTGTAGCCCTAAACAAGCTTTAGTATTTTCCGATATCCTAGAATCCATGAATCATGATTCTCCAGTGCCCGTACACATCAAATTAGACACAGGAATGTCTAGGTTGGGAACTAATTGGCAGCAAGCTGGTGAATTTGTGCGATTAGTACAGCGCTTACCACATCTATCTATTGCCAGTATTTATTCTCATTTGGCAACAGCAGATGATCCTGATACTACGGCAATGGAAGAACAGCATAGACGATTTGAGGAAGCGATCGCTCAAATCAAAGCAATGGGAATTGAACCACCTTGCTTGCACTTGGCAAACTCTGCGGCTGCACTGACAGATCCGGGATTACATTATGACATTGTGCGAGTAGGTTTAGCTGTTTACGGACTCTACCCAGCGCTGCATTTACAAAATGCGATCGATCTCAAGCCGGTTTTGCAACTTAAGGCAAGAGTTACCCAAGTTAAAACAATTGCCGCAGGAACAGCTGTTAGCTACGGGCATCAATTTATTGCCCCGCGTGAACTTTGCCTCGCCGTCGTCGGAATTGGCTATGCTGACGGTGTGCCTCGTAATCTTTCCAACAAAATGCAGGTGTTAATTCGCGGTCAGCGAGTTTCGCAAATCGGGGCAATTACAATGGATCAGTTGATGCTAGATGTGAGCGCCATACCCAATATCCAAGAAGGGGAAGTAGTCACCTTGCTAGGGGAACAGGGAAAAGAACAAATTTCAGCAGACGATTGGGCAGAACAACTAAACACTATTTCCTGGGAAATTCTTTGTGGGTTTAAGCATCGTCTGCCTCGTGTTGCGGTCATGTAATTGGGCATTGGGCATCCCTTCGGCTTCTCTACGAGACGCACTCGCGTTCGCTCAGGGCAAGTGGGCATTGAAAAGAGGCAGAGGGGCGGGGTGCGGGGGGCAGAAGGAAAACTTTTCTCCCTTGCTCCCTGCTCCCTGCTCCCTGCTCCCCTGCTTCCTCATCCCCCACTCCCTATTCCCAAAAATAATTTCTCATGGTATGATAGTAAACTGATGCGGATGTGGCGGAATTGGCAGACGCGCTAGATTTAGGTTCTAGTTCCGAAAGGAGTGAAGGTTCAAGTCCTTTCATCCGCATTTTTAATAAATTGAATTGCCTTATCTAGGCTGGTAGTTATACTGTGCAGTGACTAATTGTTTTTCGTCGGTGACAGATTATTGTCATTGAGACAAACACCTTAATCACGCGATAAATTAAATTATCATAAACACATTATTTTTTACAAAACATAATGTGTTTATGATAATTTTTAACTAGTTCCGTGGGTTTAAGTCCCCCGGTTCAATAAAAAAGCAAGTTTTGTGTTGGGGTTAAATCCCCATTACAAAACAAAATTTACGTTAGCGCAGCGTTAGCGAGTCCGCGTTCGCGCAGCGTCTCGTAGAGAGCGTCATTACGAATTACGAATTACGAATTACGAATTATTTAATTATATTTTTTGTAGATTCTTTATTTTGCCAATTTTCTACGCTCATTTTACCAACTACGCAGCGCGAAACTCTTTCCTGGTATAACACCTGGGTTTTTAAGGCGGATACGATACAAGCTATTTCTCGCCGTGATGTACAAAGTTTTATAATCATTGTCTCCCCACGCCAAGTTAGCTGGAACTTCTGGGACTTCAATAATACCTAGTAGATTGCCCGCAGGTGAGAAAACCCAAACTCCTCCAGGCCCCGTACTATAAACATTCCCTTTGATATCTACTTTTATTCCATCTGGAACTCCTTCCTTACCAGGATATTTTTGTTGGGCAAAAATACGTGCATTTTTCAAAAGACCATCGGAATTAACATCAAAGACACGGATATCGCCTGTTTCAGAATCATTGACATATAGTTTGGTTTCATCAGGAGAAAAGGCGATGCCATTGGGACGGACAAAATCTTTAGCTAATAGAGTTAATTTCCCATCTGATGTCAGACGATAAACACCATAAAAACCTAATTCTTTTTGTTGTGGTTTAATACCATAGGGTGGATCTGTGAAGTAGATACTTCCATCTGATTTCACTACTAAATCGTTTGGGCTATTAAGTCGTTTTCCTTGGTAATGACTAACAAGTGCGGCTAATTTGCCATTTTTTTCTGTACGAGATACACGACGGTTACTGTGTTCAGCAGTAATTAAATGCCCTTGAAGGTCAAAGGTGTTGCCATTAGCATTACCAGAAGGATGGCGGAAAATCTGCAATTTTTGATTAGGTTGCCATTGATAAATTGTATTGGCAGGAATATCACTTAAAAGTAGAAAACCATTTGGATGCCAAAGCGGCCCCTCTGTAAATTTAAAATTTATAGCAATTTTCTCAACTTGAGTATTCTTCTCAATAATGCTTTGTAAACTATCCTGTTTTGTATAAAACTTATGTGTGGTAATGTGACGATAAATTTGACCAGGACGCAAGATAGTTGTAGGAAAGTTGGGTTGATTAACTGAATTGGGAAAGTATTGGGTTTCTAGGCATAAGCCAGCATATCCCTGATAGTTAACTCCACCTTTCCCCTGAGTTTTCAAATTCTGCAAGTAACCAGTGTAAAGCTGCATTCCTGGTTTAGTTGTATAAACCTCCATGACTCGACCAGAGAATAGTTCATCCACTTTTGCAGCGAGTTTTATTTGTCCGGGTTTCCCGTTGAGTACATAGTTGATGTCATAACTGGGTTTATCGTTCTCAAGTTGTTTAATGCCATCATTAATTAACTTGGGTTGGGTAAAGTCATAGGGGGTATTTTGAACTAATTTAATCTCTCCTGTAGGGATTTTTTGGGTATTATTTGGTGTATATTTATCTGCATTAATTAATAATTGATGTCCTAGTATGCTACCAGAAGCATGACCAGCCAAATTCCAGTAAGAGTGGTTTGTCAAATTGACTGGTGTAGGCTTATCTGTAGTGGCAGTCATCTCCATTTTAAATTCGTTATTATTGGTTAACGTATAAGTTACTGTTACTGTTAAATTACCAGGATAGTCTTCCTCTCCATCAACACTTAAATATGTCAATTTCAATGTTGCTCCAGTCGGGCTTGTGATTGGTTCGGCTTGCCAAACTACTTGATCAAAACCCTTTTTACCACCGTGAAGATGATGTAAACCTGCATTAGTAGCTAGAGTATATTCTTTACCATCAAGAGTAAACTTGCCATTGGCAATACGGTTGGCAACTCGCCCAACGATCGCACCAAAATATGAATAGCGATTAACCTGTTTATAAGCCTCTAGAGTATCGAATCCCAATACTACATCGTCTAATTTACCCTGACGATCCGGAACTCTTAATTCTGTAAGAATTGCGCCATAGTTTGTTATTTTAGCTACTAGTCCATTAGCATTAGTCAAGGTAAAAAGGTTTACTAATTGACCATTTTCAGCCTTACCCCATTCAGTAACAGTTATACTTGCATTCTGCTGATCCGAATCTTTAACGCGTACATCGCCTGTGTCTAAGGATACTGCTTTAGTCTTAGCTATTTCCCCTTGACAAGGGTACAAAATACTCATCAAGATAATACTGATCCCCATAGTTATGGGAATTGAGGCTAGTTTTATATTCTTCATAAACCTAGATTGCATAAACTAAAACCTATTTATAACTGAGATAATGAAAAAATTATACCTTTTAGTTGGTATCTGCATAGCCTTGGTTTTCAACTTAGTGTTTTCTAATATTTCTTCGGCTCAAATTACAGACCCCATTCTTGAAAAGATTGAAAAATCACATATTTCCGTAGGTATACAAGAAGTTGTGCAAATACCCAAAAGCGGTATAGCGCCAAGTCAAGAGAGAATCGCAAGATTAAATATGTTAGCCAATACAGGTGATGGTAGCGGCAGGTTATTCGTCAATGATATGCGTGGCAAACTCTATGTAATTAATAATAATCAAGCCTCAGTTTACATGGATTTACAGCGATTACTATACTTAAGCTTTAGTGATAAAAGCTCTCAACAAGGTTTCTCTTATTTCGCTTTCCATCCAGAATTTAGGCAAAATGGAATTTTTTATACTGTACACAGTGAAGACAAAAATAACTCCATTCCTGATTTTCCTGTGAGAAAAAAAATTATTGATAGGGCAGGTAAAATCATCGAAAGTTCTCACCATGACGTAGTTCTAGAATGGAAAACTACTAATCCTGCTGCTAATACTTTTTCTGGAACTTTTCGAGAAATTCTGCGGATTGAACAGCCATATCCAGACCATAATGTCGGGCAATTGGGCTTTAATCCTAATGCTAAACCTAGAGATGTTGATTATGGAATGTTGTACATTGCTACAGCAGACGGAGGAAGTGACGGCTTTCCTGTCAGCAATACAGATCCTCTAGATAATGGACAAGACCTGAGTACACCTCTAGGAAAAATTCTGCGTATAAATCCTTTTGGTAGGAACAGCGCTAACGGTAAGTATGGCATCCCTAAAAATAATCCTTTTGCTCGGGATAACAACCGCAAAACTTTAGGGGAAATTTGGGCTTATGGGTTACGTAATCCCCATCGTTTTAGTTGGGATACAGGTGGCCAAGGCAAGATGTTAATTGTTGATATCGGTCAAGCTTTGATTGAAGAAATCAATCTTGGGAGCAAAGGCGCTAACTACGGATGGGGGAATCGTGAGGGAAGGTGGGTGATAAATGAAAAGAATGAGAATGTTCTATTTCCTTTACCAGAAGATGATGCCAAGTATGGTTACACATATCCGGTTGCTCAATATGACCATGATTTACCTGCTGATTGGCAGGGTTATTATGCAGTTGCGATCGCAGGCGGTTATGTTTATAGAGGTAGAGCCATTCCTGAATTAGTAGGTCAGTATATTTTTGCTGATTTTGCCAACGATGGACGTTTTTTTCATGTACCTGTAGATGAACTTGTTAATGGTAAACAGGCAAAGATTAAAGAACTTAGACTGTTTGATGGTCAAAAAGAAGGTTCTTTTCTAGAAATCATTGGTAGTAGACGTTCTGATGTCAGGTTTGGGGTAGACGAAGAGGGGGAAATTTATGTAACCTCTAAGAGCGATGGTAAGGTAAGAAAAATTGTTCGTTCTCCATATCCTAAATTTTAGAATAGCTTATATAGCAATCCTAAATCATTTGTGAAAATTAATTATATATCTCTTTTTTCTCTCTTATCTTTGCGTTCTTCTCTAACGAGACGCTGCGCGTTGGCAAAGCCTCTCGTAGAGAAGGCGGTTCGTTTCCTTATCTATATTTTTCACGACTCCTGCAAGGATTGCTATAGCTGACCAATGTAACCTTCTGTTGCCGAAGTCAAAATCTGCAGAATATCTTTGTTAGGCAATGGCAACTTTAAAACCTTATTTCCCAGGTTTGTACAGTATCCTGGAACTTCTTCCCTGGCAACTTCCCGAAACGATGACAAGCCCGAAAGCGGTTATAAACTTGTTCATCTCGCTTAATTACTGCTTTTAAACGGTCAGTTCCTACTAAAACAACAGCAATTGCCCAACTTTTCATAAATATTACGCATGTCCCCCTCCAGGCAGGGCTGCGGATACTCTTAGTTTTTTGTGCTGATAAGGCTTCTGCAGCATCCACCGAGGTATGAACAGTGAAATAAGACATACTATCTTTGGACTTACGCACGATTTACGGAATAACGTAGACACGGAGCCAATGCGGTTCGGTTAAGCCCAAAAAATGAAAATGTGTAGTGTAGGTTGGGTTGAGGAACGAAACCCTACAATATGTTGGGTTTGTTGGGTTTCACTTCGTTCAACCCAACCTACAAATATTCTTAACCGAACCGTATTGGACGCAAAGCGGCTTGCCGCAGGCTACCGCTCCAGACGCAGAGAGGCCAGTGCGCCCTTGCGGTTAAGAGATTTGTTCGCGCAGCGTCTCCCCTTCTCCCAAAGGGAGAGGCTAGCGCCAAGGGAGAAGCAACTGGCGCGACACGGAGAAATGAGAGTTTAAGAGATATTTTGCGTAAGTCCTATATCTTTGTTCATGAAACTAAAACATATAAAAAATCAATTTATTATTATCAATAAACCAGTATTATTACTGTGGTCAAGTTGAAGTTACTCGATGCAAAGTGGCTTCATTAGTCCTATCTGCTTAAAAAATAGAGTTTACTTAAGTGTAAATACAGAAGTTCAAATATATTACTATCTACAAAATCAGTATTATTCCTGTAGTCAGATTGGGGTTACTCAATGGAAAGTGGCTTCATCTAGTCTTGACATTTTTATGTCTTATTGTCCAAAAAGTCTGTAAATCTCAGTAACAGGAAGTAAATTAATAATATTTTACTTCCTGTTACTGAGATTCGATCATTTGAAAATGACGCTGTTTTCGTTGAGTTTCACCACCAAGTCTAGATATCAACTGATGTACTTGAAAATGCAAAAGTTTGATGCTTTTTATTTGATTTAAATTGTGGAATAACTCTGTACGAATTTAGCTTACACGTATCGAATTTAGCTGAAGTAAAAGCAAAATGAGCACAACTCCTATAGGTAGCTACAGGTTGTTCCAGAAACTACATCCGCTATCTCTGTTGGCACAATTAACCAGTCGGCGTGCTACAGGGTGCTTAAACATATTTACTGGAATAGTTTCTTGGTCAATTTATCTAGAGGACGGTAAACTTACTTATGCCTCCTATTCAGATAAACTGTTTGAGCGGCTTGACAGTCACTTGCGACGTTTGAGCCAGCAAATTCCTGCTCTTAACAGCGCCACTCGCGTGCAGATGCGGCTGATGTTTGAGACGAAGAATGAACACCAATCAATACCCAATGCCGATTACCAAGCTATTTGTTGGTTAGTAAATCAGGACTATATCACCTCTGTGCAAGCAGCAAGCCTGATAGACGAATTAGCAAAAGAAGTACTGGAATCATTTTTGTGTTTAAAAGAAGGTAACTATGAATTCAGCCCGGAAAGTTCTTTGGATGAACTACCAAAGTTCTGTCGGCTGGATTTGCGGTTACTTGTTGAACACTGTCAAAAACAGTTACGAAATCGGCAAAATATCCAGTCATCAATTCCGGCTGGTGGGAGTTCCCAAGTTTTGTCTAAAATACAACCGTCTCAAGTTCAGCCACAACTGCAAATAAAACTTGGGCAAAAGTTACCGATACCAATCAATTTTGATATTCCTGAAAACAAGAAAAATACTCAGCTACCTGCTGGTAAAAAACTATATACAATTGCCTGCATTGACGATAGCCAAACAGTTTTGAATTCCATTAAACACTTTTTGGATGAAAACACATTTTCAGTTGTGATGATCAACGATCCTGTGAAGGCTTTAATGCAAATTCTTCGGAGTAAGCCCGATCTGATTTTGCTAGATGTTGAGATGCCAAGTTTAGATGGCTACGAGCTATGTTCCTTATTACGGAAACATTCAGCTTTTAAACATACGCCTATTATTATGGTGACTGGTAGAACAGGCTTTATCGACAGGGCAAAGGCGAAAATAGTCAGATCATCAGGATATTTGACTAAGCCTTTTACACAATCAGAATTGCTAAAAATGGTTTTTAAACATCTTGGTTAATTTAGGAGTCAGGAGTAGAGACACGATTAATCGCGTCTGTACAGGAGTCAGGAGACGCGATTAATCGCGTCTGTACAGGAGTCAGGAGTTAGAAGAAATGAGACAGCCAGCGAAGACATTTCAAGATTTGATAGTTTGGCAGAAAGCACATCAATTTATTTTATTGGTCTACCCATTTACTGCTCACTTTCGTAAATCAGAAATATATGGGCTTACCTCTCAATTTAGACGGGCAGCAATTTCTGTACCAGCAAATATAGCAGAGGGATTTAAGAAAAAAGGATTAGCAGATAAAGGACGTTTTTTAAACATTGCACAAGGTTCTTTAGAAGAATGTCGTTATTATCTAATTCTTTCAAATGATTTGGAATCTGGTGAGACTTCGGAATTAAAACTTAAACTGGAAGAAGTTAGTAAACTACTGACAAGCTATGCTAATTCCATTCTGTTAGCGGTAGCGGGGCGTTTAGCCCATTCTGATTCCTGACTCCTGAATTCTAATATGTTTAATTTATTTTTTTAGGAGATTTAATAGTGAGTCTGACTTTACTTGGCACAATTCTAATTGTAGAAGATTCTCCCAGTGAATTGGAATTAATGAGCCATTATCTGAAAGAAAGTGGTTACAACGTAATTAAAGCAAGTGGTGCAAAAGAGGGCTTAGAAAAAGCTGTATTAGAAAAACCAGATGTGATCGTTACTGATGTAGTAATGCCAGAAATGAGTGGATTTGAATTGTGTCGTTATCTGAGAAGAAATCCGATTACTGCAAAAGTGCCAATTGTAATTTGTAGTTCCAAAAATCAAGAAATTGACCGTTTATGGGCGATGAGACAAGGTGCTGATGCCTACATAACTAAACCTTACACCCGCGAACTTCTGCTACGTACTATTAAATCAGTGGGAATTTGAATCAATGACTAGTATAAACATTACACTTCCTTCAAAAGAAACCCAAAATAATTTAGCAGACGGTTATCTGAAGTTTCAGCTAAATCAACAGACTCCTGCTGTTTTATCAATGAAACATACGCAAGAAGCAATTATTGTACCTATTGAGTCTGTAACCTCAATGCCTAATAAGCCCTCCTGTATATTAGGATTAATGAATTGGCGGAGTCGGATAATTTGGGTTGTTGATTTGCCAAGAATGCTCAATTTAGAATCCCTAGATTATCGACTGCGACAGTACAGTGCGATCGTTATCCAAGTGGAATCATTGGTGTTGGGTTTAGTTGTGCAAGAAATAAAAGGTACGACTAAGTTCATCCCTGATGATATTCATTCTCCTATAGGACAAGTGGCATCCAGTTTAGTTCCTTATTTATGTGGGTGCGTTGTGCAACAAGAAGAAATATTACTGGTATTAGATGCCCAGGCAATTGTGCAGTCTTCTATTCTCCGCAGTGATTAGAGTGTACTACTAAAAAGGATTTTTAGTGTTCTTATTCACATAGTTAGGAGTATTACTTTTATGTTTAATAAAACCAACGCGAATCAAGGTAGTGGCGCTCAAAATCGAGCATCACTGATTTCATCCCAAAAAATAACTGGTAGTGTCATAAAGCTACCAACTAAAACTACTAGTGAAACGGCTAATAATTCTTTCCTAAATCAGGCTATTGCCTCTTTTACAAAACTCGGATTGGCTAAGAAAGCGACTATTGTAGCGATCGCAATTGCTACAATACCAGTATTGGGCATCGGCGCGATCGCTTTTAGCTTTGCCAACAAATCGATTACTAAGCAAATTACCCAATCTCAACAAGCTGAAGCTATTGGCTTAAGTGATAAAGTTAACCGTTTCATGTTGGTACGCTACGGAGATATTCAGGTAATATCAAGTTTACTTTTTTTGACAAGTCCCCAGGCTAGTGTAAGTATCACCAATCAAGATAAACAAGCAATCCTAGATGGAGTTATCGAAGCCTACAAAGCTTATGACAGCGTTGCTGTTTTTAATCGCCAAGGTAACTTGATTGTCCAATCCACAGGCGAACCCCTAGACAACCAAAAAGACCGTACCTACTTTCAAGAGGCTTTACAAAAAGATACTCCTGTCATTAGTAAACCGGAAGCAGCAAAAAATACTGGTGTAGTGAGTATTTATATAGCTGCACCTGTGAAAGAGATAAGGACGGGCCAAACGATTGGTGTGGTAAGAGCGCGGATGCCCGTAAAATCTTTAGAAGAAGTAATCAAAAACTACGCAGCCAATGGACAACAATACCATTTGCTCGATGCTTCGGGAACAGTTTTCTTGAGTCCACAAAAGGAATTATTAGGGAAAGAGGCAAAGGGAGAGTATTCTAGTTTACCTAAACTGATAGCAGCCAAAAAGGTAGATAGTTTTATAGAAGTTCCCAAAACTGGCAAAAAAGAAGAACTAGTCAGCTACGTACCAGCCAGTAAGTTAGATGGCTTACCAGATTTAAACTGGCAAGTACTTTTATCTTCAGACACAGCAATTGTATTTGAGCCGCAAAGACAATTGTTATGGATTATAGCCATTGGTACAGCAGTGACAGCATTGATTGTAGCTGCGATCGCATCTCGGTTAGCTAAACTTACTACACAGCCAATTTTAAATGCAACTGCGGCATTAGCAAAGCTTGGTCAAGGTAAATTTAATACCCGTCTGGAAATCGAAAGAGAAGACGAATTAGGGGTATTGAGTGCAAATATCAACCAGATGGCCGAACAATTGCAGGTCTTAGTTAAGGAACAAGAACTGGACGTTGAAGGGGCAAAATTACTAACAGATATTACCCTACAAATTCGGAGAAGTCTCAAAACTGAAGATATTTATCACGCAGCAGTAAAAGAAGTTCAGCTAGCGCTAAAAACAGACAGGGTAATCGTTTATAGCGTGAATCCAAATACTAGGGATGGCGTTGTCGTTGCTGAATCGGTAACTGGTAATTGGCCGGAAATGCTCGGAGTGAAAATCGACGATCTTTATTTTCGGGAACGTTATGTAGAAACTGATTACGATGGACAGGTGCAAGCAATTGCAAACATTCATCAAGACCAAAGTCTGAAAAATGCCGACGGTTACATCCAACTTTTGGAAAAATTTGCCGTCAAAGGTAATTTGATCGTACCGATTCTTGCCCAAGGGCAACTTTTATGCTTATTAATTGCTCATCAGTGCCAAACTCCTCGTGTTTGGCAACAGCCGGAAATTGACTTGTTTCAACAGATAGCAACTCAAATTGGCTATGCCTTAGAACAAGCCAAGTTATTAGAGAAGATAGAGCAATCTAGAAATGTTGCAGTAATCGATTCTGACGACGAACGGTATCAAAACGAAACACTGCAACAGCAACTTTTAGAACTACTCAACAACGTAGAAGGTGCAGCCAGAGGTGACTTGACGGTGCGTGCAGACGTGACGCCTGGCGAAATAGGCACTGTTGCCGACTTTTTCAACTCCATTGTAGAAAGCCTCCGGGATATTGTTACCCAAGTTAAACAAGCTGCTATCCACGTTAATACTGCCATTGGTTCTGACGAAGGAGCCATTCGCCACCTAGCAGAGGAAGCGCTGACTCAAGCTGCCGAAATCAACCGTACCCTCGATGCTGTTGACCAAATGACCCAATCCATGAAAGCTGTAGCCGAAAGCGCCGAAAAAGCTGCTTTCGTTGCCAATCATGCGGCTCACACCGCCACCAAGAGTGGACACGCGATGGATTTGACGGTACAAAACATCCTGTCTTTGCGGGAAACCGTGGGTGAAACTGCTAAGAAAGTGAAACGTTTGGGAGAATCTTCGCAACAAATTTCTCGCGTGGTTTCCTTGATTAACCAAATCGCTATTCAAACTAACTTACTAGCCATTAACGCCGGTATTGAAGCAGCGCGTGCGGGTGAAGAAGGTCAAGGTTTTGCCGTAGTGGCTGAAGAAGTTGGCGAATTAGCAGTTAGGAGTGCCGCAGCAACCCAAGAAATTGAACAAATTGTTGAAAATATCCAACGAGAAACCAGTGAGGTGGTACTAGCGATGGAAATAGGCACTACCCAAGTGGTAGAAGGAACTCGAATTGTGGAGGAGGCTAAACAAAGTCTGAGTGAAATTTTGGATGTATCGCGTGAAATTGACTCCTTAGTGCAGTCGATTTCTACTGCAACTGCATCTCAGGTTGAAACATCGCAAAGTGTTAGCCAATTGATGAAAGATATCGCTGCTGTATCACAACGCACTAGCGATTCTTCTCGCCAAGTTTCCGAATCTCTGCAACAAACCGTGGAGATTTCTCATCAGTTACAAGAGACTGTCGAGGCTTTCAAAGTTAGTTAAGTTTGTCATTTGTCATTTGTCATTTGTCCTTTGCTATTTGCTAGTGATCAATACTTCGACTACGCTCAGTACAAGTGACGAATGACTTTTGTTATTTGTCAGTTGTCATTTGTCCTTTGTCCTTTTACCAATGACTAATACTTCTCTACGAGAGGCTGCGCCAACGGCTACGCTCAGTACAAGTGACTAATGACCAATTACTAATGACTAATGACCAATGACCAAGGACAAAAACCATGTTACAAGACAAAGAACTAGAAATCCAGATGCAGTTTCTGGAAGAAGCAACTGATTACTTGAATACCTTAGAAACGGTATTGCTGGAAATTGATACTACTAACCGCATCGATTTGGATAAAATCAATGCTGCACTCCGGGCCGCTCATTCTATTAAAGGTGGCGCGGGGATGATGGGATTTAGATCGCTAAGTGATTTAGCTCACCGTCTGGAAGATTCCTTTAAAGTTTTAAAAACTAAAAAAAATTCTCTCGAAATTGATACTCAGTTGCAAAGTTTATTGCTATCTGGAGTTGACTGGCTGCGTCAAATTGTAGAATTGCTTGCAGAAGGTAATCTTGTTGAAGATGCGTGGTTAGCAACCTTTTGTTACCCAATTTTTGATGAGTTGCACGATCGCTTGGGTGACCCTACCCCTGAGGATGCCTCAACCATGCTATCCCCAGAAGATGGCCAAGACGTTATCCCCTTGCTATTTGGCACAGAAGTAGAAGAGTGTTTGCAACGCCTAGAATTTATATTGGCAGATAGCGAACAGCCTGGTTTGCATGAAGAAGTTGTGATCATGGCAGCTGAATTGGGCGGTTTGGGTGAAATGCTCCAGTTGGCAGCTTTTACCAAGCTTTGTGAGTCAGTAACGCAGCAATTGGAAACTGTTAGCAGCTCGCGCATTCCAGAAATTGCCCGGTTAGCATTGCAAGTATGGCGGCGATCGCAAGCGTTGGTGCTGACTAATCAACTAGATAACTTGCCTACAGAACTTGACTTAAATAGTAGTTATACCCAATCCCAGCCACTATTACCAGCAGAAGTAATACCACATATCACCACAGATACACAAGTAGTGTCAACATCTGTTTGGCCACTAGAAAATACTAGAGAAAATTGGACTAATCATGAAGCGATAGCTGCTAATTTTACATTTGTAGATGCAGAATTAGCCGATGATGTTAATACTGTCAATGTCACTGAGCATAATACAATATTTGCTAAAGAAAATAATCCTCTAGATGGCAGATTTGGCGAAGGTAAAGCAGAGCCAAATGGCGTTGCTAAAGAGCGGGAAACTCATGAAAATAGCGTCCGAGTTCCCAGCAAACAACTAGAGCAAATTAATGATTTATTTGGCGAACTGATTGTCCAGCGAAATGGGTTAAACTCGCAACTAGAAAGATTACGCAAACTCGTTCGTAACCTGAACCAGCGAGTCCAAGTTCTCGACCGAGAAAACCAGGAATTACGTATAGTATATGACAAAATTTCTACTCAAGCTGGGGTGCGGGTGCAAGCTGAAAATAGCCACCAAACACAAGGTACAGAGAGGGAATTTGATACTTTAGAAATGGATCGCTATAACGATTTAAACCTGCGATCGCAGGAAGTTATGGAAACCATTGTTCAGGTACAGGAAGTCACAACTGACGTTCAACTGAGTGTAGATGATACAGACCAAATTGCTCGGAAACTAAACAAAACATCCAAACAGTTACAAACAAAGCTCAATCACATCCGAATGCGCCCACTGTCAGATTTAATTGAACGTTTTCCCAGAGCCTTGCGCGATTTAAATGTAGAGTATGGGAAAAATGTTCAGTTAAAAATTGAAGGTGGCAACACTTTAATTGAACGCAGCATTTTAGAAGCATTAAACGAACCTTTAATGCATCTCTTAAGGAACGCTTTCGATCATGGTATCGAAGACTCTAGCACCCGCCGCCTTCTGGGTAAACCAGAACAAGGATTGATTGAAATTACAGCTACTCACCGCAGCAATCGCACCCTGATTACTATCCGTGATGATGGTTGGGGCATTTCTCTGGAGAAAATTCGCACCCGCGCCCTAGCTATGGGATTGGATGCTTCTCTACTCGCTAATGCTAGTGATGAAGAACTGTTATCACTAATTTTTGAACCAGGTTTTACCACCTCCGAGCAAGTCACAGCATTATCTGGTCGCGGTGTCGGTATGGATGTGGTTCGTAACAACCTCAAACTGATTCGAGGAGATGTGAAAGTTGATACCGAACCAGGGGTTGGTACTACCTTCACTTTATCACTACCATTTACACTTTCCGTGGCGCGAGTTCTGCTGGTAGAAATCAACAAAATGCTATTGGCATTTCCCACAGATGTCATTTCAGAAATATCCTTACTCCAAGACGAGCGAGTTTTCCAAATGGCAGGTAGCGAAGTCTTAAATTGGCAAGGAAACATGTTGCCACTGATTCGCCTGACTCGTTATTTAGAGTTTAATTGCCTGCGCTATAGCTCAGAGTTAGAGACTCCGGCAGCAATTAATGCTAACAGCGTGTTAGTAGTCAAAGGTAATAATCAGTCAGTAGCAATCCAAATAGACCGTTGCTGGGGTGAACAGGAAGTTGCTATTCGCCAAGTAGAGGGGAATATACCTTTACCTGAAGGTTTCAGCAACTGCACAATTCTCGGTGATGGTCGAGTAGTACCACTAGTTAATGTTAATGAGTTGCTGTATTGGATTGCTACAAATCGGCGGACTCCCAAAGGCACTCAATTACCATCAGCAAGGTTAAAAACACCGTTCCTCATATTTGATGAAGAGAAAATATCAGCCGCGTCTGTTAAACAGAAAGGCACAATTTTAATCGTAGATGACTCGATTAATGTTCGCCGCTTTTTAGCGCTGACCCTTGAAAAAGGAGGGTATCAAGTAGAGCAAGCTAAAGACGGTCAAGATGCCTTAGAAAAACTCCATAGTGGATTGAGAGTTGAGGCAGTAATTTGCGATATTGAAATGCCTCGCCTTGATGGTTATGGCTTTTTAGGTAAGGTAAATTCAGACGTTGATACAAAAAATATTCCAGTTGCCATGCTGACTTCTCGTAGCAGCAATAAACATCGGCAATTGGCGATGCAATTAGGTGCTAGGGCTTACTTTTCTAAACCTTATAACGAGCAAGAATTACTCCAAACGCTGGAGGAAATAATTCATACTGTAGCAGAAAAGGCAGCTTCTAATTGATAATTCATGGGCAGGGATGAATGATATCATGTCCTGTAAAAGACTTATCATTAAGACCATAAATATGATTTACAGAAACGCAAAAATTTTGTAAAAAAGAGAAGTAAAGCCTACCTTTAAGGAAAAAGTGGCCGTTGACTGTACGTTAAATAATTCGTAATACTTCGGCTACGCTCAGTACAAGTTCGTAAATTTTGTTTTGTAATGGGGATTTAACCCCAACACAAAACTTGCTTTTTTATTGAACCGGGGGACTTAAACCCACGGAACTAGTTAAACTTATTTACTGCCTTTAACCAGGTTCGCCAATACGGTTCGGTTAAGAATATTTGTAGGTTGGGTTGAACATTCGTGTTACCCAACAAACCCTGCAATATGTTGGGTTTCGTTCCTCAACCCAACCTACACATTTTTATTTTTTGGGCTTAACCGAACGTATTGCCAGGTTCGCCACCACTGTCACCAACTTATCTGGCTCGATTGGCTTGGATAGATGAACGTGGAATCCAGCTTGCAGAGCCAGTTTGGACTCGTGGTAATCGAGTCGGCGACAAAGCACACACAATTGCCAACAATCTCCGGGCTGGTACTGTGTGGGTAAACTGCTCCGATGTATTCGATGCTGCTGCACCCTTCGGTGGATTCAAGCAATCTGGTATTGATCGAGAACTTGGCGAGTATGGCTTACAGCAGTATACCGAAGTTAAGACCGTTACCATCAAATTGTAGTTCGACTTGAGTCTAGTAATCTGTCTCATTAGTTACAAGGGGTAAACAAGTTCGTAGTAAGGACTTTAGTCCTAGATTTTTAAGCACGCTTTGTGCTTACTACGAACTTAGGACTTACGCAGAAAACCTCTCAAACTCTTATTCCTCCGTGTCGCGCCAGTTGCTTCAAGTCTCTTAACCGCAAGGGCGCACTGGCTTCTCTGCGTCCTCTGTGGTAGCCTGCGGCAAGCCGCTTTGCGTCTACGATTTTCCGTTCCTTGTGCGTAAGTCCTGGAACTGATCAAAATTAATGAGACAGATTACTAGCTTTAAGCATGTTCATCCCTCTAAATCTGAAAAAAATCGGTTTTAGGGGGATGATAAATGTCATATTTGATATGGGGTGGGCATGATAAATAGATACAGCATACAACCTTTAGAAAATTCTAATGAGAAATGCGATCGCTACTAGATTTCGCCAAATTCTAGCTGGGAGAAAAAGCCCGATTGGCAGATATGACCGTAAAAACAAAACCAGGCGTTCCTTAGCACTGTATACCTGCATAGGATTAGTAGGTGGGATTCTGGCATTATTGTTAATGACATCCCCAGGACTAGCCCAAAAACCACAACTCCAACAAACGTTATTAGTAGCTACACGAGTTATACCGCCCTTTGTGATACTAAACAAAGGTGAGTTATCGGGATTCAGCATCGACCTCTGGCGTAGCATCGCCAACCAAATAGGTGTAGAGTCTAAATTTATTGAATATTCCTCTGTGCCGGAACTGCTTACTGCTATCAAAGACAACAAAGCTAATTTGGGAATTGCAGCTATCTCCATTACAGCCGAACGCCAGCAGAATTTTGATTTCTCATTACCCATTTTAACTGGGGGGCTGCAAATTATGGTACGAAACTCAGAAACCAACAACAGTGCCTTCCCAAATATTTTGCAATTATTTTTCTCTACTAGGCTCTTGCAGGTAATAGGCGTTGCTCTAGTGTTAATTGTCGTAGCAGCCCACATTATTTGGTTATCTGAGCGCCATCATAAAGATGGGATGATTCCCCAATCATACTTTCCCGGCATTTTCAAAGCTTGTTGGTGGGCAGCTGCCACATTAGCAACCCAAGCGGATGAAATGCCCAAAGGAGTACTGGGACGCCTAGTAGGTATTGTCTGGATGTTCATCGGAGTACTTTTTGCCGCCTACTTTACAGCCAGCGCGACTACCTTATTAACAATACAACAGCTTCAGGGTGATATCAAGAGTATAGACGATTTATCCGGCAAGGTAGTGGCCACAACTGCGGGTAGCACAGCCGCCGCATATGTGCGAGAACATAAGATTTCAGTTTTAGAAGTTACCAAAATTGAGCAAGCTTACAATGCTCTGCAAACCAAAAAAGCTGATGCTGTGGTGTTTGATGCGCCTGTACTTCTGTTCTATGCTGCCAACGAAGGCAAAGGGAAAGTACAGATTGTTGGTAGTATCTTGCGTGAAGAAAGCTACGGCATCATTCTGCCTAACAACAGTCCCTACCGCAAACCAATTAATCAGGCGTTGCTGAATCTCAAAGAAAATGGCACTTATCAATCGCTACATGATAAGTGGTTCGATGCTGAAAAATCTTGAAGAAGCGAGTGGGGAGAAATCAATTCAAAATTCAAAATGACGCTCGCGGACTCGCTCATAGCGTTGCCATGCCGTTGGCGCAGCGTCTCGAAGAGAAGGCTTTACGCTGCGCTAACAAAATTCAAAATTGTACCCGCAGCGTCTCGTAGAGAAGAAAAAAACTGGGGGAGATGAGAGGACAAGGAGAATAACCTATGCCCCATGCCCCATGCCCCATTCCCCATTCCCTACTCCCCACTCCCTTTTTGAGCAAGTTGAGCTTTTGCCTGTTGCCACAAGTTTTCTAACTCATCCAAACTGTAATCAGAAAGGGGACGGTCAACAACTGCCTCCATTTTTTCTAATCGCTGGACAAATCGTTGATTTGTGCCTTGCAAAGCGGCACTGGGGTCAAGATTATGCCAACGGGCTAACTGAATCACCGCAAACAATAAATCGCCTAATTCTGCTTGTTGTCGTTCTGGTGTTTCTTCAGCTAAAGCCTGTTGAAACTCCCCCAACTCTTCATGAAACTTATCCCAGACACCCTGAATATTTTCCCATTCAAACCCGATCGCCGCAGCCTTTTGGGAAATCTTCATCGCCGCCGTCAGCGGGGGAAGAGTGCGTCCATAACGAGCAAGTTTAGCACTAAGTTTTTGCGCCTCTGGAGATACTTCACCTTTCTCCGCAGCCTTGATTTGTTCCCAATTTTGCCGCACCTCATCCACACTTGCCACCGACACATCACCAAACACATGGGGATGACGGCGAATCAACTTTTGGGAAATCCCCTGAGTTATTTCTTTGAGGGAAAATTGCCCAGATTCGCTAGCGATTTGGGCTTGCAATACCACCTGTAATAATAAATCGCCTAACTCCTGTGCGATCGCACCCTTATCCCCACTCTTAATCGCGTCCACCACCTCATAAGCTTCCTCAATCACATAAGGTGTGAGGGTTTCGGGAGTTTGAGCCAAATCCCAAGGACAACCACCATCAGGCTCACGCAACTTCGCCACCACCTCAATCAATTCCTGCAACGCTGCCAAAGTATCAACTTTGTCATTTGTCATTTGTCATTTGTCCTTTGTCGTTCTTCCGTTGCTCTTTCTGCTAACTGTAGTTCGACGACTACCGCGACTTGTAACTTTCCGCTTCTTAATTTTGCCACTAGCAAGCAACCCCCGAATGCCGTGTTTTTGAAAGCGCTTGTATGCCGAACCGCCCCAATCGCTAAGAGAATGACTCATCGCACCGAGTTCTAAACCCAAAAACAGGGCGATATATTCAGTATCGTATTGCACGAGCGATCGCCCCACAGTTCCACCCAAATCCTGCCAAGTAAAATTCAGATTCCATAACCTTTCGGCGATCGCCAAAACGAAAATTGCCACAATAGCAAGCAAACACCCCAGATAAAGTATCCGCCCAATCGTGCCAATAATCGGCCCGTGGGATAAAAAAGAACGATGCCGCAGACTTTTTTGATAAGGTAGCCAAATCCAGCGCAAGAAACCCCAGCGTTGAAATTGCACAGAGTAGATATCCAAATCGGGGCCAAACATCAGCCCACCAAATAGAAACCCGCCTGCAACCAACAAAGTTGCATTGCTACTGCGAGTCTGCCAGAAAGTAACGCCCGCCACAAACGGCAGAGCATACATAGTAATGCGATCGTGCGTCCGACCAGAGGGCATCCTAAATCCTGTTAGCGATAGCGGGGCGTTGAGCCAGTGCTGAGTAACTCAATACTGAGTCAGTATAAGAGAAAAAAAGATTTTCTTAAAACTACTAGCGCAATGCGAAATGTTTTGCTATATTAGTTAAGGATTAGTCAAACGGGCGGTTAGCTCAGTTGGTAGAGCGCCTGCCTTACAAGCAGGATGTCATCAGTTCGAGTCTGGTACTGCCCATTAAGTAAATTAAGGCTAGAAAGAGCTTAGATGCAGTTTCTAGCCTTTTTGGGTTTGTGGTATGCCTAACTACGGTAGAGGACGCTGGCGAATCTGATCGCGCTCTAATACCGTAAACCGCTCCTCAAATTGCAATCCTTCTATCTCTAGTAAATTTAACAATAATGTGGCTGGCTCCTCTGGAGTATGGGGGCGAAACCGCAAATAAATTACACCAGTTGGTGATGGTAATCTTAAGCGATAGATGAGTTCGCCGTAGTCACGATCAAACGTTAAAATCACCCGTTGCTCATTAGCTGCACGAGTCAAAACCTCTGTATCTTCAATGCCTGGAGAATCCTCTGTCACCGAATCGACATCATAGCCTGCAAGGCGTAGCAGCCGCACACTGGGCAATGGGAAATTCTCATTCGCCAGAAACCGCATTACCTGGCCTCAGTAGACAGCAACGATGTGTAAAATACATCCTCTTTGAGACACTCTGCCGCAAACGCGAACACAGCTTGGATTGCAGGAGCGCTGAGAGTTGGATAACTTTCTGTGACTTGCTGTTGTGTCCAACCTTCGGCAAACAACCCTAATATGAATTCTACCGATAGCCGCGTTCCTTTGACGACAGGCTTTCCAAGGAGAATTTTTGGGTCTGAATGAATATAAGTTCTCCAATCCATACCAGTTTACCTTTATGGGGCTTCATTTATTATGAGCGATGCCTACGGCGGGCATCGGCATCGCACCAGTAAGATATTCCGCTTAGGCAAAAGATTAATGCAACAGTTAGAAAATAAGTTTGCTATGGCAACAATTGACCCGAACTCAAACAATTAATCACTAGTCAATATTGAGGCGAGAAGGTCGGGACGAGACAGATGTGGGCAATGTCCAGAAGCTAGTTCAATGGCATCGACTCCTAAGCGCTTGCGTGCAGCATAGCGTGACCATGTAGGAGATATTATTCGGTCATTGGTACAAACAATATATTTACGTTCAACATGCGGCAAAACTTTTAGAGGATTCGTTTCAAATATATATGCCATAGATTGTTGCGAACGACTTTTTGAGATTGCCCACTGTGCTACATCTGGTTGACAATCATGAAAGAAAAAATCCCTTAATACTGCTTCGTCTGAATAATCTTTCCCTACGGAAGCTGGTTCATACATATCAGGCTCATCGTAGAACTGTTCGAGTTTACTTGGGTCTTGTGGTTGGTAATTGAATGATTTAAGCGTATCAGCATCAAGACGATGAGAAAATTGGTCGAGTGTACTGACTCCAGGATATGGGAGCAGCGCAGCCACAAACACTAATTGACGCACTTTTACCGCTTCTGCAACCAGGGGAATTATAGTACCAGCCATTGAGTGACCGACTAGCACAATATCATCATCAGTTTTTGGCAGCGTTTGAATTACTACATCTGCAAATTGGGACAAAGTAGCAGATGCACTTTCAATTGGCAAATCCATTGCTACAGTTTTGTGACCCTGTGCTTCTAAGTAGGGAATTAGCAAATCCCAACACCAAGTGGCTTGGAAAGCACCGTGAACTAGACAATATAGACTCATATTAAATAATTCGTAATTCGTAATTCGTAATTCGTAATTCGTGAATTTTGTTTTGTAATGGGGATTTAACCCCAACACAAAACTTGCTTTTTTATTGAACCGGGGGACTTAAACCCACGGAACTAGTTAATTGAACACCACTTAAAACAGGCTGAAAAGGTTGCAATAAAATACCCAAAATTTTATCAACTTCTTTAATATAGTACTCAGTCGAATCTATATAAACAGTCGTTTCTTCTAAAAATAAAAACTTCCAGTTAGTTCCGCTAGTAACTGAACCATAAATCCGCCCAACTTCATTCCCTTGATTTTGATTGAACAACTGTGCAGCAATCATTGCCGCTACACATTGACCTAGACCGCCGATAATATCTTCTTTTTTTGCTTCAAAAATAAACATTACCGGAGCAGAAATAAATAATTGCTCTTGGGAATTGCTGATGATGTAATCGCAAAAACCTTGCAAGCCTTGAGTTGCATCAACATTAAATTCATTTCCAGAGAACAGTGATATTTTATTATTTAATAATCGTCTGACCTCTGCGAGGATTGGGGCAATTAAAAACTCTGACCTAGCTTTTTCGGTTGAAATTGCAGTTGCTAAAGGAATGTAATCTATTAAAATCGTTCTGAGTGTTTCTGATGGTGTAACAGGTTTTGTATCAACAAATAAATTCAGAGTTTCATCGAGTGTTAAATCAAAACTCTTTTTCACTTTAGCCAGACTAAAATCGCTGTATGCCATTTACTTGTGTCCTGCCAAGATTTGTTCAGCACTCAAATCCAAGTGTGGAAAGGTCGAAGAGATGATGCGTTCTTGTCCTCGGAATGCAACAGCATCATAGAACCCTTCTACTAAGGTGCATATTGTTACCATCTCTTGAATGGGGTCAACAATCCAGTATTCAGGAATTCCGAGAACAGCATACTCAGAACGTTTACTGCGGTAGTCTGTGGTTTGTGTAGATTCGCTGACCACTTCTACTACTAGTATGGGAGGAGTTTCGTTGAGTTCAATTACAGCTTCTCGATTAGAAAGTGCTTCCCATTGCTGTGTTGGTAATACTACCACATCTGGAATTCGTGAGGTGTCCCAACGTCCAGAGCGTGGAGAACGCACTCCCACAGAAAACTTTTGTGCTGTCCAGTTCTTATCCATTTTGGCACTTTCGTCATCAAAGCTTCGTTCTAAAAACTTCGAGATACCGCCGTGCTTGCCAGTACCAAGACTCATGGGGATTAATTCTCCGTCTAGCAATTCATATTGGGTATCCGTGCGATCGTTATATTTGAGATACTCTGCAAAAGTCAGTTTTTTGGTGGTTACGGTCATAGCGAATTGATGACTCAATACAACTATTCTATGCAATAAGGAAGATGAGGGAGATAGTGAAGAAATAATCAATGCCCCATGCCCAATTCTCTAATTCCGTAGCTTTTTAATCTCTGCATCTGTAAACGGATTCTTCCCCGCTCGTAAATCTTTCACCCAGCGTTGCCGTTGTGCTTTACTATTTTTATCTTCAGTCTGGGCGATGTATGCTTCAAAGTCCTCAATCGCTCCTTGATAGTTGCCTGTCAGCGCTCTAGCCAAGCCACGACTATTACGAATGCCGCCATCTTCAGGTGCAAGTGCAACGGCTTTTTCACAGGCTGGTAAAACATCGGCGGCTTGTTTTTGGAGACTACCTCGCCAGCATAGTTCAGCCCAAGAACTTATAGGAATTTCGACTTTTGGATCGAGCTTGAGGGCTGCGGTATAAGCTGCTAGCGCTTCCTTAAACTTTTTATCTAGTAAGCGGCTGTTTCCTTCATCAACTGAGCGTTCAGCCTTGCCTTTGTTGACAAACTCTTTCGCTCTCGCCTGGAAATCAAAATTTAATTTATTATCCCACTGCTGTGCTTTGCCAAACTTTTCAACAGCGCCATTAATATCATCATTTCGCGCTAACTTCTCACCTTGGATAACTAACGTTGTCGCCCCTTGCGCCAACTGCTATGGAGTTTGGCACGATCGCAACTCTTCTAACACTTCTGGATGGGCAATGAGGTAATTATTCAGCAAGTTGCAACCACTGAGTAATAAATTATCGAAATCTAAATCCCATAAAATTATTGTGTTGTCATCACTAGCAGAAGCTAATTGTTGTCCATCACGGCTGTAGGCGATGCTATTGACCCTATCAGTATGACCAGTCAGGGTTTTGAGGAGTTGACCACTGTTGACATCCCAGATTTTGATCGTCTTGTCCCGACTAGCAGAAGCTAACTGTTGTCCATCACGGCTGTAGGCGACGCTTCTGACTGCATCACTATGACCAGTAAAGGTTTTGAGAAGTTGACCATTGCTGACATCCCAGATTTTGATGGTCTTGTCAGCACTAGCGGAAGCTAACTGTTGTCCATTGGGACTGTAGGCGACGCTAATGGCCCAATTACTATGACCATTCAGGGATTTGAGGATTTGACCACTGCTAACATCCCAGATTTTGATGGTGTTGTCAGCACTAGCGGAAGCTAACTGTTGTCCATTGGGGCTATAGGCGACGCTAATGACCCAATGGCTATGACCAGTAAGGGTTTTGAGGAGTTGACCACTGCTGACATCCCAAATTTTGATGGTGTTGTCAGCACTAGCAGAAGCTAACCGTTGTCCATTGGGGCTGTAGGCGACGCTAATGACTGTATCGCTATGACCAGTCAGGGATTTGAGGAGTTGACCACTGCTGATATCCCAGATTTTGATCGTCTTGTCCCGACTAGCAGAAGCTAACTGTTGTTCATTAGGGCTGTAGGCGACGCTAATGATCCTATCGCTATGACCAGTAAAGGTTTTAAAGAGTTGACCACTGCTGACATCCCAGATTTTGATGGTCTTATCATCACTAGCGGAAGCTAACTGTTGTCCATTGGGGCTGTAGGCGATGCTATTGACCTCTTTGCTATGACCAGTCAGGGATTTAGGGGGTTTACCACTGCTAACATCCCAGATTTTGATGGTTTTGTCCCAACTAGCAGAAGCTAACTGTTGTCCATCACGGCTGTAGGCGACGCTATAGACCCTAGCGCTATGGCCAGTCAGGGTTTTGAGGAGTTTTTTACTGCTGACATCCCAAATTTTGATGGTGTTGTCATCACTAGCAGAAGCTAGCTGTTGCTCATCACTGCTGTAGGCAACGCTAAAAACCCCACTGCTAGGATCAATTAGGGATTTGAGGAGTTGACCACTAGTGACATCCCAGATTTTGATCGTCTTGTCAGCGCTAGCGGAAGCTAACTGGTGTCCATCACGGCTGTAAGCGACGCTCACGATCGCATCGTTATGATCAATTAGGGATTTGAGGAGTTTACCACTGCTGACATCCCAGATTTTGATCGTCTTGTCCTCACTAGCAGAAGCTAACTGGTGTCCATCACGGCTGTAAGCGACGCTATTGACCTCTTTGCTATGACCACTAAGGGATTTGAAGAGTTTACCACTGCTGACATCCCAGATTTTGATCGTCTTGTCTCGACTAGCGGAAGCTAACTGTTGTCCATTGGGGCTGTAGGTGACGCTATTGACGGCATTGCTATGACCAGTCAGAGTTTTGAGGAGTTGACCACTGCTGATATCCCAGATTTTGATCGTCTTATCACGACTAGCGGAAGCTAACTGTTGTCCATTGAGGCTGTAAACGATGCTCCAGACTTCATTGCTATGACCAGTAAGGGATTTGAGGAGTTTACCACTACTGACATCCCAGATTTTGATCGTCTTGTCATCACTAGCAGAAGCTAACTGATGTCCATTGGGGCTGTAAACGATGCTATTGACAGACTCGCTATGACCATCTAAAGTATTTACTTCAATCGCACGATTTTCTTTCGCCTCATTTGGCTTTAAGTAAACCGCTTGCTGTAAAGTCGCCACAGTTTGCATTCGGGTATCGCTTCTGTGCTGTGCCCAAATTGTATACTTGAGTTTGTTACCTGCTTTTAAGGCTGTTATTAAAGCATCTGGGTATTGTCCAGAGACAGCAAAGGCTTCAGAAGAATTATTGATGGCGTTAATTAGATTAACATTTGCCTCTACTGTCCACTGGAATGTTACCACTGCTAACCCAGCAAATCCTAAACCTGCGGCCACGGAACTAAAAAGGGCGCGTTTGAGAAAGTTATTCAGTTTCGTCTCACTCAGTTTTCTTTGTTCTCGTTCCTTTTGCAGTTCCGCCATCACCTGCTTTAACTTCGGTTCTTGTTGCTGGCGGATAAAGGCGGCGATGTAGTCATGTACCAGTTGATAACGGTCAGCCGGGTTTTCTGGTAGCAAAACCACTAAGCCGGATTGGACAAAAATCTCTAATATTAAATCTAATTTACTGATTTCAGAAGCTTGTTCTGCCCTAGCTTCTGATCCCCCCGCCTGCGGCGACCCCCTTAAAAAGGGGGTAGAAGAAACTAAGCCCCCCTTTTTAAGGGGGGTTGGGGGAATCTCCGAGAAGTACGGGAACAAATCGCGTTCCAACTCAGCGCGAGTCTTCAGAGGGCGAGTTCCTTTTTCATCGGTCAGCAAATACAGTAATATGTCTGCTGCTTGGTGATTTTCTTCACCGCAATCATTAACAACTTCATCCAAATAACGCTTAACCAATTCGTCCTTAGTACCACGCTGCCGATATTCTGCCAGAGTTGTAATATTTTCCGTTTGCAGTTGCGCCCCCACAACCTGCAACTCAATGGGACGAACTTCACCCAATTCTCCCGCTAAATCTTGCACCAGTTGATCAACTAAAACATCCTCTAAGTGAAAACTAGTATTTTCAGTTAAACGCTGAATAATTGACTTCGCATCAGCAGGTGAGAAATTCCCCAACTTGTAAAGCACATTATTACTGAGAATGTCATTGCCAATAATCTTGAGACTGGACAAATCATTGCACTCCAGCAAGTAATGAATGTAATCCACCCGCAGCGATAAGATAACTTTCACTGATAGAACATTCAGACACTCTCCCAGAAACTCAAAGAATTGCTTCCTTTGTGCTGGTTCGGTGTAAACAAAGAAAAATTCCTCAAATTGATCGAAAATTAGGACTGTGCGGAGGTTGTGCTGTTCGTTTTTGCGAAGTTGAGAGAGGAGGGAGTGGGGAGTGGGGAGAGACGCGATGAATCGCGTCTGTACAAAGTGGGGATTTTGAGTATTTGAGGTCGAAGTTTCGAGTTCAGAGGTCGAAGTTTCGAGTTCAGAGGTCGAACTTCCGAGTTCAGAGGTCGAAGTTTCGAGTTCAGAGGTCGAACTTCCGAGTTCAAAGGCTGAAGTTCCGAGTTCAGAGGTCGAACTTCCGAGTTCAGAGGTCGAACTTCCGAGTTCAGAGGTCGAAGTTCCGAGTTCAAAGGCTGAACGTTGAGGTTCTAACTCTCCCCACTCCCCATTCCCCACTCCCCACTCCCCACTTTTTCCCAAAAGCCTCCCCAACTCTTCCACCCAGTTGGTGTAAACGCGCATTACCACCGGCAAATAATCTTGAGTACCTATTGCTTTATTCTTTAAAGCTGGCACCAGTCCCGCATTCACTAGGGAACTTTTGCCTACACCCGATTGCCCATGAATTACTATCAACTTATAATCAGGGCGACCCATGCGTTCAATTAAACGTTCTACATTCAATAGGCGACCTGATGCAGCAATTTCTGGGGCAATATTTCCTTGTGGAGAGTTTGAGCGCAATGTCTCTACAAATGCCTGTTTTGTAGCTTCTAACCTACCCGCACCAATAAAAGCCCGCAAGCCAAATTGCTGTTCAATGGAACGCCGTTGCTGTTTGATTTTGTATGCTTTGAGATATTCTTTCTGCTCAAAATAAAGCTGCTGCAAAAACCTGAGAATATCCAAGTAAAGCCTGACATCTTCCAGGGGATTACCCACATCCCTAGCAGTTTCTAAGCTGAGAGTTGCCTGTTGAATTTGACCTAAATGGTATTGAGAACGACCTAAAATCAACTGATACAAGCTCAAATCTTTTGATTCTAAAATCCTTTCGGGAATATCAGCTAAAACCCCTGATATATTCGCAGATTCCAAATTGGGAATTCCAGCAAAAACTTCCAAGGCTTGTTTCACTAACTGATTTGCTTTAAGCCAGCTTTTTTGAGCCAAAGCTACCTCAGCTAAAAAACCGTAATCTTTGGCTAATTCTCTTAGCTGGTTGTTAGTTTGATGGATTACTAAAGCTTGTTCCGAAAGACTATGCAATATTTCCCATTTTTGTAAATCTCGTAATATATCACCGAATTTAACTACTGCATTAGCAATTAAATCTGGACTTTTAAACGAGTTAATAAAATTTATATACTCTTGAAGATAATGCCAAGTCGCTTGCCAATCTGGATGATTGATATCTTGATTTTTAAAAGCTTTGAGATAATAGCAAAATCCAATTTCACCGAGGATTTTTGCCTGTCGTTCTAAATTATGATTTTGCTGCCAGAGCTTATAAGCTTTGTGATAATGCTCTAAAGCCAAATCTGGATGATTATTGATCTGTTTGATAAAACCTAATAAAGATTCTAAATTAGCTTGAATTTCTAAATTATAGATATCTGGTTTTTTGATTAAATATCTTTGTGCCGTTTCTAACTCATTTCCCAGCTTAATATTTACATCTACGCTAAATTTGAAGTTATTACTAAACCATTGATTAGCGGTTTGGATGATAAAATCTACTAATTCCTGTGTTGATATGTCAAAATTTCTCGTAGTTGCCCAACTTTCCAAATCTGGCGCAAGCTGTATTAGTTGCTTGTAGATTTCATCGTCAATCCACAACACTAAGGGAAAAGCAAAATTCTTGCGAAACTCTTCCCGCACCTGATTCGCAGAAGTTAACATCACAGACAAATTCTGCACTGATTCCAAACCCACAACCATTACACAGGCTGGTATTTCTTCGCCAAATTCTTCCTGAATCGCAGTATAAAGAGTCCTGTTGGATTGCTGCACTGCCAAGACACGAATTTCGACTTGACAAATTTCCCGCAATTTCTGGATGAGGCGATCGCGCAAACTGACATAATTACACCGGGCCAAAATCAGCTTAAACTGTCCCACGGAAGATTCTATGGCCCAAGCTAATTGTTGCAGAGTGCGTAGGCGTAGCCCGTCGTAGACATCGCTGTTTATATAGTCATCTTCTGGTGGTTGCTGTGGACTCATAAAGCTAATATGCTTTTTAGGTGCGAATTTTTACTATATGTTTTGACGTTGAGTCAACATATCTCACCTTGCACTCAAGTGCAAGGCTAATAGCTGAAGTCCACTAAAGTGGACTGGAAGCAATTGTTAGTCCTCTTCAGAGGACTTTAGCTATTAGCCAGAGATTTTAATCTCTGGCGGGTGATATCATGTCCGCTTGATTACTTATTAAACCCGAAGAACCCCACCCCTTAATCCCCTCCCCGCAAGCAGGAGGGGAGACAAAGCGACGATTGTCGGGGTGGGGTGCAATGACTGTGGGAATCATAACTAATTATGCGGACATAATATGAGTGGGTAAGCGAAAGATACTTCACTGCAGCTCCCTTGCTTCTGCCAAAACCGGATTAACATCAAACCAAGACTCGCCACCATCCCGATATTCAAATACAAACCGACTGCGGATCAGTTTTTGATATCCGTGGTCATCACTTACCTTTTTCCTTTCCTTGACGTGACGTAACAATTGCCACTCATCCTCAGAAATCGGTAACATGATTTCATTGCGCCGAGAACGAATCACTTGCTCTAAGGTTGCACGAGTTAGGGGAAGACTCATCTCTTCCATAATCCAGGTATTCAGCAGCCTCAGCACATCCCGCACATGACCACCGCTCATTTTGCATAAACGTTCTAAGCTAGCAGCACTATCAAAAATATCGGTAATTTTATTTAAACGCTCCTCTGGTGTCATCTCAGGAAAAGCTCTTGCTAGTACCATCTGCTGCATGAGTGCCATTCCCTGTGTATGAACACTGCCATCAGACCATTGTACAGGTACCATTGGTAACACCTTGGGGTCTTCTGGGAAACGCTGAGTCAGCATTCCGTAATCATTGGAAAACTTCAAAGCCAAGGGCATGGTGTAGAGGAGATGACAATTAAGCCTTGTCAAAAACTCACCTTGATCGACAAATAAATATTCCTGCTGCGGACGACCCCAAGGTTTGGCACGATTATCTATGCGGTCAAGATTATCAACAATTACCACCAGACCATTTTTACCCTGCTGTTTGAGTTTAGCGATCGCAGGTTCCAATAATTCCTGATTAATCGCTTCCAGCAACTTAGTTTTTTGTGGTGCTAAATACTGATTGAGTTTTTCTCGCAGCGTTGGGTCATTTTTCATCTTCGCTGTGATTTCACCAATGCCCACAGCCAGAGAAAGCTTTTCTTTTTCAGAGGTGACACCAAAATCGCCGACATTTGGAACCTTAACTTTTACCCCCGTCACCTCGGAGTTTAAGACCTTCCAAGCACCTTGCAGCAACTCATTAAATTTGTTGGGTGACTCCAAGGTAATTTTATCCAGACTTTGACTCACACGACGAGCGATCGCTAGCAGCACATCAGCAATATCGACATCAGTCATTTCCAGGTCGTCACTGGACTCAAAATAGACCACATGGAAGCCTAACTTTTCCAGTTCTGCCTGTAATCGTAATAATTCTGTCGATTTCCCACAACCAATATGTCCAGTAAATAAAGTGCAAGTGGGTTCATTCGGCTTAAAAAAAGTAATCTTCTGCTTCAGCTTGCCAAGAATATCACCACCTCGTACCGAGGAAAAATCTATATAATACTTGCCATCAGAGCTATTGTTGACAAACAGAGTTCTGCTGGGATCGCTAGCCTGATAAAATTCCCGTAAATCTATGGACATAACGCTGGTAGTGCAATTATCTCGTATTGTCTCAACATATCCTTGTGGAAAAGGATAAACTTATTTACATCTTTGCATCTCAATATTTCGGAGAATTTTCGCTTTTACCTTTCTTCCTTTGTGATCTGTGCGTCTCTGCGGTTCGTTAAAGAAGAATAAAACCACAGAGGCGCGGAGGGCACAGAGAAACAAGAGTGCAAAGCTGTAAGTAATATTAAGTGATCTGCAAAAACCGAGACTATTTTTTGATACTATTTAAGACCGGACTCTTGAAATATTGATTGACGTATGAGCAAAGGTACCCTGTTTGATAAAGTTTGGGACTTACACACCGTTGGTACACTTCCCTCAGGGCTGACGCAACTATTTATCGGGCTTCACCTAATTCATGAAGTCACCAGTCCCCAAGCCTTTGCGATGTTACGCGAGAGGGGCTTAAAAGTACTATTTCCAGAGCGTACTGTCGCCACAGTCGATCATATTGTGCCTACAGAAAACCAGGCGCGTCCCTTTGCCGATAACTTGGCAGAGGAGATGATTCAGGCGCTCGAAAATAACTGTCAAGAAAATAACATAACTTTTTACAATATCGGTTCTGGTAGTCAAGGTATAGTTCATGTGATCGCTCCAGAACTTGGGTTGACTCAGCCAGGAATGACGATCGCTTGTGGAGATAGTCACACTTCCAGTCATGGAGCATTTGGTGCGATCGCATTTGGTATTGGTACTAGCCAAGTCCGGGATGTTCTCGCTTCCCAAACCCTTGCTCTCTCCAAACTGAAAGTCCGCAAAATCGCAGTTTACGGCACTCTCAACCCTGGTGTTTACGCCAAAGATGTAATTTTACATATCATCCGCTCACTTGGTGTTAAAGGTGGCGTGGGCTATGCTTACGAATTTGCAGGTACGACATTTGAGCAAATGAATATGGAAGAGAGGATGACTGTCTGCAATATGGCGATCGAAGGCGGTGCTAGATGCGGCTACGTTAATCCCGATCAAGTCACCTACGATTACCTCAAAGGCAGAGATTTTGCACCCATTGATGCAGATTGGGATAAAGCAGTAGCTTGGTGGGATTCCATCAAGAGCGACGCTGATGCCCAGTACGATGATATAGTGCTATTCAACGCTGCGGAAATTTCTCCTACCGTTACCTGGGGGATTACTCCCGGTCAAGGTATCGGTGTCAACCAGTCAGTGCCTCAGCCGGAAGAACTGCTAGAAGAAGACCGATTTATTGCCGAAGAAGCTTACCGCTACATGGATTTATATCCTGGTCAACCGATCAAGGGCACTAAAATAGATGTCTGCTTTATTGGGAGTTGCACCAACGGTAGAATTACTGATTTGCGAGAAGCTGCCAAAATAGCCAAAGGTCGCCACGTTGCAGAGGGAATCAAAGCCTTCGTTGTCCCAGGTTCTGAACGGGTGAAAGAAGAGGCGGAAGCTGAAGGACTGGATAAAATTTTTCAGGAAGCCGGATTTGAGTGGCGGGAACCAGGATGTTCTATGTGCCTAGCCATGAACCCCGATAAGCTACAAGGAAGACAAATCAGCGCCTCCTCCTCCAACCGCAACTTTAAAGGAAGACAGGGTTCCTCTTCCGGTCGAACATTATTAATGAGTCCGGCAATGGTCGCCACTGCTGCGATTAAAGGCGAAGTCTCTGATGTGCGCGAGTTACTGTAATTTTTTTGTCATTTGTCATTTGTCATTTGTCATTTGTCATTTGTCATTTGTCATTGGTCATTGGTCATTTGTCATTGGTCATTGGTCATTTGTCATTTGTCATTGGTCATTTGTAGAAATTAACAGGCTGTCATGGAAATGATAGGTAAATAAAGTTTATGGTGAGCGAAGTTAAAACAGTTTCAGGGCGGGGTATACCCTTAGTGGGCAATGATATAGATACCGATCGCATCATCCCCGCGCGATATTTGAAAGCCGTTACCTTTGATGGGTTAGGTGAAGGCGCGTTTATCGATGACCGGACAGCACTTAAAGGTGAACATCCCTTTGACCAACCCCAGTACCAAGGGGCGAATATTTTAATAGTCAATAGAAATTTTGGCTGTGGTTCATCACGGGAACACGCACCCCAAGCGATCGCAAAATGGGGAATCCAAGCTTTAATCGGTGAAAGCTTCGCCGAAATCTTTTTTGGTAACTGTGTGGCAATGGGCATACCTTGTCTGACAGCCGATGCTGTTACTGTTAAACAACTGCAAGAGTTAGTCGCTGCCAATCCCCAAGCCGCCGTGACAGTGAATCTGGAAACCTTGCAAGTGCAGATTGGTGATTACACCGCCCCAGTTGCGATCGGTGAAGGGACAAGAAGCACATTTATTTCTGGAACTTGGGACGCTTGCGGTCAGTTGGTAGCGAATGCTGACCAAGTTCGGGTAACGGCTGCAAAATTACCCTACGTAAATTGGGGCAATTTAGCTGCAAGTTAGGATTTTCTTATTCTCTGGTTATCAGCCAGGGAATGAGAAAATGCCAAAAATTTTATAAACTCCATAAAAACATCAAAAATTGGGCGTTGCTGAATCAAGGGATGATTCTTGTAGTCTCGCCCGCCCTGAAATCCAAGGGACGGGCAAGATGCCCATCCCACAAAACTAGCAAAATCATCCCGCAAATATGCAACGCCAAAAATTGAACCCAAATTGCGGGTTATCAACCAATACGCTTGGGTTTCGTTCCTGATAGTGTTGGCAAAATAGAACTTAATACTTATAAAGCATTATTATTCCGTAGCTTGGGTTGATATGATGTCCGGGCAATTAAGCATAATACCCCAAAGAGCCAAAGCGCAGCTTTTACTCCCCTCCTGCTTGCGGGAAGGGGTTGGGGGTGGGGTTCTTTTATTATGGGTAATTTGGCGGACATGATATGAGGCAATACGCTTGGGTTAAGCCCAAAAAATAAAAATGTGTAGGTTGGGGAGCCACTGCGTTGGGCGGGTTTCCCGACTTGAAGCAAGTGGCGTTTGAGGAACGAAACCCAACATTTTCGGACATTTGTTGGGTAACACGAATGTTCAACCCAACCTACAATTATCCTTAACCCAAGCGTATTGTGATATGAGGCAAGGAAAGCCAACATCTTTGAGAACGACGGATTTATCGAAGATTCCAATGTTAAGAAATAATTCGCTAACAGCATTCGTTCCTCAACCCAACATTTCCGGGCTTTGTTGCTTAACTAAACTGACAATTTTTCTTAACTAAACCATATTAGTTTATTAACTTCTAGTACGCCACGGCGGAAATAGAGCAACTATTTAAAATCCCTAAAGAGCTTATTCCATAATACTTTTGACTTTTGACCTTTGACTTTTGCCTTGCGGTACTAGGTGCTTTGGAACGATAAAGTCGTGCGTTCAGTGACCCTACGCTCCACCTCCACTGAAATTAACTCTAGAACGCAAATATTCAATCAGATTAAAGTATTACATTTTACTCATCAGATAAATACTGATTTAAGAGGAAATGCAAAAATCCATGCTTCAACCTTCAGTAAAAACTCTTGGTTATTAACAGCATGGATTGATTATTCATAGCTGCTTTTAGGTCGGTGACACTTTTAAATGCTTTAAATAAAACCTCACTATATTTTATAAGTAAATACTCCCTTGTTAATACTGCTATAAAAATTGAGTGTTGTCACCAAAGCCACAACATAAGCACGGATTAGTATTTAATTATCATTTATTGTTTTAACTTTATTTAAAATTATCTAATGGTCTGAAAGCCTCTTCAGAAAAGGCATTTAGGAAAAAATTTTGATTTTCCAGATGGTCTAAAAGTTGTAAATTTTATAGTGAATCAGTTTTATAAAAACAAATATTTTGCATAAAATAAGAACGTATCTCTGAGTAATACTTAGCAGCTAAAAACTATCAGTTTTGTAGCTCAAAGACAGAAACTAGTACTTTCATACTTTTCTTAGAAATGAACTGCTAGTAGCTCATTTTTCACTTAGAAATTAAGAATCAGGAGGATTAATCATGGCAGTAATTTGGATTCCAGGCCCAGGGCCAACCAATAGAGCAGATACAGGTATTAGTGATGCCGCTTCTGATAACTTCAGTGGTTTTGGTGGAAATGACACCCTAATTGGTGGCGCTGGAAATGACACCCTAATTGGTGGCGCTGGTCGTGACTTGCTACAAGGTGGCGATGGTATCGACTTGCTACAAGGTGGGGCCGGGAGCGATACCATAATCGGAGATCGCGGCAACGATATCTTCACTGGCGGAGGCGGCGACGACCGACTCATCTGGAACAACGGTGACGGTAGCGACAGAATTAGCGGTAACGCTGGCGATGACGTGGTTGAGGTCAACGGCGCTCGAGCGGCAGGAGACACCTTCCGCCTGGAACAAGACGCCCAAGGAAGAGCAATCTTTGATCGGCTTAACCTAGTTCCCTTCACCCTGACTGTAGACACCGCAGAGAGCTTTGAAGTCAATGGTGGCGGAGGCGATGACATCTTCGATGTTAACGACTTGGCCCAAACTAGCCTCATTGCAGTCAGCTTTACAGGCGATGCTGGAGATGACTTGCTTGATGGTAGTGGCAC